>NZ_JBEPMC010000009.1:0-285877 GCF_040545535.1 Mesorhizobium robiniae
CCCCATCAGGCAAGCCGCGTGAACCGCTTCGACGCAAACTGAAGCGGACAAGTGATGTGCTACCAAAACCGGACAACTTGATTAGCTACCGACAGCGCTGCGGTGTGTTGCGGCTCAGTGTGCGGCGATCAGCGCACCCGGGCTATAGTCGTATCTTCCCCTTCGGCACGCGGACACGCCGGAAAACAGCCACTATCTCCTCGCGGCTGCATTCGATGGCGCCCAGCCGCACCGCGCGGTCGCGCTCGAAGCCGGTTATGTCATAATGCGGCGCCGATGTCTTCGGCGGTCCCTGATAGGACGAGCGCTTGATGCCGAGCTGTGCTGCAAAACGGTGCAACTCGTCGGTGTCGTCGGCCAGCAGGTGACACCAGCGGTGGCCGACCCATTTCCAGATCGCCGCGTCGACATAGACCGCCATGGGGCTTGCCGCACTCCTTCATCTTGCGCCGACCAGCGGAGCCAAGATCCATTGCTAATGATGATAGAAGGGATTCGGATAAAAAATGAAGCCGCCAGCGGCTTCGAGTTCGGCTACGGTCCTGGTGATGGCCTCCTGCATGCGACGATGCAGTTCGGCGAGCGCGTCTTCGACCGTGCCCGAATAGGCGTGCAATCCCAACGGCTCCGGCACCCGGATATGAGCACAGCGCGGCCCAGCCGGTTGCGGCACGAACCGGTTGATCGCGTCGCGCAGCGTGCCCTTGCAATAATCGTTGCGAATGCGCTTCAAATGCTCGGCGATCTCCTCTTGCGTGATGCGCGGGTTGGCCCAGGCCCAAGGTCCGACGCGTTGGAGACGCTGGATCGTGTCTGCCAGCGTCCGGACCTGTTTTTGTCGCTCGGCGTCACCGGTGTCTTCCCGCAACCAGCGGCGCGACCTGCGTAAAAGCTCGGCGATCTCGTCGGTATCGGGTTCGAGCGAAATACCCTCCCCCAGGCGCCGGCTCAGTTCGAGTAGCAGTTGCTTCTGACGCGCGTCATACGAAGCCCGTTCGTCGGGCGCCATGCCGCAGGCAATCTCATCGCGCGACAGCAACGTCGCATAGATATGGTGGACGCGCTCCGGCAGCGTATCGGCGGCGCCGCGACGTTCGATCTTCAGGCTTTTCTCGACATAGGCACATTCCCGCGCCAGCGCCGGCTCGGCGTTTTTGGTGAAAGCGAGCTTCCAGACAACCGGCGCTATCCAAACCTTGGAATCCCGATCCGTGGCGCGACCGCGCTTGAGCGCTTCGAACCCCATTTCGACCGCCCCCGGTAGCAGCGGACCGACGATGTTGGCATGCCAGCCGACGCCGCCTTCGGGATGCAAGAGCACACCCTGCCCTTTGAGTGCCCAGGCGATCGAGTGTTCCTTGGCGGCCCCGCTGTTGCCGGGAATCTGGGCGATCAGGTTATTGGCCAGCCAGAATTTCTGCATGAACCGGCCGAGGCCGTTGACGACGCCATGCGTGGCCCAGGATGCCGCGAGCGGACTGACCTGCGAGACAATCTCCTTGTCGATCATCCAGTCGGTAAAGAATTCCGGATGGTTAGGCGTGATGAACGTTGCCTTGCCTGCACCGCAACAGGCCCTCAGCCGCTGTCGGTCGTCGTCAGGAAAGTCGATGTGGCGGACATTGGCGACGCCGCGCAGTCCGGCCAGGCGGTTGAACGGCAACAGATCGCGAAACCCGGGAATACCGTGCAGCATGACAAGCCGGTTGACTGATGTCATGATCTTGATCAGCGCCGGATTGGGCTTCGGCGCTACGAACACATCGATCCTGTTCAACCCCACCCCCCGACCGCCGGTCGGCGTAGAGGCTGCAAGGCAATTGCGGCGTGTTCAAGTCATTCGCAGCCGCCTGCGGCCTGAAGACCTATTTCGGCGGACAGGCTTTCGGCTGATCGAACAACGACAGATTGACCAGCTTGCCGGTCATCGAGAATTCATTGTAGTCCATGACCAGGTCGCGCGTGATGCCATTCTCATGCAACTTGAAGCTGATCCGGTATTCCGGCACCTCCTCGCCTGACTTGTCGGTGCCGTCGAAATAGGCGATGTCGACAGGCCAATATTTGTCAGTGGCGAGCTTTGCCAGCGCGGGCGCTTCAGGATCAGTTTTGTCGGCATCGGCTTTCTTGCCAACGACGACGGTGGTGGTCATCACCTTGTCTGCATCTTCCGAGCCATCGAACAGGTTGGTCTCGTAGAAATTTTCACCCTTTTCAGCCTTGTCGATCAGTTCGACCAGATGCTGGGTCGGAAACTGGGTAGCAGCGAGTTCCAGGCTGTTCTTCTCCGGCTTGTCGATGTCTACCTTGAGCCCCTTCGTCTCCTTCGTCGCTGTGCCCTTGACCTCCTTGTCGAGGTTCTGGTCGACGAAGGATTTTGTCACGAACGAGAACGTCTTGCCTTCGGCGTCCTCGAAAGTGGTCGTCTGCTGGTCGGTCAGTTTTGTTGTATTGTCGTTGGTGGCGATTTGGGTGACGAAGCGGAACTTCACCGTATAGCCTTCGCAAGGCGAGCCGTTGAACTCATAGACCATGCGGCCGGAAATGCCGGTAATGCCCGAACGGTCTGAGGCTTTGTCCAGGCTCAGGTCATAGACCGCGCGATGCGCCTGCAGCGCCGGTACCGCAAAAGCCGGCGCCATCGAGAACACCGCTGGCAGCAGGACTGCATGGAATGCGAGGCGTGTTGCGCGCATGAGGTGCTCCGATCGTCGCGCCTGATGGCAGGCCGCAGGGAAAGATAGTCCAGCTTAAAAAAAGTCGTGGCGGAAGCGAGGCAAAAATAGCAATTTCGGCCCGGCCTGCGCGGCGTCATCAAGCAATAGGGAAATACCATGAGCGAAACAATCGAAAAGCGGCTAAGCGAGCTCGGCGTGACGCTTCCGGTAGCCGCCGCACCCGCCGCCAATTACGTGCCCTATTCAAGGTCAGGCGATCTGCTGTTCACCGCCGGGCAGCTGCCACTCAAGGATGGCAAGCTGCAGGCGAGCGGACTGCTCGGCCGCGAGGTTGACACGCCAACCGGCAAGGACGCAGCAAAATACTGCGCGATCAACATATTGGCGCAGGCCAAGGCAGCCCTCGGCGATCTCGAGAAAATCCGCCGCCTTGTGAAGATCACCGTCTTCGTTGCCTCGGCACCGGAGTTTGTCGAACAGCACCTGGTTGCCAACGGCGCTTCGGATTTTCTGGTTGCAGTGCTCGGCGATCGCGGCAAACATGCGCGCTCCGCCGTCGGCGCCGCCTCGCTGCCGCTTAATGCCGCAGTGGAAATCGAAGCCATCTTCGAAATCGAATGAGCCAGATATGACCGATCTTTCCTGGCTGACCGCCCGACCCGTCGCCCATCGCGGCCTGCACGACATGAACAAGACGCGGTGGGAGAACACGCTTTCCGCCTTTGCCGCAGCAGCCGAGCGCGGCTATGCCATCGAATGCGACGTGCATCTGTCGTCCGACCGCATCCCGGTGGTCATTCACGATGGCGACCTGAAGCGGCTGACCGGCCAGGACGGTTTTGTCTGGCAGCGCACGGCGGCGGAGATGACGGCGCTCAAGGTCGGCGGCACATCAGACCATCTGCCGACGCTGCAACAGGCGCTCGACCTGGTCGACGGCCGCGTGCCGCTGGTCGTCGAGCTGAAAGGGGTTCCCGGTCACGACGAAGGCCTGGTGGAAAGCGTTGGCAAGATGCTCAAGCGCTACAAGGGCAAGGCGGCGATCATGTCGTTCGACCACTGGCTGATCCGGGATTTCCCAAAACTTGCACCCGGCATTCCGGGCGGGCTGATCGCCTATGGCAAGGACGTCAAGCTGATCGAGGCGCATTTCGCCATGCTGGCACACGACATTGCCTTCACCTCGTATGCCGCCGGCGACCTGCCCAACCGGTTCGTCTCCTTCGTGCGCGAAAAGCTCAAAATGCCTGTCATCACCTGGACCGTGCTCGACCAGCCGGCGGTCGACTTAACCTTCAGATATGCCGACCAGATGACGTTCGAGGGATTCGAGCCTGATCTTGTGCAGGTCGCTTGAGCCGGGCTTGCATGGACCGGCACGGAGCTTAAATAAGCCCTATGGATCAAGGCGATGAAGGCGACGGGCAAACGGCGAATGCGGAGTACGCGATCCGCGTCGCCGCCGGCATCGGCGCCTTCACCTGCGCGGAATGGGACGGCCTCAGCGGCACCGCACGCGGTGATACAGAAAACGGCTACAATCCTCTCGTTTCGTTCGCTTTTCTGAGCGCACTCGAAGATTCTGGCTGCGCCGTGCGGCGCACCGGCTGGCAGGGTCATCATCTCAGGCTGGAGACAGCCAAGGGAAAACTGCTCGGCGCCGTTCCCTGCTACCTGAAATCGCATAGCCAGGGCGAATATGTTTTCGATCACGGCTGGTCGGACGCGTTCGAGCGCGCCGGCGGTCGCTACTATCCAAAGCTGCAATGCGCCGTGCCGTTCACGCCGGTCACCGGCCCTCGCCTGCTGGTCAACAAAGGCGAGGACAGTCGCGCCGTGAAGGCCAGCTTGGCAGCAGGCCTGAAGGCGGTGACGGAAAAGCTCGGCGTGTCTTCCGCGCACGTGACCTTCGTGCAGGAGAAAGATGTCGAGGCGCTGGAAGCGGCGGGCTTCCTGCACCGCACCGACCAGCAGTTCCACTTCTTCAATGAAGGCTTTTCGACCTACGATGATTTTCTCGCCACCCTGGCATCGCGCAAGCGCAAGGCGATGAAGAAGGAGCGGCGCGAGGCGCTCGCTCACGGCATTTCGATCGACTGGCTGACCGGCAAGGACCTGACCGAAAGGGTCTGGGACGACTTCTTTGCTTTCTACATGGATACCGGCAGCAGGAAATGGGGGCGGCCCTATCTTAGCCGTGAGTTCTTCTCGATGATCGGCGAGCGCATGGCCGACGACATCCTGCTGGTGATGGCCAAGCGCAATGGACGCTACATTGCCGGCGCCATCAATTTCATCGGTTCCGACGCGCTCTACGGCCGCAACTGGGGCTGTATCGAAGACCATCCTTTCCTGCATTTCGAGGTCTGCTATCATCAGGCGATCGACTTCGCGATCGACCGTAAGCTGAAAGTGGTCGAGGCGGGCGCGCAAGGCGAGCACAAGCTGGCGCGCGGCTACAGGCCGGTGACCATGCATTCGGCGCATTACATCGCGCATCCCGGCTTGCGCAATGCGGTCGCCGACTATCTCAGACGCGAGCGGCGCGAAGTGGAGCGGATGGGCGACTATCTCGAAGAGCACACCCCATTCCGCAAGGATCTAGCAGACGATTAGAGCGACGTGCGTCCAATTGGACGCACAAAGTACGCTCTAACACGTTGAATCTCCGCATCGTACTTTCCGAAAATCGATTCCGATTTTCGGGTCGGTGCGGTAGAGCAAGGCACAATCGGGAGCGCACGCCATGGCCGAAGCCACCTACGACAGCAACAATATCTTCGCGAAAATCCTGCGCGGTGAAATCCCATCGCACCGCGTCTATGAAGATGACGCGGTTGTCGCTTTCATGGATGTAATGCCGCAAGGGCCGGGTCATACGCTGGTTGTGCCGAAGGCGCCGTCGCGCAACCTGCTTGACGCGGATCCGGCAACCTTCGGCCCACTCTTCGCAATTGTTCAGAAGGTGGCGGTGGCGGTGAAAAAGGCCTTCGATGCCGATGGCGTTACAGTCATGCAGTTCAACGAGCCCGCTTCGGGCCAGACCGTCTATCACCTCCATGTGCATGTCATTCCACGCTTCGAGGGCATCCCCTTGAAGCCGCATAGCGGGCAGATGGAGAAGCCGGAAGTGCTGGCTGAGAACGCTGGCAAAATACGAACGGCGCTGGGAAACTGAAGCCGGGGCATAGCCTCCGGGTCTATCTCTCCATCCAACAAAAAAAGCCCCGTTGCCGGGGCTTTTTTCTTTCAGACCGTCAACCCTTGCGGGGCAGTTGCGGCACCAGGCTGCGCTTGCTGCCATCCTTGCCCTTGGGCTCCGGCTTCTGCGCGATCGCCTTTTTCGCGACGGGCTTCTTGGCGGCAGCTTTCTTGGGCTTCGGCGAGTCGTCCGGTTCTTCCTTCTTCGGCTTGACCGGCGCCTCGTCGGCGAGAGACTCGAGCTTCAGGCCGGTCTCGCCGGTCTCCTTCTTCTCGACGGTGACGCGCACCGTACCGCCCTTCTTCAGCTTGCCGAACAGCACCTCGTCGGCCAACGGCTTCTTGATGTGCTCCTGGATAACCCGGCCGAGCGGCCGCGCACCCATGCGCTCGTCATAGCCCTTCTCGGCCAGCCAGGCGATCGCCTCCTGCGACAGGTCGAAGGTGACGCCACGCTCTGAGAGCTGGGCCTCGAGCTGCATGACGAACTTCTGCACCACCTGGTGGATGACCGGGACCGGCAGCGAGCCGAAGGGGATGATCGCATCGAGACGATTGCGGAACTCCGGCGTGAACAGCCGGTTGATCGCCTCGACATCGTCCCCTTCGCGCTTGGTCGAGCCGAAACCGATCGCCGCGCGCTGCGCATCCGAGGCGCCCGCATTGGTGGTCATGATCAGGATAACGTTGCGGAAGTCGATCTGCTTGCCGTTGTGATCGGTCAGCTTGCCATGGTCCATGACCTGCAACAGGATGTTGAACAGGTCCGGATGCGCCTTCTCGACCTCGTCCAGCAGCAGCACGCAATGCGGATGCTGGTCGACGCCGTCGGTCAACAGGCCGCCCTGGTCGAAGCCGACATAGCCGGGGGGCGCGCCGATCAGCCGCGAGACGGTGTGGCGTTCCATATATTCCGACATGTCGAAGCGGATCAGCTCGACACCGAGCGAGGCGGCGAGCTGCTTTGCCACTTCGGTCTTGCCGACGCCCGTCGGTCCCGAGAACAGATAGGAGCCGATCGGCTTCTCCGGCTCGCGCAGGCCGGCCCGCGCCAGCTTGATCGCCGAGGTCAACGCCGTGATTGCGGTATCCTGACCGTATACGACGCGCTTCAGCTCGACGTCGAGACCGGCCAGCACCTTCTCGTCGTCGGCGGAAACCGTCTTCGGCGGAATGCGGGCGATGGTGGCGATCGTCGCTTCGATCTCCTTGATGCCAATGGTCTTCTTGCGCTTGGCCTCCGGCACCAGCATTTGCGAGGCGCCGGTCTCGTCGATCACGTCGATCGCCTTGTCCGGCAGCTTGCGGTCGTTGATATAGCGCGCCGACAGTTCGACCGAAGCCTTGATCGCCTCAGCCGTGTAGCGAACCTTGTGGAACTCCTCGAAATAGGGCTTCAGGCCCTTCATGATCTCGATCGCGTCCTCAATGGTCGGCTCATTGACGTCGATCTTCTGGAAGCGCCGCACCAACGCGCGATCCTTCTCGAAGAACTGGCGGAACTCCTTGTAGGTGGTCGAGCCGATGCAGCGGATCGTTCCGGACGATAGCGCCGGCTTCAGCAGGTTGGACGCATCCATGGCGCCGCCCGACGTTGCCCCTGCCCCGATCACGGTGTGGATCTCGTCGATGAACAGAACAGCGCCCGGATAATCCTCGAGTTCCTTGACGACCTGCTTCAGCCGCTCCTCGAAATCGCCACGGTAGCGGGTGCCGGCCAGCAATGTTCCCATGTCGAGCGCGAAGATGGTGGCGTTGTGCAGCACTTCGGGCACGTCGCCCTCCACGATGCGTTTGGCAAGGCCTTCGGCGATCGCCGTCTTGCCGACGCCGGGATCGCCGACATAGAGCGGATTGTTCTTGGAACGGCGGCACAGCACCTGGATGGTGCGGTTGATCTCGGACTCGCGGCCGATCAGCGGATCGATCTTGCCGGCCTTGGCCTTGTTGTTCAGATTGACGCAATAGGCGGTCAGCGCGTCCTGCTGCTGCTTTTTCTTGCCGCCATCCTCTTGCGGCTCGGCGCCGCTCTGGCCGCCTTGCTCGTCGTCGGCGCCGCGCGGCGACCGCGTCTCGGATGCGCCGGGACGCTTGGCGATGCCGTGCGAGATATAGTTGACCGCGTCGTAGCGGGTCATCTGCTGTTCCTGCAGGAAATAGGCCGCATGGCTCTCGCGCTCGGCGAAGATGGCAACGAGCACGTTGGCGCCGGAGACTTCCTCGCGGCCGGACGACTGCACATGGATCACCGCGCGCTGGATGACGCGCTGGAACCCGGCCGTCGGCTTGGAATCCTCATCGTAGCCGGTGACGAGATTGTCGAGCTCGGTGTCGATATAGGTGAGAACCGTATGCTTCAGCTCGTCGAGATCGACGTTGCAGGCGCGCATGACCGCGGCCGCCTCGGTGTCGTCGATGAGCGCGAGCAGCAGATGTTCAAGGGTTGCGTATTCGTGGTGCCGCTCATTGGCGAGCGTCAGCGCCTGGTGAAGCGCCTTTTCCAGGCCTTGGGAGAAAGCCGGCATGTTACCTCACTTCTTCTCCATCACGCATTGCAGCGGATGCTGATTCTGTCGGGCGAAATCCATGACCTGAGACACTTTGGTCTCGGCCACCTCGAATGTATAGACCCCGCACTCGCCCACTCCATGATTGTGAACATGTAGCATGATGCGTGTGGCGGCTTCGCGGTCCTTCTGGAAAAAACGCTCCAATACGTGAACCACGAACTCCATGGGCGTGTAGTCGTCGTTGAGAATGAGGACCCGATAAAGGCTAGGCTTCTTGGTCTTGGTTTTGGTGCGCGTGATGACAGCCGTGCCGCGACCGGCCTCGTTGCCGTCGCCGCCGTTTTGCATACGCGCCACATCCCTTGTGGCAGTCAAACCTGTAGTCACGTAGTCCTGCCTTTTCGAAATCCCCATGCGAGCTCGACATGTAGGTGTTCGATGGACGATTTTAAGCCCTTCTGTTTAGCTGACAATATGGCTAGGTGGCCAAACTTGGCGGATTTTCGAAATCGTGAAGCCAGCAAAGCCTCCTGTTTTCAAATTGTCATGAAAAAACCCGGCCGCGCGTTCGCGACCGGGTCTGTCCTGCAGGCCCGAGGGCCGACTTTACGTCTTATAACGAAATTATTTCGCTTTTGCGACGATTGATTCGAACGGCTTGTAGGCCTCTTTGGCGAGTTCGGCGTAAAGATCGCCAAACTTGGTGGCTTCGGAAACGAAAGATTCGTAGGACTGCTTGGCAAAGTCGGACTGGATCTCAATCGCCTTCTCCAGCGACTTGGCAGACAGAAGCTTCTCGGCTGCTGCGCTGCCGGCTTCGAAGCTTTTCTTGGTGTACTCGCCCGCCTCGGTGGCGATGGCCTGCGCACTTTTGGAAAAGGATGCGAAGCTCTTCAATCCGGTATCGGCAAATTCCTTGCCGTATTTGCTGAAATCTTCATAGGTCTGGGTCATTTCACGCATTCCTTGACGGTTGCCATTGAACAGGCCCTGCCCGGGCCGCTTGTGCAGTGCAAGCAATGTATTGTGCAGCGCACAAAAAGTCAATGTTTCGCCGGGTGCGGCCCGACACAATGGCCCATCATGCCCGCACGGTGCCCTGACCCAGTGCATCGGCAATGGCTAAAATTCGAATAAACAAAAGCTCAAGCCCGAAGAAAATGGTGAACGCGGCGGTTACCATAAACGGATTGGTAACGCTGGCCGCGATAGCGTGGCTTGGAGTGGGGCAGGACCTTTGCCGCCTCCAACGCAACAAAAATTCAAAGGAACCATCGGTGCGTCAGGCGTTGTCGGGCATTTTCTCCAAATCCGCGTCTTCTTTGAAAACGGTCATGATCCTCGCTTTAGCGATGACATTCGTCGTCGCCGATGCTGCTTCGTCCATGGCGGCGAGGTCGGCGGCCATCGTCATCGATGCCAAGACCGGCAAGGTGCTTTATTCTTCGAATGCGGATGGTCGGCGCTATCCCGCCTCGCTCACCAAGATGATGACGCTTTACCTGGCCTTCGAGGCCATGGCGAAGGGCAAGATCAGCAAGAACTCCCGGGTCGTCTTCTCGGCCAATGCTGCTGCCGAACCGCCGACGAAACTCGGCGTCAGGCCGGGCGGCGCGATCACGGTCGAGACCGCGATCCTGTCGATGGTGACCAAGTCGGCAAACGACTCGGCAACGGCGCTCGGCGAACTTCTCGGCGGCAATGAAACCAATTTCGCCCAGATGATGACAGCCAAGGCGCGGGCGCTGGGCATGAAGGGGACCGTTTTTCGCAACGCGCACGGATTGCCAAATCCCGGCCAGTTCACGACCGCGCGCGACATGGCGGTGCTCGGCATCGCGCTGCGGGAGCATTTTCCTCAATATTACGGTTATTTCTCGCAGCGTTCCTTTCTCTACGGCCGCAAGCGCATCAACGGCCATAATCGCTTGCTTGGGCGCATCAAGGGCGTCGACGGCATCAAGACGGGCTACACTCGGGCCTCCGGCTACAATCTCGTCTCGTCGGTCGACGACGGCGACCGCCGCATCGTCGCGGTGGTAATAGGCGGCAAGTCCGGCGGCAGCCGCGACAACCAGATGGCCGAATTGATCAACACCTACATGCCGAAGGCGTCGTCGCGCGGCAGCGGCATGCTGATCGCCAAGGCAGGCGGCGGCAATCCGATCACCGCGCTGGCAAAGGTGTTCCTGCCCAAGCGCAACGCGCCGACGCCGGACACCAGGCCGGACGACGATGTCATTGCCTCTCTTGTTGAGGACACTGAGCCAGGCGCTGAAGAAATCACCCCTGTCGTCCAGACCACGCCCGTCTCTCGGACCAAAAAAATCAGCACAGTGGCCGCAGCCACGGCGGACGACGTAGCGACCGCACGGGTCGCAGCAGCCTACGCCGAACCGGTGGCAGCGGTCGACCCCGTCAACACGGCATCGGTGCCGTCCGGCTGGGCAGTTCAGGTCGCCTCCTCGCCAAAACAGTCCGAAGCCCAGGCGCTCCTGGACGAGACGAGCAAACAGGCGCCTTCGGTCCTGGCCGATGCTGCGGGCTTCACCGTCCCTTTCGAAAAGGACGGCGTCACCTATTACCGCGCCCGGTTCGGCTTTGATTCCAAGACTGCCGCGAGGAAAGCCTGCAACGCTTTGAAGAAACAGAAAATCGCGTGCTACGCCGTCCAGCAGTAGCGGCGTGGAGACGATCTCCCGGAAAATTCTGCGTCGAAGGAGACTAGTTGTGATTGGAGAGCAAGACGTCCTTGGCTTCGTTGATCCGCGCCGCCAGAAACGACGTGCCGCCGATATCGGGGTGCAGGCGCTGCATCAGGCGGCGGTGCGCCTTGCGGACATCCGCCGCGGCGGCCCCCGCTTCAAGACCAAGGATCTTGTAGGCCTCCTCCTTAGTCATGGCGCCCGAACCTGGCGAAACACCCAGCCCTTCGCCACCATTCGCCTCAGCGTCTTTGCGCCAGATGGGAAACCTGCCGTCAAGATACGTCTCTAGCAGCTGGCGGCTCTCCGGGTCGCCGGGCAGTTCGCGGTAAAGCTGCTGCAATTCCGCAAGGCTCATCGTGCCTAGCATCTTTCCTTCATGCCGGCCGGCGAGCACGAGCCCCTCCAGACTGCCGGTATCGTGATCAAGCTCCATCTCGAGTGCCGCGGTGCGCACCGTCGAACGCTTGCCAGGCTCGAGTTTCGCCGCCGGCCGCTTCATCCGCATGGACCCATACCAGGCGAGCGCCATCGACAGGATCAGCCCGCCGATGCCTTCGCGACCGACCAGAAGCACGGCGACGCCGACCAGCCCCAGCAGGACGGGCCCAAGCGTCCGCATCGCGCCTGCTAATCTCGCGGGATCGGCACGGAGAAAGACCGTGACCACGCCGAGCAGCACCAGAAGCAATGCCACGAATGCGATAATCGCGCCCATTATTTCCTGCCACCCCGCAGATTTTCGATCATCAGCCGGTCTTCCGGCCTGCCCCTGGCCTCCAGTGCCTTCAGCCCGCCGGTCGCAAACACCGCCACCGCCGAAAGCAGGCTGGCCAAGGTTGCGCCAGCCTGTCGATCAAATCGGAACCAAGCCCCTTTGGACAGCCGCGCAATTTCCTTGAACGCCTTTTCCGCACCGGAATCATGGCCCTCCTGAAAGACAAAGACAGGAACGCCGTGCAGGCCGAGGCTGCCGGCCTTTTCAGCTAGGTCATCTAAGTTTTCTTCCATCGCATCGCCGATATAGACCAATGCGTTGACCTTGGTCGCCGCCGTCTGTTTGAGCGTATGGGCGAGCACCTTGCCGATCTGAGTGTGGCCGCTGCGGCATTCGATCCGGGTCATCAGCTGCTTCAGGGCATCGGTGTCGGTGACGAAAGCGGATGAGCGGCACTCGCCAAGACCACGAAAATAGACGAGTTGCACGCTGAGCGCCCCGGCCTTGCCAACGGCGTCGAACATCTCGCCCTGCAGCGCGCAGGCGAGATCCCATGTTGGCTGGCGGCTCATCGTCGCGTCGAGTGAAAGGATCAGCCTCCCAGAACCGGTCGCGGATGACGCGAGTGTTCTGGCCTGACGGATAAAGGCATCGATCTCGCCGGTGCTCGATTGGGACTCGATCGGCGCAGGATTGTCCTTTGCAGGCACGGGCTGCTGCTTCTTGTCGCTCATGATATTCAAGATGTGGCGTTGTCGCACAGCTTGCAAGCCCAGCACGAGGCGACCTTGAGGGCCAGCGATCCCGGCAGCTTTGAAATCTTTGGCCCTCTCAGAGAAGGCCGAGATCGGCAAGCTCGCGCCTAAGCTTCGGCGGCATCTCGACCAATCCCGCTTTGCCCTTACCGAGATCGGCCGGTGCGTCCGAGGGTTTCAGGTAGCGCCAGCCCTGAAAGGCGCGGCGCGGCTGCCAGTCGGTGCGCACGATCGCGGGATCGAGGATCAGGTGACAGCGGCCGATGCCCTCGTCATCGGTGAAAGGACGGATCTCCGTGATCAACTGGCGACACTGCACATTGCCCTTGATCACCCAGTAGAGGGAACCACCATCGGTAACCTCGGCGCCGCGCGTCGGCATCATGCGGGTGGTATGGTAATGCTCGACCGGTTCACCGGCGCGCCGCCGTTCGTCGAGGCGGAAGGCGATCCACTCTTCGAGATCTTCGACACTGTCGCAACCGACACAGAGCTTTATGAGATTGAGAGACATGGATTAAGGTTTAGTCCGGCGCACGAAGGCGTCAACGGGCTGGTCGACTTTCTCCACAGTGCCAGTCTCTGCGGTGCCCGTCTCCACAGTGGCAAGGTTGGCTCAGCACTCCACGATATTGACGGCCAGCCCGCCGAGGCTGGTTTCCTTGTATTTCTCGTTCATGTCGAGGCCGGTCTGGCGCATGGTCTCGATCGCAGCATCGAGCGGCACGAAGTGAACGCCGTCGCCCTTGATGGCCAGCGAAGCGGCAGTCACAGCCTTGACGGCGCCGAGCGCATTGCGCTCGATACAGGGCACCTGCACCAGCCCGCCGACCGGATCGCAGGTCATGCCGAGATGATGTTCAAGCGCGATCTCGGCGGCGTTCTCGACCTGCTCGGGCGTGCCGCCCATGACGGCGCACAGCCCCGCCGCCGCCATAGCCGAGGCCGAACCGACCTCGCCCTGACAGCCGACTTCGGCGCCTGAGATCGAAGCATTGGTCTTGATGATGCCGCCGATTGCCGCCGCAGTCAGCAGGAAATCGCGGATGCTTGGCTGGTCGGCTTCGGGATGGAAATGCAGCCAGTAGCGCAGCACGGCGGGCAGCGTGCCCGCAGCACCATTGGTCGGCGCGGTTACGACGCGCCCGCCGGCGGCGTTCTCCTCGTTTACCGCCATGGCATAGATCGACAACCAGTCGTTGGCTAGCAGCGGATTGGGCCGGTTCTGCCGCCACTGCTCCTGCAGCTTGTCATGCAATTGCCGCGCGCGGCGGCGCACCTTCAGTCCGCCCGGCATGATGCCGTCCTGCGACAGTCCACGCTCGATGCAGCTCTTCATGGCGCTCCAGATGTCGTCGAGGCCGGCATCGAGCTTCTCGCGCGACATCTGCGTCTCTTCGTTGACGCGCTTCATATCGGCGATCGAAAGGCCACTCTTCGCCGCCATCGACAGCATCTCGACGGCGTTCTTGAAGGGGTATGGCACCTTCTTGCCTTCCGTCGTCACCGAGCCCTTCACCTTCATCCGCTGCAGTTCCTCCTCGGAAACCACAAAGCCGCCGCCGATCGAATAGTAGATGCGCTTGAGCAGCAGGCGATCGTCGGCATCATATGCGGAGAAAGCCATGCCATTGGCATGGCCGGACAGCGGCGTCTTGCGGTCCAGCACCAGATCGGTCGCCGGGTCGAAGCGATAGGAGGGATGGCCGGGCGGCGAAATCCGCTTGTCGGCGACGATACGATCGACGATGCCGTTCGCCTGATCGGGATCCACTTTCTGCGGCGTCTGGCCGGCAAGGCCGAGCACGACGGCGCGATCGGAACCATGGCCGATGCCGGTATAGGCAAGCGAGCCGTGCAAGCTGGCGGCTATGCGGTCGACCTTGGCGCCGGCCGGGCGTGGCCAGTCATCTCCCGCGACCTCGTCGAGAAAACGCCGCGCAGCCGTCATCGGTCCCATCGTGTGCGAACTCGATGGCCCAATGCCGATCTTGAACAGGTCGAAAACCGAAAGGAACACGCGCCATTCTCTCCTATTGGAATTACATATAGGAATTCCCATGATGTTTCCGCTCTTTCGAAGATCGCGGCGCTGCACCTGCCGACCTTGTTTGCTCCGGCAGCGACATCGTGCGTTCTGCCATCGAAGCGACGCCGCGGCTTGTGGTAAAAGGGTTGCATGGGCGATTCCTTCCATCTATCGACGGCTGATCTCGCGGCGCTGGCTTTCTTCCTTCTCGTATGGGTGCTGCATACGCTCGCCTCCGACGGAAAGCTGGTCAGCCGCATGTCGCTGACGATGGCGATGAACACCCAGCGTGAAGCCTGGATGCGGACTATGGCCGAACGCGAGATCCGCATTGTCGACACCGCCATCATGGCAGGTCTTCAACAGGGAACCGCCTTCTTCGCCTCCAGTTCGCTGATTGCGATCGGAGGCTGTTTCGCCCTGCTCGGCGCCTCCGATCAGGTTGTTTCGGTGCTGAGTAACCTGCCGCTCGGCGCGACATCGTCCCGCTCCGCCTTTCAGATGAAAGTGTTCGGATTGGTGCTGATCCTGGCCTATGCCTTTTTCAAGTTCGGCTGGGCCTACCGGCTGTTCAACTACTGCTCGATCCTGATCGGCGCGGTGCCGATCCCGTATGGCGAGGCTTCACGCAACCCGGCTAGCGAGACGGCGGTATGGCGGGCGGCGCGGATGAACATGCTGGCCGGAAAACACTTCAACTCCGGCCTGCGCGGCGTGTTCTTCTCGATCGGCTATCTCGGCTGGTTCGTCGACCCACTGGTGTTCGTACTGTCGACGCTGCTGTTGCTGGCGGTTCTGGTGCGTCGCCAGTTCTTCTCGGCGGCGCGGCAAGCCGTGATCGGTCAGCCACCCGAGCCAGCATCCGGTCCGGGGAAAAGCCGATCGATGCGGCCCGACAGCCAGTAGGCGGCGAGCCCTATCCATTCACGCACCGCCGTCGTGGTGGTCTGCAGCGAACCAAAGGGATCGTCGCGGAACAGGCCGAAGCCTTGCTTGCCGGAGGTGCGGTAATCGACCGGCCAGGGAACGGTCGCAAAGCCGGCCTTGTCGAACAGCGCCTTGGCGCGCGGCATGTGAAAGGCCGAGGTCACCAGCAGCCAGGTCTCGCCTGGTTTCGGGGTGACCAGTTCCCGGCTGAAGACGGCGTTCTCGTAGGTGTTGCGGGATTTGTTCTCGAGAATCAGCCGATCGGTCGTCACGCCAAGCGCAGTGAGCAGACGTGGCGCCGACACTGCATCGCCCTCGCCTTCGCCGATCATTGCGATGGTGCCGCCTGAGATAACGACTTTCGCCGCCGGGAAATGCCGTGCCAGCACGGCCGCTTCCACCATCCGATCGCCGCTGGCGTTCAGTTCATAGCCGGCACGCACGAAATTGATGGCGCCCTCCATGCCGCCACCCAGCACGATGATGCCGTCAACCCTTTCCGGCAGCGGCGGTCGCGGAAAGCGCTCTTCCAAGGGGCTGAGTATCATTGCGCCAAGTGAGGTCCAGGCCGAGAGCCCGAGGATCAGGAAGGCGAGCATGCTGCCGGTGGCCGCCAGTCGCCGCCAGCCAACCATTGCCGCAAGCAGTCCGGCCAACAGCAGGATAATCGACAGATTCAGAGGCTGGACGAGGAGCCAGAATACCTTGGAAAGATAGTAGAACATCCCTCACCCCTCAGATGGGAGACGACACTACCACCACTTTTCCGGTTGGAACGTACCCGCCGCCTGTTCGATGACATGGGCGGTCTGGAACAGAGTTTCCTCGTCGAAAGGCCGGCCGATGAGTTGCAGGCCGAGCGGCAGGCCCTTGGCGTCAAGCCCCGCGGGCACGGCGATGCCCGGCAGTCCGGCCATGTTCACCGTCACCGTGAAGATGTCGTTGAGATACATCTTGACCGGGTCGGCGGCCATGTCCTCGTCGGCGATGCCGAAGGCCGCCGACGGCGTCGCCGGTGTCAAAATGACGTCGACGCCAGCCGCGAACGTATTCTCGAAATCCCGCTTGATGAGGTTCCGAACCTTCTGCGCCTGCAGATAGTAGGCATCGTAGTAGCCGGCGGAGAGGACATAGGTGCCGATCATGATGCGGCGCTTGACCTCGCGGCCGAAGCCGGCGGCGCGGGTCTTCTCGTACATGTCGACGATGTCCTTGCCCGGTACGCGCAACCCGTAGCGGACGCCGTCATAGCGGGCGAGGTTCGACGAGGCTTCGGCGGGCGCAACGATATAATAGGCCGGCAGCGCATATTTGGTATGTGGGAGCGAAATGTCGACGATCTCGGCACCGGCATCTTTCAGCCAGGCAATGCCCTTCTGCCACAGCGCCTCGATCTCCTCAGGCATGCCGTCAACGCGGTATTCCCTGGGAATGCCGACTTTCATACCCTTGATCGGCTTGCCGATCGCCGCCTCGTAGTCCGGCACCGGCCGGTCAACCGAGGTGGTATCCTTCGGGTCGACCGAGGCCATGGATTTCAAGAGGATCGCGGCGTCACGCACATCGCGGGCGATCGGTCCGGCCTGGTCGAGCGACGAGGCGAACGCAACGATGCCCCAGCGCGAGCAGCGGCCGTAGGTCGGCTTGATGCCGACCGTGCCGGTAAAGGCGGCTGGCTGCCGGATCGAGCCGCCGGTGTCGGTGGCAGTGGCGCCGGCACAGAGAAACGCGGAAACCGCTGAAGCCGAGCCGCCCGACGAGCCGCCCGGCACAAGCTGGGCGTTGTCCAGCGTGCGCGCGGTCCTGGTGCCGCCGGCCGAGACGAAGCCGCCATCGCCCTGATGCGTGGTCGGCATCACCACCGTGTCCACGCGCGAACGCCGCCACGGATTGACGACGGGGCCGTAGTAGGAGGTCTCGTTTGACGAGCCCATGGCGAACTCATCCATGTTGAGCTTGCCGAGCATGACGGCGCCATCGGCCCACAGATTGGCGGTGACGGTCGATTCGTAGTGCGGCTTGAAACCATCCAGAACATGGCTGCAGGCCTGGGTGTGAATGCCTTCGGTGCCGAACAGGTCCTTGATGCCGAGCGGAATGCCTTCGAGCGAACCGCCCTCGCCCTTCGCCAATTTCGCGTCCGAGGCCTTAGCCATGTTGCGCGCCTTGTCGTCGGTAACGACGACATAGGCGTTGAGCGCCGGATTTGCCCGCTCGATCGCCTGGAGATAGGCTTCGGTGATCTCGGTTGCGGTGATTTCCTTGGCGCGCAGCTTGGCGCGGGCCTGCGAAATCGTCAGGTGGGTCAGGTCGCTCATCAGGCAAGGCTCTTTTCGTAAAACACCGACCACTCGGTATCAGGATAGTCCAGCACCGGGCCGCAGCGCGAAAACCCGGCGCGTTCATAGACGGTCCATGCAGCCGGATGGCGGTCGCCCGTCTCCAGCACCAGACGCTTCAGCCCTTCATTGCGCGCCAGCGCCTCGACCCGCTCGACGATCTTTGCGCCGATCTTCTGCCCGCGATGCGAAGGCCGCGTGTACATGCGCTTGACCTCGCCGACGGCGCCGTCGTGGCGTTTCAGCGCGCCGCAGCCGATGGCAAGGCCATTGTCGCGAGCGATAAAGACCGTTGTGTCGTTGTCGGCCATCTGCTCGACGGTCATGTGGTAGCAGTGCTCCGGCGGCGTCAATTCCAGCAGCGTGTCGTTGAGCTCGTTGACCAGCCCGCGCACATCGTCCTGCAGCGGCGTCTCGATGGCGATCTCGATTGCCATCGGCCCGCTACTCCACGACCTTCGGAACGAGGAAGAAATTCTCTTCGGTGGCCGGCGCGTTGGCGACGATGTCGGCCGCCTTGCTGCCGTCGGTGACGAGGTCCTGGCGCTTCTTCATCTCCATCGGAATCACCGAGGTCATCGGCTCGACCCCGGAAACGTCGACCTCATTCAACTGCTCGACAAAGCCAAGAATGGCATTCAACTCGCCGGTCATGCGCTCGGCATCCTCCTCGCTCACCGCAATGCGGGCGAGACGCGCGACGCGCTTCACAGTCTTGACATCAACGGACATGTTTATTTGTGCCTCGGGAAAACCAGTCCGCGCTATAGCGGCGCGGCGCGTGGCGCGCAACATGCATCGTTATGCGCGGCGCGCCGTCCTTGGCTGCGATTCAGCCATGGCAGCACCTGTCGCAGAGAAGCTAGCTGCCGCCGTAGCGGCCCTTGCCATCCTCTACAAGGTGATCGTCCCGCCAATCTCCGGCAACGCCACTTTCACACCCGATCCGTCTAGCCCTGCCACGAACTTGTCGGCGCTCTGGTCGATCATTGGAAATGTGCCGAAATGAGCGGGAATGACCGTCTCGAACTGAAAGAAGCGCCGGCAGGCAAGGGCTGCCACCGCGCCACCCATGGTGAAGCGGTCGCCGACCGGTACGATACCAATCTTCGGTTCATGCAACTCGTTGATCAGCGCCATGTCGGAAAAGATGTCTGTGTCGCCCATGTGGTAGAGCGTCTTGTCCTCGGGGAAGTGCAGGACGAGCCCGCCCGGATTGCCGAGATAGGTGTTCTGCCCGCCCTCGCCCGGGAAGGACGATGAATGCAAAGCCTGGACGAAAGTGGTGGTGAAGCCGCCGCAATCGACGGTGCCGCCGATATTGCCGGGATTGATCTTCTTGTCGCTGACGCCCTTGCCGACCAGATACATGCAGATCTCGAAATTGGCGACCAGCATCGCGCCGCTTTTCCCAAGCACTTCGACCGCGCCGCTAATGTGATCGCTATGGCCATGCGTCAGCAACACGTGAGTGACCCCTTCGGCCGGTCCTTCCCAGCCACCTGTCCATGACGGATTGCCGACTAGATAAGGGTCGATAAGGATCGTCGCGCCTTCGGTTTCGATGCGGAATGCCGAATGTCCGTACCAGGTCAGTTTCATCAATGCCTTCCTCGATTTTTGCTGCGGTAGAGGATAGAACACCGAGGGCGAAATTAAAGGTCCAACGGCATGGTTATAGGACGTGCGGCATCGTGGTCAAAGGAAAAGCCGTTGAGCATCATCACCATCGAAGAGTTGCCGGCGCGACTTAGCGGCGGCAAGACGCTGGCCGGCCTCGACCTCGGAGACAAGACGATTGGCGTGGCGGTTTCGGACCGGACCTTTGCCTTCGCCCATCCGCGCCCGGTCATCATGCGCAGGAAATTTTCGCTCGACGCCGCAGAACTGCTCGCTTTGCTGCAGAAAGAGAATGTCGGAGCGGTGGTGCTCGGCCTGCCGATCAACATGGACGGGTCGGAAGGCCCGCGCGCCCAGAAATCCCGCGCTTTCGTCCGCAACATGGCAGGTGTGAGCGACCTGCCCTTCGTCTTGTGGGACGAGCGACTGTCGACGGTGGCGGCCGAGCGGACATTGATCGAGATGGATTTTTCGCGCCGCAAACGCGCCGGCAAGATCGATTCCGCCGCGGCGGCCTTTATTCTGCAGGGCGTTCTCGACCGGCTTCAGGCGCTCGGCGTCGATGCCTGGTCGAAATAGCGGTCCCGCATCGTCCTCAACCAGCCGCCGATCACCCGGCGGCGGCGAAACGCCCAAAACGCTACGAGCAGCAGACTGTCGAGGATGCAGGCCCTTGCCACCATGCCGGGTATGACCGCCGGATCGATGCCAAGCATCTCCCCATAGAGCTGGAAGACGAGGTCATGCAATGGGCGGCTCAGCATGACATAGCCGAAATTGATGTTGTTGAGCGACAGGAAGAACCAGCCCCAGAACAGAACGAGTGGGGTCGCCCACAGGGCGAACAACGTGCGCATCAGCGGCCATCCCTGAAGTTCGTGTCGGGCCTGAAGTTTGTGTCGGGCCGGAAGTCGGGCCTGAAATTCGTGTCCGGCCGCAAGTTCGTGTCGGGCCGGCCGGAAATACGCGAAAGCGACGAGTTGTGCGCGGCGGCCTTCGCCATCACATGCGCGGCGGCACGGATTTCACCGGTATCCGAAACCGCTGCGGCAAAGGCCGATCGCCGCTCTGCGAGTATGGCGACATAGGAGGCCAGCAGTGCCGCCAGTTGCACCGCGACGGCCAGGAACAGCCCGTTGATGCCTTGCGCGGCGCCGGCGACCACGATCAGCGACAGCACGCCGGAGGCGGAGATGAAGGCGACCCGCACGACGCTGTCTTTGGCGTCCGGATTCGTCGGGTCGCTGATCAGAGTTTCGACAAAGGCCCAGCAAAACAACACCGCAACGACGAGCAGCGCTACGGCAAGCGGTGCCACGACGGCAGCGTTTTCTAGGTCTACGAAGCGGGTGTTCTGGGCGGCAACGCCGAGCACAGCCAACGCTGCCGCGATGCCGCGATTGCCGTCGATGCAGATCAACGCCAGCAGGGCGAAAACGACCGCCCAGTGCAAGGCCAGAAAGGAGCTCAACATGTACCGCATGGCGTTCCTGCTTCGGTAAACAGGACAGTGGGCTTTGCGGCTTGCCACCGCAATGGAAACCATTTGTTAAGGTTAACGGTCATCCACAGGGGCGCGATGGAGGGCGAGAAACCTTCCCCGAAATCTCTTCTCAGGTGACCGGCGGATAGAGCGTGTCGATGATCATGCGCGCGTCATGGCGCGAATCGAGCATGCCGTACGTGTTACGCCACTGGCCGGCGAGGCGCGTCTCGACGAAGGCGTCGGCGATCCGTCCTGCCCCCAGCCGGCGCAGCTCCGCCGCTGCCGCCGAAAGCGCCAGTTGTTCGGTAAGCAGACGGGCCGAACCCTCATCGGTTGCCGCGACCTGCATTGCCGCCTTGAGCACACCGACGGTGCCGCGTCCGCCGGCGCCGAGATCGCGGTCGATGCCGGCCAGCACGTCCTCGAACAGGCCGGGTGCACGCCCCAGAACGCGCAGCACGTCGAGTGCCATCACATTCCCGGACCCCTCCCAGATCGCGTTGACCGGAGCTTCGCGATAGTAGCGGGCGAGCGGTCCCTCCTCGACATAGCCATTACCGCCGAGACACTCCATCGCTTCGTAGAGCAGCGGCGGCGCAATCTTGCAGACCCAGTATTTGACGACGGGCGTCATGGCGCGGGCAAACGCCGCCTCACCACGGTCGCTGGCCGCCTCGTCAAAGGAGCGCGCCAACCGAAATGACAGCGCGGTGGCGGCAGCGACGTCGAGCGCCATGTCGGCCAGCACGCGCTGCATCAGCGGCTGTTCGATCAGATTGGTTCCAAACACCTGGCGGTGGCGGGCGTGGTGGACGGCCTCGGCCAGCCCGGCACGCATGATCGCCGACGAAGCGATCGCGCAGTCGAGCCGGGTCAGCGTCACCATGTCCATGATCGTCTTCACACCCGCTCCGGGCTCGCCGATCATCTCGCCGATGGCGTTGACGAACTCCACCTCGGACGATGCGTTGGAGCGGTTGCCGAGTTTGTCCTTCAGCCGCTGGAAGCGGAAGCCATTGCTCGAACCGTCGCCGAGAATGCGGGGGACGAGAAAGCACGAAAGCCCTTCCGGCGCTTGTCCAAGCACCAGGAACGCATCCGACATCGGCGCCGACATAAACCATTTGTGGCCGGTCAGCCGATAAAAGCCGCTGCCGACGCGCTCGGCCCGGGTGACATTGGCGCGCACATCGGTGCCGCCCTGCTTCTCGGTCATGCCCATGCCGAGCGTCAGCCCGGTCTTTTCGACCGGCGGCTTCTGGCTCTGGTCGTATTTTCGCGTCGTTACCCTGGGCGCCCATTCGCGAAACAGTTTTGGGTTGGCCATCAGCGCTGCCAGCGACGCGCTGGTCATGGTGATGGGACAGAGATGCCCGGTTTCGAGCTCGGCCGTCAGATAGAAACGGGCGGCGCGCACCTGATGACGGCGGCCGATCTCGGTATCGCCATTTTCCCAGACCGACGAGTGCAGCCCGTTCGCCACCGACCGGCGCATCAGCGCATGATAGGCCGGATGGAATTCGACCAGGTCGATGCGCCTGCCCTGCCGATCATGGGTCTTGAGCTTCGGCGTCTCGACATTGGCGAGGCGGGCCAGTTCCTGCGCCTCCGGCGTCAGCACGAAGCGACCAAGCCCATCGAGATCCCTGCGCACTGGATCCGAAAAACGCTCGGCAAGTTGGATCAGCAACGGATCGCCCCGCCAGGCGTTGCCGCCTGCCAGCGGCGGCGGCTGGTTCGTCACGTCGTCGGTCACGCCCAATCCTTCTATCGGCAGAAAGGCCTTACCATCACAAGGCCACGAATCCGAAGCTATCAGCTAGATATAGCCCAAGCCGCGCAAGGCGCGCGACGAAAATACCGGGGAGAAAGGCGGCAATCCAAAGCTGGTGCTTGCAGCCAAAGGTCCTCCACCCTATAGCAGCGCCTTGAGATGACCGACGCTTCGTCCCTGCCACTTTATCCCCACCGCCATCTTCTGGGCATCCGCGATCTTTCCCCCGCCGACATCGAGCTTTTGCTGGACCGGGCGGATCGGGCGGTCGCGATCTCGCGGCAGTCGGAGAAGAAGACTTCGACGCTGCGCGGCCGCACCCAGATCAACCTCTTCTACGAAGCCTCGACCCGCACGCAATCGTCGTTCGAGCTGGCTGGAAAGCGGCTCGGCGCCGACGTCATGAACATGTCGGTGGCCAGTTCTTCGGTCAAGAAGGGCGAGACGCTGATCGACACAGCGATGACGCTGAACGCCATGCGTCCCGACATATTGATCATCCGCCACCAGTCAGCAGGTGCCGCAGCCCTGCTGGCGCAAAAGGTCGGCTGCTCGGTGATCAATGCCGGCGACGGCGCCCATGAGCACCCGACGCAGGCGCTGCTCGACGCGCTGACCATCCGCCGCGCCAGGGGCCCGCTGTCGAAGCTGATCGTGGCGATCTGCGGCGACATCCTGCATTCGCGGGTAGCGCGCTCCAATATCATGCTGCTCAACGCGCTCGGCGCGCAGGTCCGCGTGGTTGCGCCGTCGACGCTTCTGCCCGCCGGCATTGAGAAAATGGGCGTGATCGTCACCCGTTCGATGGCCGAAGGGCTCAAGGATGCGGATGTGGTGATGATGCTGCGCCTGCAGCGCGAGCGGATGGAAGGCGCCTTCGTGCCATCGGTACGCGAATATTTCCGCTATTTCGGGCTCGACGCCGAAAAGCTGAAGGGGGCCAAGGACGGCGCGCTGGTCATGCATCCCGGCCCGATGAACCGCGGCGTCGAGATTGCCTCGGAAATCGCCGACGGTCCGCAAAGCGTCATCCAGGAACAGGTGGAGATGGGTGTCGCCGTGCGTATGGCGGTAATGGAAGCGCTGCTCGATCCCCGCCGCAATCGCGAGGGTGCCTGATGAGCGCAACGGTCTTCAGCCGGGCCCGCATCATCGATCCGTCACGCGGCATCGACGAGGTCGGCACGGTCATTGTCGAGGGCCGCAAGATCGTCGCTGCCGGCAAAGCGGCCTTGAACCAGGGCGTTCCGCAAGATGCTGCCGTCATCGACTGCGCCGGCAAGGCTGTTATCCCCGGCCTGATCGATGCGCGCGTCTTCATTGGCGAACCGGGCGGCGAACACCGCGAAACCATCGCTTCGGCCAGCGTGGCCGCCGCCGCCGGCGGCGTCACTTCGATCGTCATGATGCCCGACACTGATCCGGTGATCGACAATGTCGCGCTGGTCGAGTTCGTGCTGCGTACCGCCAAGGATACGGCCATCGTCAATATCTTTCCGGCGGCTGCGATCACTAAGGGTCTCGAAGGCCGCGAAATGACCGAGTTCGGCCTGCTGCGCGAGGCCGGCGCGGTCGCCTTCACCGACGGGCGGCACACCATATCAAGCGCGTTGGTGATGCGCCGCGCGCTGACCTATGCGCGCGATTTCGGCGGCGTAATCGCGCATGAAACCCAAGATGCCGACCTCGCCTCCTCGGGCGTCATGAATGAAGGCCTCTATGCAAGCTGGCTCGGCCTTGCCGGGATTCCGCGCGAAGCCGAGTCCATTCCGCTGGAGCGCGACCTTGCGCTGGCGCGGCTGACCGGCGGCGCCTATCACGCGGCCAAGATCTCGACGGCCATGGCGGCAAACGCGGTAACGCGGGCGAAAGCCGACGGCGCGAATGTCACGTCGGGCGTGTCGATCCACAATCTGTCGCTCAACGAGAACGATGTCGGGGAGTATCGAACCTTCTTCCGGCTGACGCCGCCGCTGCGCGCCGAGGAAGACCGGCTGGCGATGATCGAGGCGGTCAAGGACGGCACGATCGACATCATCGTCTCCTCGCACGACCCGCAGGACGTCGACACCAAGCGCCTGCCTTTCGCCGATGCCGCGGCCGGCGCCATCGGGCTGGAAACGCTGCTGGGCGCAGCGTTGCGGCTCTATCACAATGGCGACGTGACGCTGCTTAGATTGGTCGAGACGTTATCCACTGCGCCGGCAAGATTGTTCGGCCTGCCGGGCGGCACGCTGAAGCCGGGGGCGGCGGCCGATCTTGCGCTTGTCGATCTGGACGAGCCATGGATCGTCAGCGAAAGCGGCATCCGTTCGCGCTCGAAAAACACCTGTTTCGAAGGCGCGCGGCTGCAGGGCAAGGTCTTGCAAACGATGGTGGCGGGCCGCACAGTGTTTTCAGCCTAGGGAGTGTCGATATTCAGGTGATGCCGGCCTGCGAACGGTGGTTTCCTGTGCTTCCGGTACTCACGTACCCAAAAGTACGCTGCGTTCCGGTTCCCGGAAAACCACCATTCTCGGCTCGGCCTGACCTGAATCTCAACACTCCCTAAGGCCGACAGTTGGAATTCGGGGGAACAATGGCTTACGGCATCGTCTTGGCGCTGGTATTCGGCTATCTGCTCGGCTCGATCCCGTTCGGGCTCCTGATCACCCGAGCCGCCGGCCTTGGCGACGTCCGCAACATCGGCTCCGGCAATATCGGCGCCACCAATGTGCTGCGCACCGGCAACAAGGGCCTGGCCGCCGCCACGCTGTTGCTCGACGCGCTGAAAGGCACGGCGGCCGTGCTGATCGCCAGTCGCTTTGCACCGGAGCTCGGGCTCTGGGCCGGCCTCGGCGCCTTCCTCGGTCATCTCTTTCCGGTCTGGCTCGGCTTCAAGGGCGGCAAGGGTGTCGCCACCTATCTCGGCGTGTTGATCGGCCTTGCCTGGCAGGTGGCGCTGATCTTCGCCGTCGTCTGGCTGGCCATTGCTTTCCTGTTTCGCTTCTCCTCGTTGGCGGCGCTGACGGCAGCAGTCGTCGTGCCGATCGCGCTCTATGTCCTCAGCACGCCTGAGATTGCCGGGCTGTTCGCGCTGATGAGCCTGATCGTCATCATTAAACACCGGGCCAACATTACGCGGCTGCTGGCCGGCACCGAGGGCAAGATCGGGGCCAAGGAGTGAGCCAGCGCGCCGCCGGGCCGCGGCTCAGCGACCGGCAGCGGCTGAGCTGGCTTCGCTTGATCCGCACGCCGAATGTCGGCCCGGCCACCTTTCGTGACCTGATCAACCGCTTTGGCTCGGCCGAGACGGCGCTCGAGATGCTGCCTGAGCTGATGATTTCGGGCGGTGCCAGGAAGATCGTCCGCATCCCGTCGATTGCCGAGGCCGAGGCGGAGCTGGAGACGGCCCGCCGGGCCGGCGCCCGCTTTGTCGGCATTGGCGAGGCCGACTATCCGCCGCTGATGAAAAGCATGGACCATCCGCCGCCGCTGCTCGCGATCAAGGGCGAAGGCGCGGTGTTCCGGCTGCCGACGGTTGCCATCGTCGGCGCCCGCAACGCCTCGCTGGCCGGCATCAAGATGGCGCGAACGCTCGCCGCCGAACTCGGCCGCAACGGCTACGGCATCGTCTCCGGTCTGGCGCGCGGCATCGACACGGCAGCACATCAGGGCAGCCTTGCGTCAGGCACGATCGGGGTGTTGGCCGGCGGCCTCGACCTGCCCTACCCGCCCGAGAATGCCGGCCTGTGCGAGGAGATTGCCGAGCGCGGCGGCGCCATCATTTCAGAGATGCCGTTCGGCTGGCAGCCGCGCGCCCAGGATTTTCCGCGCCGCAACCGCCTTGTCGCCGGTGCAGCATTGGGGCTGGTCGTGGTCGAGGCGGCGCAACGCTCCGGCTCGCTGATCAGCGCCAGGCTTGCCGGCGAGATGGGCCGGTTGGTCTTCGCCGTCCCCGGCTCGCCGCTCGATCCGCGCGCCGCCGGCACCAACGCTCTGCTCAAGGACGGCGCCACCCTGGTCACTGAGGCATCGGACATTACCAGTGCGATCGCCCCGCTGGTCGGCGCACTGGCACCAAGGACGGCGCCGCTTGGCGAGCCGCCCGACTTTTCGGCAACGCCGCCACCCGGCGAGGACGACCGCGCCCGCGTCGTCGAAGCCCTCGGCCCGACGCCCGTAGCGATCGACGAGATCATCCGCCACACCGGCCTGCATCCGGCCCAGGTTTTCATGGTGCTGCTTGAACTGGATCTCGCCGGCCGGCTGGAGCGACATGCGGGCGGCAATGTCTCGCTGGTTTTCGGGGGTTCTTGATATTTGGCAGGATCGACCGCCAGAAGTATCGCGCGATCGCGAAGGTTAGGAAGCGACAGATGGCGCGGCGATTGCCACAGCAAGGTATTCCTTTGCGGTAGCTCGTAAGCGCTCGGCGTAGTCGTAGATTTCATCCAGCGAGTCGATCTTGACCTTCTCTTCCTTCTCACCATCGAATAGCCCGAGATATTTGACGGTCCTGTTGAACCATAGTCGGGCCAGCGGCTTGCGGTTGTTATTATCGACAAGAATGCCGCAATAGCTTTTCTGGTCGCGCATGATTACCCTTGCTGGCTTTAAAAGGTCGCGAACGATTGCCCGGACGACCATGAAACCCTCGCGTTCGTCCTCAGTTGTGATAACCTCCTCTTCGGTGCCAATTCCGTCCGCGCCGATTTCCGAAACCTCAGTTTCAGCCAACGCGGTGGATAGACGCGACTGGACGGATTCCCGAACAATCTCGCGAAAAGCCGCTTTGACCATCGGCGTGAACTGCTCCTTTACCTGGCCGGTGAACCGGCCTTGGTAAAGCCCGACCGTCACCAACCGGACAAAATCCTCGGGTGGATTCTCCATCACGTTCCCGATCTCTTTCTTGATTGCTGAAGTGTACTTCAAGCGATGAGCGGATTGCAGGATTCCATCAACGTTGAAATCAGCTTTCGCGAACTTCTTCAGTTCGGATATCAATTGACCCTGTAGGTCCGAAAGGTCGAATGTGAGGAACGGACGATCATCGAGCTTGTTCGGTGCAACCAGATCAGTGTGGAAGTGGAAGGCGCGGCCGTTTGTCAGAATGGCAAATTTGGCGTTTGTGACGGAAAAGTATCGGTAGAGCTGTGCAAGATGGACTCGGTCGAGCACTGTGGTGATCGGCTTGCATTCGACAAGAATCCTGATCTCCCCGTCAATTTTGATGGCGTAGTCTACTTTCTCTCCTTTCTTTCCAACCGCGTCGGCGCAGAACTCCGGAATGACCTCATCAGGATTGAAAACGTCGTAATCCAAGGCTGCCAAAAATGGCAGCACTATTGCCGTTTTTAGGGCCTCCTCGGTAAGCATTGCGCTGGAATGCGTCTTGATACGGTCAGCAAGAACGCGGAGTTTTTCTTCGACACCCATAATCCCCTCCCTCGAATTTCGAGACAGGATCGTGCAAAAGACGTATTTGCGCAAGTCGATCTAACTTTGAGGACTTGCAAGGCGCTAAGCCGGTGCCAACTTGTAACGGCCGAGTGCTGCAAAGCTAGACTGGCAGGTCGTCAATCTCAGCAAGCAGCTAACAGACGACGGCCCGGCGTGCGGCAGCGGACCCAACATCTGCTCCTGCGCCATAGCACCTCGCGCTTAGGCATGGAACAACCAGTGAACGGGCCGTGCGACTTTTTGCGGTCGCACGGGTCGCAAAAAGTCGCACAGTTCCGGCTCTGTTCCAGACCCCAAAACGCTAACTTATTGAAGTCCCAGGTGAAACTGTGGTGAGCGCGCAGGGATTCGAACCCTGGACCTACTGATTAAAAGTCAGTTGCTCTACCGGCTGAGCTACGCGCTCCCGCGGGCTCAGAATGCCGCCCTCGAAATTGCGCGGAACATAGGGAGAGTGTCTCGACCGGTCAACCGGAAAAAGAGGCTGCGCAAGCTGGAGTTTTCGCGGTCTCGTGGCGCCTCGCAAACCGCTTCGGCAAGGCCGGACTTGCTGCCCCGCGGAAAGCCGAGACGCATTACAAATCAGCGCCTTGCGATTTTTGCGGGAACAATTGCGCAACCTGCCCGTTTTTGTCGCTACAAGGGACGACGCTTTCAAGGAGAAGATCATGAACAGGATCATGTCGGGCCTGCTGGCGACCGCGCTGTCAGCGTCATTCGCTGTAGCGGAGATCGTGCCCGTCAACGCCCAGCCCACCTACGTGCCGCTTGGTCAGAACGTCTCGTCGAATGTCCAGACTGTCGACCACAGGCGGTGGAGGCGTAGTTTCAACCGCGATCGCGATTTTTCCCGCCGCGATTTTCGTCGTTTCTCGCGCGACGACGGCAGGTATTGGCGCGGCCATCGCGGCTATCGCAGTTATCGTCGCGGCTATCGCCGTCACGGCGACTATTGGTTCCCGCTGGCTGCTTTCGCCACTGGCGCGCTGATCACCGGCGCGATCGTCAACAACCAGAGCCGCCGCGTCTATCGAGGCGATTCGCACACGGAGTGGTGCTACAACCGGTACAGATCCTACCGGGCCTATGACAACACGTATCAGCCCTACAACGGCCCGCGCCGGCAGTGTTATTCGCCCTATTGAGAAAGCCCGGACTGAGTGGTTGATGAGAGCCTGCGTCGGCAACGGCGCGGGTTTCTCTTCTGGGCCACGACAGTCAAGGCTGCCATGGTCTCCCGAATAGCTGGGAGCGCGGGCATTGCGATCAGCTCGCCCAACTGATGCTCCTGAAGATCAGATACACACCTCCACCTTCGTCGCGAGGCGGACGGTAAGCTCCGCAAGAGTCGCAAATCCGAACCATTGCCGAGGTCAATTCCCAGCCGAGTCCGTTCAGGTCATCGTCCTTCACGTAGGCCTGAGCCAGTTCGTCGATGCCGTGTTTCTCACCGAAAGATCGAGCCAACTGCCCGTCCCTAACGAGTTCGCGAGGCCAGTTTGAATTTGCCCAAGCCCAGAGCCAGTTACCAGCTGTGGCGCTCGTAGAGCCGGCAATCTGGATCTCGGCGACTACCTTAACAACGCCTTGTCCCGAGAAAAGAAGCTTTCCAGCCTCAAAATCGCAGTCGTAACGGGCCCAGCTAGCGAGGCGAAAATCATCCTGCAAGCGCGCATTCTTCATTTGTAGTTGGTGGAAGGCCTCATCGCGCCAATCAAGATACCAATCGGGATGTGTCATGGATCGCCACGAACTGGGATTATGCGGTTTTCGTAGGTACCGCCGCCCACCTTATTCAAACGAGGTGCGAACCTGAGGGCTCCACCTTCCTACTGCGTGCTTACTGCACGCTCAGCGTCCTGCGCACAGCATCGCGCCAGCCCGCCAACTTGGCAATACGGGCGGACGCATCCATGTTCGGTCGAAACCGCCGTTCAAGCGCCCAGCTCCTGGCGAAGTCCCTCGCCTTCGGCCAGACACCGGCCTTCGAGCCGGCCAGCCAGGCGGCGCCCAGCGCGGTCGTCTCCAGGATCGTCGGGCGATCGACCGGCGCATCGAGGATGTCGGCCAGCCGCTGCATCGTCCAGTCAGAGGCCACCATGCCGCCATCGACCCTGAGAACGGTCTTCGCTGACGCGCCCTTCCAGTCCTTGCGCATCGCGTCGAGCAGGTCGCGGGTCTGGAAGGCAACGGATTCCAGTGCGGCGCTGGCAAACTCGGCCGGGCCCGAATTGCGGGTCAGCCCGAAGATAGCACCGCGCGCGTCGGCGTCCCAGCGCGGCGCGCCAAGCCCGACGAAAGCCGGCACCAGGTAGACATTCTGCGTCGGGTCCGCCGTTGCGGCTAGCACGCCGCTCTGCTCGGCCTTGCCGATCACCTTGATACCGTCGCGCAGCCACTGCACGGCCGCACCGGCGATGAAGATCGACCCTTCCAGCGCATAGGTGGTCTTGCCGTTCAGCCTGTAGGCAATGGTCGTCAACAAACGGTTTTTCGAGCGCACCAGATCGCTGCCGGTGTTGAGCAACGCGAAACAACCGGTGCCATAAGTGGATTTCATCATGCCCGGCTGGAAACAGGCCTGGCCGATGGCCGCCGCGTGCTGGTCGCCGGCCACGCCAAGGATTTTTATCTCTGCGCCGAACAGGGTTTTCTCTGTCATTCCATAATCGTCGGCGCAATCCTTCACCTGCGGCAGCATTTTTGCCGGTATGCGCAGAATGGTCAGCAGCTCGTCGTCCCAGACGTTCTTTTCGATGTTATAGACCAGCGTGCGCGAGGCGTTGGTGGCGTCGGTGGCGTGAACCTTGCCGCCGGTCAGCCGCCAGATCAAAAAACTGTCGATGGTGCCGGCCAGCAATTCGCCCTTCTCGGCGCGTTTTCTGGCGCCCTTCACCTTGTCCAGCATCCAGGCGATCTTGGTGCCGGAGAAATAGGGATCGAGCAGCAGACCGGTCTTTCTGGTGAACTTCTTCTCCAGCCCCTGCTTCTTCAATTTCTGGCACAGCGGCGCGGTGCGGCGGTCCTGCCAGACAATCGCGTTGTGGATCGGCTTGCCGGTCGCCCCGTCCCAGATGACGACAGTCTCGCGCTGGTTGGTGATGCCAATTGCCGCGACATCCGACGCATCGCGGCCGGCGCTCTTCAGCGCGGCCTTCACCGTCGCCACGACGCTCGACCAGATCTCCTCGGGATCGTGCTCGACCCAGCCAGAAGCCGGATAATACTGAGTGAATTCCTTCTGCCCGCTGCCCACCACCTTCATCTCACGGTCGAACAGGATCGCCCGGCTCGATGTCGTTCCCTGGTCGATTGCAAGGATAAAGCTGCTCATTACCATTTCCCTCGGCGCAAACAGGGGAGACGGCAAGATGCCGCCTCCCCCGATTGTTGCGATGCGGGCGCGAACGCCCGGACCGATGCTCAGTTGCTCCAGCTCTTGACCAGCTCGTCGTAGTTGATGGTCTGCGCCTTGTCCTTCTCCGGCTCGATCTTCAGCTGCGGCGCGAGATTGCCCTTGGCGACGGCATCGGCGTTCCACTCTTCGAGGGTCTTTTCCTCGGCGAGTTTCGGTCCGATGTCGCCCTGCACGCCGGCGCGCTCGAGGCGCTCAAGCACCTTTTCCTGCTCGGCGCAGAGCGAGTCCATCGCCTCCTGCGGGGTTTTGGCACCCGACGAGGCATCGCCGATCGCCTGCCACCAAAGCTGTGCCAGCTTCGGATAGTCAGGAACGTTCGTACCCGTCGGCGACCACTGGACGCGGGCCGGCGAGCGATAGAACTCGATCAGGCCGCCGAGCTTCGGCGCGCGGTCCGTGAAGCTCTTGTGCTGGATCGTGCTTTCGCGGATCAGCGTCAGGCCGACGTGGCTTTTCTTCACGTCGACTGTCTTCGAGGTGACGAACTGCGCGTAGAGCCAGGCTGCCTTGGCGCGGTCGTCAGGCGTCGACTTGAGCAGCGTCCACGAACCCACGTCCTGGTAGCCGAGCTTCATGCCGTCCTTCCAGTAGACGCCGTGCGGCGACGGAGCGAAGCGCCATTTCGGCGTACCGTCCTCGTTCACGACGGGAAGGCCGTCCTTCACCATGTCGGCGGTGAAGGCCGTGTACATGAACATCTGCTGGGCAATTTCGCCCTGCGCCGGAACGGGTCCGGATTCAGAGAAGGTCATGCCTTGGGCCGCGGCCGGAGCGTAAGCCTTCATCCAGTCGAGATATTTCTGGATGGAGTAGACCGCCGCCGGACCGTTGGTGTCGCCGCCCCGAGCCACGCAGGAGCCGACCGGCCGCGACTTCTCGTCGACCTTGATGCCCCATTCATCGACAGGAAGACCGTTCGGCAGTCCCTTGTCGCCATTGCCGGCCATCGACAGCCAAGCGTCAGTGAAGCGCCAGCCGAGTGACGGGTCCTTCTTGCCGTAGTCCATGTGGCCGTAGACCTTCTTGCCGTCGATCTCGCGGCCGGTGAAGAATTCGGCGATGTCCTCATAGGCCGACCAGTTGACCGGCACGCCGAGGTCGTAGCCGTACTTCGCCTTGAAGTCCGCCTTGTTCTTCTCGTCGTTGAACCAGTCGTAACGGAACCAGTAGAGGTTCGCGAACTGCTGGTCGGGCAGCTGATAAAGATCGCCGTCCGGAGCTGTCGTGAACTTGGTGCCGATGAAGTCGGCGAGGTCGAGGTTCGGGTTGGTGACGTCCTTGCCCTCGTTCGCCATCCAGTCGGTCAGGCTGCGCGCCTGCTGGTAGCGCCAATGGGTGCCGATCAGGTCGGAGTCATTGACATAGGCGTCGTAGACGTTTTCGCCCGACTGCATCTGCGTCTGCAGCTTTTCGACGACATCGCCTTCGCCGATCAGATCGTGGGTGATCTTGATGCCGGTTATGTCGGTGAACGCCTTCGCAAGCGTCTTCGATTCATACTCGTGCGTTGTGATGGTTTCGGATACGACCTTGATGTCCATGCCGGCAAAGGGCTTCGCGGCATCGACGAACCATTGCATCTCGGCTTCCTGGGCAGCGCGATCGAGCGTCGACATGTCCTTGATCTCGGCGTCGAGAAACGCCTTGGCTTCGTCCATTCCGGCATAGGCGTGGCCTGCCCCTAGCAACAGGACAAGCGCAGTCGTCGATGTCAAAAATTGCCGTTTCATGTGTTTCCTCCACTGTTTCATTTTTCAAGTTCGATCGGAGCAGACGCCGGCACGCGGCCGCTCCAACAGTTTCCCCCTCTATACGTAGCGGAACACGCCGATGGCGTAGACCACGGAGAGAGCGAGAGCCCACCACAGGTTGGGTCCAACAAGACCCAGCCAAGCGAGATGGATAAAGGCGCTGCCAAGCAGCGATAGGAAGAGACGGTCGCCGCGCGTCGTCTCGAACCGCAGTACGCCAACCCGCGGATTGCCGCCCGGCGAGACGTACTCCCAGATCGCCATGCCGCAGAGCAGCATCAGGATCGTGATGAAAAAGACCGCAGTCGGCAGCGTCCACGCCATCCAGGAAAGGTTCATCGTCACACCCTCCCCAGGGCAAAGCCCTTGGCGATATAGTTGCGTACGAACCAGATCACGAGCGCGCCCGGAAGGATAGTGAGCACGCCGGCTGCAGCCAGCACGCCCCAGTCGAGGCCCGAGGCCGAGACCGTGCGCGTCATGATCGCGGCGATCGGCTTGGCGGCGGTCGTGGTCAAAGTCCGCGCGATCAGCAACTCGACCCAGGAAAACATGAAGCAGAAGAAGCAGGCCACGCCTACACCGCTCGCGATCAGCGGCATGAATATCCTGAGGAAGAAGCGCGGGAAGGAATAGCCGTCGATATAGGCGGTCTCGTCGATCTCCTTCGGCACGCCCGACATGAAGCCTTCGAGAATCCAGACCGCCAGCGGCACGTTGAACAGGCAATGCGCCAGCGCCACCGCGATGTGCGTGTCGATCAGCCCGAATGCCGAATAGAGCTGGAAGAAAGGCAGCGCGAACACCGCCGGCGGCGCCATGCGGTTGGTCAACAGCCAGAAGAACAGGTGCTTGTCGCCGAGGAACCGGTAGCGCGAGAACGCGTAGGCTGCCGGAAGCGCCACGGCGACGGAAATCACCGTGTTCATAACCACATAGATGATCGAGTTGATGTAACCCTTGTACCAGGACGGGTCGGTGAAGATCACCATGTAGTTGGCGATCGTCGGGTTTCTCGGCCACAGCGAGAAGGCGCCCAGGATCTCCTGGTTGGTCTTGAAGCTCATATTGACCAGCCAATAGATCGGCAGCATCAGGAAGATGATGTAGATCGTCGGCACCAGCCACCAGAACCGCGACTCCTCGCCCCGCCGCCGCATCTTGCGGGCCAGCGCAGCGTTCGCCGCCTGTGTTTCCCCGCTAGCGGGGGCTTGCCGCATCAGTGTTCGTCCGTCGGCCGTGCTTTCATCTAGGCGCGCCATCTCACCGCTCCGCGTCGTAGGCTGTCATGACGGTGTAGAACACCCAGGACAGGAGCATGATGATCAGGAAATAGACAATCGACATCGCCGCCGCCTCGCCGAGGTTGAACTCGCCGATCGCCAGCTTCACCAGATCGATCGACAGGAAAGTGGTGGTGTTGCCGGGGCCGCCGCCGGTGACGACGAACGGCTCGGTGTAGATCATGAAACTGTCCATGAAGCGCAGCAGAACCGCGATCAGCAGCACGCGGTTCATCTTCGGCAGCTGAATGTAGCGGAAGATCGCCCAGCGCGACGCCCCATCGATCTTGGCTGCCTGGTAATAGGCGTCGGGGATCGAGACCAATCCTGCGTAGCAGAGCAACACGACGAGGCTGGTCCAGTGCCAGACGTCCATGACGATGACGGTGACCCAGGCGTCGAACGGGTCGTTGACATAGTTGTAGTTGAAGCCGAGCGCCCGCAGCGTATATCCGAGCAGGCCGATATCGACGCGGCCGAACACTTGCCAGATCGTGCCGACGACGTTCCAAGGAATGAGCAGCGGCAGCGCCATCAGCACCAGGCAGACCGGCACGCCCCAGCCTTTCTTCGGCATGTTGAGCGCAATGAAGATGCCGAGCGGAATCTCGATGATCAGGATGATGGCCGAGAAGGCCAGGTTGCGGGCCATCGCTTCCCAAAAGCGGTCGGAATGCAGGATCTCCTCGAACCATTCCGAGCCCGCCCAGAAGAAGACGTTGTTGCCGAAAGTATCCTGCACCGAATAATTCACGACCGTCATCAGCGGGATGATTGCCGAGAACGCCACCAGCAGAAGCACCGGCAGCACCATGAACCAGGCCTTGTTGTTCCAGGTCCTTTCCATGCTCAGCCTCCCATCTCGACGCGCCAGGAATCGGCATAGAGGTTGATGCCGGCCGGATCGAAAGCGATCTTCGGATCGGCGGGAATGTTCTCATCCTCGCCGACGATCGCCGCGATGTCGCGGCCTTCGAAACTGGCGCGCACCACCTTGTGGCGGCCGATATCCTCGACCTTCCTGATTGAAACCGGCATGCCGATGGCGCCAAGCCTGACATATTCGGGGCGGATGCCGAGTTCGATCGCGCCTGTGGTTCCAGCCTTGGGCGTGCCCGGCAATTCGATCGTCTGGCTGCCGAGCCGCGCGCTCCTGCCTTCGACCGCGACCGGCATGACGTTCATGCCCGGCGAGCCGATGAAATAGCCGACGAATGTATGTTTGGGGCGCTCGAACAGCTCGGCTGGAGAGCCGATCTGCACGATCTCGCCCTCATACATGACGACGACGTTTTCGGCGAAGGTGAGCGCCTCGGTCTGGTCGTGGGTGACATAGACCATGGTGAAACCAAAGCGCCTGTGCAGCTGCTTCAGCTGCGAGCGCAGCACCCATTTCATATGCGGGTCGATAACGGTCAGTGGCTCGTCGAACAGGATCGCGTTGACATCGGAGCGCACCAGCCCACGTCCGAGCGAGATCTTCTGTTTCTGGTCGGCGGTCAGCCCCCTCGCCTTTCTCCGGGCCATATCGGCCAACCCCGTCATCTCAAGCGTTTCGCGCACCTTGCGGTCGACGTCAGGTTCCGCAACGCCGCGGTTGCGCAGCGGGAAGGCCAAATTGTCGTAGACGGTCATGGTGTCGTAGATGACCGGGAACTGGAACACCTGCGCGATATTGCGCTCCTGCGTCGACAGATTGGTCACGTCCTTGCCGTCGAACAGAAGCTCGCCATGCGACGGGTACAACAGGCCGGAAATGATGTTGAGCAGCGTGGTCTTGCCGCAGCCCGACGGCCCCAGCAGCGCATAGGCGCCGCCGTCCTCGAAGGTGTGATGCACCTCCTTCAGCGCATAGTCCTTGTCCGACTTCGGATGCGGTCCGTAGGCGTGGCGGATGTGGTTGCAGTCGATGCGCGCCATGTGCCCTCCTCCCTCAAGCCGCCAGCATTTGTGGCGGCGCGGCCGAGCGGCCGTTCGCGTCGAAAACCATGATGTGGCGCGGATCGATGAACACCTCGATGGTCTGGTCGGGCTCGAACACCAGGATGCCGTGCTCCAGCATCACCCAGCGGACATCGGCGAAGTCGAGATGCACAAAGCTTTCGGAACCGGTGATCTCGGTGACCGAGACCTTGGCTCTCACCGGAACGGCCGACGGGCTCGGCCGGGCAAGAGAGAGATGGTGGGGCTGGAAGCCGATCGTGTAACTCGTATCGGCAATACCGGCGAGCTCAGCCGGCACCGGGAGGTTCACCCCACCATCAAGAAGGAAGCTCGAACCGCTCTTCTTCAGCACGATCGTGTTGAGCGGTGGATCCGCGAAAGTCTTGGCCGTGACGAGGTCGTTCGGTCTGCGGAAAACGTCGATCGTCGGGCCGAACTGGGTGATGCGGCCCTCGGAAAGCGTCGCCGTGTTGCCGCCGAGCAGCAAGGCTTCATGCGGCTCCGTCGTGGCGTAGACGAAGATGGTGCCGGTCGCCGCGAAAATCCTGGGCAATTCCGCGCGCAGCTCCTCGCGCAGCTTGTAGTCGAGATTGGCGAGCGGCTCGTCGAGTAGCACAAGGCTGGCGTTCTTGACGATGGCACGAGCCAGCGCGGTGCGCTGCTGCTGGCCGCCGGAGAGGCTGAGCGGCGTGCGGTCGAGAAAGGGCGTTAGCTTGAGAAGTGCGGCGGCATTGCGCACCTCCTTGTCGATCTTCGCCCGATCGGTGCCGGCTACCCTTAGCGGCGAGGCGATGTTCTCGTAGACGGTCATCGCCGGATAATTGATGAACTGCTGGTAAACCATGGCGACGTTGCGCTTCTGCACCGGGATGCCGGTGACATCCTTGCCATCGAACCAGACCGAACCGGATGTTGGAACATCAAGGCCGGCCATCAACCGCATCAGGCTGGTCTTGCCGGAAAGCGTCGGTCCGAGAAGGACGTTGAGCGAGCCGTGCTGAAGCGTCAGCGACACGTCGCGTATATGCTCCGTCGCGGCGACCGTTTTCGTCACGTTTCTCAGTTCCAGCATGATGCCTCCTCCCAGGCTTTCTGCATCACTATTCGGCAGCGGCGACATGGCGCCGGCTTATCCCGCGCATGAATTCGTCGAGCGCTGCCGCCTGCTCGCGGCTCAGATGCAGGCCACGCTTGGTCCTGCGCCACAATACATCTTCGGCCGTCATCGCCCATTCATTTTGAACGAGGTAGCGCACCTCGGCCTCGTAGAGATCGGCGCCGAAGTTGCGGCCAAGGTCGGCATTCGATCTGGCGAGGCCCAGCAGCATCCTTGCGCGAGTTCCGTAAAGCCGGGTCAAGCGTCGCGCCAGACGCGCGTCGAGGAACGGATAGGCCGTTTTCAGTTTCGCCACTTCGGCGTCGAAGCCGCCGGCCGGGAAATCGCCACCCGGTAGCGACGCGTTTGCGGTCCACTGCTTGCCGCGCTTGCCGAGAAAACCTTCGATCTTCTCCAGCATCGATTCCGACAGCCGGCGATAGGTGGTGATCTTGCCGCCAAACGTGTTGATGATCGGCGCCATGCCCTCGCCGCCGTCAGTCTTCAGCACATAGTCGCGGGTCGCTTCCTGCGCTTTCGAAGCGCCGTCGTCATAAAGCGGGCGCACGGCCGAATAAGTCCAGACGATGTCCGAACGCTTGACTGGTTGCGCGAAATATTCGCTCGCCGCGGCACACAGGTAATCGATCTCGGCATCGCTGATCTTCACCTCACGAGGGTCGCCAGAATAGTCCTGGTCCGTGGTGCCGATCAGCGTGAACTCATCTTCATAGGGAATAGCAAAGATGATGCGGCCATCCTTGTTCTGGAAGAAATAGGCGCGCGGATCGTCGAATTTCTTGCCGATGACGATATGGCTGCCCTGCACCAGCCGGACATTGTGCACGTCGTTCAGGCCGACCGTAGCAGATAGCACATGGTCGACCCATGGACCGGCGGCATTGACCAAAAGCCGCGCCTTGATCTCCTCGGTGTCGCCGGTCTGCAGGTCTTCCAGCCTGACCGTCCAAAGCTCGCCTTCACGGCGTGCGCTGATGACTTTCGTGCGGGTTCGGATCGTTGCGCCGCGATCGGCAGCATCGCGGGCGTTCAACGCCACCAGCCGCGCATCGTTGACCCAGCCGTCGGAATATTCGAAGGCCTTTCGAAACAACGGCTTCAGCGGCTTGCCGGCTGGGTCCTTTGCCATGTCCAGCGTCTTGGTCGCCGGCAGCAATTTGCGCCCGCCAATGTGATCGTAAAGGAACAAGCCGAGCCTGATCAGCCAGGCCGGGCGCAGGCCCTTGGCATAAGGCAGCACGAAGCGCATCGGCCAGATGATGTGCGGCGCGTTCTTCCAGAGAATTTCGCGCTCCATCAGCGCCTCGCGCACCAGGCGGAATTCGTAAAATTCGAGATAGCGCAGGCCGCCATGGATCAGTTTGGTCGAGCCGGAAGAGGTTCCGCTGGCCAGATCGTTCATTTCGGCAAGGAAGACCGAAAAGCCGCGCCCAGCTGCATCGCGGGCAATGCCGCAACCATTGATTCCGCCGCCGATGACGAAGATGTCATGGATCGGGGATGCGCCCACAATAGTCCTCCCGGATTTCGCATTGCAGCAATTTTAGGTTTTTACGAAACCGTGTCGGGATTATTTCGAAATGAGAACGAATGTCAAACGAAATGTAAACGGCCGCTGTTGCCGCAACGGCAGCCTCTAGGGCAGCGACGTCTCGATCAGTTGAACCTCTGCCTCCTGGCAGATCTTGCGCACCGAGGGAATGTCGCAGCGGTCAGTGATGAAGGTGTTGACCTGCGACAGGTGGCCGATGCGGACCGGCGCCGTCCGCTCGAATTTGGTCTGGTCGGAAACGAGGATGACATGCCTTGCATTGGCGATGATGGCCTGCGCCACCTTCACTTCGCGAAAATCGAAATCGAGCAGCGCGCCGTCATGGTCGATTGCCGAGGCGCCGATCACCGCGTAATCGACCTTGAACTGCCTGATGAAATCGACCGCCGCCTCGCCGACCACGCCGCCATCGGAGCCGCGCACGACACCGCCCGCGATCACCACCTCAATCGAAGGATATATGCGCATCCTATTGGCAACATTGATATTATTGGTGATCACCATCAAGCCGCTATGATCAAGGAGCGCCTTGCTGACCGACTCCGTCGTGGTGCCGATATTGATGAACAGCGAGGCATTGTCCGGGATCAGCCTGGCCGCTGCGCGGCCGATCGCCTCCTTTTCGTCGGCAGCGATCTTGCGCCGTGCCTCATATTCCATGTTCTCGATGCCGGAGGGAAACAGCGCCCCGCCATGAATGCGCGACAGCAGCCGCTGGTCGCACAGATCGTTGAGGTCCTTGCGGATGGTCTGGGGCGTCACGTTGAAATGCGTCGCCAGATCGTCGACCAGCACGCGGCCATGGTCCTTGGCCATCTGGATGATTTCTGAATGACGCGGCGATAGATACATTGGGGAAGCTCCCGTTTTCGTTTTTCTTGTCTATAGCGGAAAACGAAAGTGATAAAAAGGCATAAGCCGGCTAACGAAATTCCATGCGCCCGGAGACAAACCTCAGCGCAACTTTTCCGACCAATTTCAACTCAAGTCAGCTTACGGGCGATTTCGGTGACGACCTCGAAAGCGGTGTCGATGTCTGCAGCCGTCGTCTCGAACTGTCCGACCTGAAAGCGGATCGCGACCTGACCGTTCACCCGCGTCTGTGTCAGGTAGATGCGACCATCGTCGTTGATCGCGTTGACCAGCCGCAGATTGTGTTCGTCCGAATCGATGCCGGCCGCCGCCAGATGCCGGAACGAAAACAGCGACAGCATCGGCTCCGTGACGAGCTCGAAGTCCGATTCCCGGGCCAGCCGAGCAGCGAAGCCTTCGCTCCAGGCGACATGGTTGCGGATCATGGTTCGGAGATTCTCCAGCCCATGGGCGCGCAGCAGGAACCACAGCTTCAGCGCACGAAAACGCCTGCCGAGCGGCACCGACCATTCGGAATAATTGATGATGCCGTCGCGTCCATGCGTCTTCAGGAATTCGGGCTTGATCGCCAGTGTGCGAACCAGATCCTCCGGCTGGCGGATAAACTGCACTGAGCAGTCGAACTGCGCGCCCAGCCACTTATGCGGATTGAAGACGATGGAATCCGCCTGCTCAGCGCCAGTCCAGAAATGGCGAAACTCGGGACAGATCATTGCCGATCCGGCCCAGGCCGCATCGACATGCAGATAGAGTCCATGGCGCTTGGCTACCGCGGCGACGCCGGCAACATCATCCGTACCACCGGTGCTGGTGCCGCCGACACAGGCGATGATGCCGGCCGGCAGCATGCCAGCTTCACGGTCGGCGACGATCGCTGTGTCGAGGGCTGCGACATCCATGGCGCGAAAGCGGCCGGCAACCGGAATGCGCACGAGGTTGTCCTCGCCGATGCCCGATACCCAGATCGCCCGGTCGATGGAGGTATGAACCTGGTCGGAAGAATAGACGCGCAATGTCGGCTGGCCTTGCAGGCCCTTCTCGTTGCCCCGCCAGTCGAGCGCGCGCTCGCGCATGGTCAACATGGCGGCAAGCGTCGCCGAAGACGCCGAATCCTGCATGACACCGGAAAACCCTTCCGGCAGGCCAAGCGCCTGACGCATCCAGTCGACGACGCGCGTCTCAAGTTCGGTCGCTGCCGGCGAGGTCTGCCAGAGCATGCATTGCGCGGCCATCGCCGAGACCAAATATTCGGCCACCACCGAAACCGGTGCGGCATTGGCCGGGAAATAGGCGAAGAAGCGCGGATGCTGCCAATGCGTCATGCCCGGCAGGATTTTCTGCTCGAAATCGGCGAAGATCTCATCCATCGGCTCGGCCGTTTCAGGCGGCGAAGTCTCAACGCTCTTGAAGATGTCACCGGGATCGACCAGCGGCCGCACCGGTCTTTCACGCAGCGAGTTGCGGTAATCGGCGCCCCAATCCGCGGCCCGCCTCGACCATTGCCGGAATTCGTCGTTGTTCATCGCACCTCCGGAAAGACAAGCGGTCTATTCGGGAAAGTCAGGCAGGCTCGCAAAAGCAGCCTTCAATGCGTTCGACCAGCCGTCCGAAATGGTGCGGTAGTATTGATCGTCCTGGGCTATCCGCTTCTTCAGGCTGACCTTGTAGGCGTCCTTTTCGTAGAACAGCAGGTCGAGCGGCAGACCGACCGACAGGTTCGATTTCAGCGTCGAGTCGAACGACACCAGCAGCAGTTTCACCGTCTCGGCGAAACTCATCGTCTTTTCATAGGCGCGAATGATGATCGGCTTGCCGTATTTGGTCTCGCCGATCTGGAAAAACGGCGTGTCGTCGGTCGATTCGATGAAATTGCCTTCCGGATAGATCATGAACAGCCGCGGCGCGCTGCCCTTGATCTGGCCACCGAGGATGAAGGAGGCATTGAAATAGGAATCCGCCTTGTCGCCGGACGGTGACGAACTGGCGATGACTTCCTTGACGGTGTCGCCGACCATCCGCACCGTCTGGTACATGGAGGGCGTTTCGAGCAGTGTCGCGTGGCGATCGCCAACTGCCTTGGTGCGCTCGTCGAGCAGGCTGACGACCGCCTGCGTCGTAGCCAGATTGCCGGCCGACATCAGCACGATGACGCGCTCGCCCGGCTCTTCCCAGACATGCATCTTCTTGAAGGTCGAGATCGAATCCATGCCGGCATTGGTGCGCGTGTCGGACATGAACACGAGCCCGCGATCGATCTTCAGGCCGACGCAATAGGTCATCGAATCTCTTTGGCAGCAATCTTGTCGAGGATTACTGCTCCACCGTGACCGTGACCGCAAGCTGTTCTTCTGCTTGTCCCAGCCGAATCCCCGATACGGGCGTCGCGTCGCGATAGTCACGGCCGGTCGCCACTTTTACATAGCGTTCGTCAGGCGAAATGCCGTTAGCGACGTCAAACGCAACCCAACCGAGGCCCGCAACATGCGCCTCGGCCCAGGCATGGCTTGCTGCCTGCTCGACTGCCGCATCCATCATTAGATAGCCGCTGACGTAGCGGGCCGGAAACCCCATGGCGCGCGCGGCGGCGGCAAAGATATGGCTGTGATCCTGGCAGACGCCGGTCTTGAGTGCCAGCGCATCCTCGGCCGGGGTCGCCGCGTTGGTAGTGCCCGGCGTATAGGCGACGCGCTCGCCGATCGTGGCCATCAGTCTATGCAATCTTTCGATATCCGTCCCCTCGCCGACCGACGCCGCGAGCTCGCGAATGCCGCTGCCGATCGTCGTCAACGGCGTTTCGTGGCCAAACAGCCAGAGCGGCGCGAAACCCTGATGTGGCCCGGAGACGCCCGACGTGTCGCGTGTCACCACCTCGCCCGATGCCGCGACGGTGATAAAATCGCGCTCGCCTTCAACACTCAAAAGCCGCGTGTCGTTGCCGAAATGGTCGGTGAAGCGCACTTCCTCGCGCGCGCCTTCGATCTTCAGCGCCCATGACAACACGGTTTGCGTCGATCCGCTGACCGGAAGCAGCCGTAACCGCTGCAGCAGATAATGCACCGGCGCATCGTAGCGGTATTCGGTCCGGTGGGTGATCTTCAGCCGCATGGCTTCCTCAGTAGAATCGATAGTCCTGCGCGATCTCGTCGCCGAGCCTGGTGTTGTCGCGAATGAAATTGGCCAGGAATTCATGCAGGCCGGCGTCGAATATGTCCTTGATCGAGCCGGCCGTCAGCATGGCCTGGGTCTTGCCCGCCGTCGCATGACAGGCATGACGCTCGCCATAATCGTCGCCCAGGAACCTGAGATGCTCGGTCAGGAATCGGTAGCAGAAGGTCAGCGAGCGCGGCATGCGCACATTGAGGATCAGATAGTCGGCGATGTTGGTCGGCTTGTAGTCGGCCTCGTAGACCCAGCGATAGGAGCGGTGCGCCGACACCGAGCGCAGGATCGATTCCCACTGGTAATTGTCCAGCGTCGAACCGACCCATGAGATCGACGGCAACAGCACATAGTATTTCACGTCGAGGATGCGCGCCGTGTTGTCGGCGCGCTCCACATAGGTGCCGAGCTGGGAGAAATCGAAGATCTCGTTGCGCAGCATGGTGCCGTAGAACGAGCCGCGGATCAGCGCCGTCTCGCGCTTGATCGCATCGAGCACGCTGGGCAGGTCGCGTTCGTCTATCGGCCTGGCCAGCATCCGCTTCAGCGACATCCAGGCTTCGTTGATGCTTTCCCAGGTTTCGCGGGTCAGCGCGGTGCGCACCATGCGGGCATTGTTGCGGGCCGTCTCGATCGACGCCATCGTGCTCGACGGGTTCGACGTGTCGCGCAGCAGGAAATCGGCGACATTGGCGGCGGTATAGTCGGAATATTTCTGCGTGAAGGCAGCGTCCGAGCCGGCGCTGAGCAGCACCGAATTCCACTCCTCCGAAGCGTTCTGCGTACGTGTCAGCGCCATGCGCAGCCCGGCATCGACCAGCCGCGCCATGTTTTCCGCCCGCTCGATGTAGCGGTTCATCCAGTAGAGCCCGTTGGCGGTGCGGCCGAGAAGCATTCTACGCGGTCCTTCGGACGGTGAATGGTGAATGGTGAATGGTGAATGGCCGAATTTTTCTCGGGCACGACGCCGCGTGCTTCATTTCAGGGCATTTCACCAACATCAACGACATGTCATCCTTATCTATTCACTATTCACCATTCACTATTCACTATTCACTCTCTAATCATCCAGCACCCACGTATCCTTGGTGCCGCCGCCCTGCGAGGAATTGACCACCAGCGAGCCTTCCTTCAGCGCCACGCGCGTCAGCCCGCCGGGCACGATCTGGATGCGGTCGGAAACCAGCACATAGGGCCTGAGATCGACATGGCGCGGCGCCAGCCCCTTGTCGGTCAGGATCGGACAGGTCGACAGCGCCAAGGTCGGCTGGGCGATGTAGTTCGACGGTTTTGCCGCGAGTTTCTTGGAAAAATCCTCGCATTCCTTTTTGGTCGCCGCCGGCCCGACCAGCATGCCGTAGCCGCCGGACCCGTGAACTTCCTTGACCACCAACTCGTCGATATGTTCGAGCACGTATTTCAGGCTGTCCGGTTCCGAGCAGCGCCAGGTCGGGATGTTGCCGAGGATCGCCTTGCGGCCGGTGTAGAATTCGACAATCTCGGGCATGTAGGAATAGATCGCCTTGTCGTCGGCGATACCGGTTCCCGGCGCATTGGCGATGGTGATGTTGCCGGCGCGGTAGACATCCATGATTCCAGGCACGCCAAGTGCCGAGTCCGCCCGAAAGGTCAGCGGATCGAGGAAAGAATCGTCGACCCTCCGGTAAAGCACGTCTATCTGCTTGTAGCCTTCGGTCGTGCGCATCGCGACGTGGCCGTCGACGACGCGCAGATCCTGCCCCTCGACAAGCTGCACGCCCATCTGGTCGGCAAGGAAGGCATGTTCGAAATAGGCGGAGTTGAAGCTGCCCGGCGTCAGCACGGCGATGGTTGGCGCGCCCTTGGTGCTCTGCGGCCGCACCGCTGCCAGAGACTGGCGCAAGAGCTGCGGATAGTTTTCCACCGGCCGCACCTTGATCTGCTGGAACAGCTCGGGAAAGAGCTGCATCATCGTCTCGCGGTTCTCCAGCATGTAGGAGACGCCGGAGGGCGTGCGCGCATTGTCCTCCAGCACATAGAATTCGTTCTCGCTGATACGCACGATATCGACGCCGATGATATGGGTGTAGACGCCGGCCGGCGGCCGAACCCCGATCATTTCCGGCAGAAACGCCTCGTTCTTGGCGATCAATTCCTTGGGGACGCGCCCGGCGCGCAAGATCTCCTGGCGGTGATAGATGTCGTCGAGAAAGGCGTTCAGCGCCTGCACGCGCTGCTCGATGCCTTGCGTCAGCCGTCGCCATTCATTGCCGGAAATGATGCGCGGAACGATGTCGAAGGGGATCAGCCGCTCGGAGGCTTCCTGCTCGCCATAGACGGCAAAGGTGATGCCGGTCTTGCGGAAGACGCGCTCGGCGTCCTGCATCTTTTCGGTAAGCCTGGCCGGATCCTGCTCCTTCAGCCAGCGATCGTAAGCCGAATATGGTGTTCTCAATCCGGAGATTTCCGGAAGCATTTCGTCGAACGCTGCCAATCGCATACTCCCCTGTGAGGCCATTTCACTGGCGTCACCGGAGAAAATCAAGCGCAATCGGTGATTTGGAGGGTGCTGGCGATCAGTATGTCGCGGCTGCCTAAAATTAGGGCAGCACCAATATGGCTGTGATCAGGCTTTGCCTTATGTCCAGGCAGGCGGCCGGCACTGCTCAGAACGCACGAAAGGTGACGACCGTGAACGTGTCCTTGATGCCCGGAAGGACTTGCACCTTCTCGTTGACGAAATGGCCGATGTCTTCCTCGTCGTCGACATAGAATTTGGCGAGCAGATCGTAATTGCCGGCTGTAGAGTAAATTTCCGAAGCGATCTCGGCATCGGCCAAAGCGCTGGCAACCTCATAGGCCTTGCCCAGATCGCACTTTATCTGCACGAAAAATGCCTTCATTGCCCGGTCCTGCTCAAGCTTGCACCTACAGCGCCGCGCGTCCTTTTTGGACGCGCAAAGGACGCTGTAGCACTTTGATTGCGCATGATCCTTTCCGAAAATCGATTCCGATTTTCGGGGTCATGCGCATAGGCGGCCCTTGTGGCAGACTGCCGCCCGGCTTTCAAGCATCAGGACGGCGCTCCCCTGAAGGAAGCTTAAGTGCAGCCAATCGCCGAATCTTCGCAGACGTGGATAGTCGAACCGGGCGGAGCGGTCGCTCACATCGCCGGAATAACGCCCCTCGCCCAGCCCTCGGAAATCTCTGCCGCCCGCGCCTCGAAAGCGCCGGCTTCGATGGCGGCACGAATCTCCTGCATCAGCCTCTGGTAGTAGGAAAGATTGTTCCAGGTCAGCAGCATCGCCCCCAGCGCCTCTTGCGAGCGCACGAGGTGGTGCAGATAGGCACGTGAATAATCCCGCGCGGCCGGGCAGTCGCTCTCGTCGTCGAGCGGACGCGGATCATCGGCGTGGCGGGCGTTGCGCAGATTGACCTTGCCGCGCCTTGTATAGGCGAGGCCATGGCGGCCGGCGCGGGTCGGCATCACGCAGTCGAACATGTCGATGCCGCGCGCCACCGATTTCAATATATCGTCCGGCGTGCCGACACCCATCAGATAGCGGGGCCTGTCCGCCGGCAGCTCCGGGCAGGTGATATCGAGCATTTCGAGCATCACCGCTTGCGGTTCGCCGACCGCCAGCCCGCCGATCGCGTAGCCCTTGAGGTCCATCGCTTTCAGCGCCTGCGCCGAGCGCAGCCGCAACGCGGCTATGTCGCCGCCCTGGACGATGCCGAACATCGCCTTCCCCTGCTGGTCGCCGAACGCCGTCTTGCAACGCTCGGCCCAGCGCAGCGATAGCTCCATGGCCCGCTCGATCTCGTTCTCCTTGGCCGGCAGCGCGGTGCATTCGTCGAGCTGCATCTGGATGTCGGAATCGAGCAGTCCCTGGATCTCGATCGAGCGTTCTGGGGACATCTCGTAGGCGGCGCCGTCGATGTGCGAACGGAAGGTGACGCCCTTTTCGGTGAGTTTCCTCAGCTTCGACAGCGACATCACCTGGAAGCCGCCGCTGTCGGTCAGGATCGGATGCGGCCAGCGGGCGAATTCGTGCAGGCCGCCAAGCCGCGCCACACGTTCGGCGCCGGGTCGCAGCATCAGATGATAGGTGTTGCCCAGGATGATGTCCGAACCGACACCGCGCACCTGATCCATATACATGGCCTTGACGGTGCCGCCGGTGCCGACCGGCATGAAGGCCGGCGTGCGGATTTCGCCGCGCGGCATGGTGATGGAGCCGCGCCGCGCTTTCCCGTCGGTCGCCAGCACCTTGAAGGTGAACGCCTTAGTCATTGAATTCCTTGTTGTATACTGGGCGCGCGTCCATCGTTCTCCTCCTTGAACAGAAGACTTGCATCTCCATAGGAGTAAAACCTGTAGCGGTTCTCGATGGCATGCTCGTAGGCCGCACGCATCGTTTGCAGCCCGCAAAACGCCGAAACCAGCATGAACAGCGTCGAGCGCGGGAGATGGAAATTGGTCATCAGCATGTCGGCGGCCTTGAAACGATAGCCGGGCATGATGAAGATATCGGTCGGACCTGACCATCCGGCCAATGTGCCGTCCTCCCGCGCGGCGCTCTCCAGCAGGCGCAGCGACGTCGTACCGACGGCTATGATGCGCCCGCCACGCGCCTTTGCCGCGTTGAGCGCCGCGGCCGTTTCCGGGCTGACCGAACCGATCTCGGCATGCATCTTGTGATCGGCCGTGTCGTCGACTTTCACCGGCAGGAACGTGCCGGCACCGACATGCAAGGTGACGAAGCGCCGCTCGATGCCCTTGGCATCGAGTGCGGCGAAAAGCTCGGGCGTGAAATGCAGGCCGGCAGTGGGAGCGGCGACAGCCCCCTCCTCACTGGCATAGATGGTCTGGTAGTCGATGCGGTCGCGTTCGTCGTCGTCACGCTTCGAGGCGATGTAGGGCGGCAGCGGAATGTGACCGACGGCGTGCAGTGCCTCGTCGAGAAACGGGCCCGAGAGGTCGAAACCGAGCAGCGCTTCGCCGGCCTCGCCCTTCTCGATCACGGTGGCGTCGAGTTGGCCGAGAAAGCAGGAATTGGCGTCATGGCCGAAATGGATGCGGTCGCCGGCGGCGATGCGCTTGCCCGGACGCATGAAAGCCAGCCAGCGGTCCGGCCCTACCCGCATGTGCAACGTGGCTTCGACTTGCGCCATCGCCTCGCCGCGCCGCCTGATGCCTTTCAACTGTGCCGGAATGACTTTGGTGTCGTTGAACACCAGCACGTCACCGGTCTCGAGCAGCGACGGCAGCTCACGCACCGTTCGGTCTTCGAGCCCCTCACCCGGCCTGACCACCAGCATGTTGGCGCTGTCGCGCGGTTCTGCCGGTCGAAGCGCGATGCGCTCCTCCGGCAGTTCAAAGTCGAAAAGGTCGACGCGCAAGAAAACCCCGCCTCAAGGTTCCGGGCAGGTTACCGCCCAGGCGCCAACACCGTCGATGCTCAGCGTGCCGCCCATTGCGACATTGGACTGTTCGCTGGCCTTGACCAGTCGCAGTTTGGCGACAATCGAGCTGATACCCTCGTCGGTGAGATCGATCGCCATGTGCTGGTCGTCCTCGAATGCCTGTCCGACGATCACTTTCATCGATCCCGGCTGACCATCGGTGGTCCATGTCTTGCCGCCGGCATCCAGCCACACGCGCGCGACTGCGATCGTGGCGGTGTTCCCCATCAGGACATCGATCGATGCCGCGTCGCCTTCTGCGCTGCAAATCATCGATTCCGTTGCCAGCGCCGGAGTGGCCGCCGCGACAAGCATCAGAGTAGTCGCGACAGCCCGATAGGTCATTTCACGTCGGCCGCGACCTTCAGCGACACGATCTTGTCGGGATCCGGCACCGGCTCGCCGCGCTTGATCTTGTCGACATTGTCCATGCCTTCGATGACCTGGCCCCAGACCGTGTACTGACGGTTGAGGAAGGCGGCATCGTCGAAGCAGATGAAGAACTGCGAGTTGGCCGAGTTCGGGTTCTGCGAGCGCGCCATCGAGCAGGTGCCGCGGCCATGGTTGGCGTTGGAGAACTCTGCCTTCAGGTCGGGCTTGTCGGAGCCGCCGGTGCCGGCACGGGCGGGCGCGAAAGAGGGTTTGCTGGAATTGCCGAATTTCACGTCGCCGGTCTGCGCCATGAAGCCGTCGATGACGCGGTGGAACACGACGCCGTCATAGGCGCCTTCGCGCGCCAATTCCTTGATGCGACCGACATGGCCAGGCGCCAGATCGGGAAACAGTTCGATGACGACCTTGCCCTTGGTCGTTTCCATGATGAGCGCGTTCTCGCGGTCCTTGATCTCGGCCATGTCAGAATATCCTTTGAAGCTAATGGGTTTACTTGCCGTCGGCGGCGATACGCACCTTGATCATGCGATCGGGACCGGTGACAACCCCGTTTTGCGCCTCGTCGCCTTTCTTTATCTGGTCCACCAACTCCATGCCTTTTTCGACATTGCCGACGATGGTGTACTGGCCATCGAGCGGCGGCGCCGGCGCGAACATGATGAAGAACTGCGAATTGGCGGAATCCGGGTTTTGCGAGCGGGCCATGCCGACCACGCCGCGCACGTAGCGCTCGGACGTCGAGAATTCGGCCGGCAGGTCGGGAAGATCTGAACCGCCGGTGCCGACAGCATCGGCGCTGAAACCGTTCTTCATGTTGCCGAACTTTACGTCGCCGGTCTGTGCCATGAAGCCGTCGATGACGCGGTGGAAAGCGACATTGTCGTAAGCGCCCTGGCGGACCAGCTTTTTGATCTGCTCGACATGCTTGGGCGCGAGATCGGGCCTGAGCGCGATGGTCACGTCGCCATCCTTCAGCGTTATGATCATGGTGTTTTCCGGATCGGCTGCGAGCGCCGAAACGGATGCAGCCACAAGGCCGAAAAGAACGACGAAGCAGGTGGCAAGCCTTTTGAGCTGCATGGATCTTTCTCCGAAAACCTTTGTTTCATGCATATCGCTGTCCCGAAACCGGGTTCGACTTCTGGTCGACATGCCTTATTTCGCGAATTTGGCGGTGAGTACGCCAGCCACAGCCGCCGGCACGAAGGGGCGGATGTCGCCTCCCATCGAGGCTATCTGACGGACAAGTGTGGCGGTAATGGTTCGCACCGAAGGGCTGGCGGGTAGAAAAACCGTCTGCAGTTCCGGCGCCATGGTTTCGTTCATGCCGGCCATCTGCATCTCATAGTCGAGGTCGGTGCCGTCGCGCAGGCCGCGGATCATGATCGACGCGCCGTGCTTCCTGGCCGCGTCGATGACTAGCCCGTCGAAAGCGACGACCTTGATGCGGACGCTGTCGTTGCCGAATTCGGCCTTCGTCGCCGCTTCTATAAGCCCAACCCGTTCCTCGAACGAAAACAACGGCTTCTTGCCGGGATGAATGCCGATCGCCGCATAGACGGTGTCCGCGACGGCCAGCGACGCCTTCAGCACGTCGAGGTGGCCGTTGGTCAGCGGGTCGAAGGAGCCGGCGTAAAGAGCGATGCGTTCAGTCATGGCAGGGTGCTTCTAGCGAGCCTCTCTCGCAAAGGCAAATCCGATTAACGAGCCGCCAATGCATGTCGCCCAAAAAACCTGGCCTTGGGCCTGACCCGAGGGTGCGCAGCGGTTTGGGACAACGACATGCACCCCAACGGGATCCAAAGCGCATCGTCTGAGCCACGTTAATCGCGATGCGCTTTGAATGAAGCTTCTGGCCGAGATGAACGACAAATGAACAGGCCGATCACGAAGGCTTCACGCAGCGTTCACTAGGTTACAGCTTCAGAAGATGAAACCAAAACCCCATTTGAACGTTGTTAGGCGCAGGAGAACAAGCACATGCTGATCTACATGCTCGCCGCCGCAATGACCGTCGCCATGCTGATAGCCACCGTATTCGGGCTGCATCAGGAAGCAGGCCGCGTCCGCGCCAAGGCCAATATCAAGCGATTCGAAGGCTTCGGCATCCGCAAGCCTTATCGCCACTTCTGATCCGGCCGCCATCTGTTGACGGCGCCGGCCCCTCGGCCGGCATTTACCCGCCAAAACCTACTCGGCGCTGTCCGGGCCAGCGTCCCCAGCACCCGTATCGTCGCCCTCGACGCTTTCTTCGGCGTCCTCGTCCGACTGCGGCTCCGATATACGCTCCACCGACACGACCTTCTCTCCGTCAGCCGTGTTGAAGATGGTCACGCCCTTGGTGGCGCGGCTGGCGAAACGAATGCCGTTGACCGGCACGCGGATGACAGTGCCGCCGTCCGAGACAAGCATGATCTGGTCGTCATTGCCGACCGGGAACGTTGCCACCAATCTGCCGATCTCGGCCGCTTTCGACACGTCGGTGGCGCGAATGCCCTTGCCGCCGCGCCCAGTCAGACGGAAGTCGTAGGACGATGAGCGCTTGCCATAGCCATATTCCGTCACCGTCAGCACGAACTGCTCGTGTGCCCTAAGGAATTCGTAGCGTTCGTCGGAAAGCTCCGCTTCCTCGCCGACCTCCTCGTTGGTCAGCGCGATTTCCTCTTCCTCGCCGGCGGCGATGCCAGCGGCCAGGCGCCGTTCGGAGACCACCCGCCTGAGATAAGCGGCGCGCTCGGCGGGCGATGCATCGACATGTTCGATCACCGCCATCGAGATGACGCGGTCGGTGGCAGCCATCGCGATGCCGCGCACGCCGACCGAATTGCGGCTCTGGAAGACGCGCACGTCGCTGACCGAGAAGCGGATGCACTGGCCAGAGCTGGCGGTCAAAAGCACGTCGTCATTGTCGGTGCAGGTCTCGACGCCGAGAATCTCGTCGCCTTCCTCTTCCAGCTTCATGGCGATCTTGCCGTTGCGGTTGACCTGGACGAAGTCCGACAGCTTGTTGCGGCGGACGGTGCCGCGCGTCGTGGCGAACATTACGTCGAGCTCGCCCCAGCTGGTCTCGTCCTCAGGCAGCGGCATGATGGTGGTGATCCGTTCGCCCTGCTCCAGCGGCAGCATGTTGATCAGCGCCTTGCCGCGTGACTGCGGATTGCCGATCGGCAGGCGCCAAACCTTTTCCTTGTAGACGATGCCACGCGAGGAGAAGAACAGCACCGGCGTGTGCGTGTTGGCGACGAATAGCCGGGTGACGAAATCCTCTTCCTTGGTCGACATGCCGGAGCGGCCCTTGCCGCCGCGGCGCTGCGCCCGGTAGAGCGACAGCGGCACGCGCTTGATATAGCCGGAATGGCTGACTGTCACGACCATGTCCTCGCGCTGGATCAGGTCCTCGTCTTCCATGTCCGCCCCGCCCTCGGAGAGCTCGGTGCGGCGCGGCGTGCCGAACTCGTCGCGCACGGCGATGAGCTCGTCCTTGATGATCTGCTGGACACGCGCGCGTGACGACAAGATATCCAGATAATCGACAATCTCGGTGCCAATCGTGTTCAATCTGTCGGCAATCTCGTCGCGCCCGAGCGCGGTCAGCCGTTGCAGGCGCAGGTCGAGGATGGCGCGCGCCTGTTCCTCGGACAGATTGTAGGTACCGTCCTCATTGATGCGATGGCGCGGATCGTCGATCAGGAGGATCAGCGATTCGACGTCGCTGGCCGGCCAGCGCCGTTCCATCAACTGCTCGCGCGCCGTCTGCGGATCCGGCGCCGTGCGGATCAGCTTGATCACCTCGTCGATATTGGCAACGGCGATGGCGAGACCGACTAGCACATGGGCGCTGTCGCGCGCCTTGCGCAGCAGGAATTTGGTGCGCCGGCTGATCACCTCCTCGCGGAAGGCGACGAACGCCTTCAGCATGTCGATCAGCGTCAGAACTTCCGGCTTGCCGCCGTTCAGCGCCACCATATTGGCGCCGAAGGAGGTCTGCAGCGGCGTAAAGCGATAGAGCTGATTGAGGATGACGTCGGCGACCGCGTCGCGCTTCAGTTCGATGACGACCCGGTAACCTTGGCGGTCGCTCTCGTCGCGGATGTCGGATATGCCCTCGATGCGCTTGTCGCGCACAAGCTCGGCCATCTTCTCGATCATCGAGGCCTTGTTCACCTGGTAGGGGACCTCGGTGATGACGATCGACTCACGGTCGTTGCCGCGCTGCTCGACATTGACGCGGCCGCGCATGACGATGGAGCCGCGGCCCGTCGAATAGGCGCTGTAAATGCCGGAACGGCCGAGCACGATGCCGCCGGTCGGGAAATCCGGTCCAGGGATGATCTCCATCAGCGCTGGCAGATCGATCGCCGGATTGTCGATGAGGGCAATGGCGCCGTTGCATACTTCGCCGAGATTGTGCGGCGGAATGTTGGTGGCCATACCAACGGCAATGCCGCCGGAACCGTTGACCAGAAGGTTGGGGAAGCGAGCCGGCAGCACCTTCGGCTCGGTGTCGGATGCATCATAAGTGTCCTGGAAATCGACGGTGTCCTTGTCGATATCTTCCAGCAACTCATGCGCGACCTTGGTCAGCCGCGATTCGGTGTAGCGCATCGCCGCCGGCGGATCGCCGTCGATCGAGCCGAAATTACCTTGTCCGTCGATCAGCGGCACGCGCAGCGACCAGTCCTGCGCCATACGCACCAAGGCGTCGTAGATCGAGGCGTCGCCATGCGGATGGTATTTACCCATCACGTCGGCGACCGGACGGGCCGACTTCACATATTTGCGGTTCCAGTGGTAACCGCTTTCATGGGCGGCATAGAGGATGCGGCGATGCACCGGCTTCAACCCGTCGCGCACGTCGGGCAGCGCACGGCTGACGATCACGCTCATGGCGTAATCGAGATAGGAGCGCTGCATCTCCTCGATGATGGATATCGGCTCGATGCCGGTGGGGCCGCCGTCGGCGCCGCGCGGTGTCTTCTGGTCGGTCAAATCAGGTCACAATCTAATCAGGAATCACTCGGTGCTTATATAGGAAGCGCAGCCGAAACTCCAATGTCCGCGGCCGTTTTCCAATGACGATTTTTGTGGCGATTTCAAAAGGATATCGCTGATTGCGACGATATGGCCGAGGCGCTTTTTCGTGGTCGCCGGTTAAAGCTGATTGTCCGGCCAATTTTGCGTTACAAAGTCGGAACGGCAGATGCATTCGACAATCTCTCACCTCGCCGCCGGACCCGATAGGCGCCGGGCGCCTCCCCCATCGCGCGCCGGAAACGGCGGTTGAAGGTCGACAAATCGTTGAACCCCGCCTCGAAGGCGATCGTCGAGATCGCCTCGTCCGATATGCGCAGCCGCACCGCCGCCCTGTGCAGCTTGGTTTTCAGCAGGAACTGGTAGGGCGTCACGCCCGCCACGCGCCGGAAACTGCGTAGGAAATGGTAGGGGCTGGTCGCCGTCTCGCTTGCAAGCTCGGCTAGCGAGACCGGCCTTTCGGCATCCTTTTCAATGCGCCGTACCGCGTCCGCGACACGTTTCTGGTCGCGGCGGCTCGGTGACCGGGCAGCAGGCGTGGCGCCGGAGGCGGCGGCTGCGCCGGCAAGCCGCAGGCCGATTTCCTCGAATGCATCGACGTCGGTCATCTCGCGTGCGGATTCCGCCTCGGCAAACAGCGCTGCCAGCGCCGGCATGGGCGGCAGGCGCGGCATCTTGAAATTCAGCTTCTTTGCATCCGGCATGCCAGCGACGATCTGTTCCATATAGGCCGGCTCGAAATGGAAGGAGAGGCAACGGTCGCCAGCGCCATGCTCGTGTCCGCATTCATAGCATGTGCCGGGGTTGCCGAGCAGAAGCGCGCCCGGCGCCAGCATCGCGGTTCCCTGTTGCGCGCGGTAGCGGAATGTGCCGTTGGTCACGACGGCGATGCAGAAGTTGCGATGCTCTTCCTCGAACGGGCGATCAGCGGCGCCGGCGGTGCAGACCAAGTCCGAGACCTGCCAGCCTCGTCCGGACGCCAGTATGCGCGCGCTCGTTGTCATGGCTTGAAAGATAGCAATTTTTCCCAAGCACCAGAACCCTGCTGCCGCCTATTCCCACCAATCTCCTGACAAAATGGGGTCTCCTGACGGATGAGGTCGAAATCATGTTCAATTCATCTTCCTTTGCCGAAGCCCTGCATAGCAACGGCCCGGCCACGGACCTTGCCGAAAAACTGCACCTTTACGGCCGCTTCATCGGCGCCTGGACATTCGACGCCACGCGCCATCTCGAAGACGGCCAGGTGCTGACCGGGCGCGGCGAAGTACATTTCGGCTGGGTTCTCGAAGGCCGGGCGATCCAGGACGTATGGATCCTGCCCGCGCGCGACGCCGGCCCCTCGCCGTCGCTCGGCAAATGGACCTTCTATGGCACGACACTGCGCGTCTATGACCCCGGCGTCGACGCCTGGCACATCTTCTGGAGCGATCCGCGCACCCAATATTACAGCCGCCAGCTCGGCCGAGCCGAGGGCGACACCATCGTCCAGGAAGGCGCAGACGGTAGTGGCGCCTCGGTGCGCTGGAGTTTTTCCCGCATTACCGAAAATTCGTTCCGCTGGCTGGGCGAACGCTCGCAGGACGACGGCGCGACCTGGCGGCTCGAAGTCGAGTTCCTAGCGCGGCGAGCCGGCAGCACCTGACTTGCACGGTTTCCCCTGCCGCTGCTTTGCTCTACCAATGCAAGGTCTCGGGCACGGCCCGGCGGGGAGGGTTAGAGATGCCGAGCTTCGACAGCCTGTTCAACGCCTTCGTCACCATTCTCGTGACCATCGACCCGCCCGGCTTGGCGCCGCTTTTCCTCGCCGTGACACGCGGCATGAACCGCGAGGAGCGCAACCAGGTTTCCGTGCGCGCCTCGATCATCGGTTTCCTGGTGATGGCGCTGTTCGCAATCGCCGGCGCGTCGATCCTATCGGTGTTCGGCATCACACTGCCGGCCTTCCGCGTCGCCGGCGGGTTCCTGCTGTTCTTCATCGCCTTCGAAATGGTGTTCGAGCGCCGGCAGGACCGCAAGGAAAAGATCGGCGACGTCGCCATTACCAAGGACATGATCCACAACATCGCCGCCTTCCCGCTGGCGATCCCACTGATCGCCGGTCCGGGTGCGATCTCAGCGACCGTCCTGCTTTCCGGCTCTTTTCCAGGTTTTGGCGCGCAGGCAGCCCTTGTCGGCATCATCGCGATCTGCCTTGTTATCACCTATCTGGTGTTCGTGCTGGCCGAGCGCATCGACCGCATCCTCGGCCAGACCGGCCGCTCGATCCTGACGCGGCTGCTCGGGGTCATCCTGGCGGCGCTTGCCGTGCAGTTCGTCGCCGACGGTATCAAGGCCCTGATGGCGGCATGATACGAAAGCGGCCTCGCGGTTGATGCCGAGGCCGTTATTTTCTCAGTTCAGTTGCGTTTGCTTGAACGGATTTGTCGTCCATCTCGCGCAACGAACCGCCGCTACTGGACGCCTCGCGCCCCTTTTCGAGGATGTGCACCACATCATAGGCCGAGCAGCCGCCAGTGCCGAGCAGCACCAGTTCCATCGGGCTCGGCCCCGGCGTCTTGCCGTCCGGTCCGAACGCGGTCCCCAGCACCATTTTGTGGCCGCTGCCGGCCTCGCCGACGCACAAGGGGATTGGAAAGGCCGAGCAGCGCAGACGGTGCCGGGTTCCGGGGCTTCGGGTCGATGCGCTTGGCGGAGGCCGCGGTGGCGGACGTTAGGGAAAGAGCGCGCGAGCGGGAAGCCGAACAAGAAGTCCAAGCCAACGCCGGCCTAAACTTTAGCTATTGCTAATGGAATTTTTTAGTAGCAATATTGCCAGCACTGGTAAGCAGCTTAAGCTGCATAATTGCCGCAAGTTTCTTGATCGCTTTCTGTGAGGGGAGACTTCCATGGCTAAAGTCGGCCAAGATGACTATTGTGGACAATACTCATCAAACGATGATGAGGTGATGGCCAACATATCCGTCGGGAACGAAGAGTTTTACGTCCGCTACAGGAACTGGCGGGAGGCGGGAGAACCCAGTTCCACATTGGTCATGCTGAACATTTTCGGGACGACTGACGAAGCCGAAGCCAAGCTCAAGCTCGGGAGAGGCAGGAGCGGGAAAGGCGGCATCCTCAAGAAGGACTGCGAAGTGTTCAACACGTTTGTTTCTGAGCGCAGAAGAGTCGGACCCGTATTCGACGAAAATTTCGCGTCAAATCTCGAGTTTTTCAAAACCCCTGGTGGCAATCCCGCGCTAAAGGCGTTTCGGGCAACGCTCGCCAAGTATTTCTCGGGACTCGACCTGTCCGACGATGAAAAGTACATAATCAACGGCGCTTTGTTCGTGCGGGTCGACATTGATCCGGTCGTCGGCACCGGAGACCGACGCCTGTTCGCAATCCCTGCGTACGCCCTGCTCGCATACGACCAGAACCTGAAAGACAAGGCTTGGGACCTGATCGACGAACGGATCGGCAAAGCGCTCGATGTGGTGCGAAGCAACGTCATAAACGTAACGGGCGCGGTGCATCTCAGGCTAGGCGACGATGATTATCCCATTTACGAACCGATCGTCATTGGAGACGGAATGGTCATCATGGGCAGGGCCTGAGCAACTTCCGGTCGGGACATTAACCGAACTATTGCCAAACCGCGGCCTGCGACAAACGTTCGATGCGGCGCTTGCCTTGCGGCGTCACGCCGGCATCACGCGGATCGCAGACATAAGCGGGCTGGACGGTATCGGCCTCCCTGTAGTGTCGGTGGTTCGCCCAAACTCCCGATCGATGAGCGTGTCATCGGGCAAGGGAACGACCGATCTGGAGGCACGCGTTTCCGGAGTCATGGAAGCGCTTGAACTCTTCCATGCGGAAGAATTTTCCGACTGGCTGCCGTTCGGCGAGGTCTCGCATCTTGCGGCCGCGCCAGACCTTGGCGGTTTCCCGAAATCTGTCCGACCGGGCGGCAAGTGCCAGACCGATAGCTTACCGAGGATGGCTGTCGGGTACGACCTGTTCTCAGGAGTTCAGGCGGCGGTTCCCTTTGACCTGGTCCACGCCGATTTCTCGACTGAAGCCGTCAGGAACAACGACGGCTTTCTCGTCAGCAGCAACGGCCTCGGGGGCGGAAGCTCCAGCGGCGAGGCCATAGCGCATGGACTGTGCGAGGCCATTGAAGGCGATGCGGTCGCGCTCTACCGGACATCTTCGCCTGACTCCTTCTCCAGGGTCGCCTGGGATTCGGTCGAAGACCCGACAGTGTGCCGCCTTTTGGATGCCTGCCGCATACGCGGTGTCAGCGCCGCAGCTTGGGACATCACGACCGACGTCATGGTGCCGGCCTTCTACTGTCGGCTTGTCGAGCGCAGTAAGGGGCCATCCAGCCTTGCAAGCTCCACTGACGGGGCCGGTTGCCATCCCGATCCGGCCGTCGCGCTGAGGCGCGCTTTCATGGAGGCGATCCAGACAAGGGTGCTGCTCGTCTCGGGGGCGCGCGACGACATTCGAGCGCGGTTTTATTCCGCCAGAAACCCTGCTCCCGAAGACAGGGGAACGGAATCCCGGTTTCCCGCGGAAACCGGTTGCAAGTCGTCAGCCGACGGGATGATCGGGTTCATCCTGGAACGGCTGGAAGACGCCGGTTTCTCCCGGGCGGTGACCGTCGACCTGAAGAGCAAATCGCCGGAACTCGCGTTCGCCAGGGTTGTCGTTCCGGGTTTGGAGGGGTTTCCGCACTCTCGAGGATACAGGCCCGGAGCACGAGCGACAAAGGCAAGGATTCGGTCATGAATACGGTCGTCTTTTCGGGACCAACTCTTCGGCCGGGACTTCGGGGGACTGTTGCCGATCCGGAGATCAAATGGTGGCCGCCCGCGAAGCGTGGCGACATCTATCTGGCAGCAAGCAGTCCGGACGTTTCCGTCATAGGCCTGATCGACGGATTTTTCGGAAACGTTCCCGCCGTGCTTCACAAAGAAATACTCTGGGCCCTTGAACGCGGCTGCGCCGTATTCGGCGCGGCGAGCATGGGCGCGCTTCGTGCCGCGGAACTGCATCCGTTCGGAATGGTCGGGATCGGCGCGATTTTCCGAGATTTCGCAAACGGACGCCTCTCCAGGGACGACGAAGTCGCGATCGAACACGGCCCTGCCGAACTCGGCTACCCTCCTGTCTCCGAGGCGCTCGTCAACATTCGCTACACGCTGGCCAACGCCGCCGCGCACGGAAGAATCACCGAGGACGTCCGCGGGGAACTGGCCGAGATCGCGATCCGTACGTTCTACCCACGCCGGAACCTCGGAGACTGCTTCGACGCCTTCAACGCCCGCCATCCCGATAACCGTGTTTCGGCAGCGGCCCGGGACTGGGTCATGCAAAACCGGGTTGACCAAAAAATGCTCGATGCCCTGGAACTTGTTGCCGCCGTGAGAGCGCTGAAGCACAGCGACGCCAAGCCTGCCCGTGTGCCTTTCACGTTCCACGAGACTGAGTTCTTCACTGACTTCCGCGCTTCAGTGGACAATCCGATCGTACGTGATTTCGCGTAAAGCCGGATCAGGCGACATCCTGTGCTTCACTGGCATGTGCCATCCTTGCTTCGCAGTCTGCCGAAAGCTTCAAATATCGTGGGTGGTCCCGGATCGGCTCGAGATCGAGGTCCAGTTTCATCCACAGGAGGAATTCGGTTGGCTTCCTGGGGATGCTGGCTTCAAGAAGGTCCATCGCCCGCTCCGGCTCTCCCATTTGGGCAAACGCACAGGCAAGGTTGTATTGATCGGTCGCGTCGTCGGGTTCGATGATCAGCGCGCGGTGGATCCACTCGCTGGCGCGTTCCTTTTCGCCGAGCCTGGCAAGGGCGAGCGCCCCGTGCGCGAGGGCGTTGGCGTTGTCGGGCCGGGCTGCTACCTCCCTCTCGATGCGCTCAAGCGCACGGTATGTCGCGGTCGCGGACTCCTCATTGCGGCCGAGCGACTTTAGCGACAGGGCGAGCAGGTTCAGCGAAGTATGGTCTGATTCAAGTAACCGGGACGCCTCCTCGAAATGACCTACAGCTTCCTCGTACTTTCCGAGTTCGAGATAGGTGGTGCCGAAGTTGTGGTGCACGTCGAATGAATCCGGCTCAAGCCGCAGAGATTCGCGGTGCGCGGCGAGGGCCTCCTCGAACTTGCCTTCTTCCGCCATGATGCGTCCCATTGCGGCGTGTGCTTCCGCCAACGTCGGATCGGCGGACAAGGCCTTCTGGGCGGCTTCGAATCCGGAATCCGACGTCCGGCCGCTGTGATTGAGATACGAAAGGCAGAGCGCGGACAAGGCCCATGCGCGGGCGTATTCCGGGTCTGACTGGAGAGCCTGCCGGCAGAAACGCAGGGCGATCTCGTAGTTCCTCGCGCCGCGCAGGTTCAAATAGCGGCGGCCCATCAGGTACATCCGATAGGCCTCAGTGTCGTAGGTCGACCTGGCCTCGATCGCGCGTTCTTCTTCCGGCAGGAGCCTGACCTTCAGAGCTGAAACGATAGCCAGCGAAAGATCGTCCTGAAGTTCAAAAACATCGCTTAGGTTACGGTCGTATCGCTCTGCCCACACATGTGCGTCGCTGGCTGCGTCGATGAGCTGCGCGCTGATACGGACGCGTCCGCCGGACTTGCGAACGCTGCCTTCGAGCACATAAGCGACCTGCAGTTCCCTGGCGGCGTGGCCGACATTGACGGCCCTGCCCTTGAACGTAAATGCCGTGCTGCGGGAGAGCACCTTGAGTGCCGATATCTTGGACAAGTCAGTGATGATGTCGTCGGTAATGCCGTCGCTGAAATACTCCTGTTCAGGGTCGCCACTCACATTGGCGAACGGAAGCACGGCGATTGAAATGCCCGCCTTATGGACTTCCTTCGACCCCCCTAGCCGCGACTGGCCGGACGGAGGGTTAGAAACCATGTACGCCCGCACTGGCTGAGCGATGTTCTTCAGCGTCTTCTCGCCCATGTCTTCGAGGTGAAAGCCGACCTTGCCCCGAACCTGGCTGTAAACAGCTTCCGACACGAGAACGCTCCCCGGAACCGCGAGATGTTCCAAGCGCGACGCAATGTTGACGCCTTCCCCGTAAAGGTCGTCACCTTGGACGATCACATCGCCCAAACTGATTCCTATGCGGTAGACCAGTTGCCTGTCAGGCGTTATCCCGACGTTGGCTGTGGCCAACGCTGCCTGTAGCTCGACGCCGCATTCCACTGCCCCGACGGCACTTGGAAACTCCAGAAGGACACCGTCCCCAATGAGCTTGACCACTCGTCCTTTGTGCAAAGCAACGACTGGCTCTATGATTTCAGCATGGCGCGCCCTCAAGGCCGCAAGGGTAGCGGCTTCGCTTGCCTGCATGAGGCGGCTGTAACCCGCCACGTCGGCGAATAGGACTGCTGCGAGACGGCGCTCCACGTTCCTCTCCAGAACCGCAGATTACCATAGGGCATCCGCTGGTGGCCATTGGCCTGTTGCGGTGCGCCAGAGCGCCAATCCAGTATGAAAACTCAACCGAATAGTGACCCTATATCGACTAGGATAATCTGACGATTCATTTCGAAAATGAGTGCTGGCAGGGGTTCTAGAAGGCGCCGATCATGACCCGGCTGCTCGGTGTCATCCTGGCGGCGCTCGCCGTGCAGTTCGTCGCCGATGGCGTCAAGGCGCTGATGGCAGGATGAAAATGAAAGCGGCCTCGCGCTTGACTGCCGAGGCCGTCATTTTCGGCGCCCCAGCTCGCGCGGCGAACCGCCGCCACCAGGCGCTATCCTATCTAGCCGTCGTATCGATGACTTCGAAGTCGTGGGTGATCTCGGCGGTCTTGGCTATCATTGCCGAGGCCGAGCAGTATTTTTCGATCGAAAGGTTGATCGCCCGCCTCACCTTGTCGGGCGAAAGCGCCCGGCCCTTTACGATAAAATGCATATGGATGCGCGTGAACACCCTGGGATCGACTTCCGCCCGGTCGGCGTCGAGCTCGACCACGCAGTCTTCGACCGCCTCGCGCCCCTTTTCGAGGATGTGAACCACATCATAGGCCGCGCAGCCGCCGGTGCCGAGCAACACCAGTTCCATCGGGCTCGGCCCCGGCGTCTTGCCGTCCGGTCCGAACGCGGTTCCCAACACCAGCTTGTGACCGCTGCCGGACTCGCCGACAAAGGTGCGCTCCTCGACCCATTTGACCCGTGCTTTCACCTGATATGTCCTTTCACCGCGCACCACTCAAACGCAGAACGTCCCGAAAATCCAAGACAGATTTTCGGGACGCCAATTCGTGGCCTCAAGTAGCTGGCGTTTTTCGCCCGCGTAAGGGCCATCCGCCCTTAGGATTCAGAACGGGATTTCGTCGTCCAGTTCGCGCGACGAACCGCCGCCACCACCCTTGTTTCCGCCACCGCCGCCGCGATTGAAACTCTCGCCCGGGCCCGACTGGCCGAAATCGGAACCGCGGCTGCTGCCGCCACCGGCATAGCTGCCGACCTGACCGCCCTCGCCCTGCCCGCGTGCGTCGAGCATCTGCAGCTCACCGCGGAATTTCTGCAGCACGATTTCGGTCGTGTAGCGATCATTGCCGGTCTGGTCCTGCCATTTGCGCGTCTGCAATTGGCCCTCGACATAAACCTTCGCACCCTTCTTCAGATACTGCTCGGCGACCTTGGCGAGCTGGTCGTTGAAGATGACGACATTGTGCCACTCGGTCTTTTCCTTGCGTTCGCCGGAAGTCTTGTCGCGCCAGCTTTCCGACGTGGCGACGCGGATGTTGACGACCGGCTCACCCGAATTCAAACGGCGGATTTCCGGGTCCGCCCCGAGATTGCCCACCAGAATGACCTTGTTGACGCTACCCGCCATCATACTTCTCCGCGCTCATCCGAAACAAAATTTCTGTCGCATACCTTATAGACTGCGGACAATCGCCGCCTGCCGTGGCTGCCTTTTCCCACAAGGTTTTTGTTCTCTTTTCGTTCTAGGAGTTCTACCGTGAACTGTCAAGGAATGTCAGCAATCGCTGGGTTGGCCACGCCATTTCATATGGGCGCAAAAGACCGCTTGCCAAATCGATAAGTGTAGACTTATGCTTCCCCCATGATCGAAGCAGAGATTTTTCGAGCACTTTCCGACCCGACACGCCGCGCCGTCTACGAACGGCTCGCCGCCGGCGAGATGACGGTGTCGGAACTGCGCAGCGGCATGACCGTGTCGCAACCGGCCGTGTCGCAGCATCTCGCGGTATTGCGCGGCGCCGGCCTTGTGGCCGAGCGGCGGGCCGGCCGCAACGCCTATTATCGCGCCGATCCGCAAGGGCTTGACCCTCTGCTCGGCTGGATCGAACGCTACCGTGCGTTCTGGCCCGAGCGTATCGAACGGCTCAAGGCGGTTTTGAAGGATATGGACCAATGACGGTAAAACAGCATTCGGACATCGCAGCAGACTCGATCGAGTTCGAGTGCGAGCTTCCAGACCCGCCGGAAAAAGTGTGGCGGGCGCTGACGGTGCCGGACCTGCTCGCGGCCTGGATGATGCCGAACGACATCAAGCCCGAGATCGGCAGCCGCTTTGCCTTTGCCAAGGCGGATGCGCGATCGAGTGCGAAATCCTCGACGCCGAGCCCGGACGCCTGCTGCGCTATTCTTGGCGGGAGCGAGCAGCGCCGGGCAATGCACCGGATCCGTTTGACAGTATCGTCACCTTCACGCTCGACCGCACCGTGTCGGGCGGCACGCATCTGCGCATCGTCCACGATGGATTTGCGCGGGTCGCTACGCCTGCGGTTGCGATGGTGGGCGCCGGTTGCCGGCTTTCGCTCAACGCACACCGCCCCAAACAGACCATTGCCGCAAACACGCCTCGCCTCTTCCTGCGCGCGGCCTGAGCGACACAACGGAGAAAAGCGATGAGCGGTTTTGCCAATCTGGTGCCGATGGTGATCGAGCAGTCGAGCCGCGGCGAACGCGCCTTCGACATTTTTTCGCGGCTGCTGCGCGAGCGCATCGTCTTCATCAACGGAGAGATCAACGACGGCGTGTCGGCGCTGGTCTGTGCGCAGCTTCTGTCGCTGGAATCCGACAATCCAGACAAGGAGATCTCGCTCTACATCAACTCGCCGGGCGGCGTGGTGACCAGCGGCTTCGCCATCTACGACACGATGCAATACATCTCTTGCCCCGTATCCACCGTCTGCATGGGCTTTGCCGCGTCGATGGCCTCGTTCCTGCTGATGGCTGGCACTCCGGGGCGACGCATCGCGCTGCCCAACACCAGCATCGTGCTGCACCAGCCGCTGGGCGGTTTTCAGGGCCAGGCTTCCGATATCCAGCGTCACGCCGAAGGCATCCTGCGCACCAAGAAGCGCATGACCGAACTCTATGCGCATCACTGCGGCCGCACCTATGAAGAGGTCGAACGCACGCTCGACCGTGACTATTTCATGACCGCCGCGGAGGCAAAGACATGGGGCCTTGTCGACCATGTTTTTGATACGCGCAAGAAGGCGGCGTGAAGCAAGCCGGCTCACACGCGGCAATTTGATCGCAGCGGTCTGGCCTGGTGCGCGGCGTAACACTATAGTCCGCAAAATGACCGACAGCCGCTCATCAAGACCATTGCGCCTTGCCGCCGCAGCACTTGCCAGTGCCGGCTTGCTGACCGGCAACGCGTTTGCCGATGACAGTTCGCCGCAAAAAGACACGCTGCCCGGCGTGGCCGACGACTATCGCATCGCCAAGCCGGCTCCCGAGCCCGACGATGCCGTGCCCGGCAACGGTAACGGCGAGTTCAAGATCGGCGATACCGATGTCAGGATTTCCGGCAGCATAACCTTCGATGTCGGCGCCGGCGCGGTCAACGCGCCCAGGCGATAGACAGTCTTCATCGCTGGCACAATCTGAAGGTGCTCGTGCTCGCGGTTGTCTGAAATGAACAGCCCCGCCGCTGCTTCCGCATACGGTCGGGGCTTTCTTGGATCTAAAATCCAATTCGCCGGGAGTACACTGCCGGCTTTTGATTTCGGATGCTTCGCGGCGTTCAGCCGACGATCCGACTAGTAGTCTCTGATTTTAGTGGGATCGGCAGGTCACGGTTTGTCGGGCGGCGCACACGCCTGGCCCTGGCACTTATGCCTGCCGCGGCTCCAGCGACACGTGGAGCCTCAAGGGACTGTCCGGTGGAGTCATTCCTCTGCTCTCCTTTTCTGTCCATTGCGACCGGTGTCGCCCGAAGCGCACATCGCAAAAGCCTGCGGCGTCTCGCAGGCCGCCATAAGGTGGCGAGGCCATCGAAAGACGGTCGGCTCCGGTGACATTGGGAGTCTGACTCTGCGAGGCCGGAACGTCAACAGTTGGATAGCCGATTACAGAAAATGTGATCGCTCGTGTGGCGAATCCGAAATTTGCATCCGTTTTGAGCAGCGCGGCGTCGGCCTTGGATTAGAACGCTACTTGCTGCGTTCGCAAGCTGACAAAGTCTGGGAACTCAAAGTCCACTTGATCGGGCGCTTTGTGAAGCTGGTTTCATGGACGCTTTTGTCAGGAGCGTGTTCGGTCTTTGTTCTTTCCGCTTGCTCGCTCGCGCGAAAGACGGTTAAAGGCTTTGGTCGAGAGTTGTGGCGTCTCTCGAAAAGGTGACGAAATTACCTACATAGGGGATGGCCGGGACAACCTGCCATCCCATGAGATTCCAGATCTGAGGCGGCGACCGGCGATGGCCGACCATAAATATCTTTCCATTCGCGGGGCGCGCGAACACAATCTGAAGAATGTCGATCTCGACCTGCCGCGTGACAGCCTGATCGTCATGACCGGCCTGTCGGGGTCCGGCAAGTCGTCGCTCGCCTTCGACACCATCTATGCCGAGGGCCAGCGCCGCTATGTCGAGAGCCTGTCGGCCTATGCCAGGCAATTCCTCGAAATGATGCAGAAGCCTGATGTCGACCAGATCGACGGTCTGTCGCCGGCTATCTCCATCGAGCAGAAAACCACGTCGAAGAACCCGCGCTCGACGGTCGGCACCGTCACCGAGATCTACGACTACATGCGGCTGCTGTTCGCGCGCGTCGGCATCCCCTATTCGCCGGCCACCGGCCTGCCGATCGAGAGCCAGACGGTGTCGCAGATGGTCGACCGCGTGCTGGCGGTCGAAGAAGGCACGCGCCTGTTCATCCTGGCGCCGATGGTGCGCGGCCGCAAAGGCGAGTACCGCAAGGAACTGCTGGAGCTGCAGAAGAAGGGTTTTCAGCGGGTCAAGGTCGACGGTGTCTTTTACGAAATCGCCGACGTGCCGGCGCTGGACAAGAAGTACAAGCATGACCTCGACGTGGTCGTCGATCGCATCGTCGTGCGCGGCGATCTGGCGACGCGGCTTGCGGATTCCATCGAAACCGCGCTGAAGCTCGCCGACGGGCTGGCGGTGGCCGAATTTGCCGACCGGCCGCTCGACGCCAGCCAGACCGGCGAGGATTCGGTCAACAAGTCGAAGAACGAGACGCATGAGCGCATCCTGTTCTCGGAAAAATTTGCTTGTCCGGTATCCGGCTTCACCATCCCCGAAATCGAACCCAGGCTGTTCTCCTTCAACAACCCGTTCGGCGCCTGCCCGACCTGCGACGGCCTCGGCAGCCAGCGCGCCATCGACGCCAGCCTGATCGTGCCCGACGACAACCTGTCGCTGCGTGCCGGCGCCGTCAGCCCGTGGGCGAAATCGACCTCGCCCTACTACGTGCAGACGCTGGAAGCGCTCGGCAAGGCCTATGGCTTCAAGCTCGGCGACAAGTTCAGGGATCTGACCGAAGAGGCAAAGCATGCCATCCTGCATGGCACCGGCGAGCGCGAGGTCACCTTCCAGTATGATGACGGCCTGCGTTCCTATAAGACGACGAAAACCTTCGAGGGCGTCATTCCCAATCTGGAGCGGCGCTGGAAGGAGACCGAATCGGCCTGGATGCGCGAAGAGATCGAGCGCTTTATGTCGGCCACGCCTTGCCCGGCCTGCCGCGGCTACCGTCTGAAGCCGGAATCGCTTGCGGTGAAGGTCGCCGGAAAGCATATCGGCGAGATCACCGAGCTGTCGATCCGCAAAGCCGACCATTGGTTCACCGAGCTGCCCGCCTCGCTCAGCGACAAGCAGAACGAGATCGCGGTGCGCGTGCTCAAGGAGATCCGCGAGCGGCTGCGCTTCCTCAACGATGTCGGGCTCGACTATCTGACGCTGTCGCGCAATTCCGGCACGCTGTCGGGCGGTGAGAGCCAGCGCATCCGGCTAGCCTCGCAGATCGGCTCCGGCCTGACCGGCGTGCTCTATGTGCTGGACGAGCCGTCGATCGGCCTGCACCAGCGCGACAATGCGCGGCTCCTCGACACGCTGAAGCATCTGCGCGACATCGGCAACACGGTGATCGTCGTCGAGCATGACGAGGACGCCATCCTGCATGCCGACTATGTCGTCGATATCGGCCCAGCCGCCGGCATCCATGGCGGCCACATCATCGCCCAGGGAACGCCGCAGCAGATCATGGCGAGCCCCGCTTCGATCACCGGTAAATATCTGTCGGGCGAGCTTGAAGTGGCCACACCTGCGGTGCGGCGCGAGGCCAAGAAGAACCGGCGCCTGAAGATCGTCGGCGCGCGCGGCAACAATCTGAAGAACGTCACCGCCGAAATCCCGCTCGGCACGTTCACCGCCGTCACCGGCGTGTCCGGCGGCGGCAAGTCGACCTTCCTGATCGAGACGCTGTTCAAGGCGGCTTCGCGCCGCATCATGGGTTCGCGCGAGCATCCGGCCGAGCATGACCGCATCGAGGGGCTCGAATTCCTCGACAAGGTCATCGATATCGACCAGTCGCCGATCGGAAGGACGCCGCGCTCCAATCCCGCCACCTACACCGGCGCATTCACGCCGATCCGCGACTGGTTCGCCGGGCTGCCGGAGTCCAAAGCGCGCGGCTATCAGCCAGGTCGCTTCTCGTTCAACGTTAAGGGCGGCCGCTGCGAGGCCTGCCAGGGCGACGGCGTCATCAAGATCGAGATGCACTTCCTGCCCGACGTCTACGTCACCTGCGACGTCTGCCATGGCAAGCGCTACAATCGCGAAACGCTCGACGTCTTGTTCAAGGGCAAGTCGATTGCCGACGTCCTCGACATGACGGTCGAGGAAGGCGTCGATTTCTTCGCCGCCGTGCCCGGCGTGCGCGACAAACTGGAGACTCTGAAGCAGGTCGGCCTCGGCTACATCCATGTCGGCCAGCAGGCGACGACTTTGTCGGGCGGCGAGGCGCAGCGCATCAAACTCGCCAAGGAGCTGTCGCGCAAGGCGACCGGCAAGACGCTCTACATTCTCGACGAGCCGACCACCGGACTGCATTTCCACGACGTCGCCAAGCTGCTCGAAGTGCTGCACGAACTGGTCGATCAAGGCAACACGGTCGTCGTCATCGAGCACAATCTCGAGGTGATAAAAACCGCCGACTGGGTGCTCGACCTCGGTCCCGAAGGCGGCGACGGTGGCGGCGAGTTGGTGGCGTCGGGCACGCCGGAGGACATCGTTCGCGAGAAGCGCAGCTACACCGGCCAGTTCCTGCGAGAATTGCTGGAGCGGCGGCCCGGAGGCAAGCGCGAAGCGGCGGAGTGAATGAGGACTGGCTGGCGTTTGGAAGAACTTTTAAATGAAGATCAGAAAAGCGCTTGCCGGTGATCTTGATGCAGTCGTCCGGCTGACCGAAGCGGCCTATGCGCCCTACACCGCCTTGCTTGGCGCGCCGCCAATCCCGGTCACTGAGGATTATGCTCCACGGATCGAACGTGGCGAAGTCTGGCTGCTGGAGAACGGCAAGGAGGTGGCCGGACTTCTGGTTCTCGAACGGCACCCGGATCACGCGATGATTTTCAGCGTCGCGGTCGCGCCAGCCTTCCAGGGCAAGGGCTTCGGCATCGCGCTGCTCAACTTCGCTGACGAGCAGGCACGGCTGTGGCATCTGCCGGAGGTGCGGCTCTACACCAACGCCAGGATGGAACGGAACATTGCGCTCTACACAGCCTACGGCTTTCGCGAGACAGGCCGCCGGCCAAACCCCTATCGGCCGGGATGGATGGTCGTCGACATGGCAAAGCCGGTCGAAACCGTGAGCCGGCTTGATCGCTTTTTAGGGAGGACGACAATGAGCAGCCATGGAACAATCCGCGCCGGCATGGGCGGCTGGACCTTCGAGCCATGGGATACGTCCTTCTATCCGGACAAGCTCCCCAAGGCCAAGCAACTGAACTATGCCAGCCGGCAGGTGCCGAGCATCGAGGTCAACGGCACCTATTATTCGAGTTTCAAGGAGCCGACCTTCGTCAAATGGGCTAACGAGGCGCCGGACGGCTTCGTCTATTCGCTGAAAGGCAACCGCTTCGTCACCAACCGCCGCGTGCTCGGCGAGGCCGGCGAGTCGATGATGCGCTTTCTGGGATCGGGTGTCGCCGCACTCGGCGATAAGCTCGGGCCGATCCTGTGGCAGTTCGCGCCGACGAAAAAGTTCGATCCGGACGATTTCGAAGCCTTCCTCAAACTGTTGCCGGAAAAACAGGACGGCGTTGCGCTGCGCCACGCGATCGAGGTGCGCAACGACAGTTTTGTCGTGCCGGAATTCGCCGCGCTGGCACGCAAATACAAGGTCGCGATCGTCTATGCCGACCACGCCAAATATCCTGGTATTGCCGACGTCACCGGGGATTTCATCTATGCCCGGCTGCAGACCGGCAGCGACGACAATCCCGACTGCTATACGCCCAAGGGGCTCGACGAGTGGGCGGCGCGGGCGAAGGTCTGGGCGAAAGGCCAGGCGCCGGCCGATCTGCCGCGCGCCGATGCGGCAACCGATGCACCGGTCAAACCGCGTGATGTGTTCGTCTACTTTATCACCGAGGGCAAGGTCCGCGCGCCGTTCGGCGCCATGGCGCTGATGAAGCGTGTTACAGGCTAACGGCCTGGAATTGTGACATCTTCATCACCATCGTAACCTTATCGATACCTCCTTGCTGCATGAATCCGCGGAGCTAGGGCAGCCGCGGGTTAGGGCATGTCGCTCGACTACCACTCACTTCTGCTGGCCGTCGGTTTTTCCGCCGCCTGCCTGAGCCTGACGTTGTTCGGCATCTGGCTGACTGCGCGAACCGAAAAGTTCCTGCTGACATGGTCGATCAGTGCGCTGTTGATCGTCGGCGACGTTTTTATCTACGAAGATTATATCGAGACGCCCGGACGCATTCTCGGCATCGCGACGTTCACGCTGCTCCTGGTGGGGTTCTCGACCATGCTGGGCGCCGCCTACCAGTTCAGGTCGGGCCGATCGCCGATCCCGCTGACGGTTCTCGGCAGCTGCATCACACTTGCCCTGGCGCTACCGCCGATGGCGCTCGGCTATGACGGCCTCGGCTTCATTTTCGAAAATTCCCTTGCCGCCCTGCTGCTGTTTGCAACGGCCTATCAGTACTGGATCGGGCGCGCCGAGGCCCCCGTCCCGATCGTCGGCCTCGCCGTGCTCTACTCGACCACCGGCATTTCCTTCCTGCTGTGTGCCATGGCTCTGGCATGGGATGGGAAGCTTGTCCTCGGACATGCGCCCAGCAACTGGGCCGAGGATCTGAGCCTCGTCATCGTCATTGCCGGCCTGACCGGCATTGGCGCGCTTTCGCTGGCGCTCAACCAGGGCCGTCTGGCTCGGCATCACCGTCTGGATGCGCTGACCGATCCGCTGACCGGCCTTCTCAATCGCCGCGCCCTGTTCGATCTCAATGGCGACGCCCCGATCGGAGCCTTCACGGCGGTCGTCGTATTCGACCTCGACGGCTTCAAGGCCATCAATGATGAATTCGGCCACGCTACCGGCGATCAGGTGCTGAAAGTGTTCGCCGAGGAACTCACCGAGGCCCTTCGCCCGACCGATGTCGCCGCGCGCATGGGCGGTGAGGAATTCGCGCTGGTTCTGAAGCGGACGCTGCCCGAAACGGTGGAATTCACCGCCGAGCGTATACGCAGCGCCTTCGCCGCGCGCGTCATCGTGACCGAAACCCGTCCGCTGACATGTACGGTCAGCGCCGGATACGCTTTCGGCAGCAAGGACGGGATGAGCTTCGACAAAGTGCTCAGCGCCGCCGACAAGGCGCTGTATACGGCCAAGCGCAGCGGCCGCAACCGCGTCGCGGCCTCGACATTGCTACGAGCGAGCTAGCCGCTTGCGGCGGGCAGCCGCCCCCTCCGCCAGCTCTTATGCTGCCATGACGATTTCGTTGTAGGCATCGAGATCGACGTAGAAGACCTTGGTGATCTCCGCAATCAGCTCGTCGTGATCGTATCCTTGCGATTTCAGAATATTGATGGCGGTCATGATGTCGACGCGCTCGATGAGCCGTCGTTTCTGGTAGTCCTCGACATAACGTTCCATCGGCTGTCCCTGGCGCCAAATGCCCCAATGTATTGAACAACGATCAGATCGCAGGAATGGGGCTGCTCGCATGGAACATGCCGGCTGAGCCCGCGCCTCACCTTGATCTGTCAACGAGACTGATACGGAAAGCGGCCGACTCAACAAGGCCAAGTAAAGCCTAGCATGCAATCTTCAGCGCGCCAGAGTTGCAAACGGTGGGATTGAAGAAAATCTCGTAGGCCTTTGTGATTTCGTCATCCCTGGGTCTGCGCCACGCCGCTTCGCTCCTTGCTTCGCCCTAAGATGGCGACGGGAGAGATGTTTCGGCTAATCCTGGAGGTTTGCGACTAGACGGTCAGGAACTTCCTGACGTCCGCCCGGTCGAGATCCTCGGCCGGGCCGGTGTGGACGATCTGGCCGCGGTCCATGATGTTGACCTCATCCGCCAGTTCCCGGCAGAAATCCAGATATTGTTCGACCAAAAGCACGGCGATGCCTGCCTGGTCGCGCAGATAGCGGATGGCGCGGCCGATGTCTTTGATGATCGACGGCTGGATGCCTTCAGTCGGCTCGTCGAGCACCAAGAGCTTCGGCCGCATCACCAATGCCCTGCCGATGGCGAGCTGCTGCTGCTGGCCGCCGGAGAGGTCACCGCCGCGGCGCGCCAGCATCTGCTTCAGCACCGGAAACAATTCGAAGATGTGGCCGGGAATGTTGCGATCGGCGCGCTTTAACGGCGCAAAGCCCGATTCGAGGTTTTCCCGCACGGTGAGCAGCGGGAAGATCTCCCTGCCCTGTGGCACGAATGCGATGCCCGACCGGGCGCGATCATACGCCGCGCTCCGGTCGAGCGCCTTCCCCTCGAAGGCAACACTTCCGCTCGTCAGCCGGTGGTGGCCGACGATCGATCTCATCAAACTGGTTTTGCCAACGCCATTGCGGCCGAGCACGCAGGTGATCTTGCCCGCGCCGGCCTTGAGCGAGACGCCGCGCAGCGCCTGGGCGGCGCCATAGTGGAGCGTGGCGTTGGAGACTTCGAGCATGGTCAGCGCCTTCTCCAACGCCTGAAGAACGAAAGGTCGAAATGATGGAACGGAACGCGCCAGACCATATTCATCTCCCCAGGTAGACTTCGACGACACGCTCGTCGGCCGAAACGAAATCGAGCGAGCCTTCGGAAAGGACCGAGCCTTCGTGCAGGCAGGTGACCTTGACGCCGAGCTCGCGCACGAAATGCATGTCGTGCTCGACGACGATGACCGAATGATCGCGCGCAATATCCTTGAGCAGCCGCGCAGTTTCCTCGGTCTCGGCGTCGGTCATGCCGGCGACCGGTTCATCGACCAGCAGTAGTTTTGGATCCTGTGCCAAGAGCATGCCGATCTCGAGCCATTGCTTCTGGCCATGGCTGAGATTGGCGGCGATTTCGTCGCGCTTGTCGCCGAGCCGGATGACGCCGAGGATCTCTTCGATTTGCCGCACTTCCGCCGCCGAGCGGCGATGGAACAGCGCTGGGAAAATCGAGCGCGGGCCTTTCAGCGCCAGCATCAGATTCTCTTCGATCGTGTGGCTTTCGAAGACGGTCGGCTTCTGGAATTTCCTGCCGATGCCCATCATGGCGATCTCGGCCTCGTCATGTTTCGTCAGGTCGACCTGACCGTCGAAGTAAACCTCGCCCTGGTCGGGCCGCGTCTTGCCGGTGACGATGTCCATCATCGTGGTCTTGCCGGCGCCGTTGGGACCGATGATCGCGCGCATCTCGCCCTTGTCGAGCACCAGCGACAAATTGTTGATGGCGCGAAAGCCGTCGAAGGAAACCGAGACGCCGTCGAGATAGAGGATCGTGTTCGACTTCGACATCGCTCTACTCCGCCGGCTGCGGTTCAGGGCCGGAAGCGGACCAATCGCCGGGCGCTCTCGCCGCACCGCGAACGACCTTCGGTGGCGCCGGGACGTCAGGATCGGTGCCGGCTTCCTCGGCGATCGAGGCCGCGCGGAGCGCCTTGGCATTGCCACGCCAGGAATCCCACATGCCGATAATGCCCTTGGGCAGGAACAGCGTGACGGCGACAAACAGCCCGCCCAGCGCAAACAGCCAGAACTCGGGCAGCACGCCGGTGAACCAGGATTTTCCGGCATTGACCACAAGCGCACCAATGATCGGCCCGACGATGGTACCGCGTCCGCCAACGGCTGCCCACACCACGACCTCAATCGAATTCGACGGTTCAAACTCGCCCGGATTGATGATGCCGACCTGCGGCACGTAGAGCGCTCCGGCGATACCGGCCATGACGGCCGAAACGGTGAAGGCGAACAGTTTGACGTTCTCCGCCCGCCAGCCGAGAAAGCGCGTGCGGCTCTCGGCGTCACGCACCGCCATCAGCAGCTTGCCGTATTTGGAACCGACGATGGCCCAGGTGACGTAGACGGCGAGCGCGAGCGTGACGGCGCTGGCCGCGAACAACGCCGAGCGTGTCGCATCGGCCTGCACGTTGAAGCCCAGAATATCCTTGAAATCGGTCAGGCCGTTGTTGCCGCCGAAACCCATGTCGTTGCGGAAAAACGCCAGCAGCAGCGCATAGGTCATCGCCTGGGTGATGATCGAAAGATAAACGCCGGTGACGCGGCTGCGGAAGGCGAACCAGCCGAACACGAAGGCGAGCAGGCCGGGCACCGCTAGCACCATGATCGCGGCAAACCAGAAATGGTCGAAACCGTACCAGAACCATGGCAATTCCTTGTAGTTCAGGAAAACCATGAAATCGGGCAGCACAGGATTGCCGTAGACGCCGCGCGAGCCGATCTGGCGCATCAGATACATGCCCATCGCATAACCGCCGAGCGCGAAGAAGGCACCGTGGCCGAGCGAAAGGATGCCGCAATAGCCCCAGACGAGATCGAGCGCCAAGGCTAGCAGCGCGTAACACAGATATTTGCCGGTGAGCGCGACGATATAGGACGGCACGTAGAACGCACTCGTCGGCGAGACCGCAAGATTGAGCAGCGGCACGATGATGGCGACCGCCAGCAGGATGAAGATGGTGATGGCGATGCGGCGGTCGGCGCCGGCGGCGAAGAAGCGTCCCGTGATCATGCTTCCACCGACCTGCCCTTCAGCGCGAACAAGCCGCGCGGGCGTTTCTGGATGAATAGGATGATGAGGACCAGGACGACGATCTTGCCGAGGACTGCCCCGGCATAAGGTTCGAGGAACTTGTTGACGATGCCGAGCGAGAAGGCGCCGACCAGCGTGCCCCAGAGATTGCCGACGCCGCCGAAGACGACGACCATGAAGCTGTCGATGATGTAGCCGCGGCCGAGATTGGGCGAGACATTGTCGATCTGGCTGAGCGCGACGCCGGCGATGCCGGCGATGCCGGAGCCCAATGCGAAGGTCAGTGCGTCGACCCATGGCGTCCTGATGCCCATCGACGCGGCCATGCGGCGGTTGGCGGTGACGGCGCGCATCTGCAGGCCCCAGGGCGTGCGCTTCATCACATAGAGCAGCACCGCGAACACGCCGAGCGCGAATACCAGTATCCAGAGCCGGTTCCAGGTGATTGCAAGCTGGCCGACATCGAACGATCCGGACATCCAGGAGGGATTGCCGACCTCCTGGTTCGTCGGTCCAAAGATGGTGCGCACCGCCTGCTGCAGGATCAGCGAGACGCCCCATGTCGCCAGAAGCGTCTCCAGCGGGCGGCCGTATAGGAAACGGATGACGCCGCGCTCGATGGCAAGGCCGACGAGCGCCGCGACGAGGAAGGCGAGCGGCAGTGCGATGGCCAGCGACCAGTCGAACAGGCCGGGAAAGGAATTGCGGATCACTTCCTGCACGACAAAGGTGGTGTAGGCGCCGAGCATGACCATCTCGCCATGCGCCATGTTGATGACGCCCATGACGCCGAAGGTGATGGCGAGGCCGATCGCCGCGAGCAGCAGCACCGACCCCAGCGAAATGCCGTACCAGATGTTCTGGCCAGCATCCCACAGCGCCAGCGTCGAATTTATGTTACCGATCGCCGCCGTCGCCGCGTCCTTGACCGTGCCCTCGGAATTGGCCTCGACGGAGGTGAGCAGGGACACCGCGTTGCGGTCGCCGCGCGCGCCGATCAGGGCGATGGCCGCCAGTTTGTCGGCCTCCGGCCTGTCCGATACCAGAACGGATGCGGCGCGGGCCTGTTCGAGCAACGCTTTGACGCTTGCCACGGTTTCGCTGGCGATCGCGGCATCGAGGGGCTCGATGTTTGTGGCATCGGGCGTCTTGAACATTGTGTCGGCGGCAGCGATGCGCGCAGCCGGGTCCTTCGCGCCGAGCGTCAGTGTGCCCAGAGCATCGCGGACGGCGCGGCGCAGCGTGTTGTTGACCTTGATCTTGGTGATCTCGCCCTTGGCCGCATCGCCGGATTTTTCACCGCTCAGCGGATCGAGCAACTCAACGCTACCGCCACCTTCCTTGCCGATGAAAACCAGGGAATCGGCCTTGCGGACGTAGAGATTGCCCTCCGCAAGCGCGCCAAGCGGGCGTTCGACGGCAGTATCGCCGGTGGCCGCGAGCTCGTCCACGACGGCTTCGATCGCCGAAAAATTCGAGGCGGAGGCAAATTTGGCGATGATGGCGCGCAGATCCGCTTCGGCAGCGTTCGACGGCAACAGCATCCCCAGGAGGAGCAGCAGCGTCAGCCCAATCGCGCGGATGAAGATCATCGGTTTCTGGCGACTCTCGAAGGGTTGAATTTGGCGTCCGGGCGGGCTGGAGGAGAGGAGCTCGCCCGGACGCATCGCGGTCTAGGTCGTGGAGAAATCCACGACCGTCAGACCCGGGAGGATCAGTTGGTTCCCTTGCCGCCGCACTTGCCGGTGGCGACATTGAAGTTGCCACAGGACAATGGCGCACGCCAATCGGAGATCAGGTCCTTCGAATCGGGCAAGAAGTCGGACCACTCGTCACCCATCACCAGGCCGGGCGTCTGCGAGACGGTCTCGAATTGGCCGTCGGCCTGGATTTCGCCGATCAGCACCGGCTTGGTGATGTGATGGTTCGGCATCATGGTCGAATAGCCGCCGGTCAGGTTCGGCACTGAGACGCCGATCACGGCATCGATGACCTTGTCAGGATCTGTGGTGCCGGCCTTCTCGACCGCCTTCACCCACATGTTGAAGCCGACATAGTGGGCTTCCATCGGGTCGTTGGTGGTGCGCTTGTCGTTCTTGATGAACTTGTGCCAGTCGGCGATGAACTTCGCATTCTCGGGCGTGTCGATGCTCTGGAAGTAATTCCAGGCAGCGAGATGGCCGACCAGCGGCGCGGTGTCGAGACCGGCAAGCTCTTCCTCGCCGACCGAGAAGGCCATGACCGGGATGTCCTCGGCCTTGATGCCCTGATTACCGAGCTCCTTGTAGAACGGCACGTTGGCATCGCCGTTGACGGTCGAGACGACGGCGGTTTTCTTGCCGGCCGAGCCGAACTTCTTGATCGCCGACACCTCGGTCTGCCAATCGGAGAAGCCGAACGGCGTGTAGTTGACCATGATGTCTTCGGCGGCGACGCCCTTGGCCTTCAGATAGGCCTCGAGAATCTTGTTGGTGGTGCGCGGATAGACGTAGTCGGTGCCTTCAAGCACCCAGCGTTTCACCGAGCCGCCGTCCTCGCTCATCAGATAGTCGACCGCGGGAATGGCCTGCTGGTTCGGCGCCGCTCCGGTGTAGAACACGTTGCGCTCGCTCTCCTCGCCCTCATACTGGACGGGGTAGAACAGGATGTTGTCGAGCTCGCTGAACACCGGCAGCACCGACTTGCGCGACACGGAAGTCCAGCAGCCGAACACCGCCGCGACCTTGTCCTTGGAAATCAGCTCGCGTGCCTTTTCGGCGAACAGCGGCCAGTTGGAAGCCGGGTCGACGACGACCGCTTCGAGTTTCTTGCCGAGCAGACCGCCCTTTGCATTCTGCTCTTCGATGAGCATCAGCATGGCGTCCTTCAACGTCGTCTCCGAAATCGCCATGGTCCCCGACAGCGAATGGAGAATGCCCACCTTGATGGTATCGTCGGCCGCCTTGGCCGGGACGCTCGTCAGCAGGCCGGCCGTGACCACGCCTGCCGAAACCATTCTTGTTATTGTCGAGAAACTGCCCCTCATATTCCACACTCCCAAGCTGGTTGATCGCATCGCAACAGACCATGCAACGGCTGTGCCAACCGCGGGAGCAAAATTGAACGCGCTGAGATTTCCTAGGTCTATCAGCTGGTTAGTATATTAGCGGCCAGATGTGGGCGCTGTCATCCGTGTTCCGCTTGAGAAAAAACCGCAAACCACCGCCTAATTTTTGCCCAAGTGCCAATTAGTGCGTAAATTTTGAGCAATCCTATATTACGAGCGATGACCCGTTGCAGCTTTGCGGGAAAATAGGGCAAATTCGATCTTCAAAAGAGCGACGTCATGCCCTCCAGGATCTCTCGTATTTTCATCACCATGCTTCTGGTTGCGGCCACCGGCAGCGCACGCGCCGACTTCACCGACGGCAAACTGCCCGACGGGGCCTATCACTGCGAAGTCTATCTGCTGGGCATGTTCCTCAGTCTCGGCGAGATCACCATCAAGGGAAATGTCTATAGCGGCCCGGTGACCTTCGGAGCCGCCCGGCAGGGCTACAATTATCAGATGAATGCAAATGGCGAGATCACCTGGCTGGGCCCGTTGGGCGGCTACACGACCGGCGGCAACTCGATCTCGCTCACGCAAGCCACTCTGGACGGTCAAACCAGCCCGTCCTTCGACATCATCATGAAGCAACCTGACGGCGCCTTCACCGCCTCAACCTGCACAAAACGTTGAGCGACGGCTCAGGGCCGCCGACCTCTTACCAAGAAGTATTTTTCCTCTCATGTCATCCGGATGTTGCCGAAGCAGCATAGGCAGCGCTGCGCCGTCACCATCCACCCAGAGAGGCAGACATCATGGCCAACTCCCCGTCATCACCCTCCCCTGTCATTCGCGACGTCATCGCCGACCGCGTCTCACGCCGCGGTCTGCTGAAAGGCGGCCTTGCATCCGGCGCGCTGATTGCCGGCGGCAGCTTCGTCGGCTCACTGTTTGCCGGCGAAACACATGCCGCTGCTGCGCTCTCGACGCTGGGCTTTCCCGAGCTGAAGCGCGTCTACGACAAGACCCATGCCGCCGCCGAAGGGTACGAGACCACGATCGTGGCACGCTGGGGCGACGCGCTCGCAACCGGCCTGCCGGATTTCGATGGCAACAAGGTCGCCGCCGACGAGCAGGAGAAGCGCTTCGGCTACAATTGCGACTACATCGCCTTCATGCCGCTGCCGAAAGGCTCGGTCAATTCCGACCACGGCCTGCTCTGCGTCAACAACGAGTACATCTCTCCCAATGTGATGTTTCCCGGCATGACCGAGGACGATGCCGGCAAGACGATGACCAGGGAACAGGTCGACCTCGGCATGGCCGCGATGGGCCATTCGGTCGTCGAGATTGTCCTGAAAGATGGCAAGTGGGCGACCGTCGAGGACAGCCCGCTCAACCGCCGCATCACGGCCAACACCGAAATGACCGTATCCGGTCCCGCCGCCGGCCATGCGCTGATGAAAACCTCGGCGGATGCAACCGGCACCAAGGTTCTCGGCACCAGCTACAATTGCGGCGGAGGCGTCACCCCATGGGGCACGGTGCTCACCTGCGAGGAAGGCGTTTCCGACATTTTCGGTGGCGATCCGAAAAAGGCACCCATTGCCGACATCCTCGATCGCTACGCTTTCGACGGCTCCGACTTCTATGGCCGCGCCCGTTTCCATGACCGGTTCAACCTCGACAAGGAGCCGAACGAGGCGAACCGTTTCGATTGGGTGGTCGAGATCGATCCCTATGATCCGACTTCGAAGCCGGTGAAGCGCACTGCACTCGGCCGCATGTCGCACGAAGCCTCCACTGTCGTCGTCAACAAGGATGGCCGCGTTGCCGTCTACATGGGCGACGACGACTATTTCGAATACATGTACCGCTTCGTCTCGAACAAGGCCTACGATCCGGCGAACCCGGCCTCCGGCAAGGACCTTCTCGATGACGGCGTGCTGTCGGTGGCGCGTTTCGATGCCGACGGCACCATGACCTGGCTGCCGCTGGTTCACGGCCAGGGCAAGCTCACCACCGAAAACGGCTTTGCCGATCAGGCCGAGGTGCTGCTGAAGACACGGCTGGCTGCCGATGCACTGGGTGCCACGCCGATGGACCGGCCAGAGGACATCGAGACCAGCCCGGTGACCGGCCGCGTCTATGCGGTGATGACCAAGAACAAGAAACGCGACCAGTCGAAGGTCAATCCGGCCAACACGCGGCCCGAAAACCTCTGGGGCCATATCGTCGAGTTGATCCCGCCCGGCGGCCGTGGCGCCGAGGCCGACCATACCGCCGAAAAATACGAATGGGACCTGTTCGTGCTCTGTGGCAATCCCAAGGACGCGGCAGTCGGCGCGACCTTCCATGCGGACACGTCGGAGGATGGCTGGTTCGTCTGCCCCGACAACATCACCTTCGATCCGGCCGGGCGGCTCTGGGTCGGAACCGATGGCGCCAACGACTTCGACCTGCCGGATGGCGTCTACGGCATAGACACCGAAGGTCCGGCACGCGGCCTGCCAAAGCTGCTTTTCACCTGCCCGCAGGGCGCCGAGGCTAGTGGCCCCTGCTTCACGCCGGATGGCACGACGCTGTTCCTATCGGTCCAGCACCCGGCCGAGGACGCCGAGACACTCGACAAGGCCGCGACGCTGTGGCCCGACTTCAAGGACGGCCAACCGCCGCGGCCCGCCGTGGTCGCCATCCGCCGCAAGGATGGCAAGCCGGTCGGCGCGTAGCTCTGGCGCCGACAAAAAGAGGCGCGGAACCTTGCGAGGCTCCGCGCCAGCAAGCAGCCGGGAGGGCTACGGCTAGATGCTCTTCGCCGACATCTGTTCGGCGATATAATCGGCCTGACGGATCGCCAGCGACACGATCGTCAATGTCGGATTTTCGGCACCGCCGGTGGTGAACTGGCTGCCGTCCGACACGAACAGGTTCTTGATGTCGTGCGCCTGGCCATGCTTGTTCACGACGCCGTCGGCCGCCTTTTCGCTCATCCGGTTGGTGCCGAGATTGTGAGTCGAAGGATAGGGCGGCGTCGGGAAGGTCCGCGTCGCGCCCACCGCCGCGTAAAGGGCCGAGCCCTGCTTGTAAGCGTGGTTGCGCATCGCCGTGTCGTTGGCGTGGTCGTCGAAATGGACATCCGCCACCGGCATGCCGTGCTCGTCCTTGATATCGGCATGCAGGGTGATGCGGTTTTCCTCGCGCGGCATGTCTTCGCCAACGATCCACATGCCTGCCATATGGTCGTAGTGATCGAGCGCCGTGGTGAAGGAACGTCCCCACCCGCCGGGATTGAGGAAGGCGGCCATGAATGGCAGGCCGAGCGACAGCGTCTCCAGCTCATAGCCGCCGACAAAGCCGCGCGAAGGATCGTTGCGTGCCTCGTCGCGGATGATCCCGGCCATGGTGGTGCCGCGATACATATACACCGGCTTGTCGAAGATGCCGTAGACCGAGCCCGTGGTGTGGCGCATGTAGTTCTTGCCGACCTGTCCCGACGAATTGGCAAGGCCGTCGGGAAACTGGCTCGATGCCGAGTTGAGCAGCAGCCGCGGGCTCTCGATCGAGTTTCCGGCGACGGCGACGATGCGGGCCTTCTGTTCCTGAAGCTTGCCGTCCTTGTCGGCATAGACGACGCCGGTCACCTTGCCTGACGCATCGTGGTTGATCTTGATCGCCATGGCATTTGGCCTGACCTCGAGATGGCCGGTCGCCTCGCCCTTTGGGATTTCGGTATACAGCGTCGACCATTTGGCGCCCCATTTGCAGCCCTGGAAGCAGAAGCCGGTCTGCTGACAGGCATTGCGGTCGTCGCGCGGCTCGGAATTGATCGCCATCCGACCGGTGTGGCACTCCTTGTAGCCGAGCTTGTCGGCGCCGGCCTTCATCACCTTGAAGTTGTTGTTGCCGGGAAGGCCTGGGATGTTGTTGGTGAGCGTCACACCGAGCTTGTCTTCAGCCTTCGCGTAGTAGGGCTCCAGGTCGGTCAGCGTGATCGGCCAGTCGAGCAGGTTGGCGCCTTCCAGCTTTCCGTAGGTCGAAAGCGTTTTGAATTCGTGCTCCTGGAGGCGCAGCGAGGCGCCTGCCCAGTGCGTCGTCGAACCGCCGACAGACTTGACGATCCACGCCGGCAGGTTGGGGAAATCCTTCGCCACCCGCCAGTCGCCCGAGGTCGTGCGCTTGTCCGTCCAGGCGAGTTGGGCGAACGAATCCCACTCATCGTTGATGAAATCCTCGTATTCGTGGCGGGCGCCCGCCTCCAGGATGACGACATCGATGCCCTTCTGGGCGAGTTCGTTGCCAAGCGTGCCGCCGCCGGCGCCCGAGCCGATGATGACGACCACGCCATCGTTCTTGAGATCAAATGGTGCTGCCATGGTATCCTCCCATGATGTCTGTTGTATGCGGTCGGGACGACGGGCTCAGAGCCACTCGATGTCGTCGAAACCGCGCGCCATGTAGCCGCCCTTGGAGTAGGACTCGCCCTCGTAGCCGAAGATCGGCCAGACCTCCTTCTGGTTGTAGAGTCCAACGACAAGTCCGCCGCGGACCGCCTGGAAGAACGGCGTGTCCTCGATCTCCTTCAGCACCGCGACGCGCTGCTCCTCCCAGCCGAGGCCGGTGTAACCGTCCTTGCCCGACTTCAAGTCGAGATCGGCGATGCCCTTTTCGATGAGATCCTTGTGGGCTGGGTCTTTACCGGCCTGCCCGTCATGAGCCTTGACGGCGATTGCGTAATATTTGTCAGGCACTTGGTCGTGCGGGTAGATGTCGCGCGCCATCTGGATCAGGGTCGCCATGGTTTCAGGCTTGAGCGCCGAGGTTTCGAGACCCCAGGCATGTTGCGGGCTGATGACGGCGCTGCCCGAAATGACCAGCAACGCGCCGACACCGCCGCGTTTCAGAAGTTCGCGGCGCGACAGCCCGGGCTTGCTTTCGTAAATCGTGACCATTTCTTCCTCCCTTGCTTGCTATTTGCACCGTAAAGGTGCCGTGGCTGGCACCGCGCTGGCCGGCGCGACCTGATGTCTCCTATTTGAACCGGCCCTGACGCTGCAGGACCTCGATCTTGTAGCCGTCGGGATCCTCGATGAAGAAGAAGCGCGCGAGCAGCGCTCCGTCGCGATTGAACTCGACGATCTTCTTCGGGTTCAGATCAAGCGCGCCAAGCCGGTCGTGTTCGCCGTCCAGATCGACGACCGAAACCGCGATATGGCCGTAGCCGTCGCCGAGCGAATAGGGCTCCTGTCGGCCCTTATTGACGGTGAGCTCGACTTCGAACTCCGCCTCGGCATTGCTCAAATAGACGAGCGTGAAGGTTTCGAAATCGAGCCGTTCGGCGACATCAAGCCCAAAGGCTTTCCGATAGAAGTCGACGGACCGGGCCTCGTCCAGAACCCGGATCATGGTGTGAATCGTCTTCGCCAAATGACACTCCGTCGCAGCGGCGCCTTATGCGCGTCGGGGTGATTATGCGCGGGTTACTGCAAAGGTGGTGGCAGCCGATTACCACGCGCTACGCTAACGGCGGGATGAAAGACCGTTTAAGGACGAAAGTCCGATTGCTGTTTTCCGCTTTCCGGCTGAAGATAATCGGCTACGACAGGCATTGCTCAAAGGCGCGAATCGCTGCTGATTGCGCCCAAAATCAACAAGAATGGCCAAGACCAATAAGAACGGCCAAACGAATAGAACGGGAGGTAAAGATGTGCAGGGTTTTTGCCGGGCAGGATCCGGAGGGCTATCGACAGATCAACCGATCGATCCGTATCGATGGGCACTCGACGAGCATCCAGCTTGAGGCGACGTTCTGGGCATTGCTCGACGAGATCGCCGACAGCCAGGGCCTGACGACGCCGAAATTCATCTCGAAGCTCTATGACGAGGCTATCGAAATCAACGGCCAGATTCCGAACTTCGCCTCGATGTTGCGCACGACCTGTGCTCTCTATCTGAAAGGCCATCGGCCAGGCATCGAAGAACACACGGCGCCCAAGCGGCAGGCGGCTTAGTTTTCAGCTGCAACATCGAGCGCCAGCCGGGTCATATCGGTGAAAAGCGCCTGGCGTTCGGAATAGTCGGTTTGCTCGCCGGTCACCACGTTGTCGACGACAGTCAGGATCGACAGGGCCCGGGCGCCGAAATGCGCAGCGATGCGATAAAGCGCGCTGGTCTCCATATCCACGGCGAGCGCGCCTTCAGCCTGCACCCCGGCAAAGCGGGCACACCCCTCCGGATGATAGAATATGTCACTGCAGGCGGTCAGCCCGGCATGATGTTCGATGCCGAGTTCGCCAGCCCTGGCCACAGCGCGGGCAAGCAGCACCGGATCGGGGCCAGCAGCGGCGTCGTAGAGCCCATAGACCTGGCCACTCCCCGCACTTTCACCATGAACCGATTGCGAGATCACCAGGCTGCGCAGCCCGACCTTGGCGGTCAAGGCCCCACAGGTACCGGTGCGGATCAGCGTCCTGACGCGATGGAAGTCCAGTAATTCATGCGCGTAGATGAGAAATGACGAGACACCGATCCCCGTCGACTGGATGCTGACCGGCATGCCTTGGAAAAGACCGGTGAAACCGAGGGCGCCCCTGCGGCGGTTAACGCAGCGCGGCGCCTCGAGAAAAGTCTCGGCCATCCATTCGGCGCGCTGCGGGTCACCCGGCAACAGCACCGTTTCGGCATAATCGCCCCTGCTTGCCTCGTTGTGCGGCGTCACGGCATCTACCCCAAATCCCCGCCGCGTTGTCGTCGCAATCATGGCAGGCTGGCGTCGATACGCAAGCCACGATTGCGAAACCCCAGTGGCCGGACCTCACTGGTTATGAACGGACGGTTCGCTCTCCGGCGCCGCCAAGTGTAAACGGCATGGTTCTGGCGTCTGTGCGCTGGATCACATTCAGGCCGTGCGCCTTGGATTATTTCGCCAAGAGCGCTAAGCACTTGTTGGTCTAGGATTCGAGCACATCCTTGACGATCGTGGCCAATTGCTTGAGCGAAAACGGCTTCGGCAGGAAGCCGAAATGCGCGTCTGCCGGCAGGTTTTTGGCGAACGCGTCCTCCGCGTAACCTGAAACGAAGACGAATTTAATGTCAGGCTGCCGCTTGCGCAATTCGCCGAGCAGCGTTGGCCCGTCCATTTCAGGCATCACCACGTCGGAAACGACAATGTCGACCTTGCCGCCGAGCGCCTCGAACACTTCCAGCGCCTCGACGCCCGACGACGCTTCGTGGACAGTGTAGCCGCGCGACGTCAGCGCTCGCATGCCGCCCATGCGCACGGCATCCTCGTCCTCGACGAGCAGCACCGTTGCCGAGCCCGACAAATCCTTGGCGACATCGGCGATCTTTGCCGGTGCAGCCGGCGCCTCACCGGGTTCGCCCGCCGTTCTCGCCTCTGCAATGTAGCGCGGCAGAAAGATGCGGAACACCGATCCTTTGCCGACTTCGGAATCGCAGAAGATGAAGCCGCCCGTCTGCTTGATAATGCCATAGACCATCGACAGGCCAAGGCCGGTGCCCTTGCCGACCTCCTTGGTGGTGAAGAAGGGTTCGAAAATCTTCTTGAGCACTTCGGGGGCAATGCCGCTGCCGGTGTCTTCGACTTCGACCACGACATAGTCGGCCGGCACCAGTTCGCGGTAGGAAAGGCTCTTGCTCTCCTCCGTGGTCACATTCCGGGTGCGCACGGTAAGGTCGCCGCCGGTCGGCATCGCATCGCGCGCATTGACCGCCAGATTGACCACCACCTGCTCGAACTGCCCGATATCGACCTTCACGGGCCACAGGTCGCGGCCATGGTCGACCTTCAGCTTGATGTCGTTGCCGACCAAGCGGGCCAGCAGCATCCGGAGATCGGCAAGCACGTCGGTCAGGTTGAGCACCTCCGGCCGCAGCGTCTGCTTGCGCGAGAAGGCCAGGAGTTGCCGCACCAGAGAGGCCGCCCGGTTGGCGTTCTGCTTGATATTCATGATGTCGGGGAAGGACGGGTCAGACGGGCGGTGGTTGGTCAACAAAAGATCCGACGCCATGATGATGGCGGTCAGCACATTGTTGAAGTCGTGTGCGATGCCGCCGGCGAGTTGGCCGACCGCTTGCATCTTCTGGCTTTGCGCCATCTGGCCCTCGAGCGCCTTCTGCTCGGTGGTTTCGACGGCGTAGACGATGGCCGATTCTTCGGCGCCCTCGCCGGTACCGTCGGCAACCGCGTTGACGTAGAAGCGCATGTGCCGTTCTTCATTGCCGGGCAGAAGCGTATCGATCGGTTCGATGTCGGCCTGCCGTTGTCGCGCTTTCTCGAACGCCGCGGCAAAAGCGGGCCGGTCGCGCTCATGGATCACCGTGTCGAGCCGCACGCGCCGATCGACCGCGTCCCCGTCGACGACGGAGGAAAACAGCGACAGGAAGGGCGCGTTGGTGCGCAAGATGCGCCCGCTGTTGTCGACGGCCGCTATTGCCATCGGCGTCGAATTGAAGAAGCGGGTGAAGCGGACCTCGGAGGCGCGAAGATCGGCGGAAGCGTCCTCGCCTTGCGTCCGGTTGAGAACGATGGTGCGCGTCGGACCGCTGACGCCCTCGCGGCTGGCCGAAACCCGATGCATGAAACGCACGGGCAGCGCCTCGCCCTTCACTGTCGTCAGATCGAGATCGATGACGGCGTTGCGCGTGGTGCCGGGATCGGCCTTGACCGAGCGGACCAGCGCCATACCGTCGCCGGCGACGATCTCCGGAAGCGTTACGGCACCGGGCGTGAAGCTCGTCAGGTCGATGCCCAGCCACTCGGCAAGCGTGGCGTTGATGTAGGTGACGCGGCCCTCCTGGTCGGCCGAAAAGAAGCCGGCCGGCGCATGATCGAGATGATCGATGGCCTTTTGCAGATCGAGGAAGAACCGCTCCTGCTCGGCCCGTTCTTCCGAGATGTCGGCGAGTTGCCAGGCGAGCAAGGGCAACCGCTGGCCCGGGACGCTGAAGGCGCGGGCGCGGGCACGATACCAGCGCGCGCCCGGCTCGGCGCCGGGTCGAATGGATTGTGCAAGCCGAAACTCCCCATCGCCGGGCTGGCCGTCGCGCAGACCGGAGGCCAGCCGGTATATGGTCACCGAGGCCTCGGGAACATCGGACAGCAACCCTTCGACTGTCTTGAGATCCGCCGCCGACGCCGCGCCGGTCATATCGGCATAAGCCCGATTGGCGTAGACGACACGCCCCTTGGTGTCGGTGACGAGAAGACCTTGCGACATCGAATCGACGAAGGCTTTCGACAGCTCGTCACTCGTCGAGCGCGGCGTAATCTGCACGAAACCGATGGCGGTAGCGAACAGGAAGCCGACGCCGATCATCGCCAGCACACCAAGCATTCCAAGCAGGAAGGGATCGCCAAGACGTTCGCGGAAAAGGCCGAAGACGATCGCGGCACCCGTCAGAACGGCGATGAAGACGATGAGCCGGGTGACCGCACCCGGTCGCGTGTTCTGGTCGACGATCGGTACCGGATAGAAATCGCCGCGCGCTTCCTTGGCCATGTGCCCCCTTGTTCGTGAATTCCGGTACTTGCCCCTGCCCGGTTGAATCACATTCTCAGGGCCTGGAAAAGGCCTTGGCGGCAAATGTCCGCTAAAAATGACGCCCGTTCGGCGCCCGGTGTGATGAATCCGAAATTCGCACCACATTGGCGCAGCGCAGAGCGAAATTTCGGCTTCATCACGCCAGCAACTTGCTGAAAAAATCCAGCGTGTTGGATTTGCAGTTCCGGAACGCTGACGCCGTCAAGCCGTTCACGAAGCGCGAAAGGCAACTTGCGGTGGCGTGCCGCAACAGTCTAGTGTCGCGTCTTCTTCGATAGCCGATATTGGGGGCACCAATGCTGCAGTGGCTGGATAGCGTGGCGGGTCCTGGTTATGCCCCGGCAATCCTGTGGACGCTTGTCGCGCTTGTCCTCCTGGCCGTCATTCTCCTCATCGTAAAGCTGATCCGCAATCTGACCTTTGGAACATTCGTCGCCGGCGGCAGGAATCGCAAGACACGGCTGGCCGTCATGGACGCCACAGCTGTCGACAGTCACCGCCGGCTGGTGCTGGTGCGCCGCGACGATATCGAGCACCTGCTGCTGATCGGAGGCCCGACCGACGTCGTCGTCGAACGCGACATCAGGCTGTCGGCGCTGCGCCGTCCTGCATTGACCGGAGATGGCGGCGGCCATCAGCCGGCCCCGCGGCCGCGCGCGCCTCAACCCGCTCCTGCGCCAGTGAGGCAAGCACCGCCTCCACAGCCGGTGAGCGCGGCCTCAACGCCTGCCCGATCCCATCAGGCGGCACCGGCAGCGCAAAGCCATCAGTCGGCAACCGTCACGCCGCTGCCCGCCTTCGAATCGGCGAACGCCAATGCCGTTCGGCACGCGCCGTCGTCGGCAAGACAGGACACCCCGACTAGGCACGAATCCCCAACCAGGCAGGACTCCCGGGATTCTATTGACGATACATTGATGAGGGAGCTCGAGGTCTCGCTTGATGACCCGCAGCCCGCCCGGCCGGAAAACAAGCCGGCGGCAAAAGCGGCGCCGTCTCTCGACGACGAGATGACGAAGCTTCTCGGGGAGCTGTCCAGCCAGAAAAGGTAAGCGCCCAGCGATATTGCCGAAGCATCCTTCCGTTCGTCATCCCAGGGTCTCCGCGACGTCGCTTCGCTCCTGCTCCGCCCTGGGATGACGAAGGCGTGGTAGACGTTTCGCGTCTTGCTTCAGTCGTCGCGATAGACTTTCTCGCGACGCTCGTGGCGCTCCTGCGCCTCGATCGACAAGGTCGCGATCGGCCGTGCATCGAGCCGTTTCAGCGCGATGGGCTCGCCGGTTTCCTCGCAATAGCCGTAAGTGCCTTCATCAATGCGCTGCAGCGCGGAATCGATCTTTGAAATGAGTTTTCGCTGGCGATCGCGGGCGCGAAGTTCGATGGCGCGATCGGTTTCGGAGGAGGCCCGATCGGCGAGATCGGGGTGGTTGGCGTTTTCCTGCTGCAGGATTTCGAGAGTTTCGCGCGCTTCGCGCAGTATGTCGTTCTTCCAGGTGACGAGCTTCAGGCGAAAGTAGGATTTCTGCCGCTCGTTCATGAACGGCTCGTCTTCGGAGGGTACGTAATTGGCGGTAACGATGTCGTTCATTCGACTCACCCAAACAGCCCCAAATTTGGCGCCTATATATTCGCGGACCGAATGCTGCACAAGCGTAATCGACGACAGTTTCACGCAATTGTTAATGTCGGCCAAAAAGGTATTGGCGGCATCATTCGCATGAAGGGTGCGACCGAATTCGCCTACGTTTCGTTGGTTTTGAAGGGTGCCGGCCATTGTAAACCGAGCTTTTCTCATGGCTAATCCTGCAGCGCCTTTTTGACGGGTTTCGGTATTTGGCACAAGCGAGGGGCCGGTGAGCAAGCTTTATCTGTTGAGGCATGCGAAGGCCGGATGGGCCCTGCCGGGCGTGCGTGATTTCGATCGTCCGCTCGACGCATCCGGCCTCGCCGATGCCGAAACTATGGGTGCGGCCATGCGGGCCCACAACTACATTCCGGACCTCACCCTTTGCTCCACAGCAAAGCGAGCGCTGCAAACGCTGGAGGGCGTTGCCGGCCACACCGATACAGGCAGGGTCCTGTTCCTGGACACGCTCTACAGCGAGGATGCCGCCGGTTATCTCTCGATCATCCGCGGCAATGGCGGGCCAGGCTCGCTGCTCCTCATCGGTCACAATCCGATGACGGAGGATCTCGCGATCGCGCTTTCGGGCGACGGCGACGAGGCTGCGAGGGCAATGCTGAACTACGGGTTCCCAACCTCCGGCCTTGCGGCCGTCCGTTTTCCAGGCAGTCTTGCCAACGCCGCGCAAGGCACCGGCTATCTCGAAGCCTTCGTGACGCCGGCCGATTTCTGACGCCATTTCGAACCTAGCGTGGTGGATTTGCTGCGAATTTCAGATTCGCCACACTAGGCGGCAACGTCTATATCGGAGCGTACCGAAGCCGAGAGAACCGATTTGGCATCATCGCTGACCACTTTCACCGACGAGGCGAAGATTGCCCTGGATACGCTGTCGGGGCGCGCTACCGGGCTTTTTTCGCCATCGCTGCGGCTGGGTGTTACCGGCCTCTCCCGAGCCGGCAAGACGGTGTTCATCTCGGCCCTTGTCCACAATCTGATCCATGGCGGGCGCTTGCCGCTGTTCGAGGCGCAGAAATCGGGACGCATCGCCCGTGCCTTCCTCGAAGAGCAACCGGATGACGCCGTGCCGCGGTTCCAGTACGAAGATCACATCGCAGCCCTGGTCAACGACCGCCTCTGGCCGGATTCGACACGTGCCATTTCCGAGTTGAGGCTCACCATCGAATATGAATCGGCCTCCGGCTGGAGCCGCATGTTTTCATCAGGCAGACTGTCGGTCGATATCGTCGATTATCCAGGCGAATGGCTGCTCGATCTGCCGCTGCTCGGCAAGTCCTACGGCGATTTCTCGCGCGAAGCTTTCGAGATGGCGGCGCTGCCGGTGCGCGTCGACCTTTCGCAGGAATGGCGCCAGCTCTCGGCCGCAGTCGACCCGAATGCAGAAGCCGACGAGATGACGGCGCGCCGCCTGGCCGAGAGCTTCGCCGCCTATCTCAAGGCATGCAAGCTTGATGAGCGGGCGCTTTCGACCTTGCCGCCGGGTCGCTTCCTGATGCCCGGCGATCTTGAGGGCTCGCCGGCGCTGACCTTCGCGCCTTTGCCGGACCTGAGCGAGCGGCGGGCGCGTTCGGGGTCGCTTCAGGCGATGATGGAACGGCGCTACGAGGCCTACAAGACCCATGTCGTCAAGCCGTTCTTTCGGGAACACATCACACGCCTCGACCGCCAGATCGTGCTGATCGACGCCCTGCAGGCCTTGAACGCAGGCCCCGGCGCGATGGCCGATCTCGAACGTGCGGTGACCGAAATCCTCGCCTGTTTCCGCCCCGGCCACGGCAATTTCCTGACAGACTTTTTTTCGAGGCGCATCGACCGCATATTGGTGGCGGCGACAAAGGCGGACCATCTGCACCACGAAAGCCACGACCGGCTGCAGGCGATCGTGCGGCGGCTTGCCGACCGTGCCGTGGCGCGAGCGAATTTCACCGGTGCCGATGTCGACGTGGTTGCCCTGGCGGCCGTGCGCGCGACCCGCGAAGGCACGGTCAAGCAAGGCCGCGAAACGCTGCCGGTCATCATCGGCACACCGTTGAAAGGCGAGAGAATCAACGGCGAAACATTTGACGGAAACACCGAAACGGCCATATTTCCCGGTGATTTACCGGAGAAAATTGATGCGGTGTTCGGTGACCCTGGACCAGACCATCGGCAGAATAATGACGACCCGGCGATCCGTTTCGTGCGCTTTCGCCCGCCAAAACTCGAACGCACTGCTGAGGGCATCACGCTGTCGCTGCCGCATATCAGGCTTGACCGCGCCCTGCAGTTCCTGATCGGAGATCATCTGGCATGATAGCGCCCCGCAAGCCGGCGGCATTTCGCATCGAGCCGGAAACCCCGCCAAAGGAACAGGCGGCCTTCCGCCAGCCCGACGCCCCGTCAGCGCGAAAGCCGCGCGCGGTGAAGACGGATGGCGCAGTCGTCGTGCCGGCCGAGATCGATGTCTTCGACGAGCCCGACATCGTCGCCGCCGAACCGCCGCCGGCGACCGCGCCGAAGCGTTCGCTGCTTGGCAGCCTGTTCTTCGGCGCATTGAGTGTTCTGGTTTCGCTGGCCCTCGGGCTTTGGACCGACCAGCTGATTCGCGATCTGTTTGCACGCGCCGAATGGCTGGGCTGGCTGGCTGCCGGGATGGCCGTGATCGCGGTGCTGGCGCTTTTGGTCATCCTTGTCCGTGAATTCCTGGCGATCGCCCGCCTTGCCGAGGTCGAAAAGCTGCAGAAGCGGGCGCTCGATGCCGTCGCCCGCGACGACCCGAAGACCGCCCGCGCCGTGGTCGACGAGCTCTCGGCGTTTGTCGCGGCCAAGCCAGAAACCGCAGCCGGGCGACGCGCGCTGGCCGAATTGCGCGACGAGATCATCGACGGCGGCAATCTGGTGCGCCTGGCCGAGACCGAAATCCTCGGCCCCCTCGATGCGCGCGCCAAGGTGATGATCCTCGAAGCGGCAAAGCGTGTGTCGCTGGTGACGGCGGTCAGCCCTCGCGCCCTGGTCGACGTCGCCTATGTCGTGTTCGAAGCCGGCCGGCTGATTCGCCGACTGTCGGAACTTTATGGCGGTCGGCCGGGCACGCTGGGATTCTTCCGGCTGGCCCGCAGCGTTCTCGCCCATCTGGCAGTGACCGGCTCGATTGCCGTGGGCGATAGTTTCGTTCAGCAGATCGTCGGCCACGGCCTCGCTGCCCGACTCTCGGCAAAGCTTGGCGAAGGCGTCGTCAACGGGATGATGACGGCGCGTATAGGCATTGCGGCGATGGAAACCGCGAGGCCCCTGCCCTTCAGCGCCACGAAACGGCCCGGCATGGGCGATTTTCTGTCCGCTCTGACGTCGTTCGCAACCAAAAAGCAGAAGGAAACATCCGCTTCCGACGCGTGACAGCCGCCTCCAGCTTCAGTGGCGCGCAAAGGATGCTGTAAGCACTGACGCAGTCCTTCGGTTCCGGGTCATGCACCAGCGGTGACGAAGCATTAACCAATCTTGTTCATGGTCGGACGGGTTCCAAAACAGTCTCTTTGTTGCCGGGTGTCGTCGATGAAAAGCGTGATCTTGTCCAACGTCCTGGCCCTGGCGGTCATCGTTTCAACAACTGCTGGCCTGGTCGAAAAGACCTTTGCAGCAGAACCGGACAAGCAGTTCTTTCAATCAGTGGAAGGCAAATGGGTCGGTCCCGGAGAAATCGTCGCCGGCAAGTACAAGGGGACGAAATTCACCTGCAGCTTCACCGGCTCGACACCCGACGGCAAGATTGGCATGTCGCTCGACGGCGGTTGCCGGGTCGGCATGTTCACCCAGCAGATGTCGGCGACTATCCAGCGCAAGGGCCGCGAAGGCTATAAGGGCAGTTTCATGGGCGGCGCCGCCGGTTCCGGCCTCGACATCGTCGGCGGCAATGTGGTCAGCGCCAACAAGGTCGTCTTCACCATCAACCGCAACCAGTTGCGCGGCGTCATGCAAGCCCTCGTCCCCAACGACAATTCTATGACGGTCACGGTTGCGGTGCGTGTCGACCAGCAATTGGTGCCGGTCATCGGCATGAAGCTGAAGCGGGTCGATGCGCTCGAGGTCGGCTCCATCGCGCCGAACTGAGTGATTATTTTGCGCGTTCGATAGGACGCGCGTGCCGGGTGCGTAAAAGCTGTGGAGCGCGCCTGCAACACTGCCGCACCAGTTTCCGGATTCGGACTGTTCGTTCTCCGCCGAAGCCCCTATCTTGGCCGCTCGATGCCGCAGCACATGCAGCGGTCCTCTAGAGAACGGAATGGCAGGCATGGCGGCAGAGGCAGCGGGCAGCGATCTTATCCACGTGGTGGCGCTGCTGGCCGCAGGTGTTGTCGCCGTGCCGATTTTCAAGCGCATGGGGCTTGGCTCCATCCTAGGCTATCTGGCGGCCGGCGTGGTGATCGGGCCGTTCGGACTTCGTATCTTTTCCGAATCGGAAGCCATTCTTCACGTCGCCGAACTCGGCGTCGTCATGTTCCTGTTCATCATCGGGCTGGAGATGCAGCCGTCACGGCTATGGGGCCTCAGGCGAGAGATCTTTGGCCTTGGGGCATTGCAGGTCGGCGTGTGCGCGCTGTTGCTCACCTGCGTCGGACTGGCAGGCGGTTTTCCGATCGCGCAGTCCTTTGTCGCCGGCGCCGGCTTCGTGCTGACCTCGACGGCGATCGTCATGCAGCTTCTGGAAGAACGCGGAGAGATTGCAGCGCCCAAAGGCCAGCGCATCGTCTCTATCCTGCTGCTCGAGGATCTGGCGATCGTGCCGCTGCTGGCGCTGATTGCTTTCCTGGCACCGGGCGGCGCCGATATGAGCCTGACGCAGCGGCTGACCGAGGTGGGCATCGGCCTTGCTGCCATCCTCGGACTGGTGCTGGCCGGGCGTTTCCTGCTCAATCCGTTCTTCCGCATCCTGGCCGATGCCCGCGCCCGCGAGGTGATGACGGCGGCCGCTCTTCTGGTCGTTCTAGGATCAGCGCTTGTCATGCAGCTCAGCGGCCTCTCGATGGCGATGGGCGCTTTCCTGGCCGGCGTGCTGTTGTCGGAATCCACCTTCCGCCATCAGCTGGAGGCCGATGTCGAACCATTCCGCGGTGTCCTGCTCGGGCTGTTCTTCCTAGCGGTCGGCATGTCGCTAGACCTGCATGTGGTCGTCGAGAACTGGCAGCTTGTCGCCGTCTACGTCGTCGCCTACATGGCGATTAAGGCGATCGGCATCTATCTCGTCGCCCGCATCCTCAAGACCGGTCACCGCGAAGCGCTCGAGCGTGCCGTGTTCATGGCGCAAGGCGGCGAATTTGCCTTCGTTCTCTATTCCGCCGCAGCAGCGGTCGGCATCATCGACAGCCAGGCCAATGCGACCCTGACGGCGATCGTCATCATCTCCATGGCGCTGACGCCCCTGGCCATAGTGGCGTTGCGGTACTTGACACCGCGCGACGAGCAATCGCTTGAAGGCGTCGACATTGCCGATGGCCTTACCGGCAGCGTGCTGATCATCGGCTTTGGACGCTTCGGCCAGATCGCCAGCCAGCCGCTGCTGTTGCGCGGGATCGACGTGTCGATCATCGACAATGACGTCGAAATGATCCAGGCGGCCGCCGATTTCGGCTTCAAGGTCTACTATGGCGACGGCACGCGGCTGGATATCCTCCATGCCGCGGGCGCCGGCCGTGCACGCGCCGTGCTCATATGCGTCGACAAGGCAGATGTCGCCATCCGCATTGCCGAACTCATCAAGGCGGAGTTCCCCTTACTCACGGTGCTGGCAAGAGCCTTCGACCGGGGCACGGCGCTGCAATTGATTCGTGTAGGTGTCGACTTCCAGCTCCGGGAAACCTTCGAATCAGCCCTCGTTTTCGGTGGTTCCACCCTCGAAGCCCTGGGTGTCGACCCGGAAGAGGTCGCCGAAGTGATCGAGGATGTCCGACGACGCGATACTGCCCGCATCGAAACGCAGCTTGCCGAAGGCATTCGGGCCGGACAACGCTTCCTGAAGGGCAATATCGGCACGCCCATTCCGACACCGCTCACCCCGCCACGTCGTACCGGCCAGGCGCTCAACGAGGAGACCGCCGGCGTGCTGCATAAATCCGAACCTGCGGACTGACCGAGGAATCGCTCATGGACATCGACACGCAAGCCATTTCAGTCACCAAATTCTGGCGTGACGCCGGGAAGGATGCATGGTTCGAGAAGCATGACGCCTTCGACACGGAGTTCCGCAACCGGTTTCTCGAACTGCACTACGCAGCCGCACGGCGTGAATGTGACGACTGGTCGGAGCATGCCGAAGGCTCGCTGGCGCTGATGATCCTGCTCGACCAGTTCCCGCGAAATTGCTTTCGTGGCACCGGCCACATGTATGCCACCGACCCGCTGGCAAGGCATTTCGCTGCAAAAGCCATCGCCGCCGGCCAGGATCTGGCGCTGGACGAAGACCTGCGCGCCTTCCTCTATTTGCCGTATGAGCATTCGGAAGATCTCGGCGACCAGCTCAAATCGATGGAGCTGTTTACCGCCAAAGCCCCATCCTATCTGAAATATGCGGTTGAGCACCTGGAGATCATTCAGCGCTTCGGCCGCTTTCCGCATCGAAACAGAATGCTTGGCCGCGAAACGACGGCGGAAGAACAGGTGTTCCTCGACGGAGGCGGATTTTCCGGCTGAGTTCAGTGCGTCGGACCCACAGGTGGTTACCGGTTTGGGTCCGATGCTTCAGGCCCGCCACCAATCCCGGCCAGACGGCAATTGCTCGATGCCGGCGCTGTCGAGAGCGGCTAGCCGCTCCGGCACGCTTCTGCCGCCGACGGTGAGGCCAGGCGCGATCTCGGCCAGCGGCGCCAGAACGAAGGCGCGCTCCAGCATGCGCGGATGCGGCACTTCCAGCCCGGTTTCGTGAATGATCCGATCGCCGAACACCAGAATGTCGATATCGATCAGGCGTGGCCCCCAGCGTTCCTCACGCACCCGCTTCAATCTGCGTTCGACGTCGAGACAAAGATCGAGCAATGCATGTGGTGCGAGTGCGGTCGAAATTTCGGCCGCCGCATTGAGAAAATCCGGCTGATCGAGCTTGCCCCAGGGTGGCGTGCGATAAAGCGAGGAGACGACGACGACACGCGTGTCCTGGTCTGCGTCCATCATGCGCAGCGCCGCGCCCATCGACCTTGCCGGGTCGCCGATATTGCCACCAAGGCTGAGATAGACAGTGTTATTATTGTTGTTTTTATTCTGGCCAAACAACGGTCACCTCGACGTAATCGAGCACGCCGGGCACCGGCGCGTTCGGCTTGCGCACTGTGATCTCGGCCCTTTTGATCTGGGGAAACCGGGCCGTCAGCGCCCGGGCCACCTCCAGCGCCAGCGCTTCTATCAGAAAACGCCTCTCTCCGGTTATGATCCTTTCGATCACCCCGAAGGCGACACCATAGTGGACGGTGTCCTCGATGGAATCATCGACCAGCGCGCGGCCGGGTTCGACGGTGAGCGCAGCGTCGACATAGAAGCGCTGGCCGAGCGTCTCCTCCTCATCCAGCACGCCGTGCCGGGCGAAGAAGGCGCAGTTCTTCATGCGGATGACATACATCGCTCAGCGTCCCGCTCGATTAGAGCGACGTGCGTCCGCCTGGACGCACATGCTCTAACGCTTTAAATTTACGCATCGCGCCGAAATCGATTCCGATTTCCGAACCTATGCGGTGGTTTCACGCGCCAGCATAGCATCCGCAAGCGCCAGCGCATCCACATTGATTGCGACATCGTGGACGCGAAATAGCTGCGCGCCCTTGAGTCTCAGGATGACACTCGTCGCCGCCGTTCCGGCGCCTCTGGCCGAGGCGTCGCGGCCGGTGACGGCGCCGATGAAGCGCTTTCGCGAAGTGCCCGCCATCAGCGGAAAACCCAACGCACCGAGTTCGGAAAACCGTGCCATCAGGTCGAGGTTTTCTTCCGCTGTTTCCTTGGCAAAGCCGAAGCCCGGATCAAGCACGATCTGGTCGTCGGCAATGCCGCTTCGCCGGGCGATTTCCAGTGATTTCCTGAGGAAGAAAAACTGATCGTCGATCACATCGGGCAGTTTCTGCCGGTCACGCCCCGTGTGCATGATGATAAGCCCGGCACCGGTCTCGGCCGCGACCCGCGCGATGCCGGGTTCGCGCTGCAGGCCCCAGACATCGTTGACGATATGAGCGCCGGCGGCGACGGCAAGCCGGGCGGTGTCCTCGCGATAGGTATCGACCGAAATCAGTGCCTTGCCAAATCTGGTGAGCGCCTCGATGATCGGCAGCACGCGGGCCTGCTCTTCCTCGGCGGTTACCGGAGATGCGCCGGGGCGTGTCGATTCCCCGCCGACGTCAATGACGGCGGCCCCCTCTTCCACCATCCGGCGCGCCTGGGCGACCGCCTGTTCGGGCGCAACGAACAGCCCCCCGTCGGAAAAACTGTCCGGCGTGACGTTGAGAATGCCGACGATCACAGCCTTGCCGCAAAGGTCGAGACGGGCCCCATGCGCCAGCTGCCATCGCCCTGTCGTCATTGTCCATCAACCATGTGTGATCCATCAAAGATCAATTCCATTGCGTCGGCAACGGCCGTAACGCAAGGTGGGCAAAGAGGCAACATGATGAAACGCTCCCTGCTCTGTGCCCTGATGCTCGCTTTTTCCGCCTTGCCGGCGGGCACGGCGAGTCTGGTAAAAACATATAGCTACTTCAGCATCGGCGGCAGGACGCTCGACGACATCGGAACCCAGCTTACGAAACTCGGACCCCAAGTGAAAAGCACCGGGATGCGGCATCCGGGCGCTACACAGATGGCATTCACCACCCGCGTCAGCTACGCGGAAAAATCGAATTCCTGCCGGATTGCCGACGCCAACGTCATCGTCAAGGTCAAGGTGATCCTTCCCGAGTGGCGCCGCTCGCGCAAAGCCGATGCGGGCGTAAGGCTGTTCTGGGACACGTTGTCCGCCGACATCAAGCGCCACGAGGACCGCCATGTCGAGATCGCCAAGAACCATGCCCGCGAACTCGAGGATGCGCTGAAAGCGACCTACCCGCGGAAGAATTGCCAGGAGGCCAAGACCAAGGCTGCGGAGATAGCCGCTGCAATTCTTGCCAAGCACGATCGGGCCCAGGTGCAATTCGATCGCGTCGAGACCATCAATTTCGAAAGCCGCATCCTCAGGCTGCTGCGTTATCGCATGGAGCGCATCGAAAACGGCCGGCTGCCGGGCTAGCCTGCGCCAGACGGTAACGATTTAGGCACTGGCAGGACCTTCGCCTCGACACGTCGGGGATCGCCTGCTACTGCCACGCCGCTGTTAGACTAAACGCATGCCGGTCGGTAGTCCGGCGGTCCCGCCTCGCGGGATTCGAAGCCCCGCTGCTGGTGGTGAAAGTCTGACACTGACCGGTGGATGGCAAGAAGCAACCCTACTGAGACCTATCGTGCGCGGAATTGTCTGGAGTGCGCCGTCTCACTTTCTCCTGCGTGCCCCACGTCCGCATTTGACATCCCCAAGCCGGGCTACCGTATATCCGTGATGTCTCAATAATGTACCGAGGCCAGAAGGCTGCCGTAAGCTCCTCGCACTGGCCCTTATTGCGTCTTACGTTTGGCGCATCGATTAAGTGAGGGTATGACAATGCCGGAGACTGCAACCCTGTCCTCGAAATTCCAGATATCGATCCCCAAGGCGATCCGGACCGCCCAGCATTGGGAAGCGGGTTTGACCTTTGCCTTCATCCCGAAGGGAACGGGCGTGCTACTCGTCCCTGTGCCGAAGCGGGAAGCGCTGAAGGGGCTGGCGAAGGACGCTGCGGCGACGGAATATCGCGACCGGTCGGACCGTTTCTGATGGTGCTCGTCGATACCTCGGCGTGGATCGAATGGCTGATAGGCTCTCCAACTGGAGAGCAAGTGGCCGAGCATCTGCCCGAGCGAGCCGACTGGCTCATTCCGACCATGGTGCAGTTGGAACTCGCAAAATGGCTCACTCGCGAAGCAGGCGAAGACAAAGCCGATCAGACCATCGCCTTTACGCAGGTTTGTACGGTGGTCCGCTCGACAGGGAAATCGCCCTCGCGGTCGCCGAAGCCTGCCGGAAGCACAAATTGACGATCGCAGATGCGATCATTTTCGCGACCGCTCGGGCGCATGACGCGACGCTCCTGACTTGTGACAAGCATTTCGAGAGCCTGCCAGTCGTCACCCTCATCGAAAAGATCTAGCGTTGACATCGTTGGGCCGCGGGGTGATGTCGGCTCCGACAGCTCACGACTCGGGTACCAAGCGTCAGGCCTTCACCGCTAGCCGGCGACGCCGAGCTTCTTCTGCAGGCTGGTCGACGACGTCGTATACTGGAATACGATGCGCTCGCCGGGGCTGACGATGCGCTTGGCTGCCTGCGCCATCAGCGCGACCTCATGGAAGCCGGACAGGATCAGCTTCAGCTTGCCGGGGTACCAGTTGATGTCGCCGACGGCGAAGATGCCCGGTACCGACGTCTGGAATTTCTCGGTGTCGACCGGGATCATGTTCTCATGAAGATTGAGCCCCCACTCGGCGATCGGCCCGAGCTTCATGGTCAGGCCGAAGAACGGCAGCATCCGCGTGCACGGCACCTCGGTGTCACCGTCCGGTCCCTTGATGGTCGCGGAGGAAAGCTGGCCGTCCTTGCCGGTCAGTCCGGTCACCTGCCCGACCTGGAAATCCAGTTCCTTCATCTCCTGCATGGCGTACATCTTGTTGACGCTGTCGGGTGCCGCGCGGAACTCCGGCCGTCGGTGGACCAGTGTCACGCTCTTGGCCACCGGCTGCAGGTTCAGCGTCCAGTCGAGCGCCGAATCGCCGCCACCGACGATGACAAGGTCGTGGCCGCGAAATTCCTCCATTCGGCGAACCGAGTAGAAGACGCTCTTGCCTTCATAAAGCTCGATGCCGGGAATCGGCGGCCGCTTCGGCTGGAACGAACCGCCGCCGGCGGCGATAACCACAACCTTGGCCTCGAACACCTCGTTCTCGTCGGTGACGACGCGAAAGCTACCGTCCTCGAGCTTTTCGAGGCTCGAGACCATGCGGTTGAAGGTGAAGTCGGGTTTGAACGGCGCGATCTGCTCAAGCAGCTTGTCGATCAGCCCCTGCGCCGAGATCGATGGCCAGCCGGGAATATCGTAGATCGGCTTTTCCGGATAGAGTTCGGCGCATTGCCCGCCGGGCCGGTCGAGTATGTCGATCAGATGGCACTTCATGTCGAAGAGGCCGAGTTCGAACACGGCGAACAGGCCGACAGGCCCTGCCCCGACAATCAATACGTCCGTTCTGGTGATATCGGTCATGAATGCGCCTTTGATGCGCATGACCCCGAAAATCAGAATCGATTTCCGTTGGGACCATGCGCCAGATCACGGTGCTACAGCCGTACTTTGCGTGTCCAAGAGGCGCGCAACGCTGTAGAGAACGGCGCGACACTGCATGACCATTGGCCCGCTGCCAAGCGGGGGCCGAAAAAATCGGCCATATACCCGCGCTTCAGCCTTCACTCTTCAGCCTTGGCGGGCGGGCACGCGCACAACCAGGCCGTCGAGAGCGTCGCGCACCTTGATCTGACAGGAGAGCCGTGAGTTCGGCTGGACGTCGTAGGCGAAGTCCAGCATGTCCTCTTCCATTGCTTCCGGCTCGCCGACCTCCGCCGTCCATGCCTCGTCGACATAGACGTGGCAGGTCGCACAGGCGCAGGCGCCACCGCATTCGGCCTCGATCCCCGGCACGGCGTTGCGGATCGCGTTCTCCATGACGGTCGAGCCGTTTTCGGCATCCACGTCAAAATGTGTGCCGTCATGGGCGATGAAGGTCAGCTTGGTCATTTGTCACCTGAAGGAAGTCCCAGCCGAGATAATCACTCCGGCAGACAAGTCAACTGCCGCGCGAAAGCGGCGTTCTATGCCGCTTTTCTCGGAAATGGGTTTAACGGCTGATGGCGGCGACGAAATCGCGGACTTCTTCGATCAGCGAGCCAAGCCGCTTGAGGGTATTGGTGTCTTCAGGCTGATGTTCGATCGCGCTGGCGCAGTCTGCGATAGCGAAAGCGCCGACACCGCGCGCCGAGCCTTTCAGCCCATGCGCCAGAAGCAATCTTTGCCCCACATCGGCGTCGACGATCTTATCGCGAACGGAAAGCGCCTGCTGCACGAACAGCGCCAGCACCTCTTGTTCAAGGCTGCGGTCGCCCATCGTCTGGCGTGCGAGGTGCGCCAGGTCCACCGGCCGCGACCCGGCTGTTCCCGACACGTCGCCTCCGGGCATAGAGAAGGCAATGCCGTTTTCGCCACGCATGAATCTGCAACTCCGTTCTTCGACCGCCGGGAAAATTAGGCGCATCCTGTGGATAACGGGTTAATGATTGGCCCGGAAAAATGTCCCGATAACGGCGCCGGAATCACGGTTCTGTTAACCTTATATTTAAAGTTTTACGTATCGCGCCGAATGCATGTTTTCTTTACCCGGGTGTGTCATTACGATACGACAGGTCCATTTTCAGCCTCTTGCGTGGGACACGACAAGCAGAATCAATAAGTCCCGCGGCAGCTTGTACAGGGTAGCGAAGGCATGGCGAAGAAAACAACGACGGCAAGAACGCTCGACAGCGACGTAGCCAGGGAACTCGAAAAAGCACTTGAAATCGACCTGAGCGGGGACGTCGGCGGCGATCTCGATATCGCGGCGTCGATGGAAGATCTGGAAGCCCAGATATCGCAGGCTGCCGACGAGCTGGCACGCGAAGGCCGCAACCAGAATGCCGAGCCTGTCGTCAGTCAAAGCCCGAACGCCGAGCCTGTCGCGGACCAGAGCCAGAAGGCGGAGCCCGTCGCCAACCAGGACCAAGCCCAGGACCAGGCAAAGCCCGCTGCAAAGGCCAAGCCGGCTGAACTGCGCCCTGTGGAAACGCGCAATGGCCAGCAGCCGGCTGGTTTCACGCCAGCCAATGATCCCCGTCAAAAAGATTACAAAACGCTGCTGCACACCCTCAATCGGCGTGCTTCCAACACGATCTATTGGGTCGTGGCGCTCGTTTCGCTCGTCTGGATCGCCGGTGCCGGTGCATTGGCCAATATGCTGTTTGGACCAAGCATCTGGCAGATCCGCACGCCCGACCAGTTTTTCGCCCGTCCCGAACTGATCGGCCTGGCGGCCGCTGCAATTCTGCCCCTCCTCCTGTTCTGGGCGTTTGCAGCCATGATTCGCCGCGCGCAGGAAATGCGCATCGCCGCTCAGTCGATGACGGAAGTGGCCTTCCGCCTCACCGAGCCGGAAAATATCGCCCAGGATCGCGTCATGATGATCGGGCAGGCGGTTCGCCGCGAGGTCGCAGCCATGGGCGAAGGCATCGAGCGTACGCTTGCGCGTGCCGTCGAGCTCGAAACCCTGGTGCACAGCGAAGTCAACCAGATCGAGCGCTCCTACTCGGAGAATGAATCCCGCATCCGCTCGCTTGTCGACGGGCTGGGCAGCGAGCGCGAAGCGGTGGTCACCCACGCCGAACGCGTGCGCGCCTCGATCACCGGCGCACATGAGACGCTGAAGGACGAAATCGGGGCTGCCAGCGACATCATCCGCGACAGCATCCTCAACGCCTCGACCAACCTGTCGATGACCATCACCAACTCAGGCGACACGCTGATCGACAGGATCAACCAAAGTTCGATGTCGATCTTCGATTCGGTGGAAGGCCGTCTCGAATCGATTACGGACCGGCTGTCGACTTCCGGCGAAGCCTTCGCCAGTCTCCTCGATACACGCATTGCCAAGCTGACGGACACGACCGACGGCCTCACCCGGTCGTTGACCGATCTGCTCGACGATCGGACCTCCGGCATGGTTTCGCTGCTTGGCGGCGCCGCGCGCACGCTCAACTCCGAATTCGAAGCTAGCCTTGACGGCATCGAGCGGACCCTGGCCGAACGCGGCCAGGCGCTGATTAGCGAATTCCAAACTCGCGCCGAAGCGCTGGACACCGGCACACAGAAGCTCAACGCCGCGCTCGAGGCCCGCGCACGCCAGATCAACGAGACCTTGGTCGAACGCGCGCGTGAAATCGCCCATACCTTCCAGGAAAGCAAAGAGACGCTATCGGCGATGATCGATCAGGGCAAAACCCAGATCGGCGCCGACATGGCCGACATCGTTTCGTCGACCTCGTCTATGCTTGAAGCGCGCGCCGGCGACTTCGCCGGGCGCATGGAAGCGGCCCGTCATGTGGTGTCGCGCTCCTTCGACGCCGACATCCAGCGGCTTGCCGATGCCCGCGTCGGCATCGAGGAAGCCGTCGAGAACCACAGCCGCAAGCTTTCCGAAAGCCGCGAACGCATGGCGGCGGCAATGGAAGCCGATCTGGCGAAATTCGCCGAAAGCCGCGCCGGCATCGACGCAGCGGTCACCGACCAGGTGCAGAAGCTTGCCGAAGGCCGCAACCTGATCTCGCGCGCTCTCGAAGAGGATTTGCGCAAGGTCAACGAGTCGCGTGCCACTATCGATGCTTCGCTCGGCAGCCATCTCGAAAGGCTCGAAGAGGGTCGCAACAGGCTCTCACAGGCTTTGAACGAAGACTCCGGAAAACTTGTGCAAGCCCGTACGATCATTGACGAAATGGTTGCCGGCCATGTTGGAAAGCTCGCCGAAGGCCGCAGCATTCTTTCACGCGCTCTCGAAGCCGATCTCGGCAAGCTGGCCGACAGCCGCGCCAGCATCGACGGGCTGGTCGCCGGTCAGGTCGAGAAGATCGCCGAAGGTCGCGCCATACTCGCCAAGGCGCTGGAGGCCGACGTTATCGGCATCAAGGGCCTCATCGAGAGCCATTCCGCCAAGCTGGCGGAAGATCGCACGCAGCTTTCGCGCTCACTTGAAACTGACCTTTCCGGCATCCGAGGGCTAATCGAGGACCATTCGGGCAGACTCGCCGACGATCGCAGCCTGCTTTCGCAGACGCTCGAGGCTGACCTTTCCAAATTGGCTGAAAGCCGGTCGAGTATCGACGGACTGGTCGCCGGCCAGGTCGAGAAGCTGGCCGAAGGCCGCGACATCCTCAAGCGCGCGCTGGAATCCGATCTCAACACGATCAAGGACGTCATATCGAGCCAGTCGGAAAGGCTGGCGGAGGACCGTGGTCAGCTCTCACAGGCATTGGAAGCCGATTTGCAGAGCGTAAACAGCCTCATCTCCGACCATATGAACAGACTTGCTCAGGATCGTTCGACCCTGTCGAAGGCGCTCGAAGACGATCTTGCCAAGCTGGCGGAAAGCCGCTCCAGCATCGATGGGCTGGTGACCGGCCAAGTCGAGAAGCTGGCAGAGGGGCGCGACATCCTCAGGCGCGCACTGGAAGCGGACCTCAACACTATCAAGGGCGTCGTCGCCGACCAGTCCCAGCAGTTGACCGACAGCCGCGCAGAGTTTGCCCGTGCGATCGAGGCCGATCTCGGCACCGTCAGCAATCTTGTCAACAGCCACGCCGAAAAACTCGTCCAGGAGCGCTCGACATTGTCGAAGGCGCTCGAAGACGATCTCGCCAAGCTGGCGGAAAGCCGGTCGAGCATCGACGGGCTGGTTGCCGGCCAGGTCGAGAAGCTGGCCGAAGGCCGCGATATCCTCAGACGTGCGCTGGAAGCAGACCTCAACACTATCAAGGGCGTCGTCGCCGACCAGTCGCAGCAGCTGACCGACAACCGGGCACAGTTTGCTCGGGCGCTGGAGGCTGATCTCGGCAGCGTCAACGGCCTTGTAAACAGCCACGCCGAGAAGCTCATCCAGGATCGCTCGACTCTGTCGAAGGCGCTCGAAGACGATCTCGCCAAACTGGCAGAGAGCCGGTCGAGCATCGACGGGCTGGTTGCCGGCCAAGTCGAGAAACTGGCCGAAGGGCGCGACATCCTCAGACGCGCGCTGGAAGCAGATTTGCAGAAAATCGCAGTGAGCCGCAGCGACGTAGACGAGATCATCGCCGGGCATGTCGGCAAGCTGGCCGAAGGCCGTGACGCGCTGACCCGTGCGCTGGAGGACGATCTCTCCAAACTCGCCGACACACGCAAGGAAGTCGACCGTTCCTTGTCCGGTCATATCGACCAGATCGCCGCCAGAAGCAGCGACATCTCCGATGCCATTGCCGCCGATGTCGAAAAGATCGAGCAGGCGTTCAGCCGCCAGACCGGCATCATCGAGGAGCGCGCCGGAACCATGGAGCGCGCGCTGTCGACCGGTGTCGACAACGTCCGCAGCGTGCTCGAAAAGAGCGCCGTCTTCGTTGCGGGAGCGCTGCGTGAAAAGGTGATGGAAGTCACCAGCGCGCTGCATGAACAGGCAGGCGCGGCGTTCAGCGACGCCGATCGCAAGATCGCCGAGCGTGCCGAGCAGACTTCGGCCGCCCTGCTCGCCAGGGCGGAGGATATCGCCCGCACCTTCGAGGAGGCGGACCGCCGCCTCGCCGAACGTGCCGAGGACAGGTCAAGCGCGCTCATTGCCCGCGCCGAGGATACATCGAGCGCAATCATCGCCCGTGTCGACGATACGTCGAACTCGTTGCTGGCGCGCGCCCAGGAAACAGCCGACCAGCTGGCAGTCCGTGCCAGCGAGATCGCCGGCACATTCGATGCGGCGGACCAGAAGCTGGTTGCCCGCGCAGTCGAAACGGCGCAGTCGCTGGCCGCACGCGCCGGCGATATCCTGCGCAATTTCGAAGGCGCCGACGAACGGCTCGGCGTGCGCATCGGCGAATCGGCCGAAGCGCTCGCGGCGCGGGCGTCAGACCTTGGCCGCATTTTCGATGCCGCCGATCAGCAGCTGATGTCGCGCATTGCCGAAGGTTCGGAAGCGCTGTCGGCCCGCGCATCCGAGATCGGCCGTATCTTCGACGAGGCGGATCACCGTCTGGTGTCCCGCATCGCCGACAGTTCGTCGACGATCGGAGAGCATACCGAGAACATCGTGGGGGCATTTGCCAGCACCGAGCAGCGGGTTGCCGAACGTGCGAGGCAAACCGGTCAGGAACTTGCCGTCCATGCCCGCGAAATCGAGCAGGCGCTGGCCGGCGCCGACGAGCGCCTGGCGTCCAGCGCCGCGGCTGCGGCGGCTCGCGTCGAAGAGCAGGTTGCCAACGTCGAGAACCGTCTCGCCTACACCACCGAGACGTTGGGCCAAAAGCTCAACGAGCAGGTTTCGACCGCCGAGGCGCAACTCATTTCGCGCGCCAATTCGATCGCGGAAACCTTCACTGCGGTCGGCCAGCATATCGGCCAGAGCACCAACGATGCGGCGAAGACGATCGGCACCAACACCCGCGAGCTCAACACCATGCTTGCGGCGCGTTCGGCGGAAATCTCGAAGATCCTCGACGAAACGGCACGGCCTTTGGTCGAGCGCTTCGCCCAGGGTGGCTCGGAACTGCAAAAGAGCATGGAAGAGGTGACCGAGCGCGCCACCGAGAAACTGCGCAGCGAAAACGCCGCCTTGGTCGACGCGCTCGCCAGCCGCACGGCCGAAACATTGTCGGCCGTCGAAGGAGCGCGCTCGACGCTTGCCGACAGTGTCGCTGATCTTATCGGCCGCATGAGCAACTCCAGCGCGCAGCTCGGTCAGCTGATCGAGCAGGCGGCGGCCAATCTGGGCCAGGTCGATGAACGCCTGAGCGGCAGCACGCAGAGCTTCGCGGCAACCACCGAAAAAGCCGCACAGACCTTCGCCAGTTCGGCGCGCCTGGTCGATTCGAATACGACACGGCTTACCGAATTGTCGTCTGCCACCTTGCGCGAGGTCGCCTCGATCGCCACCAAGTTCGACGAGCACAGCCGATTGCTGTCCAGTGCTTCGGACCTGTTGAGTTCGGCCCAGAGCAACCTCGAACACACGCTGGAAAGGCAGTCGTCGCTTGAAGACCTCGCCGTCGGCCTGGTCAAGAAATCGGAAGATCTCGAAAAGGTCATGCGCTCGTTCGAGACTCTGGTCGGCCAGACGTTGCAGAATGCCGAAGGCAAGACGCTGGAATCTGCGGACAAGATCCGTACCGCCATCTCCGACGTCGTCGATTCGGCAACGAAGCGCTTCGCCGACGCGACCGAGGAGATGCGACGCACCGCCGGCTCGATCAAAAGCGAGCTCGACCTCACCCGCGCCGAGCTCAAGAAGGGCGTCATCGAGATGCCCGAGGAGGCAAAGGAATCGACCACGGCCATCCGCCGCGCCGTTTCCGAGCAGATCAACGCGCTGAAAGAACTATCTGAAATCGTTGCCAAATCGGGCCGCAGCACTGACTCCGCGGAACCGCGCAATCTGCGTCCGGCACCGCAAGCGCCTGCCGCGCGCGCCGCTGAACCGCAGCGCCGTCCTTCCGCCCCGCAACCGGACCCTCGTGCCCCGCAGGCGCCATCGGGTGACACCGCACTGCGCGGCACGCTCGACCTGGAACGCCCGGCTGAGACGGCGCCGCGCCAGCGCGACCCCGGCCGTGCGCCGCAGGGCGGCTGGGTGCGCGATCTCTTGACCGGGGCATCGCGCGAAGAGGTCGCCAAGCCCGCGGCGCCCTCGGAAGCGCCACGCTCGGCACCTGCCCAGCGCTCGCCGCTTCATGTCGTGGAGTCGCTCAACTCGCTGTCCGTCGACATCGCCCGCGCCATCGATCACGATGCCTCGATCGAGTTGTGGAACCGCTACCGGCGCGGCGAGCGTGACGTGTTCACGCGGCGTCTCTACACGCTGAAAGGCCAGCAGACCTTCGACGAGATCCGCCGCAAATACCAGATGGAGGCGGAATTCCGTGCCGCCGTCGACCGCTACTGCGACGATTTCGAAAAGCTGCTCAAGGATGTGTCGCGCAACGACCGCGACAACATGATGGCGCAGACTTACCTGACATCGGACACCGGTAAGGTCTACACGATGCTTGCCCACGCCAGCGGCCGCCTGCATTGATCGGGCGCCAAACAAGAGGCGGGCCTCGGCCCGTCTCTTGTTTGCCCCGGGCAGCAAACTTGTGACGTGATGTTCACCGCATGTCGTCGGCCGCGCCGCCTTGCCGGCCTCCGCGTACCGGGACCTTCTCTCGTATAGCAACACCCGGCAGGGCAATGACGGGCAGCGCAAACCTCAAGCGATTGCTCTGCTGCGGCAGCGCCATCAATACCGCATTGCCGCCGGCCATCTGCCGCGCTATCTCAGGCGACCCCTGTCTGCCTCAGGCGACCCTGTCTGCCTCAGGCGCGACCCCTGTCTGCTTCAGGTGACCTTTGCCGGAGTCTCCCATGCCTGAAATCGTTACCGCCGCCATGCTCGTCATCGGCGACGAGATTCTGTCCGGCCGCACCAAGGACAAGAATATCGGCCACCTCGCCGACATCATGACGGCGATCGGCATCGACCTGAAGGAGGTGCGCATCGTTCCCGACGAGGAAGACGAGATCGTCGCTGCGGTGAATGCCGTGCGTGCCCGCTACACCTATGTCTTCACGACCGGCGGCATCGGTCCGACGCATGACGACATTACCGCGGATTCGATCGCCAGGGCCTTCGGCGTGCCCTGCGAATACGATGCCAAGGCCTATGCCATGCTGGAAGCGAGCTACGCCGCGCGCGGCATCGAATACACCGAGGCGCGCAAGCGCATGGCACGGATGCCGCGCGGCGCCGACCATATCGACAATCCTGTGTCCATCGCGCCGGGTTTTCGCATCGGCAACGTCCATGTGATGGCCGGCGTGCCGTCGATTTTCCAGGCGATGCTCGACAATGTGGTGCCGACGCTGAAGGCCGGCACCATAATGTTGTCGGCCACGGTGCACTGTCCCTTTGGCGAAGGCCTTGTCGGCGGACCGCTGGGCGACATCCAGAAGGCGCATCCGGATACGATCATCGGGTCCTACCCGAAATATGGCGACGGCAAATTCTGGACTGAGCTGGTCGTCCGTGCCCGCAGCCAGGAAGCGCTGGACGCCGCCCGCGCCGACGTCGAGGCAATGGTCGCAGGCCTCGCCAGCGCGGCCAATTGAGCTAAAGCGCGTCGTCTGAAGGAATCCATGCGACGGCTTTAGGTTCTTGTTTCATGCATGTCGCTGTCCCAAACCGCTGCGGACTTTGAGCGACATGCCTCAGGCCGGAACCAAGCATGGTACTGTAACGTTTCTCGCGGGCGAGTTTCGATCGCCGTAAAATGAGGGATTACCATGCGATTCAAGACCATCGTCGCCATACTGCAGAACGAACAGGATGCCGAGCGCGTGCTCGAATGCGCCATTCCGCTTGCCGACAAGTTCGAGAGCCATCTCATCGGCATTCATGCAGAAGCGCTTCCCGTCCCCTACACCTCGGCTACCGGCTTTCCCGACACCGAATTCCTGCAGGTTTCAGCCGACATGAACAAGGAACGCGCTGAAAAATTGCGGGCGGTTTTCCTCAGGCATGTCGAGGATTCCGGCCTGTCCTTCGAGTGGCGCAGCCTTGAAAGCTTTTCCGGAGATAGTGCGCTGACCGGTATCCCGACCGTCCGCACGGCGGACCTGATCATCGCCGCGCAGCGCGAGTCGGGCGGCGATCCGAGCGCCGACGTCGACACGCTGGTCTACGACGCCGGCCGGCCGGTGCTGGTCGTGCCGCATTCGGGCCCGCTCGTCACCAGTTTCAAGCATGTGCTGCTCGCCTGGAACGGCAGCAAGGAAGCCGCGCGCGCCGCCTTCGACGCCCTGCCCTTCATTATCGAGGCCGAGAAGACGGATGTTGTCGTCATCGACCCACCGGATACGCTCGACGCGGCGCCGGAGGCGGCCGGCGCCGAAATCGCCGCTGCCCTGTCCAGGCATGGCGCCGCGGTCAGCGTCTCGGTCCTGCAATCGGGCGGCCTCTCGGTCGACGACGTGATCCAGACCAGGGTTGCCGAAACCGGCGCCGACCTGCTCGTGCTCGGCGCCTACAGCCATTCCTGGCTGCGCCAGCTTCTGTTCGGTGGGGTCACGCGCACCGTGCTGCGCACGGTGCCGGTGGCAGCTTTCCTGTCGCGTTAGGTCCGCGAGGGGCAAGTCCATAGGTGGCGAGTCCACAGGGATCGCTGGCCGCCGCCACTTGCCAACACCTAGGCTTTCCAGTTAATTCCGCGCGCATCCCCTCAAGTGTCTGCGCGCGGTTTTCGCGCGCTGCGGAGTGCGCAGAAAAATGTCCCTTCCCGAAAAGGCCTTTCCCGTCTCCTGGGATCAGTTTCACCGCGACGCGCGTGCGCTCGCCTGGCGGCTTGCCGGCGCCAACAAAGGCCAATGGAAGGCGATCGTCTGCATCACGCGCGGCGGGCTGGTTCCGGCTGCCATCATCTCGCGTGAACTCGGGATCCGGATCATCGAGACGGTCTGCGTCGCCTCCTACCACGACTACACCAGCCAGGGGCAGTTGCAGGTGCTGAAGGAGGTCACGCCTGCACTGCTCGCCGATGACGGCGCCGGCGTGCTGATCATCGACGATCTCACCGACACCGGCAAAACCGCGGGCATCGTGCGGGCCATGATGCCCAAGGCGCATTTCGCCACCGTCTACGCCAAGCCGAAAGGCAGGCCGCTGGTCGATACCTTCGTCACCGAAGTCAGCCAGGACACCTGGATCTATTTTCCGTGGGATATGGGCTTCACCTACCAAAAGCCGATCGCCGACGACCACGTCGGCTGATTCGCAGCAACCGCTTTTCTCCTGGAATTGCCGGGCGCCGCTTCTTGCCGACCACCGCTTCTTGAAAGAACGCAGCGGCGCACGATATTTCCCGAATCGACGCCTCTTGGCGTGGTTAACCAGTGCGTATGAGGTTTTTTACTTTTATTGCCCATGATTAGCCGTAAGATTCACGAGACGGCAGATGATTCTGGAGGCTGGGGCAAGCTTCTCCGATGTTGACGACGCCAGCAACGCACAACCATTTGGCCGAAAGGGTCCAGCGGCTCTTCGGTGCAGCGCCGTGCCGCCTGCAGGTTGCAGCATTGCCCTGGCGCGATACCGGACATGGCATCGAGATCATGCTGATCACCAGTCGCGATACCGGCCGCTGGGTGCTTCCCAAGGGCTGGCCTGAGGCCAAGGAACTGCTTTGCGAGGCGGCGGCGCGCGAGGCCGGCGAGGAAGCCGGACTGCGCGGCACGATCTCCCACCACGAAGCCGGTCGCTACTTCTATGCCAAGGCATTGTCTTCCGGCGAGGAAGTGCCTTGCGAAGTCCTGGTGTTTCCGCTGCAGGTCGACAAGATCGCCGACCGGTGGAAGGAAAAGCGGTCGCGCACCCGCAAATGGGTCAGCCCCGCCGAGGCGGTGCGCATGGTCAACGAGCCGGACCTTTGCCAGATCATCGCCTATTTCTGTGCCGACCCGCGCCAATTCTCCTGAGTTGGACATAGGCCCCAGCAGCCAAAGCCGCGTCGCCTGCGCGTGAGCAAAATCGAAACCTTCCGCGCTGCTTTCTATCCCCGTTATCCACATGTGTGACACACAAGATGTTGGGGGTCACAAAAGCGGCACAAACGAATCCTTGACGGCGCAAAACGAGTCGCCTTTTATAGGCCATGCGCTCCTGTTGAGAGCGTGACCGGAAAGTTCTGAGCCCGGTCTTTTTCCCGGATTTTGTGCGTTTTGCCCGCATTTCCGCCTGGTTACGAGGCCGGCGGAAGCGCTGGGATTAGTGGGCTTGGGGAGACGAAAGGGAAAATTGTCGGACTGGAATAAATTGTTGTTAACACTATATTTAGTGTTTGCAGGTAGGTTCGGCGCTAGATAGTGTGGACTTCCCCTCGATTGAGGGAGTCGAAAAAGTTTCAGTTTTGAGGGACCCACAGGGTTCGCCGGCGCGTTGGATCAGGGACTTCGCAAGGAGTTTGACCAGCAGAGCGGGCGGAGGCTGTGAAAAGGAGCCGGTCGTTTTCGAACGCCGGCAGACGGCGGACATGCGCGTTTCGCATTGGGGGCAGAAATCCCCGGGGAAAAGCGCTATATATAGACAAAAGGAAAAGGGCCAATGCGCATCGAGCGTCGTTTCACCAAGCAGGGTCAATCGGCTTACGCGGAGATCGAATTCCGCAAGGCGCTTTCGGAGATCAAGAATCCGGATGGCTCGGTGGTGTTCCGCTTGGACAATATCGATGTGCCGGCGCAGTTCAGCCAAGTTGCCGCCGACATCCTGGCGCAGAAATATTTCCGCAAGGCCGGCGTGCCGGCTCGGCTGAAGAAGGTCGAGGAGAACGACGTCCCCTCCTTCCTCTGGCGCTCCGTTGCCGACGAGGCCGAACTGGCAAAATTGCCCGAGGCCGAACGCTACGGCTCCGAGATCGACGCCCGCCAGGTCTTCGATCGCCTCGCCGGTACTTGGACCTATTGGGGCTGGAAGGGCGGCTATTTCAAGTCGGAGGAAGACGCGCGCGCCTTCCGCGACGAGCTCGCCTATATGCTGGCCACCCAGCGCGTCGCGCCGAACTCGCCGCAATGGTTCAACACCGGCCTGCACTGGGCCTACGGCATCGACGGTCCGAGCCAGGGTCATTTCTATGTCGACCCGTTCACCGGCAAGCTGACCAAGTCGAAGTCTTCCTACGAGCATCCGCAGCCGCATGCCTGCTTCATCCAGGGCGTGCAGGACGATCTCGTCAACGAAGGCGGCATCATGGATTTGTGGGTGCGTGAAGCGCGCCTGTTCAAATACGGCTCCGGCACCGGCTCCAACTTCTCGTTCCTGCGCGGCGAAGGCGAAAAGCTGTCCGGCGGCGGCCGCTCGTCCGGCCTGATGAGCTTCCTCAAGATCGGCGATCGCGCCGCGGGCGCCATCAAGTCGGGCGGCACGACGCGCCGCGCTGCAAAGATGGTCATCGTCGACGCCGACCATCCCGATATCGAGGAGTTCATCGACTGGAAGGTCAATGAGGAGCAGAAGGTTGCCTCGCTGGTCACCGGCTCCAAGATCGTGAAGAAGCACCTCGAAGCGATCATGAAGGCCTGCATCAACTGCGAAGGCCAGGACGACGATTGCTTCGATCCTGCGATCAACACCGCGTTGAAGCGCGAGATCAAGCTGGCCAAGAAGGACGGGGTGCCGGAGAACTACATCTACCGCGTCATCCAGTTCGCCAAGCAGGGCTACACCTCGATGTCGTTCAAGACCTACGACACCGACTGGGATTCGGATGCCTACCTCACCGTTTCGGGCCAGAACTCCAACAATTCGGTCTCGCTGAAAGACGATTTCCTGCGCGCCGTAGAGCAGGACGGCGACTGGCACCTCACCGCACGCAAGGACGGCAAGGTGCTGAAGACGCTGAAGGCCAGGGATCTATGGGAAAAGATCGGCTATGCCGCCTGGGCGTCGGCCGATCCGGGCCTCCACTTCAACACGACGATGAACGACTGGCACACCTGCGCTTCGGCCGGTGCGATCCGGGCGTCCAATCCGTGCTCGGAATACATGTTCCTCGACGACACCGCCTGCAACCTGGCCTCGATCAACCTGCTGCCGTATCGCAACGCGGACGGTACCATCGACATCGCAGCCTACGAGCACACGGTGCGGCTGTGGACCATGGTGCTGGAAATTTCCGTCATGATGGCGCAGTTCCCGTCGAAGGAGATCGCCAAGCTCTCCTACGAATACCGCACGCTCGGCCTCGGCTACGCCAATATCGGCGGCCTGCTGATGACCTCGGGCATTCCCTATGATTCCGACGAGGGCCGCGCCATCTGCGCAGCGCTCACCGCGATCATGACCGGCACGGCCTATGCCACCTCGGCCGAAATGGCCGCCGAGCTCGGCGCCTTCCCCGACTACGACCGCAATGCGCAGAACATGCTGCGTGTCATGCGCAACCATCGCCGTGCTGCCTATGGCGACAGGGATGGCTACGAGAAGCTCGCCGTCAATCCGGTGCCGCTGGTCGCCTCCGACCTGAAGCAGCCGGAGCTTGCCGCCCATGCCAAGGCTGCCTGGGACCGCGCCATCGAGCTCGGCGAAGAGCATGGCTACCGCAATGCGCAGGCGACCGTGATCGCGCCGACCGGCACGATCGGCCTGGTGATGGATTGCGACACCACCGGCATCGAGCCCGACTTCGCGCTGGTGAAGTTCAAGAAGCTGGCCGGCGGCGGCTATTTCAAGATCATCAACCGTGCCGTCCCTGAAGCGTTGCGCACGCTTGGCTATTCGGAAAGCCAGATCGCCGAGATCGAAGCTTATGCGGTCGGCCACGGCAATCTCAACCAGGCGCCCGCCGTCAACCCCGGCTCGCTCAAGGCCAAGGGTTTTACCGACGACAAGATCGCGGCACTTAACGCGGCATTGAAATCGGCCTTCGACATCAAGTTCGTCTTCAACCAGTGGACGCTGGGTGCGGACTGGGTGAAGGAGACTTTTGGCTTCACCGACGAGCAGCTCAACGATTTTTCGTTCGAGATGCTGCCGGCGCTTGGCTTCTCGAAGAAGGACATCGAGGCCGCCAACATCCATGTTTGCGGTGCGATGACGCTGGAAGGCGCGCCGTTCCTGAAGGCCGAGCATTTGCCCGTGTTCGACTGCGCCAGCCCGTGCGGCAAGATCGGCAAGCGCTCGCTGTCGATCAACAGCCACATCCAGATGATGGCGGCGGCCCAGCCCTTCATCTCCGGCGCCATTTCCAAGACCATCAACATGCCGAACGACGCGACGGTGGAAGACGCCAAGGGCGCCTACATGCTGTCGTGGAAGCTGGCGCTGAAGGCCAACGCGCTCTATCGCGACGGCTCGAAGCTCTCCCAGCCGCTCAACGCCTCGCTGCTTGCCGACGTCGATGACGACGAGGACGATGCCGTCGAGCAGCTGATCGCGGCGCCGGCGGCGGCACGCGCGGCACAGATCACCGAGCGGATCGTCGAGCGCATCATCGAGCGGGTGTCGCGCGAGCAGGAAAAGCTGCCCGGCCGCCGCAAAGGCTACACGCAGAAGGCCAAGATCGGCGGCAACACCATCTTCCTGCGCACCGGCGAATATGACGATGGCCGTCTCGGCGAGATCTTCATCGACATGAACAAGGAGGGCGCGACCTTGCGCGGCCTTCTCAACAATTTCGCCATCGCCATCTCGCTCGGCCTGCAATATGGCGTGCCGCTCGACGAATATGTCCACGCCTTCACCTTCACCAAATTCGAGCCAGCCGGCATGGTGCAGGGCAACGACGCCATCAAGAGCGCGACGTCGATCCTCGACTATGTGTTCCGCGAGCTCGCCATCTCCTATCTCGGCCGCAACGACCTCGCCCATGTCGACCAGTCGGATTTTTCCAACACAGCTCTTGGCCGCGGCATCAGCGAAGGCAAGACCGACGCCGTCTCCAAGGGCCTGACCCGCGGCGCCTCGCCGGTGAAACTGGTGTCGAGGGTGAGCGGCAACGATCCGAAGGGCTTTGCCGGTTCGGGCTCGCCCAGTGCCCGCTCCGCGCCGACGGCGTTCTCCGGCTCCAACGTGCTGGCGCTGAAGCCGGCCAGCGAGGAAGCCACCGCCTACAAGCGCGATTACGAGGAGCGGGCAAAGGAGCTGATCGAGGACATCGCCTTCGAGGAGGCGGCCGGTGCCGCTTCAGATGCTACCGCGGCGCTGTTCACCGACGCCGCAGCCAACGAAGCAGCCGAGGCGAAAAAGCTCGCCGCCGACCGCCGCGCCAAATCGCTGCTCCAGGGCTACACCGGCAATTCCTGCTCCGAGTGCCAGAATTTCACCATGGTGCGGAACGGGACTTGTGAGAAGTGCGATACGTGCGGGGCTACGAGCGGATGTAGTTGAGGAAAATCTGAAACGTTAAAACGTAACATGGTCGGCCCGGTCGCAAGATCGGGCCGAAATAGCAAGAGGAACAAAAAGGGTACAGCGTATAAGGATGTCTTTATGTGACATCCTCTGAAAACACCAAGGCCGACCTTCCCGGGCCGGCCTTGGATGCCGCGAATAAGCCGAAGCCAACGCGGGACGAAGAGACCTGACGACCTCTCCTGTAGCAAGGTTATCATATGGGGAGTCGGGACTTAGAGTCGAGGTAGCTGAGGCAACATAGGACATAGAAAATGCCTAAATTTGGAACCTCAGCTTATCTAAAATTGATCTCTCTCAATACGAAGCCTCAGCGCACTGAGCTGCGAAAAAGGCTCTCTCCGAGCGATGCTCCCTATGACTTTCATCGCTCACTACGCCTTCACGCTAGTCGATTGCTCGCGAAGGGCGAGAGCATAGAGAGTGTGCTCGAATCCGTAGGTCGCATAACAAAACTGCCAGAACGAACTTCCGTCCAAGCGGGCCTCGCAACCCTCTTGAATTGGCGTGCTTCTCATCCCGCAAAACTTTTTGAGGTTAAGAGCCACATTTACACCAGCCCGAACGATGTCTTCAAACTCGGCTTCACGGCGGATTTTGGGACAGTGATAGACGGCAAAAGATGTGCGGTTCACCTCTGGAACACAAAGAAGCCTCCTCTCTCAACGAGATTGACGATCGGAACTCTCTCTTTGATCAAACAAAGCTATCCGGAGATAGATAATCTTGTCGTGTTGTCACTGCTCGACTCCCAGCTTTTCTGGTCAGTTGAGGATGCTCGATACGTGGCTATTGGACACAACCTCGCACTCCGGATCGAAGAAGTTATCTTGAGCGTCGAGGAAGAATTGCGCGCGCCCGCGAAAGATCGGCGAACTCCACCGACTCCTCCACATCCACCGGCGAGTTAGGATCGTAACGACGAGCCCTTCTTTCCTCGTGGGAGAAGGGCAAACCTCTATGTGGCCTCTCACACCGTGCGGCAGGCCGGAGCCGGAATATTGCCAGAACAGTCATTTGTGGCCGGGATAGACCCTTGACGGTGCTGCGCCACGGCGCGCAGCCAGAATGGTAGTCCAGGAAGGCGCCGCGCTGCCGGAGCGGTCGACCCGCTTTGCGGATCGACCCTCCCTTTGGGGTTCAGTTCACGGCGCTGATGTTGCCCAGGCGTAAAAACAGCGTTTCGCCGGAGGAATCATCGACGCCGTCATTGTCGGTGGCGACGAAAATATCGCCGTTCTTGTCGATGGTGAAACCTTCGACCTTGTCGACGACATAGCCGTTGGTGGCTGATTTCAGGTCGCCGATGATGTCGCGCACCAGCGTCTTTTCCACCAACGGTAGTTCGCCGTCGAGCTTCGCCGGTTTGAAGGCATCGAGCGCCACGGAATAGACGCGCTTCACCTTGGCCAGGTCGCCGATCTGGTTGTCGCGTTCGAGGATGTAGAGCTTGCCTTCATGCGCGGTGATCTCCGACAGGCCCATCCACCCGGCTTCGGTGGCTTCGAGCGGGTAGCGCACCGCCGACCATTCCTTGGCCTTCGGCTTGTAGGCCAAAAGCTTGACCTGGCCCTTCGGATCGTCGGCCCATTCACGTTGCACTGCCATTACCAGCGTCAGGTCGTCGCCTTCGCCGATGGTGGTGATGCCTTCGAGACCGAAGCGGGTCTGGCGGGCGAGCAATTCCATCGGGAAGCCGATTTCCTGCTTGATCTCGCCCTTGTCGTCGACGCGCAGGATGGCGTGCGGGACGAGCTTTGCCGGATCGCCTTCATTGGCGAGCCAGAAGCCGCCTTCACCGTCGGCGACAAGGCCTTCAATGTCGAGCTTCTGTGCAGGATGGCCGCCACGCGTGACGATGGTCTTGCCGGTGATCAGCGCCGGCGTCTGCGTGGCATCGATCTCGAAGATCGAGGGCGCGTTGGCGTAGAACGAGTCCGAGGCAGCGAAGAGCTTGCCGGCGGCGTCGCCGGCCGCGAGCGCCGAAAGCGCACCCCAGCCGAGCGGCGTGCCGTCTGCCGTAAGCTTTGCCGTGATCATCGGGTAAGTGGCGGGACCCTCGAAGCGCTCGTAGATCATCACATGCGAACGGGCGAGCCCGTCCTCGACCAGGTCGGTCTCGTTGGCGGTGACCAGGAGATTGCGCGACGGGATCGCGACCAGGCCTTCCGGGCCGATGCCGGATGGCAGGAGCTGGACAAACTGAGGCTCGGCACCCGTGTCCTTGTAGACGCCGATAACGGACCCGCGCTCCGAAGCGACGAAAATCAACCTGTCTTCGCCGAACGTGCTGGTCTCGACACCTTCCGGCTCGATGCCCTTCTTGTTGCGGGCGTCGGGATAATGACCGGCATTGGCGACCTCATACTCGAAGGACGGGCCGGATTCGTAGAGAACCTCACCCTTCTTGCTGAAGATCGTGAAGCCGCGCGAGCCGCCCTTGTAGTCGCCTTCGTTGGCGACGACGAAACGGTCATTGTCGAGCCATTTCACGGCGTCGGGTTCGCGCGCGACGTTTTCCATTTTGCCGTCGAAGGAAAAGGCGCCGTTCTTCTTGGTGTCGATCTTGTCCAGTGTGACGGAACCCGCGGAGAAGTGCGTGACGATCGCGCCGGTTTCGGCATTGACGATGGCGATGTGATTGTTTTCCTGCAGCGTGACCGCTATCTCGCCGGCCTCGTTGAAGGCGACGAATTCCGGCTCGGGATCGTCCCCCGCGACTTCGGCAATGCCCGACAGGTTCACGGTCTTCATCGTCGCGCAATCGGGCTGGCCTTCGGCAAGCGCGAAAATCTTGAGGTCGCCCGCCGGCATCTGCGGTATTTCTCCGTCGTTCACCTCCTCGTCGCGCTCGTTCTCGATGGCGATGGCGAGGAACTTGCCGTCCTTGCTCAGCGCCAGCGAGTCCGGCTGGCCGCCGAGGTCGCAGGTGCTTTCGATCGCCTTGGAGGCAAGATTGATGACGGTGAGGTTGCCCGAAGGCTTGGCCTTGCTCTCCGATGTGTTGACGCCGGCCAGCACCTTGCCGCCGAGGACAACGACCGAGGTCGGCTCGCCATCGATCTTGACGATGCCGCCGGCCTTGGGCGACTTGGGATCGGCGATGTCGACGAAGCCGACGGCACCGAGCGGGCTGTCGGAATAGACCAGCGTCATGCCGTCTGCGCTAGCCGCGATGATTTCGGACGAAGTCGGCGTGGTCTTCTCGACGTCCGCTGGGAGGTTTCCGGCGACCGCGAAGCTCGCCACCCGGTTGAACATCATGTCGGCATGGGCCGGCAGCGAAACGGAGGCAGCAAGCGCTGCCGTCAGGACGAAAAGCGCGGAATGGCGGGGCACGGGGTGGCGTCTCCTGTTCGAATGGAAGCCACCTGCTTTGGAGGAGCGACATTTCAATGCGATGACGGATCCATGACAATTCCGCGACAGTCGGTCAGGGTTCCTCAATATTCACGCCAATGCCTGCAAACGGTGGCTTCTGCGGCCGCGATCAGTGCCGCAGGCGCGAGCGGCAGGATGCTCCCCAGCCGGCCCCTACTCCGCCTCGGCTACCATCTGCCGCCCGCCTACCCAGTTCCGCCAGGCTCTCTCGTCACCATGGAAGACGTTGAGGTCGATGCGGCCCCTCACCCCGTGCGACAGCCCGGAGCCGGAATACTGCCAGAACACCCATTTGCGGCCGGGATAGACCTTTGACGGGTGCTGTGCCACCGCCCGCAGCCAGAACGGATAGTCTGGGAAAGCGCCTCTGAGATTGTCGCGGTAGAAATCGGGCGCGGTGTAGATGATGGGCCGCTGGCCGTAGTGGCGCTCCAGCTTGTCCATAAAGACCTGCATCTTCTCCAGCACCTTTTGCCGCGACGGCCGCCGCTTGCAGCTGGATTCACCGTTCCACTCGACATCGATCACCGGCGGCAGCGCACCCTCGACCCTCGGCACGTTGCGGATGAACCAGTCGGCCTGCTCGCCTGCCGTACGGCACCAGTAGAAGAAATGGTATGCGCCGCGCTTGAGGCCGGCGGCGTCGGCATTGCGCCAGTTCTTCATGAACATTGGGTCGAGGTGATCGCCGCCGTCCGTCGCCTTGATATAGGCGAAGTTCGCACCCTGCGCGCGCAGCTTGTCCCAGTTCACATTGCCCTGCCAGCGCGAGACATCGACGCCGTGAACGGCGAGGTGCCTGGGCGAGGCCTTGCCGAAATTGATCGGCTTGGCGTCACGAAAACGATAGCGCTGGACCGGCTCGGCGAGGATCGGTGTCGCGCGTGCGATCCGCTTCGGCGGCGCCACCAGGGCAATCGGCTCGGCGGGTGGTTCGATGCTTTCCACAGGCTCTGGAGGGGCCATCGCCACGGCTTGGTCCATCGCCTCTTCCTCAGCGAAGGCGGGTGCGGCATCGGCCGCATCGACCGAGGCCACCGGCGCGGGCGGCCGCATAACCGAGCTGGTCGTCTCGCTGGACGGCACTTGCAGCGCGTCGACGCCGGACGTCGAGGTGCAGCCGGCAAGGCACAGCGCTGCGATCGAGAAGATGACGACGCCTGATAACCGCATCTGGACCTGTACGCAAAACACAACAGACCGATGGCAAGACAACGCCGCCGGACAAACCAGTCCAGATTACTAACGAGAAATTACCAACAAAGTTTGAATCAAATTGTTAGCGCCTGCTCATCGAAGCGCTGGCTGAACAGCGCGAAGGGCCGCTGACCTTGTCAGGCACCGCTGCCTAGCTGCACAGCCATAGTTTTTGGCAGGTCTTGGCCACCATGTGAGCTGGCGGCACAAAGCGATCGGGATTGACCGGCGTATCATCCTCCGCCCGGCGAACCTTTTCTTCAAGTAGCGTGCGAAGCTCAGCCGGCTGCACGCGGTCACGCTCCATCACGAGCTTGACCATCGGATCGCTCAAAAGCTCATCCAGGGTGTTGATTTTATCGTTCATCCGTCGCCTCCTCGACCGCCGACCCGCAACCAATAGATAGGTGGCAATGATGGCTCGCCAATGACGCTTTGCCGGCTATCTCGTGTCCCGGATGAAAAAAATTGGGCACGCACCTTTGCCTCTCCCGTTGTGGGAAAAGGTTAGGCGGGCGGCGGCGCGCCTTCATATTGCGGCAGTCCGTCGTCGAGCTGTACCCAGGGCTGCTTCGAGGCGGTCCACATATGCATCTGCGGCTTGAATACCGAAGGGTCGTCGAGCGAGCCGGAGGTGATGCCGATGATGCCGGCGGAGTCGCGTCGGGAAAACAGCGTCGTGCCGCAGGCCGGGCAGAAGCCGCGCTTGAGATCGGGCGAGGAATGCACCAACGCCACCGGCCCTTCTGTCGTCACGTCGTCGATGCGGAACAGCACGCGGGCGTTGAAGGCCGCGCCCAGCGCCTTCTGGCAAAGCCTGCAATGGCAGACGCGCTCGTTGATTGGCGCGGCATCAGTACGGTAGCGCACCGCGCCGCACAGGCAGCCACCCTGATACCTAGCCATGTTTGCGTCCCTCATTCCCAGGATTGGCGCCAAGGTAGCTGCCGGCACCGGAGCGTCAATTGAAATGCTTTGATGGCGCCATCTGTTGGCGTGATGTGGCCGGCGGAACTTGCGGCGCGGTGAGGCGCGTAACAAGCGTTGCCGGCCGTCTTGCGGAAGACGGCCGGCAGGCGATTGTCAGGCGGTCAGTTCGTTTCGCTGACGATCTCGTCCCAGGTCTTCACCTTGGTCTCGCCATTGAGGAAGGGCAGTGCGGCGGCTGTCAATTCCGGCGCAAAGAACACATCGTAATGGGTGCGGTTCGGCAGGATGGCCAGCCGGTTCTGCGACAGGTTCTCGCGCATCCAGCCGGCGTCCTTCAACCCGCCGCCGAGCAACTGATAGAACTTGATCTCGTGCTCGGGCCGGTACATGTCGCCGTCGCCGAAAGCCAGCATCACCGGCATCTTCAGCTTCGGCACGTCGGCGGAATAATCGTAGTCCTTGCGCATATAGGCGCCGAGCTGATCGAGCAGCTTCGGAAAATCCTGCGGGTGCGGTGCTACCGCGGCGTAGGATTTGTACATCGGCGTGTCCTTCATCATGTCGGCCATCGCCGCGCCGACCTGCGCCTGCTGGCCGCGCATCTCGGGATAAAAACCGTCGGCAGCATAGCCGGTCGAAACCAGGACCAGCCGGCGCACGGCCTCGGGATGCTGGACGGCCATGCGGAAGGCGACACCGCCGCCCAGCGAATAACCCATGACGTCGACCTGTTCGTAGCCGAGCGCCTTGACGATCGCCGCCATGTCGTCGCCCATCGCCTCCAGGCTCAATGACCGGTCGCCGAGCGCGGTGCGGCCGTGGCCGTGCAGGTCGACGCCGATGACGGTGCGGTTTTCGGCAAGCTTCGGCAGGATCGGCGCAAACATGTCGGTCGTGCCGAGACCACCATGCAGCAGAAGCAGCGGCTCGCCCTTGCCGTAGACGGCGTAATAGTAGTTCAGGCCGTTGATCGGCAGCAGGCCGGATTTCGCCGGGTGCGGCATTGCTTTCGTTTCAGCGGTCATGGCGGGCTTTGCCTCCTCGGCCATGGTGGGGGCCGGCGCGGCGAAGAGCGCTGCGGCCGAGGCGAAAATGGCGAAAAACATCGATCTGGACATGTCGGTCTCCTTGCGTCCCGCTGATATCAAAGCCGTTTGGCGAGTTCTTCGAGCTGGTCGGCGCACTGGCCCCAGCCCTCGTGAAAGCCCATCTTCTCATGCTGTTCGCGGTCGGCGACGGACCAATGCGCGACCCGGGCGATGTAACGGGTCTTGCCCTCGCCCTCATCCTCGAAGGTCAGCACGACCGTCATGAACGGCTTTTCCGACGGCTCCCACGCCTTCGTATAGGCGTCGGTGAGAACGATCTTCCTGCCCGGCACGACTTCGAGGAAGATGCCGGGGTTCGGAAATTCATTGCCGTCGGGTCCCGCCATGACGACGAGGCTGGAGCCGCCGGTACGCACGTCCATTTCGGCGCGCGGCGTCGTCCACGGCTTTGGCGCGAACCATTGCGTCACGAGCTTCGGCTCGGTCCAGCAGCGATAGACGTTCTCGCGCGGCGCATCGATGATGCGGGCGAGAACCAGTTCACGGTCGGAGCTGGGGGCGATGTCGAGCTTGGTGGTCATGATGTCTCCTCACTGCTTGCAAAAAAGTTGGCTTGAATTCTGGTTCCGTCTCAAGGACGAGCGGGCAACGCGCAGCCCGACACCGGTCTCGCGAAAAACTTCGCCAGGTCGATTCCCGCGGAATGAGAGTTTAGTGGCGCTTGGCTTGCACCAGATAGGCGTCGATATCGGTCTCGCCGAGCCATTTCGCCGCTTCCAGCCGGTGCAGGCCTTCGACCAGGATATGGCGCTTGCCGTCATGGCGCACCTGGATCGGCGTCTTCATGCCGTTTTCCAGAATGTCCTCGGCAAGATGCCGGACGGTCTCGGGATGCAGCGTCTTCTTGCGCGCGGTCGGCACGTAGATGTCGTCAACCCTGACCTTTTGCACTCTCAGCATGTCGGCTCCCGTAGCGGAAAAGGCCACCCTTGATAGTCCGTCTGGCGATAAGCGCCAAGAGCGCCTTCAACCATTGTAGATGCGATCCTCGAGCGGCGTCGCGGCGATCAGCGCCTGCAGCCCCGAGAGCAGCGCTTTTTCGGCGCGGTTCAATGTGTTGTCGGGGTTCACCAGCAGGAAGATGTCAATGGCGGGCGGCGCCTGATAGGGCGGCAGCCACCACAGCAATCCATCGGCCACGTCTCGCCGCGCAACATGCAGCGGCAGCGGCCCGATGCCAAGCCCAGCAACGATCATCCGCCGCACCTCCTCCAGGCTCGAAGACACACCGACAACTTCGGCGTCGAGCTTGGCCTCACTGCGCAGCAGCGCAACCGGCCGCAATGCATCCGAAATATGGTCCGTCTGGAACGATACGGAAGGCTCGCCCCTGAGATCGGCCAGCGTCAGGCCGGCTCGCCCATAGAGCCTGTGGTGCGGCCCGCAGAAGAAGCCGAAGAACTCGCGATAGACCATAGTGTATTCGAGCGCCGGATCGCGCTGGCTGACCAGACAGACACCGAAAGAAGCGCGGCGCTCTCGCACCTGCTTGGTCACTTCGGTGCTCGCCGCGACTGTGATGGTGAGGCTGGCGCGCGGATAGCTGCTGTGGAATTGGGATAGCGCGCGGTCGAACAGCGGCGAGACGACGTGGCTGGCCATCGCGATGTTGACGTGACCGGTGACATCATCGCTGACACCCCGCATCAGCAGCGGCAATTGCGAAATGGTGCCAAACACCTCGATGCTCTGCTCGTAGAGCAGGCGTCCAACCTCGGTAAGCTCGAAACGCGTGGCATCGCGCTCGATCAGCCGGCGTCCAACGCGATCCTCCAGCCGGCGCAAGGCATTGCTGACGCTCGGCTGTTTCAGGTTGAGCCGTTCGGCCGCACGGGTGATGCTCTTCACTTCCGCGATCACCACGAAAGTTCGAAGAAGGTTCCAGTCCAGATCCCAGACCAGCCTTTCGGAGCGCGGCGAATCCATTCCCGATATCTATGCTCTCTATTCCCATTATCTATTTGCGCAATGCTGCCGCAAAGGCAATCATGAAATCCGGAAGGCACCGCCGTGCGTCCCAAGAACAAGACTTTGCACTCCATCCAGAGGACAAGAAAACCAGATGAACAGACTATTTTCCGGCATCGCGGTCACGGCCTTGCTGCTTGCCTTGGCCCTCACAGCCGTTTCGGCCAGGGCCGACGACCTGGAGAAGATCAAGGCGGCGGGCGAGCTGAAGATTTCCATGAGCGGTCAGTATCCGCCCTTCAACTTCGTCAACGACCAGAACGAGGTGGTCGGCTTCGATGCCTCCATCGGCAAGGCGATCGCCGAGCGCATGGCCGTCAACGGCACCATCGTCACGACAGCCTGGGACGGCATCATCGCCGGCCTGCTCGCCAACAAATACGACACCGTCGTCGGCTCCATGACGATCACGCCAGAGCGCGAGAAGGTGGTTGACTTCGTCGGCCCTTACTACCACGCCGGCCGCGCGGTTTTCGTGAACGAGGATTCCAAGGTGCAGAGCCTGGACGACCTGAAGGGAAAGACCCTTGGCGTCACGCTCGGCGAGACGCATGAGAAGTGGGCGCGCGAAAAGGGCGGCTGGGAGCTCCGCACCTATAAGGGACTGCCGGAACTGATGCTGGAGCTGAAGGCGGGCCGCGTCGACGCCATTGTCGTCGACAACATTCCGGTCATGGTCGCCGTCAAGCAAACGGGCGCGAAGATCCGCAAGCTCGATACGCCTGGTATTGAAGGCGGCAGCGTCGCCATCGGGATCGCCATTCGCAAGGACAATCCGGAGCTGAAGGCTGCCATGCAGAAGGCGCTGGATGACATGATGGCGGACGGCACCTACGAGAAGATCTCGATGGAATGGGTCGGCAGCGACATCCGCTGATCCCTGACCAGCCAAGGCTGTCTGGAAGTCTCCCGGGATGGATTTCTCCCTGATACAGCGTGTCTTCCCGTTCTTCGTGGAAGCCGCCTTTGTGACGATCGAGATTACGGCGCTGGCCCTGGTTCTGGGCCTGGTGGTCGCGGCACTGGCTGCGGCCGCCAAAATGTCGAGGCAAGCTCCGCTGCGGGCAATCGGCACGCTTTATGTCAGCCTGTTTCGCGGCACGCCCTGCCTGATCCAGCTTTTCGTGCTTTATTTCGGTGGTCCACAGATAGGCATCAATCTTGAGCCCTTTACAGCCGGCGTCATCGGCCTCGGCCTCAACATAGGCGCCTATATGGCGGAATCGATCCGCGGTGCGCTGGTTGCTGTCGACCGGGGCCAGATAGAGGCTGCACGCACAATAGGCTTCAGCCGCTTCCAGACGCTGCGCAAGGTCGTGTTGCCGCAAGCCGCGCGGCTGATGATACGACCGCTCGGCGTCAACACGGTGGCGCTTTTGAAGGGGTCGGCTCTGGTGTCCACCATCTCGGTCGTGGAATTGACCTACACGGCGCAGCGCTTCATCGGCTCCACTTATAAGCCGTTCGAGATCTTCGGCATCGCGGCCCTGCTTTACATGGCCATGGTCTACGCCGTTGCCCGGGTCGTCGATCTGCTCGACAAGCGCTTCGCAATCGCCTGACCGGAGAGCACGATGCAAGGCTTGGATTTCAGCGTCGTCCTGCCATATGCCGACATCTTGGCGATGGGCGTGTGGTGGACGGTCCTGCTGACGGTATCGGCGGGAGCTCTCAGCTTCATCTGCGGCATCGTGTTTGCGGTCGCCGTGCTCTATGCGCCTGCGATTGTCGCCTATCCCATGCGTTTCCTGATGTGGGTGTTCATGGGCACGCCACTCCTGCTCCAACTGTTCCTGATCTATTTCGGCCTGGTTCAGATCGGCATCGACATCCCCGCCCTTGGCGCGGGCATTGTCGGACTTGGCCTGCATTTTGCGGCCTACAATGCCGATGTCGTCCGCGCCGGCATCGTAGCAGTCGATATCGGCCAGACCGAAGGCGCGCGCAGCATCGGTTTCGGCAGGTGGCAAACGCTGCGCTATGTCGTGATACCGCAAGCCATCCGTAACACTGCGCCGCCGATCGGCGGCAACATGATCGCGCTGCTGAAGGAATCCTCCATCGTTTCGGTCATCGGCATCGCGGAACTGGTTCATTCGGCTCAACTGGCGATAAGTGAAACGTTTCGGCCGTTTGAATTCTACATCACGGCGGCCGCACTCTATTACATCCTGAACCTCGTGCTCGAAGCGGGTTTGCGCCGGTTCGAACGGCATGTGGAGGTCTCTCGATGAGCACGCAGCGGCCAATGGTGGAGGTTCGCGGCGCCCGGAAATCATTCGGCCCAACGGAGGTCCTCAAGGGCATAGACCTGTCGGTCGATCGCGGGCAGATCGTGGCGGTCATCGGACCGAGCGGCTCGGGCAAGAGCACGCTGCTGCGCTCCATCAACCATCTGGAGACGCTGGACAGCGGTGAAGTCTGGCTCGACGGCGTTAAGGTCAACCAGCCATTGCACGGTCACGCCTTCGAGCGGCACATCAACAAGGTGCGTCAGCAGATGGGCATGGTGTTTCAGCACTTCAACCTGTTCCCGCATCTGACCGTCCTCGACAATATCGCCATGGGACCAGTGATCCTGAAAAGCATGACGAAGAGCGAAGCGCACACGCTTGCGCATGGCCTGCTGTCCAAAGTCGGGCTGGCCGACAAGATCGACGCTTATCCCTCCAGGCTTTCTGGAGGCCAGAAGCAGCGCGTGGCCATTGCGCGCGCGCTCGCCATGCAGCCCAAAGTGATGCTGTTCGACGAGGCGACCTCGGCGCTCGACCCGGAACTCGTCGACGAGGTCAACGCGGTGATGAAACAGCTCGCCGCCGAACACATGACCATGCTGATCGTCACGCACGAGATGCGCTTCGCCGGCGAAGTGGCCGACCGCGTGCTGTTCATGGACGGCGGCGTGGTGGTGGAGGAAGGTCCGCCGTCCGAAATGTTCCGCGCTCCGCAAAAAGAGCGGACCCGCGCGTTCCTGAAAAAGTATCTTTCTGCGTGAGCCAGGCCATGAACAGCACGATCGACAAATTCCCCGATTTCGGTCTGACGCCCCATCAGCGCCGGCAAGCGGTGCGCGGCCATTATTACGAATGGCCAGGGATGGATGGCGAACGCGGCGAGATCTGGTGCTACAGCGACCGTTTTTCATACCGTCGGGGCGAGATGGTGGCGCTGCATGTCAGCTCGACGGCCCCGAGCTTCAGCATGGCGATCACCCGCGACGGCGGCACTGAAACGAAAATGTTCGAGAAAACTGGGATCGCGGCGCGATGGCAGGATACACCCGATCAATGCTCGGTCGTGGGCTGCGGCTGGGATGCGTCGTTTGAATTCCGCGTCGGCGACGACTGGCCGTCCGGAGCCTACCGCGTCACGCTGGCGGCGGACGGCCGCGACGGCAAGCCGATCCGCTACCATCATATTTTCATCGTCAGTCCGCAGCCCGGCAAGAAACGCGGTCGTGTGCTGCAGGTTGCAGCCACGGGCACATGGCTTTCCTACAACACTTGGGGCGGCTCGAACCACTATCAGGGCATCACCGGCCCGAACCGCGACCAGTATGCTCCTGAGGTGTCGACGCAGCGGCCATGGTGCCGCGGCTTTGTCGTTCTGCCGAAGGAGGCGCCGCGTGTGCCGCTCGAGGTCGCCGTGCCGCCCAAGACCGTGCCGCGCTATCCGCATATGGAATGGGCCTTCGCCACCGGCCATTCGAAGAAATATGCCTCGTCCGGCTGGGCAAGCTATGACAGCCACTTCTTTCGCTTTGCCGAGCGTGCCAGCTATGCCGTCGATCTCGCCAGCCAGCACGAATTGCATTTCTCGCCCGAAATCCTCGACGGCTATGATTGCGTCGTCTTCGTCGGCCATGACGAATACTGGACCTGGGAGATGCGCGACGCTGTCGACGCCTATGTCGAGCGCGGCGGCCATGCGGCGCGCTTCGCCGGCAATTTCATGTGGCAGACCAGGCTGGAGGACGAAGGTCGTCGTCAAGTTTGCTACAAATACCGCGCCCGCGCCGAGGATCCGGTCTATCGAGGCGGCGACGTGACCCGCGCCACCAATTCCTGGGAAGCACCTGAAATCGGCCGGCCGGGTGCCATGACCTTCGGGCTCAATGCAACTAAGGGCCTCTACGCCGGCTGGGGCGGCTGCGCACCGCGCGGCGTGCGCGGCTTTCCCGTCTACCGGCCGGAGCACTGGGCGTTCGCCGGCACTGGCATCTATTACGGCGACCTGCTCGGCGCCGACAGCCATGTCTATGGCTATGAGGTCGACGGGCTCGATCACGAGATCCGCGGCGGCCTGCCCTACCCCACATCAGACAGCGGCGCACCCGATGGGCTGCAAATTCTCGCCGTCGGCATGGCCAGCCAGGTCGAGGAGAGTGCCGACATTGCGTTCGAGGACCAGTTTCTCGGCGATGCCGACGGCCGTTTTTCCGCCGAGATGCTGTTCGGCGAGGCGAGTGACGCCAATCTCGACAAGGTCAAGCACAGCAACGGCATGATCGTCAATTTCCCGCGCGGCAAGGGCGAGGTGTTCCACGCCGGAAGCTGCGAATGGGTCGCCGGCCTGCTAAAGCAGGACGCGATGGTCGAGCGCGTCACCAAAAATGTTCTCGACCGCTATCTTGGAAAGTCCTGACATGCTGAAATCCCAGAGCCCTGCCCCGGACACCGAAACGCGCCCGCCGTCGCATCTGTTCTATTTGTCCAGCCTGCGCCGGCCGCTGGTTGATCGCGCCGAAGGCATTTACATCTGGACGCAGGACGGCCGCCGCTTCATCGACGGATCGAGCGGACCGATGGTCGCCAATATCGGTCATTCCAACCGCAACGTGCTCGACGCGATGAAGCGGCAGATGGACCGCGCCACCTTCGCCTACCGGCTGCATTTCGAAAACGAGCCGGCCGAGGAGTTCGCGCGGCTATTGGCTACCAAACTCCCCGAAGGGATGGACCGCATCTTTTTTGTCTCGGGCGGCTCGGAAGCGACGGAATCCTGCATCAAGCTTGCCCGGCAGTGGGCCGTGGCGACAGGCCAGCCCAAGCGCTGGAAAGTTATCAGCCGCTTTCCCTCCTATCATGGCGGCACGCTTGGTTCGCTGTCGGTCACCGGCGACGACGCGCTGGCCGAAACTTTCACACCAATGATGCAGGTCATGCCGACCGTGCCGGCACCGGCCGCATGGCGCGACCGCGATAATCTCTCGATGGAACAGCGCGGCATTCGCTACGCCGACATGCTGGAGGAGAAGATCCTCGCCGAGGGACCGGAGAGCGTGCTCGCCTTCATCATGGAGCCGATCGGCGGCGCTGCCACCGCGGCGCTGGTGGCGCCGGACAGCTACTACCCGCGTATCCGCGAAATCTGCGACCGCTACGGCATCCTGCTCATCCATGACGAAGTGATGAGTGGTGCGGGCCGTACCGGGAAATTCCTCGGCGGCGACCATTGGAACTGCAAACCCGATATCGTCGCGCTGTCGAAGGGACTGGGCTCGGGCTACGCGCCGCTCGGCGCACTGGCGGCGCCGATGCGGCTGGTACAGCCGCTGCTCGCTTCCGGCGGCTTCCAGCATGGCCACACCTATGCCGGCAATCCGCTCGCCTGCGCCGCCGGGCTCGCCGTGCTTGGCGAAATGGACCGCCTCGGCCTGATCGCCAATGCGGCTGACATGGGCGATCTTTTGATGGATGAGCTGAAGCGATTGGCCAAGCGGTTTCCGTTCATTGCCGACGTGCGCGGCAAGGGCCTGCTCCTAGGTGCCGAGATGGTCGCCGACCCCGATACGCTGAGGCCGATCGCACCGGCGAAGAAGGCCACCCAGCGACTGCTCGACCTCGCCTATGAGCGCGGCCTGATCATCTATGGCCGAAAGGTCAAGGGTGGTGTCGACGGCGACAACTTCATGGTGGCGCCGCCGATGATCGTCACCCGAGAGCAGATCGGCGAGATCGTCGCCATCATCGGTGACTCGCTGCAGGTTCTGGCCGGCGAGCTCGATCTGCCGGTCGAAGGCTGAAAAATGGCGCCGCGAAAAGTCATCATCACCTGCGCTGTCACCGGATCAGTGCATACGCCGTCGATGTCGCCGCATCTGCCGGTAACGCCGGACCAGATCGCAGCAGACGCGATCGCCGCTGCCGAAGCCGGTGCCTCGATCCTGCATCTTCACGCCCGCGACCCCAGGGATGGGCGGCCGACGGCCGATCCTGACGTGTTCATGCAGTTCCTGCCGCGTATCAAGCAGGCGACCGATGCGGTGATCAACATCACCACTGGCGGCTCCTCGCTGATGACGCTCGACCAGCGACTGGCAGCCCCGCTCAGGGCCGAGCCCGAAATGTGCTCGCTCAACATGGGCTCGATGAATTTCGCGCTGTTCCCGATGCTCGACCGGCCAAGAGAGTGGCAGCACGAGTGGGAGCCGAAGCTTCTGGAAGCGACACGCGACACGATCTTCAAGAACACTTTTGCCGACATGGAGACCGTGCTCGAAAGACTTGGAAAGGGCTGCGGCACACGCTTCGAATTCGAATGCTACGATGTCGGCCACCTCTATTCGCTGGCGCATTTTCGCGACCGGGGGCTGGTGTCGGGACCTCTGTTCATCCAGTTCGTGTTCGGCATACTGGGCGGTATCGGCGCCGATCCCGACAATCTGGTGCATATGAAGCGCATCGCCGACAAACTGTTCGGTGACAGCTACCAGTTTTCGGTGCTCGCCGCCGGACGCCACCAGATGCCGATGATCTCGATTGCGGCAGCGATGGGCGGCAATGTCCGCGTCGGGCTGGAGGATAGCCTCTACGACGGCCGCCAGTTGGCAAAATCCAACGCCGACCAGGTGCACCGCATCCGCAGCGTGCTTGATGGGCTATCGCTGGATGTCGCCACGCCCACTGAGGCGCGCGAGATGCTGGCGCTCAAGGGGGGCGATAGGGTAGCGTTCTGAGATGGTTGCTTTCACTTCCCTCTTACCGCCTCTCTTACCGCCTCGCTTGTCGTGACAATTGCCAATCCAGCCTCCAAAGACATTCTGATCCGGCCCGGAACCGTCGAGGATGTCGAAACCATCCATGCCGCAATCCTGCGGCTTGGCGCCCATATCGGCGCGCCGGAGGAAATCACTTCTACGGCCAAAGACCTTCGCGCCTATGGCTTTGGCGAAAACCCTGCCTTTTCGACGCTGATCGCCGAAGTCGGCGGCGAATTCGCCGGCCTCTGCCTGCATTTCCCGATCTTCTCGACCTGGATGGGGCGGCCCGGCGTCTATGTGCAGGACCTCTATGTCGAGGACCGGTTTCGCGGCCGCAGGATCGGTGAGCGTCTGCTGCGCCGAGCCGCGCGAGAATGCCGGAAGGACGGCGGCGTCTACCTCAGACTGTCCGTCGATACCGACAATGAGACCGCCAAGGCCTTTTACGAAAGGCTGGGCATTGCCTGGTCGAGCTACGAGCAGGTGCAGAAAATCGTCGGCGACGCGTTCTTTGCCTTCGCCGATGCGCCGGACGATGAGGATCCAAGATGAAAGCCTTCTATGCCGAAGAACAGAAGCGCCACGATCCCAAGGCGTTCCTCTCCAGCGGAGCCCAAAAGCCCAATCCGGAAAAACCGGAACGCGTCGAACGGCTGCTCGCCGGCGCCAAGGCAGCCGGCTGCACGATCGAACGGCCGAGAGATCACGGGCTCGGTCCGGTTGCGGCGGTGCATACGCCGGAATATCTCGATTTTCTCGAGCACATCTTCGCGCGTTGGCAGCACATCGAGGGCGCTTCGGCGGAAGTGATCCCCAACATCCACCCGATCGCGCGGAACGGCTCCTATCCGGCCTCGGCGGTCGGCCAGGCCGGCTACCACATGGCCGACACCGCTTGCCCGATCTCTGGCGAGACCTGGCAGAGCGCGCTGTGGAGCGCCTGGAGCGCGGTCGAGGCCGCCGAGGCCGTGATGGCGGGCGCACCGGCTGCCTATGCGCTGTGCCGCCCGCCCGGCCACCATGCATTTGTCGATGTCGCCGGCGGCTTCTGCTTCATCAACAATTCGGCGGTCGCGGCCCAGACGCTCCGCAAGAGTGCAGCGCGGGTGGCGATCCTCGACGTCGACCTGCATCACGGCAACGGCACACAAGGCATTTTCTATGCGCGGCCGGACGTGCTCACCGTCTCCCTGCATGCCGATCCGGTGCGGTTTTACCCGTTCTTCTGGGGTCATGCCGACGAACGCGGCGAGGGTCCGGGCCTCGGCTACAATCTCAATCTGCCGCTGGCGCGCAAATCCGAAGATGCGGCGTTTCTCGAAGCATTGGACGTAGGTTTCCAACGCATTCGCGCCTTTGCGCCGGAAGCGCTAGTCGTGGCGCTCGGCCTCGACGCCTTCGAGGGCGATCCGTTCGGCGGACTGTCGGTCACGACACCAGGATTCTCGCGCATCGGCGAGGCCATCGCCGGGCTCGGCCTGCCGACGGTGATCGTGCAGGAAGGCGGCTATCTCTGCGACGAACTCGGCGACAATCTCACCGCATTCCTCACCGGGTTCGGCGGCGGCAGGAAGCGGTGATATCCGCCAGATGTCGCGTCAGGATCGCTGCTGTCGCAGCATGGCGATGACGCGGTGCACACTCTCCAGCGTCTCGTCGATTTCGGCCGCCGTGTTGTAATGGGCGATGCCGATGCGCACGACGCCCTGCTCGGCAGGAATGCCGAGCTGGTGGACAATCTCCCAGGCATAGTTGTGGCCCGACCACAGGAAGATGTTGTCCGCATTCATCTGCCGCACGATCGTTTCAGGCACGATGCCGTCGACGGTGAAAGAAACCGTCGGCACGCGCTCCCCGACACGCGCCGGATCGGTGATGCCGTGGACGGTCAGGCCTGAAATGTCAGACAGTCCGTCGATCAATCTCTGCGCCAGCGGGTTCTCATAAGCGATTGATATTTCGAACGCCTTGGTGATCCTGGCGCGGCGCGAACCGCCCTCGCCTGCCGCCGCGCCTAGCTCCGCAAAATAGTCGACCGCTGCCGTCAGCCCGGCCATCAGCTCGATCTGCGGCGTGCCGAGTTCGAACCGCTCCGGCAGAGCATTGGACGAACAGCGGCATTTGTACGGTTTCAGGGCATCGATGACATCCAGGCTGCCCCACAATATTCCCATATGCGGGCCGAAGAATTTATAGGCCGAGCAGATCAGGAAATCACAGCCGAGATCCCTGACGTCGATCAGGCCGTGCGGCGCGAACTGCACGGCGTCGACATAGACCAACGCGCCGGCCTGCTTGGCAATGCCGGTCAGCGCCTTCACCCGGTTGATCGAGCCGGTCAGATTGCTGGCGTAGTTCAAGGCGACAAGCCGCGTCCTGTCGGTGAGCAGCGTAGCAAGCTCCGCTTCCTCGACCTGCCAGCTCTGCTCGTCGAAAGCCAGCCAGCGCACAACAAGGCCAAGGTCTTCGGCCAGTTGCAGCCACGGCGATACGTTACCCTCGTGGTCCATGCGGGTGAGGATGATCTCGTCGCTGGGTTTCATCGCACGCCCGAGCGTGCGCGACATGTGATAGGTCAGCGTCGTCATGTTGGCGCCGATGACGATTTCTTGCGGGCTCGCAGCACCGAGGAAATCGGCCATCGCCGCATGGGCGTCATCGACAACCTGTTGCGCTGCGATCGTGGTTTCGAAGAAGCCGCCGAGATTGGCGTTTGTGGTCAGCAGGCAGCGTGACACCGCGTCGGCGACCGCCTGCGGCACCTGCGTGCCGGCAGGGTTGTCGAGATAGATACGGCGACGGCCCTTGTCGGTCAGCGAAAGAGCTGGAAATTTTTCACGCACGGCATCGATCGGAAAATTCACTTTTTCTCCCCCTATTGTAATTGATAGTCACATTTACAGCGCCGGAAGTCTGCTCAGGGACACGGGTTACCGACACGCTGGTGGATTGCATCGACGCCCTTCTGCATGTCCTCGGTCCAGACGACATCGGCGGAAGACAGCGCCATTTCGAGCTGCGAAATGGTCGTCGCACCGATGATGCTCGAGGTGACGAAGGGCCGGCTCGTGACATAGGCGTTGGCAAACAATGCCGGTTCCATGCCGAAAGAGCGCGCCAGCTCGTTGTACTTAAGCTGTGCTTCCGCAGCGTTGGGTGTCTCGTAGCGCTGGCCGCGGTTGAAAAGCTGGGAACGCGAGCCTTGCGGCCGAGCGCCATGGTCGTACTTTCCGGTCAGGTAGCCTTGCGCCAGTGGCGAATAGGCGAGCAGGGAAACCTGTTCGCGCTCGCAGACCTCGGCAAGATTCACCTCGAAGCCGCGGTTGACGAAATTATAGGCGTTCTGCAGCGACACCAGGCGCGGGCCGGCGCCTTTGTCGGCTTCGGCGATGAACCGCATGACACCCCAGGAACTCTCGTTCGATAGGCCGAAATGGCGGATTTTTCCCGCCTTCACCAATTCGTCGAAGACGGCGAGCGTCTCGGTGATCGGCGTCTCGCTGGCCGGTGCGCCGACGGAATCGGCCCGCAGCGCTACGGCACCGACGCGGTTCGGATTGGCGCCCCACGGCACGGCGCGCTCCGGCCAATGGATCTGATAGAGATCGAGATAATCGGTGTTGAGCCTGGTCAGCGATTTTTCGACGGCGTCGAAAATATCGGCGCGCACCAGCTTCGACGGGCGGTTGCCGCGAAACCACGTGTTGGCGGTGCGGCCAACCACTTTCGAGGCGAGGATGACCTGATCGCGGTTGCCCTTCGCTTTCATCCAGCTGCCGATGATCCTCTCGGTCCAGCCTTGCGTCTCGGCCTTGGGCGGAATCGGGTAGAGTTCCGCGGTGTCGATGAAGTTGACGCCGCGCGAAAAGGCCAGATCCATCTGGGCGTGGCCGTCCGTTTCGGTGTTCTGCTGGCCCCAGGTCATCGATCCCAAGCAAATCTGGGAAACAAGAAGATCGGTCCGACCGAGGCGGCGTTTGTGCATGGAACTTTCTCCGGCGGGAAACTTTTTGCGCGGCTGCGCGGGGAGGAAGCCGTAGCATACAGGAAGGCGTGGGCTGTCTCCAAGCCCGTCGCCAATCGCCGGCGACTTTCCGTGAGATCTAGCCAACGGCTAGGCGGCACCTAATAAAAGCCGGACTGCATTTTCATGCAGTCCGGAATTTCGCCAGGAACGGCGAGGAAAAACCGGCTCTGTGCCGGCGTTCAGCTATACGGTCGGCCCGCGCCGGAAGTTTCACCGGTCGGTCGATTGTGATCAAAAAAGCCTGCGCAGCATGGCTGCCATGCAAATGCTGCACTGCACAATTGTCATGATTTGCCTATATTGCGACTCGGGGAGGACCAACCAGGGGCTTGAATCATGGGTTTCCTCACTGAAATGTTCGCCCGACCGCGTCCGCAGGAACGTCTGCGCTACCGCGCGGCCCTGGCGCTGCTTCATTCGATGAGCAATGCCGACCGTGCCGACATCGGCATCAAACCAGCCGACTTCCCGCGCGTCGCCCGCGAAATGTCGCTACGCTAGTCAGGTCGTAGGATATCCCGGCTCAGCCGGGATATCTCCTCGCCATTCTTCAACGCGATCCCATGAAAATCGCTTTGCTCAGCGGCACGCCATTGTGGCGCAGGATGTCGTAGGCGGTGGTCAGGTGGAAATAGAAGTTGGGCATGGCGAGATGCAGCAGATATTGCATGCCGGCCATCGAGAATTCGCGTTGGCCAAGCTTCAGCTCGATCATTCGGTCATCGGAGCCATCGAATTCGGCAGCGGAGAATGTCGCCAGAAGGTCGATGGTCTTAGCGATGCGCGCCTGGAGATCGGCAAAGCTCGCCTCGTTATCCTCGTATTTCGGCACCTCGCGGCCGGCAAGCCGCGATGGCGCGCCTTTGGCGTGGTCGGTGGCGATCTGCACCTGTCTGGTCAGCGCGTACATGTCCGGCGCCAGCCGCGACGTCAAAAACACCTGCGGATCGATCTTCCGGTCGAGCGCATTCTGCTCGGCGACGCTCAGCGCGTTGGATAGCGCCTTCAGCCTAGCCGAAAACACCGGCACAGACGCTTCGTACATCGATATGGTCACGTGAATCTCCTATCCGGCAGGAACGCCGACGGCGGGACCTAGCGCTTCCCCAAGCGATTCTTCAAGCGTCACCACGTCGCCGCAATCGGTATGATAGGATTTCCCATCAGGTGGAGATTCCCTATGAGAAGCGCCCTTTTCGCAGCGACCGCTTTTTTCTCCCTTGCCTTGACAGGCCAACCAGTGCTCGCCGCCGAAGCGCCCTATGTCGACGACAGGTCGGACGCCGAAGCGGTCATCCGCTCGCTCTACAGCGCCATCAACCGGCAAGAATTTGCGCGGGCCTGGGACTATTTCGGCGACACCAAGCCGGCTAATGATTTCGATGCGTTCGTCAAGGGCTATGACGGCACCGCAAGGGTCGATGTCAAAACAGGCGGCGTGTCGGAAGACGGCGCAGCCGGCAGCATCTATTACAATGTTCCCGTCGCCATCCGGGCGACAGCCAAGGACGGCAGCGAAAATGTCTTCTCCGGCTGCTACACGTTGCGCCAGGTCAATGCCTCGATCCAGGAACCGCCGTTCCGCCCGATCTTCATCGACAAGGGCGCACTGAAACCGTCCAAGGCCGATTTCGAGAACGCCGTGCCGGAAAGCTGCGGCGACGGACCACCGCCGCCGAAGAAGGATGCGGCGCTGGAGCAGGCCAAGAAGGTGTTTGCGGCTACCTATGGCGAACAATGCGACAAGGAGATGCCTGGCGGCGAGCCTTTGGGAGAGCCGGACGCCTACTCGCTCCGTTACAAGGATGCGGGCGCCGAGGCCGACGCGCCCGAACGCGAAACGCGGCTGTTCCGCTTCTTCTGCTCGATGGCTGCCTATAATGAGAGTGCCGTCTACTATGTCTACGACGACGTCTCAGGTGTCCGGCAGCTGCAGTTCGCCTCGCCGGAACTCGATATTCACTATGAGAACAACAATAGCGAAGGCAAGGTCGAGGCGATCAACGTCATCGGCTTCCAGACCGACGACCAGCTGGTCAATTCCGAATATGACGACGCCACCAAGACGATCTCGTCTCACAACAAGTGGCGCGGTGTCGGCGACGCATCGTCAGCCGGCACCTATCTGTTCCGCCACGGCAATTTCTCGCTGGTGCAATACGATGTCGATGCCTCTTATGACGGCGAGATCAACCCGCAGACGGTGGTGGACTACAACACCGCGCCTTAAGGCGCCTTCGACAGCATCCAGTTGAGCGTGGCGCGCCAGTCGGTCATGCGGATCGGTGTGCCGTGCGTGCCGGTCTCGAAGCGGACAAAGCGCGTCGGATAGCTCTTCGATCTGGCCAGGATCGAACGGAAGAAGGCTTCCTGTTTCTCGACTGGGAACACCGGGTCCTTGCTGCCCTGGCCGAAGAAGACCGGAACACGGCGCTTGAAGGCGGGGCTGGAGAAAAAACTCTCATCCCACAGCGAACCGAGCAGCAGCAGCCCATCGATGCGGCCGCCCATGTCATTGTGGGCGGCTAGCTTCCAGCACAACGCGCCGCCCATCGAGCCGCAGGCGACGAAGATTTTCGCATTCGGTGACTGTTCGGCATAATGGCCGATCAGCGCGGTGATTTGAGCAGCACCCGTGTCGCCGAAATCGGAGAAATCCGGAGAGAGATAGAGGCCGCTATTGCCGGCCATCAGGTTCTTGATGCGGTTGAAATTGCCACCGAAGGTGAAGTCGTCGACGCCCTGCTTGCGGCTGCCGCCCTGCCCGTGCAGGTAGAGCACGATGATGGCAGCACCTTGCGTGCGGCCGACGGCGACGTGGCGGATACTGCCGGCATCGGTCTTAAGCGACAGATCCTGCTGCATCTTGCGCACACTGATGTCGACATACTGTGCGTGCGCGCGGCGCTCCGGCACCTCGTCGCGGGCGTTGATATCGCGCAGCTCACGATAGTCGATGACCGTGTGGGCGCCGTTGTTCTCGGACGAGAGCGTGGCCGGATAGGCGAACAGATCGTCCTTGAAAGGCTTTAGCGACAATGTTTGGCCATACGCCAACCACGAAAACAAAAGAAATATCGAGGTCAGAAGGGGTAAACGGAAAGCCATGCCAAAAGGCATCGTTTTTCGGCTTCGGTTTGTCAATCCTGCAGCACGCCGCCGGCGCCTTCGAGCGCCTCGCGGGTGTCGACATCGATGGACGCCGCCTTGCCGATCTCGACGTCGACGACATCGAGCCCCTCGGCCTCGACGAGATGGCGCGCGCCGGTATCGCCTTCGAGATGAGCGATCGCCGCAAACAGCGAGCGCGGCAGCAGCACTGGGTTGCCTCGCTTTCCCTCATGCGAAGCGCGCACGACTGATCGGCCCTCGGACTTGCGGAATGTATCGATCAGCCTGTCGAGATCGGCTGACGCGACGCCGGGCATGTCGCCGAGAACGATCATGGCGCCTGCGGCGTCGCCGCTGACCCGCGCTATGCCGGCCTTCAGCGATGAAGACAGGCCCTCAGTGAAATCCGGATTGTCGGCGAAAGTCACGTCGAGGCCAGACAATACCGTCCGCACCCGCTCACGCTGATGGCCGGTGACGACGATTGTAGCAGAGGCTTTCGAGCCGAGAGCGCGCTCGGCGGTGCGGCGCACCAGCGGCTTACCGTCGAATAGCGCCAGCAGCTTGTTCGGCCCGCCCATGCGGCTGGAGCGGCCGGCGGCCAGCAGCACGATATCGACCTTCAACTCGGCCCTGGCCGGCAGTGGCTCGCGCGGCTGCGGCCGCGTCGGGATCTCCATCAACAGACCGCCAACACCCATGCCGGCAATGTCCTTCGCCGTCACGTCGAGACCGGCGATCAGCCGGTCGAGAACCCAGTCGAAGCCGTTCTCCTTGGGGCTGCGGGCGCAGCCAGGCGCACCGATGACGCGCTTGCCGCCAAGTGTGCCGAGCACCAGCAGATTGCCGGGGTCGACCGGCATGCCGGCGCGGATGACGGTGCCGCCGGCTTTCTCGATCGCCGCCGGGACGACGTCGCCGAAATCGCTCATCGCCGAAGCGCCGAAGATCACCACCATGTCGTTGTCGCGCGCCAGCGAGGCCGCAGCTTCCGCAACCGGACCAACTTCGTGTGGCGTGCGGCGCTCCGCCGTCAGCCGCCCGCCGGAGCGCGCCAGACGGGCCTCGGTGACACGCAACGTCTTGTCGAGCACGCTCGGCTTGATGCCGGGCAGAACCGTCTGGATGACGCCGACACGCACCGGCTGATAGGCATTGACCGCAATGATCTCACCGCCGGCGCAGATTTTTGTCACGGCATCGACCAAGACCGAGGCAACGGCAAAGGGAATGATCTTCACCGTCGCGACCATCTGGCCCTTCTCGACCGGCGCGTGCTGCGCCAAGGTGGCGATGGTGATTGTCGGATCGACGGCGTTGATGGCGTCGATCATCGCCGCATCGACGGTGAATATGCCGGCCGCCTCGGCGTGCAGGTTGACCCGGCCGGTCGCAGCGGGTTTGGCCTCGATGTTGCGATGGACCATGCTTTCGGCGATCCTTTCAGCGGCAGCGTCCTCGCTCAAATCGTCGGGAGCAAGAACGGCCGCGACGACCTCCGAAATCCCTGCTGCCCTGAGCAAAGACACGTCGGCGGCACTTAACCGATGTGCCTTGCGGAAACGCCGTTCTCCGGCGGTGGTGGCATGCGCCAGCACCGCACCCTCGGCCGTGTCGATCGGAACGGGCCCAAATTTCACGCCACCGCATCCTTGGCTTCGAGGCCACGCGAACGAAAGGCGTGGATCGCCTGCGCCAGCACCGCGACGGCGATCTCGGCCGGGCTCGCTGCGCCGATGTCCAAGCCGATCGGGGCGTGGATGCGGGCGATCTGGTCGGCGGTCGCGCCCAACGCCAGCAGGCGCTCGACACGTTTGGCATGGGTTTTGCGGCTGCCGAGCGCCCCAACATAGAAGCAGTTGGCGTCGAGCGCCGCCTTCAGCGCGAAATCATCAATCTTCGGGTCATGGGTGACAGCTGCCAACGCCGTATAGCTGTCGAGCGGCTGGCGTTTCAGGACATCCTCCGGCCATTCGGCATGCAGCGCCACATCGGGAAAGCGGTCTGATGTGGCGAAGGCCGTGCGCGGATCGACGATCTCGACGGGATAACCGGCGATCTTCGCCATCGGCGCCAGCGCCTGGCTGATATGAACGGCGCCGATCACCAACAGGCGTGGCTGCGGCAGATACGCATTTAGGAAGAAGGTTCGCCCTTCCGCCTCGACCGAGCCGGAATTGCCTGTGCGAAACGCCTTGGCGATCGCAGCGCCCAATTCACCGGCGACCTGGTCGCCCTCGCGCACGATGCGGTCGCGGCCATCGCCGAGATCGGTGACCAGGATCGCCGCGCGGCGGGCGCGGCGTTCGGCGTTCAGCGTCTTCAGCGCATAAGGATCCATCGCGCCCGGCCTAACCCAACCGCTCGACATAGACCTTGATGCGACCGCCGCAGGACAGGCCGACCTGCCAGGCGGTCTCGTCCGCGACGCCGAACTCCAGCATCTTCGCCTTGCCGGAGTCGATAACGTCGACCGCCTCGGTGACCACCGCGCCTTCGACGCAGCCGCCAGAGACGGAGCCATGGAAATTGCCTTCCGCGTCGATGACAAGATGGCTGCCGACCGGGCGCGGCGCCGAGCCCCAGGTTTCGACCACGGTGGCAATGGCGACATCCTTGCCGTCCTTCATCCAGCCTTCGGCAATGATCAGCGGATCGCGCGCCTCATCCAGATAAATACCGTTTTCCATCACTGTTTCTCCCGGAGAAAACATATGGCTATGCAGCGCTTCTCGCGCCACCCTCAATCCATCTGCGTGGATCGACGGACCGCGCCGAATTCTTATCCAGCGACGCGCAGAGATCGGCGAGCGCATCGAGATTGTGCACCGATCGGAACTCGTCGACATGCGGCAGCATCGCCTTGACGCCGCGCGCGCGCGGCTCGAAGCCGTCGAAGCGCAGCAGCGGGTTCAGCCAGATCAGCCGCCGGCAGGACTTGTGCAGGCGCTCCATTTCCTCCGACAGGCCGGCGACGTCGTCGCGCTCCAGCCCGTCGGTGATCACGAGAACGACAGCGCCCTGCCCCAGCACGCGCCGCGACCACAACCGGTTGAATTCAGCCAGCGTATCGCCGATCCGGGTGCCGCCCGACCAGTCCTTTACCGCCGCTGAACAATCGGCGAGTGCCGCGTCGGGATCGCGATGACGCATCTGCCGCGTCAGATTTGTCAGCCTGGTGCCGAAGACGAAGGCATGCACGCGCCGGCGCTTTTCGGTCAGCGCGTGCAGGAAATGCAGAAAGATGCGCGTGTACTGGCTCATCGAACCGGAAATATCGGCAAGCACGACCAGTGGCGGATGAACCTCGCGCGGTGACCGGAATTTCGGCAGGATTAATTCGCCGCCAGTGCGCGCGGCCGAACGCATCATGGCGCGCGGATCGATGCGGCGGCCATGCGCATTGGATTTGAAACGCCGTGTCCTGACCATGTCGAAGGGCAGCCGCAACTCGCGGATCGCCTTCTTGGCGTCGGTCATCTCTGCGGCGTTCATCTGGGCAAAATCCTTGCCCCTCAGCACCTCGTTGCCGGAAAATGTGAAGCGCGCGTCGACCTCGATCTCGGGGATTTCCTGCGCCGGCTGGTTCTTCTGGTGGCCCTCGAACATTGCCTGGCTGACTCTGTTTTCGGCGGCGCGCGGCTTCTGTTTTTCCCTGATGTCAGGCGCTATCGGCGAAAACATCGCCAGCATCTTTTCGATCAGCTCGTGCGATTTCCAGAACAGCCGGAACGTCTCGTCGAAGGTGGGGTGATCCTCGTGCCGTGACACCAGCACGGCGTGCAGCGTCCAGTAGAAATCGTCGCGCGAACCGATGCCGGCGGCCAGCACCGCCTCGATCGCATCCTTGACTGAGGCCGGGCCGACCCGCATGCCTGCCTTGCGCAAGGTGCGGGCAAAATAGACGATGTTGTCGGCGATCCGCCCGTCCGGCATGGCCTCTTTCGGTTCGAGACTCGGCGTTGCCATCGCCCTACTCCGCCGCCGAAAGCTCGGCCTTCACCTCGTTGAGGATGCGCCGGCCTTCGCCCTGCCCGATACGGGCAATGTCGTCCTGGTATTTCAGCAGCACGCCGATCGTGTCGGAAACGGTTTCCGGATCGAGCGCCACCTTGTCGAGTTCGGTCAGCGCGCCGGCCCAGTCGATGGTCTCGGCGACGCCCGGTACCTTGAACAGCTCGATCTGGCGCAGCTTCTGGATGAACAAAACCACCTCTGCCGACAGCCGGCTGTTGGCCTGCGGCACCTTCCTGCGCACAATCTCTAGCTCGCGCTCGGCATTGGGATAATCGACCCAGTGATAGAGGCAGCGCCGCTTCAGCGCGTCGTGGATCTCGCGGGTGCGGTTGGTGGTGATGATGACGATCGGCGGCTCCTCGGCCTTGATCGTGCCGAGTTCGGGCACCGTCACCTGGAAGTCCGACAGGATTTCGAGCAGGAATGCCTCGAAGGCCTCGTCGGTGCGGTCGAGTTCGTCGATCAGGAAGACCGGGGCAGCGCCCGCCTTGCCCGTCAGCGCGTCGAGCACCGGGCGGCGGATCAGGTATTTTTCGGAAAACACGTTGCGCTCCATGTCGGAGCGGTCGACCTTGCCAGCCGCCTCCTCCATGCGGATCTCGATCATCTGAGCGGCGTAATTCCACTCGTAGACGGCGGACGAGACATCGAGCCCTTCATAGCATTGCAGGCGGATCAGCCGGCGGCCGAGCGCCTGCGCCAGCACCTTGGCGATCTCGGTCTTGCCGACGCCGGCCTCGCCCTCGAGGAACAGCGGCCGCTTCATGCGCAGCGACAGGAACAGCACGGTCGCCAAAGACCGGTCCGCTACATAGTCCGCACCGGTCAGGAGTTCGAGCGTGTCGTCGATCGTCCGCGGCGCGGGGCGCGGTTTCAACTCGGTCATTCTTTCTCCGTGGGTGCAACCATACCCGTCACAGAACGTGGTAGCCGCGGTCGTGATAGATCAGCGGCCGCAAATTATCGCCGATGCGCAGGCCTGTCACCTTGCCAAAAAGCACACGGTGGGTGGCCAGATCCTTGGTGTCGGTCAGTTCGCAGTCGAACACGGCAAGCGCGCCCTTCAGCGTCGGCGCGCCGGTCGAGATCACATCCCACTCGCCCAGCGCAAAACGTTCCTCGACCGGCAGGCCGGTGAGGCCGGAAAAGCCGACCGACAGCGCCTCCTGATGCGAAGCCAGCGTGTTCAACGCGAACTTGCCGTTTTTCACGAACCGCTCATTCTTGGGATTTTCGCGATTGAGACAAACCAGAATGGTCGGCGGCGTGTCCGAGACCGAACAGGCCGCAATAACAGTCGCACCGCGCCTGCCGGCGGAACCATCGGTGGTGACCACATGGACGTGGCCGGCAAAATGGCTCATCGCGTCGCGATAGGCCTGCGGCCCTATGTCGTTCTTCTTCAGCACCGGCGATTTCCATTGGTTTGAAGCGAGGTGAACCCAACCGTTATATATGGCGGCATATTGCATGCCACAAGCGAAGTGGCTGACATGCATCCTGAATTTCGCGTGTTGCGTGGAGGCTAGCCAGCCTTTAGGTCTTGGCAGGAAGTGGCGCCGGCAAACACGCGACCGGCGCGGAGGAATTCTTCGCCCGCATGCGATCCAGGACAACGACAATAGCGGTGCTGGCCTGGCTGTTTCTTGCCAGTGGTGCGAACGCTGAGACGCTGCTGATCGGCATTGCAGCACCATTGTCCGGGCCGTCGGCGATCCTCGGCAAGCAAATCGAGGCCGGCGCCGGCCTGGCGGCAGAGGCGAACGGCGCTCAGCTCAAGATGGTCGACGACGGCTGCACGGCCGATGGCGGGGCTGCCGCAGCCAGGGAACTCGTCGCGGCGAAGGTCAGCGTGGTCGTGGGCTTTCTTTGCACCGAGGCGATCGAGGCGGCGCTGCCGATCCTGAAGGACGCCAGCATACCGGTCATCACCGTCGGCGTGCGTACCGAAAGCCTGACCGACCGGCGCGCCAAGACCGGCTGGCCAGTCTTTCGTCTCGGGCCGCGTGGCGACGACGAGCGCAACGCCGTTGCCTCCATCCTCACGCGCCAATGGCAGAACGAACTGTTCGCCATCATCGACGACGGCACGATCTACGGTCGCGAAATCGCCGAGACGCTTCGGGCGGCAGCCGAAGAGGCAGCGCTGAAACCGGTGTTCGTCGACACATTCCGGCCGCAGCTCGACAACCAGATCGGATTGATCGGGCGGCTGAAGAAAGCCGGCGCAACGCATGTCTTCGCCGGCGGCGACGGCAGCGATGTCGCCATCATGGGCCGCGACGCCGGCCAACTCGATGCCGGCATCATTTTTGCCGGAGGCGAAACACTGCGCACACTGCCCGGCGAGGTGCCTTATGCCCAGGGCACACTGATGATCGCGCCGCCCGAATGGGCCGATATCGCCGCCCCCAAGGTGCTGGACGCCTTTGCCGTCCGAGAGATCGTGCCGGAAGGCTACACGCTGCCAGCCTATGCGGCGGTCGAGATCGCCAAGGCGGCCTTGGCCCTGGCGGAAACCTCCGGCAAGCCCGTGGCCGATGCGCTCACCGCGCAGGACTTCAGCACCGCGATCGGGCCGATCCGCTTTGACGGCAAGGGCGACTTGACCGAGAACCTCTATCGGGTCTTCCGTTTCAACGGCGCGCATTTCGTGCCGGCGGAGACCAAATGATGTTTCGCACAGGGCCGCGCAATCTCATCACCGATGTCGCTGGCCTGCGTGTCGGTAACGCTTCCGATGTCAGGCTGAAATCCGGGGTGACCACCGTCGTCTGCGACGAACCGACGGTGGCCGGTGTGCAGATCCTTGGCGGCGCGCCCGGCACCCGCGAGACCGACCTGCTCGAGCCGCACAATTCGATCGAGGCGATCCATGCCGTGGTGCTTTCGGGCGGCTCGGCCTTCGGCCTCGATGCCGCCTCCGGCGTGCAGGCGGCGCTGCGCGAAAAGGGCATCGGCGTGGAGGTCGGCGGCTTTCGCGTACCGATTGTGCCAGCGGCGATCCTGTTCGACCTGCGCAATGGTGGCGACAAGAATTGGGGCCGCTATCCGCCCTACCGCGACCTCGGCTATGAGGCGGCCCAGGCAGTCGGCATCGACTTTGCGATGGGCACGATCGGCGCCGGCACCGGTGCATTGAGTTCCGGTCTCAAGGGCGGCCTCGGATCGGCCTCGACGGTGCTCGACAGCGGCGTCACCATCGGCGCGCTGGCCGCCGTCAACCCGACTGGTTCAGTGACGATCGCCCGTAGCAGGCACTTCTGGGCGGCGCCCTTCGAAATCGGCGACGAGTTCGGCGGGCTTGGCTATCCTTCGCCGATGCCGGAGCACGCTAAGAGAATCCTGCTGAAGTTCCGCGACAGGCAGGTCGGGCGTCGAACGGAGGTCGGCGGCAACACCACCATCGCCGTGATCGCCACGGACGCCGTTCTCACCAAGTCCGCCGCCAAACGCCTGGCGATATCTGCGCATGACGGCTTCGTCCGCGCCATTTGGCCGACGCACACGCCGGCCGACGGGGATCTGGTCTTCGCGCTGGCAACCGGCAAGAGCGGCATCGAACTTGCGCCTAACGATGCCATCGATCTCTATGCAGCAGCCGGCGCCACCATGGCGCGCGCCATCAGCCGCGGCGTCTTCGCCGCGACGCCTGCCGATGGCGACCTGTTTCCGGTCTGGTCATCGCGCTGATCGCCACAACGTGCTCGACTGGTCCCTGATCAGGTGGGGTCGGATTTTTCTTCCTCGAAGGTGACCGCGACATCCGAATTTGCCGACAGCCGAACCTTCTGCCCTTCGATCTCGGCAACGAGACTAAGGGGAATGAAATGGTGATGACCCTTGTGAGCGCCCTCGCCGCTGTCGCGCTTGGTCAGCTTGATTCGCTGTCCCTCAACCCTGTCGACGGTGCCGACATGGACGCCGTCGGCGCCGATCACTTCCATATGTTCGCGAATGCTGGCTGCATCGGTCATTGTGAGTTCTCCATTTGAAGCTGCCGACAATAACAAATGAGGGCACGATTGGATGCATCGGCTTTGCGTTTCACGTCGCACGACGTTTTGACCGCGTCGTGATAGTGATTGAATCGACCTTGGCTGCCGGGAGTAACACCATGCGATTCCTTGTCCTGTTTGCCGTTTCCCTACTTGCCCAGTTCGCAATGTCGTTCGCCGCCAATGCCGGCGATGTCGCCGAGCTTGAAATCCTCGGCTTCACGGGAGATGGCGGCGTCTTCGCCTTCGAGGAATATGGCATTCAGGACGGGTCGGGATTTCCCTATGCCAATCGCTATTACATCAACACGGCCGACGACAGTTTCCTCAAGGGAACGCCGATCAGAGTGCGGCTTGACGACGAGAACGCAACGCTTGAGGCAGCGCGTCTTGAGGCCCGGCAAAAAGGCGAAGCCATTGTCAAGCAGGCCGAACTTGCGGCCAACCGCGGCATCACTGCCGGCTTCAACCCGGTGACCGAACTTTCGGCCGATCCGTTCCGCATGGTGGTCAACCCGCGGCCGATCTTTTCGCCGGTCGATGATCCGCTCGAATTCCGGCTCGACGAGATCGGCATGAACGATACCGAAAGCTGCCAGAGCCTGGGCGAGATCAACGGCTTTCGCCTGCTGCGCATCGAGGCGAAAGACGGCGGCAAGACTGCGCTTCTGCATGAGGACAAGTCGATCCCCAAAAGCAGAGGCTGCCCGAACGGCTATCGGATCGGCGCGGTGCAGACATTCTCGTTGCAAGGCCTCAGCGCCTATGCCGTGCTGATCGCGGTGCGCCAGCACGGCTTCGAGGGGCCCGACTATCGCTGGATCGCGGTGACCGGCCGGCTGTGACGCTGCTCCCCGTCATACGCAATCGCGTTCGGGATCGAATCCGCAAGGCCTTGCCATCGCCAGGCGCCGTGGTTTGCGGCGCCCTGCTGTGGGCCACGGCAATGGGTGCCAGCGCGCTTCTCAATCTGCTGTTCGACGACTGGGAGACCCCGGCAAAGATCCGCTTCGTCTCGTTGCTCTATGCCGCCGGCGGCGCGCTCGCCTTTCCGGTTGGCCTGTTCCTTGCGCGGCTCGTCTCGCTCGGACGGCATTGGCAAGTTGCCTTGGCGGCCGCTTTTGTCTGCCTTCTTGCTACTACGATCGGCCTCACCGGCGGGCTGTTTGCACTGCACTATCGTTCCTACTATGCCCAATGGCATGAACCCGCGCTGACCGTCGCCTGGTCAGTCCAGTTCGTGCACACCGTGGCAACGGCGTTCTATCAATTCATCGTTCTGGGCATCCGGCTTTATTTTCCGCTTGGTTTCATCGCGCTCGCTCTCGCCAGCATCTGGTTTGCGCGCCAGCAGCGTTGAGCATTCCGTCTGCCTCTGTTAGGACGCGGGCGAACGCCCTCGCAAGTCAGGACTGACCGATGATCCCTCGCTACTCCCGGCCGGAAATGGTTGCCATCTGGTCGCCCGAAACCCGGTTCCGCATCTGGTTCGAGATCGAGGCTTACGCTTGCGACGCACTGGCCGAGCTCAGCGTGATCCCAAAGGAGGCCGCCAAGACCATCTGGGAAAAAGGCGGGGCCGCGAAGTTCGACGTCGACGCCATCGACGAGATCGAGCGCGTCACCAAGCACGACGTCATCGCCTTCCTCACCCATCTCGGCGAATTCGTCGGGCCGGATGCCCGCTTCATCCATCAGGGCATGACGTCCTCGGACGTTCTCGACACCTGCTTTGCCGTGCAACTCACTCGCGCCAGCGATATCCTTCTGGCCGACATCGATGGCCTGCTGGCGGCGCTCAAGCGCCGCGCCTTCGAACACAAGGACACCGTCACCATCGGCCGCAGCCACGGCATCCATGCCGAGCCGACCACTTTCGGCGTGAAGCTGGCGCAGGCCTATGCCGAATTCTCACGCTGCCGCGAACGGCTGGTCCACGCGCGTGAGGATATTGCGACGTGTGCCATATCAGGTGCTGTCGGCACCTTCGCCAACATCGATCCCTATGTCGAAGAGCATGTGGCCAAGAAACTCGGATTGAAGCCGGAGCCGGTGTCGACGCAGGTGATCCCGCGCGATCGCCACGCGATGTTCTTCGCCACGCTCGGCGTCATCGCCTCGTCAATCGAGCGACTGGCGACGGAAATCCGTCATCTGCAGCGCACCGAGGTGCTGGAGGCGGAAGAGTATTTTTCGCCCGGACAAAAGGGCTCGTCGGCGATGCCGCACAAGCGCAACCCGGTGCTGACCGAAAATCTCACCGGGCTTGCGCGCATGGTGCGTTCGTTCGCGCTGCCGGCGATGGAGAACGTGGCGCTCTGGCACGAGCGCGACATTTCGCATTCGTCGGTCGAGCGCATGATTGGGCCGGACGCGACCGTGACGCTTGATTTCGCGCTGTCGCGGCTGACCAGTGTCATCGACAAACTGCTCGTCTATCCCGACAACATGCTAAAGAATATGAACAAGTTCCGCGGCCTCGTGCATTCGCAACGTGTTCTTCTGGCGCTGACCCAGGCGGGCGTTAGCCGTGAGGACGCCTACCGGCTGGTGCAGCGAAACGCCATGAAGGTGTGGGAGCAAGGCGCTGATTTCCTTGATGAACTTTTGGCTGACAAGGAGGTCACGTCAGCCTTGCCCGAGGCCGAGATCCGTGAAAAATTCGACCTTGGCTATCACACCAAGCATGTCGACACGATTTTCAGGCGCGTGTTCGGGGAGGCGTGATGATTTCGGCCGCCGGAGAATTCGATTTTCTTGCCCTGCCGGGGCGCGGTAATTCCGGGCCGGATCACTGGATGTCGCATTGGTGCCGGGCATTCCCCAATTCCAGCCGCGTGCTGCAGGCCGAATGGGACAGGCCGAACCCCGAGGATTGGATTGGCCGGGTGGACACCGCGATTGCCGCGGCACCTCGGCGCGTGGTGCTGCTTGCGCATTCACTGGCGGTGGCGACGGCGGTGAAGTGGGCGGCCGGCGCCAGCGAAAGCCAGCTCAACAAGGTTGCAGGCGCGTTGCTGGTTGCCGCAACCAATGTCGAGGACCCTGATCCGTCCTTCGACTTGGTTCGCCCTTTCGCGCCGATGCCACTGAAGCCCTTGCCGTTTCCGACCCTGGTGGTGGCCAGCCGCACCGATCCGCGTGTCAGCTTCGACCAGGCTACGGCCTTCGCCGCAGCCTGGGGCGCGGACCTCGCCGATGCCGGCGATCTCGGCCATATGGGAAACGAGACCCGCCTCGGCCTTTGGCCGGCGGGCCTGCTCATGCTCGGCCGGCTGTTGGAAAAAGCCCGGCTCTAAGCGGCTTTCGAAAGCGTTTACGCCTTGCCGGGAACGGTTCTGATCACCGTTCCCCATGGGTCTTCGCGGGTCGTCGCATCAGTCACATTGTCAGAGCGCATTTCGACCCATGCGAGGCCAGACCGAGAAGCGTCGCGACGGCCGGCACCAGCACTCTGCCACGCATTGGCCCCGATATGGTGGTGATATTCGCCTGACGACAGGAACACCGCCGCGCTGCCATATTTCGCCACCGTGTCGAAGCCGAACTCTTGGTGCCACCAGGCTTCGGCATCTTCCGGCCTGCCGACGCGCAGATGGACGTGACCGATGATGCTGTTGTCCGGCATGCCCTGCCAGCCGGCATCGCCGGTTGGCACTTCGGCAACGACAGAGGGGATGTTCAGCCGTTCGGTTGCCATCGCTATCTTGTCGCCATTCCACTTCCAGTCTCCACGCGGGCGGTCGGCATAGATCTCGATGCCGTTGCCTTCAGGATCGGTCAGGTAAAGCGCCTCGCTGACCAGGTGGTCGGAAGCGCCCTCGATGCCGATCTTGTCGGCGATGGCATGATTGACCCAACGGCCGAGATCGGCCCGGCTTGGCAGCAGGAAGGCGGTATGAAAGAGGCCGGCGGTGCGCGGATCATCGGGCTTGGCCGCCGCATCCGCCTCGATGTCAAGCAAGGGGCGGTTGGCGGCGCCCAGCGTGATCGTGCCACCGGCGCGGCTCAGTTCCCGCAGGCCGACGACGTTGCGATAATAGGCAGCGAGGCTTTCCGCATCCCGCGCGCGCAACCCGACGCGGGAAACGCTGACCGGGGTGGTGGCGGCAAAAGGCAGTTCGCTCATCAAATTCTCCGTTTGGGCAGCCTTCGGCGAGATCCCCAAAGCCAGGAGCCCGGCGCCACCGACCATTATACGTCGTGTCAGTTCCAAAATCCTGGTGTCCTTACACGGCTGTTTCTTTTCCTACCGACAGATCATCGATCGCGATCGTTCACACAAGATGGCAAGATGCGAACATGGTGTTCACAATTGTGAGCAATTGCACCGATTATCGCGGTTGCACGAAACCGTGCCGCTCGCTACATGCGCGCCATGAAAGTCAGGGATGCAGATATTCTCATCGTGCCGGGTTACACCAATTCCGGACCCGACCATTGGCAGAGCCGCTGGCAATCGAAATTGTCGACGGCGCGCCGCGTCGAGCAGGCAGAATGGTCGAAGCCGGTGCGCGAAGACTGGACGGCGAGCGTGGCGAAAGCGGTCAACGAGGCCGAGCGGCCGGTCGTCATCGTCGCGCATTCGCTCGGCGTTGCGACGGCGGTTCAGGCCATGCCGCAATTCCAACGCCCGGTGGCCGGAGCCTTCTTCGTTGCGCCACCCGACGTCGCCAATCCCAAGATAAAACCCAGGCACCTGATGACCTTCGGTCCCTACCCGCGCGAGCCGCTGGCATTCCCCTCTGTGGTGATCGCCAGCCGCAACGACCCGTTCTGCGCGTTCGATGTCGCCGAGGACATTGCCGGAGCTTGGGGCTCGCTGTTCATCGATGCCGGCGATGCCGGCCATCTCAATGCCGATTCCGGCTTCGGCCCATGGCCCGAAGGATCGATGACTTTTGCGAAATTCCTGACGGACCTTTAGGACTCGATCGAGTCCTTGACGCTCTTCAGCAGGGTCTTTGCCCCCAGACCGATCAGCGCGTGCTCGGAGCCCATGGCCAGCAGCCGATAGCCCATAGACACCACACGGCCGGCGATGGCCGGCTCGACGACGTAGATTGCGGCGTGCTTGCCGGCCTTGCGTGTCCGCTCGGCGATCGAAGCGACGGTTTCCATCATGCTTTCGAGCGTCGAGTTGACGGTGGCGCCGTTCGACCAGGCAATAGAGAAATCCGATGGGCCGAGGAAGATGCCATCAATACCGGGCGTGTCGAGGATGCCGTCGAGCGCATCGAGGGCGGCGCGCGTCTCGACCATGGCGAAGGCCATGGTGCGATCGTTGCTGTCGCGCAGCCAGTCGGCATAGTCCCCCTTGCTATGACGTGGAAAGGCATAGGTTGGACCCCAGGAACGCTCGCCGAGCGGCGGGTACTTCATGGCCGCGGCAAACAGCCTGGCGTCCGCCACCGAATTCACCATCGGCGCAATCACCGCCTCGGCGCCGAAATCGAGCGCGCGGCTGGCCATGTCGAAGCGACCGACCGGAATGCGCACCAGCGCCGGTTTGTTGGCGGCCAGCACCGGCCCAAGGCCGCGCAGCACGCTGTCCTCGTGATGTCCGCCATGCTGCATATCGAGCGTAACGGCATCGAAGCCCTGTCTAGCGAGGATTTCCACCGTCAAGGCATCCGGCACGCCGGACCATGCGGTGCATAACGTTTCATCCGCCGCCAGGCGTGACTTCAGGGACATAAGTGCCTTCCTTTGCTCTCTACTTGCCTCGCATCGGCCCGGAACCGGTTTTCGGAACGCACGATACGAAAGAGGGTGTCAGGGCAGTTTCAGCCGGAAACGGCGGCAAAGGCAAAGAAAAACCGCCCGGATAGGCCGAGCGGTCGATTGGTCCAGGCAGGTCGATCTGGCTCAGAGAGAGATCATGTGTTCTTGATCTGTTCAATCGCCTGCGCCATCAGATCGTCCATGGTGCGGCGAATCTGATGGTCCGACTGGTCGACCCCGGCTTCGTCGAAATCCTTGCGGATCTTGCGGAAAACGTCGTGATCGCCGGCTTCCTCGATGTCGGCGACAACCACCTGCTTGGCATAGGCTTCGGCATCAGCACCGGATTTACCCAGCTTTTCGGCAGCCCACATGCCGAGTGCCTTGTTGCGGCGCGCCGAAGCCTTGAACCGAAGTTCCTCATCGAATGCGAATTTGCGCTCGAAGCCCTCTTCGCGGTCCTTCATATCGATCATTGCGTCCCTCCGATCAAATCCGATTCGTTGATGTGAATATGTGTTTCCGCTGCACAAACCAAAAGGCTGCGGACCGGTCAATATGCTACATCACTTGCTGCGCTGCGGCATTTCATTCCGGAAAGCGGTTGATTGAAAGGATTTGCCGATTGAGCAAACAGTGCGATTGGGATAGACACCGGCATTGAACCCCTACCGTTGCCGCACTAATTTAGGCGGACGGACAGGAACTGGTCGCTTGCCGCCTGTCCGGAAATCCAGAGAAAAATCAGATGAAAAATCGCCGCCGCATTTATGAAGGCAAGGCCAAGATCCTCTATGAGGGACCTGAGCCGGGGACGCTGATCCAGTTCTTCAAGGACGACGCGACCGCTTTCAACAAGAAGAAGCACGAAATCGTCGATGGCAAGGGCGTGCTCAACAACCGCATTTCCGAGCACATCTTCAACCATCTCAACCGGATGGGCATTCCGACCCATTTCATCCGCCGGCTCAACATGCGCGAGCAGCTGATCAAGGAAGTCGAGATCATCCCGCTTGAGGTTGTCGTGCGCAACGTCGCCGCCGGTTCGCTGGCCAAGCGCCTCGGCATCGAGGAAGGCACCGTCCTGCCGCGCTCGATCATCGAATTCTATTACAAGGCCGACGCGCTCGATGACCCGATGGTGTCTGAAGAGCACATCACCGCTTTCGGCTGGGCGAGCCCGCAGGAGATCGACGACGTCATGGCTCTGGCCATCCGCGTCAACGACTTTCTCTCCGGTCTGTTCATGGGTGTTGGCATCCAGCTCGTCGACTTCAAGATCGAGTGCGGCCGGCTATTCGAGGGCGACATGATGCGCATCGTCGTTGCCGATGAGATCTCGCCGGACTCCTGCCGTCTGTGGGACGTGGCGACGCAGGACAAGCTCGACAAGGACCGTTTCCGCCGCGACATGGGGGGATTGGTCGAAGCCTATCAGGAAGTCGCCCGCCGCCTCGGCATCATGAACGAGAACGAACCGCCGCGTCCCGCCGGACCAGTGCTCGTCGCCTCGACCGATGGCGTCAAAGGCAAGCCGCACTGAGATTTTTGCCGCTCAACACTTCGAACAGGAGCATGTCCAGCGTGATCAAGGCCCGCATTACCGTAACCCTCAAGAACGGCGTGCTCGACCCGCAAGGAAAGGCGATCGAACATGCGCTGTCCGGGATGGGCTTTAACGGCGTCGGCCAGGTGCGGCAGGGCAAGGTCTTCGACGTCGAGCTTGCCGAGAGCAACAAGGCGAAGGCCGAAGCAGATCTCAAAGCCATGTGCGACAAACTTCTGGCGAATACGGTGATTGAGAATTACGCGGTGGAGATCGCCTGAGGTGAAATCAGCCGTCGTCCTCCTCCCCGGCCTCAACCGTGACCGCGACATGATTGCGGCGCTGACCAAGATTTCCGGCAAGGCGCCGGTCACGGTCTGGCAGACCGACACCGAAATCCCCGATGTCGACCTGATCACCATCCCCGGCGGCTTTTCCTTCGGCGACTATCTGCGCTGCGGCGCCATTGCCGCGCGTATGCCTGTCATGCGGGCGGTCGCCGAAAAGGCGGCCAAGGGTGTCATGGTCATCGGCGTCTGCAACGGGTTCCAGATCCTGGTCGAGGCCGGCCTTTTGCCGGGCGCCTTGATGCGCAACACGTCGCTGAAATTCGTCTGCCGGCAGGTCAAGCTGCAGATCGCCAATGCGAACACGATGTTCACCCGCCGCTATCAGCCGGGCCAGATCATCCGCTCGCCGGTGGCGCATCACGACGGCAATTATTTTGCCGACGCCGAGACGCTCCGCAGGCTCGAAGGCGAAGGCCAGGTCGTGTTCCGCTATGCCGAAGGCACCAATCCCAACGGCTCGATCAACGACATTGCCGGCATCATCAACGGCCAGGGCAATGTGCTCGGCCTGATGCCGCATCCCGAGAACCTGATCGAAGCAGCACATGGCGGTAGCGACGGCCGGGCGCTGTTCGAAAGTGCCCTCGGCATTGCCGCTTGATATCCCCAGCATTCATCCTTTTTCGCGAACTCGAAATAGGCGCCGCATGAGCCTGAGACAGACGATCGCCCGCCTCGCTCTCATCGCCGCCGCCGGCCTTGCGCTCGCCTCCTGCCAATCGAAGCCGAAGAGCGCGCCGGCGCCCTCGGGCAAGAGCGCGTCGCTGCTTGCAATGGAACAGGTGGCGATCGCCGCCCATAAATGCTGGATCGCCAGCAAGGATGCTGCCTTCAAGCCTTATCAGATGGCCAATGAGCTGAATTCGTTCACCGGCACGCCGCGCTTCCTGCTGGTCCCGGTCAAACACTATGGCGGAAAGCCGTTGCTGGTCGTGCAGGCACAAGGCAATTCACGTCGCATCGACGTCTACGGTCCGCTGATGGACGAGCCGCTCGGTGCACGCATCGGCTCGGACATTGCCCGCTGGCAGACTGGCAATCCGGCTTGCGGTGCCGCGGCGTAGCGCCATGGGTCGCTTCCTGCAGATAGCGGGTCTGGTCATAGGTCTGGCCGGGCTTGTCCTGCAAATCTGCATCACCGTTCCGGCGTCGATGGAAGCGGGCCGCAGTTTCGTTGGCTCGCTGGTCTTCTACTTCAGCTTCTTCACCATCCTGACCAATATCGGCGCGGTGCTCGTGCATATTTCGCTGCTGTCACCCGCTGGCTACGCCTGGTTTCCGGCCTTTGCCGGGCCGCGGATGCGGGCGGGCGTTGCGGTTGCCATAACCCTGGTCTTCATCATCTATGCGATGGTCCTGGCGCAGCTTTGGCAGCCGCAGGGCCTGTTCCTGCTCTGCGACGTCCTGCTGCACTATGTAACACCGGTGCTGTTCGTGCTGTGGTGGCTTGTGGCAGGCGCCGACGGCTCGACACGGTGGCGCGACATCTCCTTGTGGATGATCTATCCGGTCGCTTATTTGGCCTATGTATTGGCGCGGGCGCCGATATCGGGCGAAGTGCCCTACCCGTTCCTCAACGTCGCCAAGAACGGCGCGGCCAGCGTCGCCGTTTCGGCGCTCGGCATCACCGGTCTTTTTCTGGTGCTGTGCATCATTGCGGTGCTTGCCGACCACGGCATCTCACGGATCAGGAGCCCTGGCGTCCATCCAGGTGCGAAAAGGGCTTCCTGAGGTTTCTTTCAGTCCCAGAACGGCCGCAGACCCTCACGGTGGGCATCGCAGCGCGAGACGCCGATATCCTTGAGCTGATCGTCAGTCATCTCCAGCAATATCAGCCGGCTGCGGCGACGATCGACCATGGCGTCGATCCACCTGAAAAGCGATCTGGCCACGCGGACGAGACGATTGACATAGGTCCTCCGGCCTAATGGCCGCGCCATCCGTAACTCAGCTTCTGCATAGTGAGTTGTATCGATTGTACCCATTGTCTTTCCGCCAATATCCGTGATTGTACCCTTTATCGCCGAATACTGATATGTATTGACTCATATTCCGGCGCAATATAGAAAATTGTCACCATGACAAGTTGGCTTCCAGATCTCACCACAGGCACCGGCCCGCTCTATCAGCGGCTGGCGGATTCCATTGAAACGGACATCGATCAGGGCGTGATCGATGCAGGGACAAAACTGCCGCCGCAGCGCGATCTGGCATATGATATCGGCACGACGGTCGGCACAGTCGGCCGGGCCTACCAATTGTTGCGCGAGCGTGGACTGGTCAGCGGCGAAGTCGGGCGCGGAACCTATGTCCTGACGCAGCGCCCGGATGTCGCGAAGCCGGATTTCCTGGAACCCGTCGAGCAAGGCACGCGCTACTACTTCGATGCGCCTCGCGACAAACTGCGCCTCGACAGCACGGCCGCGCCCGACACTGGCCAGGGCGCCATTGTCGCCGATGTGCTTTCGCGCACAACGCAGGACTATCCGCACGAGATTTCAAGCTACACGCGCGATTTCCCGGACCGCTGGTTTGAGGCCGGCAGAAGCTGGCTGTCGCGCAATTCCTATCGCCCGGCCCCGGATACCATCGTTCCGACGCTCGGCACCCATGCCGCGGTGATGGCAGCAATTGCAGGGCTCACCACTCCCGGCGACTATGTCGTCTTCGAGCACCTCACCTACTCGCAGATTTCCCGCAGCGCCGGCCTGATCGGGCGCCGGACCGCACTGGTGGCGGCGGACGACGGAGGCATCGATCCCGAGGATTTCGAGCGCGTCTGCGCGCAAAAACATCCGAAAATAATGTTTCTGATGCCGACGGCCAAGAACCCGACGCTGGTGACGCTGTCGGCAACGCGCCGCGAGGCCATCGCGCGCGTCGCCCGTCAATACAATGTCGTCCTGATTGAGGATGATCTCTATGGTGGTATGACAGACGACCCAACACCGTTGCTCGCCGAATATGCGCCGGAACGGACAATCGTTGCCGGCGGCCTGTCGAAATCGGTCGCCGCGGGTGTTCGTAGCGGCTGGCTAGCCTGCCCGCCGGCCTATCGCCACCGCATCAGGGTCGCCCACAAGATGATGACCGGTGGCCTCCCCTTCCTGCTGGCAGAGGTAGGCAGCAGGCTGGTGTTGTCCGGCCAGGCCAGCGAGATGCGCAAACGCAGCATTGCCGAAATCAGCGCGCGCATAGCGATCGTGCGCGAGACACTCGACGGCTTCGATATCAAGGCGTTGGATACCGTGCCCTTCGTTTGGCTCACTTTGCCCGATCCATGGCTTTCCGGCACCTTCAAGCAAGCCTGCCTCGAGCATGGCGTACTGATCGACGATGAGGACGAGTTCAAGGCAGGGCGCTCCGAACAGGTTTTCCATGGCGTCCGCTTTGGCGTGTCACAGCCGGAACGGCGAGAGGACTTAGCGCATGGTCTGGCGGTAATCAGGCGGCTTCTGGACGAAGGCCGTGCCGGCTACGACAGTTTCTCCTGAACCGACTTGAAACCGGCGGGTCGAGTGGCGATCTTTCGCTACTTGCTGCCTTGTGGCTTTCCATCGTTTTTCGTCGCTTGATGGGTGTATCGGCGGCAAAGCTTGCGATAAGACGGGACTCGATCCCCAGGACACAAATTGCCGCCCATGACCATTTCCAATTCCGTGCCGATCACTCCGGACCTCATCGCCGCGCACGGGCTGAAGCCCGACGAATATCAGCGCATCCTCGACCTGGTCGGGCGTGAACCGAGCTATACCGAACTCGGTATCTTCTCGGCGATGTGGAACGAACACTGCTCCTATAAATCCTCGAAGAAGTGGCTGCGCACACTGCCGACATCAGGTCCGCGGGTCATCCAGGGTCCGGGCGAGAATGCCGGCGTGGTCGACATCGGCGACGGCGACTGCGTCGTCTTCAAGATGGAGAGCCATAATCACCCCTCCTATATCGAACCCTATCAGGGAGCTGCGACCGGGGTCGGCGGCATCCTGCGCGATGTCTTCACCATGGGCGCACGGCCGATCGCGGCGATGAACGCCCTGCGGTTCGGTGCGCCGGACCATCCCAAGACCAAACACCTCGTTGCCGGCGTCGTTTCCGGCGTTGGCGGCTACGGCAATTCCTTCGGTGTGCCGACGGTCGGCGGTGAGGTCAATTTCGACGCGCGCTACAATGGCAACATCCTGGTCAATGCGTTCGCGGCGGGGCTCGCCAAGACCGATGCGATCTTCCTGTCGGAAGCCAAGGGCGTCGGCCTGCCGGTCGTCTATCTCGGCGCCAAGACCGGTCGCGACGGTGTCGGCGGCGCGACCATGGCCTCGGCCGAGTTCGACGACAAGATCGACGAGAAACGGCCCACCGTTCAGGTCGGCGACCCGTTCACCGAAAAATGCCTGCTCGAAGCCTGCCTCGAACTGATGGCGTCAGGCGCGGTCATCGCCATCCAGGACATGGGCGCGGCCGGTCTCACCTGTTCCGCGGTCGAGATGGGCGCCAAGGGCGATCTCGGTATAGAGCTCGACCTCGACAAGGTGCCGGTGCGCGAGGAGCGCATGAGCGCCTATGAGATGATGCTGTCGGAGAGCCAGGAGCGCATGCTGATGGTGCTGCGCCCCGAAAAAGAAAAGGAAGCCGAGGCGATCTTCCACAAATGGGGCCTCGATTTCGCCATTGTCGGCAAGACCACCGACGATCTGCGCTTTCGCGTGCTGCACCAGGGCGATGAGGTCGCCGATCTGCCGATCAAGGATCTTGGCGACAAGGCGCCGGAATATGACCGCCCGTGGGTCGAGCCGAAGAAGCCGGCGCCGCTGGCGGCTGGCGACGCACCACAGGCGGATGTCGCCGAGGCACTGCTGAAACTGCTTGGCGGACCCGACCTTTCCTCGCGCCGCTGGGTATGGGAACAGTACGACACGCTGATCCAGGGCAATTCGCTGCAGCTTCCGGGCGGCGATGCCGGCGTGGTGCGCGTCGAAGGCCATCCGACCAAGGCGCTCGCCTTCTCTTCCGACGTGACGCCGCGCTATTGCGAGGCCGACCCCTATGAGGGCGGCAAGCAGGCGGTGGCTGAATGCTGGCGCAACCTCACCGCCACCGGCGCACTGCCGCTCGCGGCCACCGACAACCTCAATTTCGGCAATCCGGAACGGCCAGAGATCATGGGCCAGTTGGTTGGCGCCGTGAAAGGGATCGGCGAAGCCTGCCGTACGCTCGGCTTTCCGATCGTCTCCGGCAATGTCTCGCTCTACAACGAAACCAACGGGCAAGGCATCTTGCCGACCCCGACCATCGGCGGCGTCGGACTGATCGACGACTGGTCGAAGATGACGCGGATCGGCTTTGCCGCCGAGGGCCAGATGATCCTGCTGGTCGGCGCGCCGTCCAAGTGGGGAACACATCTCGCCCAGTCGGCCTATATGCGCGACATTCACGGCCGCACCGACGGCCCGCCGCCGCCGGTCGATCTCGACCATGAAAAGCGCGTCGGCGACCATGTGCGCGCCCTGATCGCCTCCGGCGTCGTTACATCAGCGCATGATGTTTCCGACGGCGGCATCGCTGTCGCGCTGGCCGAGATGGCGATGGCATCCGGCATCGGCGCGACCGTCCCCGGCCTGGTCGGGACCGATCCGATCCCGGTCTGGTTCGGCGAGGATCAGGGCCGCTATCTCTTGACGCTGTCGGTCGATCCGCAGAGTGACGAATGGGATACTATTCGCGAACAGCAAAGCAAGCTCGGCATCTTTGCGCCGTGGATCGGCTCGACGGGCGGCGGCGAATTGAAACTCGGCGAGGCGCGTGCGATACCGGTCAGCGAATTGACCGCAGCCCACGAATCCTGGTTTCCTCGCTTCATGGGAACGGGAATAAGGTAGCACCTATGGCAATGGACGCGCACGACATCGAACGGCTGATCAAGGAAGGCATTCCGGACGCCAAGGTGACAATCCGCGACCTGGCCGGCGACGGCGACCACTATGCGGCCGAGGTGGTGGCCGAAAGCTTTCGCGGAAAAAGCCGCGTCCAGCAGCATCAGATGGTCTATAACGCGCTGAAGGGCAATATGGGCGGCGTGCTACACGCGCTCGCGTTGCAGACCAGCGTGCCGGACTGAGTTCCGCCCTCGTCACCTTTTCGCCGAGACGGCAATGATCGGCCCTGCCGGGTAGTTTCCACCGACGATCATCCTCTCGCCATTCGACAGCGCCGAAACCACTCCGTCGAAGAAAAGCGCGTTGGGACAATGCAGCGCATCACGGAACATGCGTGCAAAGCTGCCGAGACTGACTTGCGAGCGTGAGATCGCCAGCACGATCGTGTTTTCGTCACGCACGCCAACGCCGTTACGAATGTAACGCGACGTGCCGTTCGCCTCGAAGCGAGGATGAGGCCGGCCGTCGATTACCAGCATCGGTCCGGATTGCGTGGCGAACGCCACATCCGGCTTCGCGGCGGCATAGGCGTTCGTTTCCATGATCGCCGCCTTGCCGTCGTTGCGGACCAGGAACACGCCATTCGGCTTCAAGAAGAAATTGCCTTCGCCGTCAGCGAGGTTGAGCGGCGCCTTCTCCTGGCCATCCTCAATAAGAAGGCCGACCGGCGTCAGGTCCTCATGATACATGCCAGCGTTCATGGCGAGCAGCACCGGCCTGCCCTCGCCCGACATCGCCTTGTCGAACTTTTCCAGCGAGCCGAAGGCTTTGCCGTCGTCGCCGGCGTGCAAGACGCCGGTGTCATAGGCGCGAAGATCGATCTCGCAGACGATGTATGGAACTGTCTCAAAGCTAAGATCGCGGCATGGCCCGGGCAGCTCGTAGCCGATAACGACAGGCGGGTGTTCCGATGGCCTGCGCCACCAGATAGAGGCAAGCACAATGAGCAGAACACCAATCAGGAACGCCGCGCTATATCGCCTTCTCATCGCTTCCTTGGGAAAATAGCTGCCCGATGCTCTTGGCCCAATATCAGGCCATCCTTTGCGCCATTTGCGTGACGATGCGGCAAACGTCTTGTTTCAGGCAACCTATGGGTTTATTTGAAGGGTATGTTTCGAGCCTGACTCCCGCGGGCATGAAAGGATTCTCTATGAGCGGTATTAACGACTACATCGACAGCGAGGTGAAGGGCAACGAAGTCGTTCTCTTCATGAAGGGCACGCCCGGTTTCCCGCAATGCGGTTTTTCCGGTCAGGTCGTGCAGATCCTCGACTACATCGGCGCCGACTACAAGGGCGTGGACGTGCTGACCTCGGCCGAGCTGCGGCAAGGTATCAAGGAATACTCCAACTGGCCGACCATCCCTCAACTCTACGTCAAGGGTGAGTTCGTTGGCGGCTGCGACATCATCCGCGAGATGTTCCAGGCAGGCGAACTGCAGACGTTCCTCGTCGAAAAGGGCGTGAGCGTCAAAGGCGCAGCCTGAATTCTGTTGTGCATGATCCTTCCGAAAGTCGATTCCCGACTTTCGGAAACTTGCGCTAAACGCCGGGCCAGCCCCCATCTCGGCAGACTAATTACCCCCCGGTGTCGGGGCACAAGACGAATGAAGGCGCCGGCGCACCGGCGCTTTTTCGTTTGAAGATCGGACTTTGCCGTGGATCAGCATGCACAAGCGCCGCAACAGGCAAGCACCTTGCCTATTCCGCGCTGGGAATTCATCGCGCTGTGCGCGGCATTGATGGCGCTCAACTCGCTGGCCATCGACATCATGCTCCCGGCGCTGCAGCAAATCGGCGCCTCGCTGGGCGTGGAGAATGAAAACCATCGCCAATACGTGATTGCGGCCTACATTCTGGGCTTTGGCGGCGGACAGCTCTTCTTCGGGCCGATCTCGGACCGATTTGGACGCCGTGCTCCACTCGTCGTCGGACTGGTGATCTATGTCGCGGCAGCGGCTGCGGCGGCAATCGCGCCGACATTCGCTACTCTTATCCTGTGCAGGGTTGTGCAAGGTATCGGCGCCGCGGCCACACGCGTCATCGCCGTCTCGATCGTGCGCGACACGTTCGACGGCCGGCGGATGGCCGAAGTCATGTCGCTGATCTTCATGGTGTTCATGGCAATTCCGGTGGTGGCGCCCGGCATCGGCCAATTCATCATGCTGTTCGCGACCTGGCACGTGATCTTCATCACCATGGCGGCAGGGGCGCTGATCGTGTCGGCGTGGGCACTGCTGCGGCTACCCGAAACGCTGCATCCCGAACACCGCAGGCCGCTAACTGCCGAATCCATCATTGGCGGCTTCCGCATCGTGTTGACCAATCGCATGGCACTTTGCTACGCCTTCGCCAGCACCTTTGCGTTCGGCGCGATGTTCGGCTTCATCAATTCGGCCCAGCAGATCTACGTCGGCGTCTTTGGCGTCGGCGAGATGTTCCCGGTGATTTTCGCAGGGATAGCCGGCGTGCTCGCCTTTTCGAACTATCTGAATTCGCGCCTTGTCGGCCGCATCGGCATGCGCCGTCTGTCGCAGAGCGCACTGCTCTTGTTTCTGGCCATCAGCCTCGCCTGGCTGGTTGTTTCCATCCAAATGAAGATGCCGCTCTGGCTTTTCATCGCCTTCTTTGCTTGCGCGATGGTCCCGTTCGGCGCACTTGGCGCGAATTTCAACGCACTCGCCATGGAGCCGCTCGGCCAACTGGCTGGCACCGCATCGTCCATTCTGGGTTTCATGCAGACCTTCCTCGGCGGCCTGCTCGGCACGCTGATCGGTCAAGCCTTCAACGGCACGGTGACGCCCTTGGCCGCCGGATTCTGCAGCGTGTCGCTTGGCGCGTTGGTGATGGTGCTGATCGCCGAACGCGGCAAATTCTTCCGGCCGCAGAACCCGCCGGTTTAGGCGGGATGAATTCAACCAGATTGATCCCCGGCAAGCCTACTCCGCCCAGAGCTCGCGGCGCAGTTCGCGCCAGCTTTCCTCGTCCGGCGCGACAAGAAGGCCACCTCCGACATGCGAAGGCAGATAGGCGCTGCCGTCGAAACGCGCCGCATAACCACCGGCCTCGGCATGGATCAGCACACCGGCCAGATGATCCCACGGCATCAGCTTGTTGTAGACGACGAAGTGGGCGTGACCGCTCGCAAGCAGGCGGTATTCGTGAGCCGCACAGCGATAGCCGAACTGCGACAGGCACTTCGTCTGGTTACGCGCTAGCCGGGATCGTTCCGGCTCGGGTAGATACTGCCAGGAGACCGCACCGGTCATTGCCGAGATCGGCACAGGCTTGACGACATGCACCTTCTCTATGCTGCCATGCGCATGCCGTATGTGGCTGCCAGCACCCTTGGCACCGATCAGCCAGTCCTTGCCGACGGGATCGTGAATGATGCCGGCTACTGTCTCGCCCCTCACCACGACACCGAGCATGACGCCGAATAGCGGCACGCCGGAGGCGAAGTTGAAGGTGCCGTCGACCGGATCGATGACGAAGGCGAGATCGGCTTCGCCGAGGCCCTGGAGCAGCGCCGGATCGTCGGAACAGGCCTCTTCGCCCACGATCATCGCCTGGGGGTAGCGCTCACGCAGCCTGACGGTGATGAGCCGCTCGGCGTTCACGTCGGCCTCCGTCACCAGGTCGGCTGCCGAGGTTTTCTGGCGGACCTCGCCCTCATCCAGCCGGCGAAAGCGCGGCATGATCTCGGCTATGGCAGCGTCGGACAGAAGGTTGGCAAGCCAGTCGATCGCGGTGTCGTCAAATGTCATCGGCTTGCCTTGTGGTGAGGGTCTCGTTGAGAGCGGCGAAATCGAACAGCTTTCTGTCGAGCAGATGCGAGGGCCGCACATTGGTCATGGCGTGGATCATCGTGTCCTTGCGGCCGGGCATGCGCTTTTCCAGGTCGTCGAGCATCGCCTTCATCGCATTGCGCTGCAAGCCATCCTGGCTGCCGCACAGATCGCACGGGATGATCGGGAATTTCATGGCGCCGGCGAATTTTTCGAGATCGGCCTCGGCACAATAGGCAAGCGGCCTTAGCACCATGACGTCGCCGTCGTCGTTGAGCAGTTTTGGCGGCATGGCGGCAAGCCGCCCGCCATGGAACAGGTTCATGAAGAAGGTTTCGAGAATGTCCTCGCGATGGTGGCCGAGCACCAGCGCCGAGCAACCTTCCTCCCGCGCGATGCGGTAGAGATGGCCGCGCCTGAGCCGCGAGCACAGCGAACAGTAGGTGCTGCCCTGGGGCAGCTTGTCGGTGACCACCGAATAAGTGTCCTGATATTCGATGCGGTGCGGGATGGCGTATTTGTTGAGATAGTCGGGTAATATGTGTTTGGGGAAATTGGGCTGGCCCTGGTCTAGATTGCAGGCCAACAGCTCGACCGGCAGCAGCCCGCGCCATTTGAGGTCGAGCAGCAAAGCGAGCAGGCCGTAGGAGTCCTTGCCGCCCGACAAGGCAACCAGCCAACGATCGCCAGGCCTCACCATCGAAAAATCGTCGATCGCCTGACGGGCGAGACGCAGCAGCCGCTTGCGCAGCTTGTTGAACTCGACGGAGGACGGCACATCGGCAAACAGCGGATGAAAGCCGCCTGCGGCATCGGCGATCGGTTCGAGTGTTTCTGGCAGCATGTTCATGGCGCGTCGGCCCCAAAGGTCCTTGTTGCTGCCCGGATTAGCGCATCGGCCCGAAAATCGAAATCGATTTTCGGATGCCCAAAAGAAAAGGCCGCCTCGAGGGCGGCCTTCGATGCTGTCGCAGACGAAGAAATCGATCAGCGCGAATAGAATTCGACGACCAGGTTCGGTTCCATCTGCACGGCGAAGGGAACATCCGAAAGGCCGGGGATACGCCCAAAGGTCGCGGTCATCTTATTGTGATCGACCTCGATGTAGTCAGGCACGTCGCGCTCGGCCAAGCCTACCGATTCCAGAACGATCACCAGCTGCTTCGACTTTTCACGGACTTCGATGACGTCGCCCGGCTTGCAGCGGTACGAGCCGATGTTGACGCGCTTGCCGTTGACATTGATGTGGCCGTGATTGACGAACTGGCGGGCGGCAAAAATCGTCGGCACGAACTTGGCGCGGTAGACGACCGCGTCGAGACGCGATTCGAGCAGGCCGATCAGGTTCTCCGAGGTGTCGCCCTTGCGGCGGTCCGCCTCTTCATAGACCTTGCGGAACTGCTTTTCCGAAACGTCGCCGTAGTGACCCTTCAGCTTCTGCTTGGCACGCAGCTGCAGGCCGAAATCGGAAAGCTTGCCCTTGCGGCGCTGGCCGTGCTGGCCGGGACCGTATTCGCGCTTGTTGACCGGTGACTTCGGGCGACCCCAGATGTTTTCGCCGAGACGGCGGTCGATCTTGTATTTCGCGGATTCGCGCTTGCTCATCGCATTCCCTTTCAAAACAATACACCCGGAACCTCATGGTCCGGGTGAAGGAAACGCGCCCTCCTCTGGCCCCCGTTTTCGAGACCTGACAGGGTTTTCCCACGCAACGCGGCGGAAAACCCACGGGACACGTCATTTACAAGACCCCGGGAAAATAGAGAGCTTCCCAAACGTCTTGCGCACATAAAGAAACCACCGGGCGTTGCGGCCCGGTGTTGGTGGGCTGATTAAACGGAGATTTAACCGGTGTCAAGCTTGCGGCTGGCGTCGGTGATGGCAGGGGGATGCGGCCCAAGTGCCGCGGCTATCAAACCATGGAACGGGAACCGACCTCCCTGCCTGGTCCGGACGAGCGGCTAGTGTTTCGATTTCTTCTCCGGCAGGCCTTTGCGCTTGGTCTCGGCGAACTCCTCGAGCTGATTTTCGCTCATGGATTTATACATTCCCTTCGAAGCGCCTTTGAGCTCGCTCTTCTTGGTCTCGCCACGCTTGGCGGACAATGCCGCGCCGGCGGCTTTCTGCTGGGCCTTTGATGTGGCTGGCATGATCGTTTCTCCTGTTGCCAATAGGAGAAAACGTATCGGTCGGGATGATGTTCCTAAATATCAGGAAATCGCCAGCCCAAATCCCTGCATCAGGCGGCGAGTTGGAAAATCAACTCTCTTTGAGGTGAAGACAGCAAGATCGGCGCCTTCCGGCAGCGCCTCGCCGCGATTCTTGCCCTCGGTGTCAACGAGCAGCGAGAGCGCCCGTCGCGCGATCGCTTCGGCAGGATCGAGCCAATCGACCGGCCAAGGTGCCGTCTTGCGCATGCGGTTGGCCAGAAAGGGATAATGGGTGCAGGCAAGCACGACAATGTCGGTCCTGAGCTGGTCGTGTTCGACGAAGCACGGGGCAATCTCGGTGCGCACGGCCTCTTCGTCAACAAAGCCCTCACGCATATAGACCTCGGCCAGTCCCGCCAGGCTGTCGCTGCCAACCAGGCGGACATGGCATTTCTGGGCCCATTTGCTGATCAGGTCGCGCGTATACTGACGCTTGACGGTGCCGGGCGTCGCCAGCACCGAAACAAGCCCGGAGCGCGTGCGTTCAGCCGCTGGCTTGATCGCCGGCACCGTGCCGACGAAAGGATGGCCGGGAAATCTTTCGCGCAGCGCATCAATGACCAGCGTCGAGGCGGTGTTGCAGGCGATGACCGAAATGGCCGGCGAAAAACGGTCGAGCAGCTTGCCGAACAGCTCCAATATATGCGCCCTCAGTGCCGGTTCCTCCCAAGCGCCATAAGGGAAAGCCGCGTCGTCGGCGACATAGACGAAGCGACGGTCGGGCATCAGCACGCGCGCTTCGCGCAACACCGTCAGGCCGCCGAGGCCGGAATCGAACATCAGGATCGGGCGGGCGCTTGAGGGATCGGTCATTGTCATTGTTTAGGAGAAAGGACTTGGACTACGAGAAAAGAGTGGGATTGCGAGAAAGGGCCGGGACTCAGAGAGAAGGCTGGGACCACGGCAGGAAGATGGTCGCACATCCGATAGTCCATCATTCTGAAATGATGGACCCCACCAAATAACATTCGGTTACTCCAGGCTAAACCTAGTCGTTGTCTTTCGCCTTGGCGGCGCGTGCTGCGGCTGCCGGAAGCCGTCTCGGATCGTCGCCCGGCGATCCGTCGCCGCGCGGCATGGCCGGTGAGAATCTGTCCAGCGATGATATTATGCCGCGCAGCACCTTGAGCTCCGGCTCGGCGAAGCCGGCGCGCGTCAGCACCGCGCGCAGATTGTCGATCATCTTCGGCTTCTTCGGCGCCGGGCGGAAATAGCCGCGCGCTTCGAGCGCGCCTTCCAGATACGCGAACAGGCCGTGCAACTGTTCCTTGGTCGCCGGCATCATGTCAGGGCTGGAAAAATTGGTTTTCGTCTCATCTTCCAAACCCGACTTCATCCATTCATAGGACATCAGCAAGGCCGCCTGGGCGATGTTGAGCGAAGAGAAGGCGGGATCGACCGGGAAGGTGACGATCTCGTCGGCGAGGCCGACCTCGTCATTGTAGAGTCCGAACCGCTCGCGGCCGAACAGGATGCCGGTGCGCTGCCCGGCTTGCTGGCGCGCTCTCAGCGCCCTGCCCGCCTCGACCGGTCCGCGCACCGGCTTGAAATTATCGCGTGCGCGCGCCGTGGTGGCGAAGACGAAGTTCAGGTCGGCAACCGCCGAGGCCAGATCGTCAAAGACCGTAACGGCATCGATGACATGGTCGGCGCGGCTCGCGGCAGCGCGCGCCTTCTCGCTTGGCCAGCCGTCGCGCGGATTGACGAGGCGCAGTTCGGCAAGGCCAAAGTTCGCCATGGCGCGCGCGACCATGCCGATATTCTCGCCGAGCTGTGGCTCGACGAGGATGATCGCCGGGCCTGCGGCAGGAGGGATGTCGTTGCTGGCTTGCATGATGTCAATGAACTGCTGTTTGCGGCATTTCAGCGTCCCCTGCCATATCCGGCCGCGAAAATGAAGCTTTCACAAAGAGAGGCGGATGGCCGTAGTCGAGCCAGGCCATGCGGATCGCCGTTTGCGCGGCCAAAAATGCTTTGATATACGGGCCGCATCCCCGGCCGAAGCCATGCGGGCAAGGCCGTTCCGATCCCCAACAATGAGGCATTCTTTCCATGGCGAAGATCAAGGTGGCGAACCCAGTCGTCGAACTCGACGGCGACGAGATGACCCGCATCATCTGGCAGTTCATCAAGGACAAGCTGATCCACCCCTATCTCGACCTCAAGCTTGAATATTACGACCTCAGCGTTGAACACCGCGACGCCACCAACGACCAGGTGACCATCGATTCGGCCAACGCCATCAAGAAGCATGGCGTCGGCGTGAAATGCGCCACGATCACGCCCGACGAGCAGCGCGTCGAGGAATTCAAGCTGAAGAAGATGTGGAAGTCGCCGAACGGCACGATCCGCAACATTCTCGGCGGCACCATCTTTCGCGAGCCGATCATCATGAAGAACGTGCCGCGGCTGGTGCCCGGCTGGACCAAGCCGATCATCGTCGGCCGTCATGCCTTCGGCGACCAGTACCGCGCCACCGACTTCCGCTTTCCCGGCAAGGGCAAGCTGACGATCAAGTTCGTCGGCGAGGACGGCAAGGTGATCGAGCATGACGTGTTCGATGCGCCGGCCGCCGGCGTCGCCATGGCCATGTACAATCTCGACGAGTCGATCCGCGAATTCGCCCGCGCCTCGCTGAATTACGGCCTGCTGCGCAACTACCCGGTCTACCTCTCAACCAAGAACACCATCCTCAAGGCCTATGACGGCCGCTTCAAGGATATTTTCCAGGAAGTCTACGAGGCTGAGTTCGAAGCCGAATTCAAGGCGAAAAAGATCTGGTACGAGCACCGGCTGATCGACGACATGGTCGCCTCCAGCCTGAAATGGTCGGGCGGCTATGTCTGGGCCTGCAAGAACTACGATGGCGACGTGCAGTCGGACACGGTGGCGCAAGGTTTTGGGTCGCTCGGCCTGATGACCTCGGTGCTGATGACACCGGACGGCAAGACGGTCGAGGCGGAGGCCGCGCATGGCACCGTCACCCGTCACTATCGCCAGCATCAGAAGGGCGAGGAAACCTCGACCAATTCGATCGCCTCGATCTTCGCCTGGACGCGCGGCCTCGCCCACCGCGCCAAGCTCGACGACAACGCCGACCTGAAGCGCTTTGCCGAGACGCTGGAAAGGGTCTGCATCCAGACCGTCGAGGCCGGTTTCATGACCAAGGACCTGTCGCTGCTGATCGGCCCCGACCAGCCATGGCTGTCGACCACCGGTTTCCTCGACAAGATCGATGAGAATCTGCAGAAGGCGATGGCGTGACGGACAAAACCCGGCAACATCGAAGGCTCCGAAAGGAGCCTTCTTGTTAGGGCGAACAACGAGAGCGGAAGAAGGGTGATCGATGACCAAGCCGATCCTCTACGGGGCGGACTACAGCGTCTATATGCGCATCGTCCGCCTCGCGCTCGAGGAAAAGGGCATCGACTACGAGCTGGTGCCGGTTGATGTGTTTGCCGAGGACGGCATTCCCGGTTGGTATTTCGAGCATCATCCGTTTGGGCGCATCCCGGCTTTGGAGCATGACGGCTTTCGCCTGTTCGAAGCGAGCGCGATTGCGCGCTATGTCGACGAAGCGTTTGGTGGGCCGGCTTTGCAGCCGGTTGAGGTTCGGCCTCGCGCAACCATGAACCAGATCATCGGCATGCTCGACGCCTATGCCTATCGGGCGATGGTCTGGGATGTCGCTGTCGAGCGGCTGGAGAAGACGGCGCCTGACGAGGCTTTGATCGCCGCCGGACTTCGGCAGGCGAGAACTGTGCTTCGCGTGCTCACATCACTGAAAGCCGCCGGGCCGTGGCTGCTGGGCGAGCAATTGACGCTGGCCGATTTGCACGCGGCACCGATCATCGGCTACTTCGTCAAGGCCGCCGAAGGGCGCAAGCTGCTGGCCGAATTTTCCGATATTCTGGCCTGGTGGGACCGCATCGCTCAGCGTCCAAGCTTTTCCGGAACCGAAAAGGCAGGGTGAGGCGAATGGCAGCCGCTCATTCGGGAAGGTAGATTTCCGCCTTCATGAAGGTCTTCGCACGACCTTCGATCAGCACACGATCTCCAGCCAGGTCGCACAGCAAATGCCCGCCGCGCTGCGAGCATTGGAATGCCGACAGATGCGTCTTGCCGAGTTTTTCAGCCCAGTAAGGCACCAGCGTCGCATGAGTGGAGCCAGTCACCGGATCCTCGGGAATGCCCGCCCCGGGCACGAAATAACGCGAGACGAAATCGTGGGCTCGCCCAGGCGCGGTAATGACCAGGCCAAGAGGATGAAGGGTTCCGATCCTGAGCAGATCGGGAACGAATGACCGTACGGACGACTCGTCGGCAAGCTCGACAAACAGGTTTTCGAAATTGCGGAAGCTCGAAACCGGACGCAGGGGAAATATCTCTTGCAGCGCCAGCGTTAACTCCCCGCCGAGCGGCTGCGGCGGAAAACACGGCAGATCGAGCTGGTAGGCACCTTCCCGTTGGGAAACCCGCAACTCACCCACCCGCGTGGCAAAGGCCATATCGCCAGGCACATTGTGTTCCGCGGCCAATACATGGGCGGTCGCAAGAGTAGCATGGCCACAGAAGTCGACTTCATGAACCGGCGTGAACCAGCGCAAATCCCAACCCTTGCCATTCGGCCGCGCAAACGCGGTTTCAGCAAGATTGTTCTCGTTTGCGATGGCCTGCATCACATCGTCCGATAGCCAGTCTGCCAAAACGAGAACCGCAGCAGGGTTGCCTTGGAAAGCCCGTTCGGCAAAAGCGTCGACTTGATACATGGTCAACGTTGCCACATCATCCCCGCTGCGCTTCGGCCTCGCTTTACTGGTGCAGGTTCACGCAGCTTCCAGCGCCGCCTTAACCGCAGCAATCGCATCCTCGGCCTTCGAGGCATCCGGGCCACCGGCCTGGGCCATATCAGGCCGACCGCCGCCGCCCTGCCCGCCCAAGGCCGCGGATGCCACGCGCACCAGATCGACGGCGCTAAAGCGGCCGGTCAGGTCGTCGGTGACGCCGACCACGACGCTCGCCTTGTTGTCCTCAGCCGTGCCGACGAAGACGACGATGCCGGAGCCGAGCGACTTCTTGCCGGCATCGGCCAACGGTTTCAGATCCTTCGGCGAGACGCCGGAGACCGCCTTGCCGAGGAAACCGACACCGGCGATGGTTTCGTTTTCAGCCGGTACACCGGATGGCGAGCGGTCGCCCAGCGCCAGCTTCTTGCGCGCTTCGGTCAGTTCCTTCTCGAGCCTCTTGCGCTCATCGAGCAGCGCCTCGACGCGGGCCGGCACGTCGGCCGGCGAAATCTTCAACGTGGCAGCGACCGCCTTCAGCCGTTTGTCCTGCTCGTCCAGATGCTTTCTGGCCGCCTCCCCGGTCAACGCCTCGATACGGCGCACGCCGGCGGCGACAGCGCTGTCCGACACGACGCGCACCAGACCGATATCGCCGGTCGCCCTGACATGCGTGCCGCCGCAGAGCTCGACCGAATAGGGCCGGTTGGCCTTCGCGCCATGCAGGCCCGTACCCATCGAAACGACGCGCACTTCGTCGCCATACTTCTCGCCGAACAGCGCCATGGCGCCCTCGGCAATGGCATCGTCGACAGACATCAGCCGCGTCGACACCGGGCTGTTCTGGACGACGATCTCGTTCGCCATCCGCTCAACCTCCTCGAGTTCGTCAGGCGAGATCGGCTTGTTGTGCGAAATGTCGAAGCGCAGACGCTCGGGCGCGACCAGCGAGCCCTTCTGCGCGACATGGGTGCCCAGCACCTCGCGCAGCGCCTCATGGATCAGATGCGTCGCGGAATGGTTCGCGCGCAACCTGGAGCGGCGCGCATGGTCGACCTTCAGCTCGACGGTTGCGCCCGTGCTGACCGTGCCGCTGATCACCTTGCCGAGATGCACGAAAAGCCCGTCGGCCTTCTTCTGCGTATCGGAGATCTCGATCGAGAACCCTTCGCCTGAAATGGTGCCGGTATCACCCATCTGGCCACCGGACTCGCCATAGAACGGCGTCTGGTTGACGACCACGGCAACGGCGTCGCCCTTGGCCGCGCTGTCGACGGTCTTGCCGTCCCTGACCAGCGCCTGGATGAGGCCTTCCGCCTGCTCGGTCTCGTAGCCGAGGAACTCGGTGGCGCCGGCCGCCTCGCGCACGGGGAACCACACCGTTTCGGTCGCGGCCTCGCCGGAACCTGCCCAGCTCTTGCGCGCCTCGGCCTTCTGCTGCTCCATCGCATTGGTGAAGCCGGCAAGATCGACCGAGATGTTGCGCTGACGCAGCGCGTCCTGTGTCAGGTCGAGTGGAAAGCCATAGGTGTCGTAGAGTTTGAAGGCTGTCTCGCCATCCAGCATGTCGCCGGCGCCCAGCCTTTCCGTCGCCTCCGAAAGCAGGCCCAAGCCGCGCACCAGGGTCTTGCGGAAACGGGTTTCTTCAAGCTTCAGCGTCTCGGTGATCATCTGTTCGCCGCGCACCAGTTCCGGGTAGGCTTGGCCCATCTCGCGCACCAGCGCCGGTACCAGGCGCCACATCAGCGGATCGCGGGCACCGAGCAACTGTGCGTGGCGCATGGCGCGGCGCATGATGCGACGAAGCACATAGCCGCGGCCTTCATTGGACGGCAGCACGCCGTCGGCCACCAAAAAGCAGGATGAACGCAAATGGTCGGCGATAACGCGGAACGAGGCGACGGTGTCCGCATCCGGGCCGCGGCCGAGCGCGGATGATGCAGCGTCGATCAGGTGACGGAACAGGTCGGTCTCGAAGACGCTTTCCACCCCTTGCAGAATGGAGGCCATGCGCTCCAGGCCCATGCCGGTGTCGATCGACGGGCGCGGCAGATCGATGCGCTCGTCCTTCGTCACCTGTTCATACTGCATGAATACCAGGTTCCAGAATTCGAGGAAACGGTCGCCATCCTCCTCGGGGCTGCCGGGAGGCCCACCCCAGATGTGCTCGCCACGGTCGATGAAGATCTCCGAGCACGGCCCACAAGGTCCGGTGTCGCCCATTGCCCAGAAATTGTCCGAGGTCGGAATGCGGATGATGCGATCGTCGGAAAAGCCGGCGATCTTCTTCCAGAAGCCGGCGGCCTCGTCATCGGTGTGATAGACGGTGACCAGCAGCTTGTCCTGCTTCAGCCCGAACTCCTTGGTGATCAGGTTCCAGGCAAGCTCGATGGCGCGTTCCTTGAAATAGTCGCCGAATGAGAAATTGCCGAGCATCTCGAAGAAGGTCAGGTGGCGCGCGGTGTAGCCGACATTGTCGAGGTCGTTGTGCTTGCCGCCGGCGCGCACGCTCTTCTGGGCGGTTGTGGCACGCGAATAGGCCCGCTTTTCCAGGCCGGTGAAGACATTCTTGAACTGCACCATGCCGGCATTGGTGAACATCAGCGTCGGGTCGTTGCGCGGCACCAGCGGGCTCGACGCGACGACCTCATGACCCTCCTTGCGGAAATAGTCGAGGAATGTCGACCGGATCTCGTTCACGCCACTCATGAATAATACTGCCTTCTGGAGAGAACCGCCGGCCCGGCCGACGGTAAATGGACATGGCCTTTTAGCCGCCGCATTGCACCCTGTCCAGAAACACGGAATTGGGCCAACTTGCGGGCTTGCAGGTCATCGGCGCCACCGCTGAAACGCAAACCGCCGGCGCTAAGCCGGCGGTTTGAAACGCAACAATACAGAACTCGATTACATAAGCTGGAGGTGATGAACCGGGATTATGGCCAAACTCTGGCCACCACTGAGGCCTTACATCGCGCCGGCTTCATCCTCGAAACCATCGTCGCCGCCTTCGGAACCACCATTCTCGAGGAATTTCTCCGCGATCAGCCCGGCATTCTGCCTCAGCGCCAGCTCGATCTCGCGCGCCGTGTCGGGGTTGTCGCGCAGGAACAGTTTGGCGTTCTCACGACCCTGGCCGAGACGCTGCGAATTGTAGGAGAACCAGGCGCCCGACTTTTCGACCACGCCGGCCTTGACGCCGAGGTCGACCAGCTCGCCGGTCTTGGACACGCCCTCGCCATACATGATGTCGAACTCGACCACCTTGAAGGGCGGCGCCAGCTTGTTCTTGACCACCTTGACGCGGGTCTGGTTGCCGACGACCTCGTCGCGGTCCTTGACCGAGCCGATGCGGCGAATGTCGAGGCGCACCGAAGCATAGAATTTCAGCGCGTTGCCGCCGGTCGTGGTCTCAGGCGAACCGAACATGACGCCGATCTTCATGCGAATCTGGTTGATGAAGATGACCATGGTGTTGGAGCGCGAGATCGAGGCGGTCAGCTTGCGCAGCGCCTGGCTCATCAGCCGGGCCTGCAGGCCGGGCAGCGAATCGCCCATCTCGCCCTCGATTTCGGCGCGCGGCGTCAGCGCCGCGACCGAATCGACCACTAGCACGTCGATGGCACCGGAACGCACCAGCGTGTCGCAGATCTCCAGCGCCTGCTCGCCGGTGTCAGGCTGCGAGATCAGGAGGTTTTCCAGATCGACGCCGAGCTTGCGGGCATAGACCGGATCGAGCGCATGCTCAGCATCGACGAAGGCGCAGATGCCGCCCTTCTTCTGGGCTTCGGCCACCGTGTGCAGCGCCAGCGTCGTCTTGCCTGAGCTTTCCGGCCCATAGATCTCGACGATGCGGCCGCGTGGCAGACCGCCGACGCCAAGCGCGATGTCGAGACCGAGCGAGCCGGTCGGCACCGTTTCGATCTCGACGACCTGCTCGTTTGCGCCGAGCCGCATGATCGAGCCCTTGCCGAAAGCACGCTCGATTTGCGACAGCGCCGCATCCAGAGCCTTTGATTTGTCCACTGCCTTGTCCTCTACAAGCCGCAAAGAATTCTGAGCCATGATACATCACCCCTTGGTCGTCAATGAAGGCCGGACAATCCGTAATCCTTCTTAATTTGTACCTTATTTGTTCTCGTTTGGCAAGAGGCATCAAGTAGCTGAAAAACAAATGATATCCGTATTTGTTCTTTTTTTGTTTCGCTTTTTTCGGCTCGGAGGTATCCTGCACCCCTCGGCGGGATCGTGCTGCCATCTTCCGAATCGCGCCGTAGGTTGCCGGGTTGCGCCGGACAACCTAGTCTCCACTCGGGCAATCAGCAAAGGTCATCTCGCCGGCATGATGAAGTCGCCGACAATCCTGGCCGTAGGCGGCGCCTATATAGACCGGCGCGGCCAGGTTTCGGGCGACTTCGTGCCGGCCGCGTCAAATCCCGGCACGATGCGCGAGGCTGTCGGCGGCGCCGTCTTCAATGCCTTGCGCAGCGCCGTGCGGCGCGGCATCTCCGGCTCGCTGCTTTCGGTGCACGGCGGCGATGCTCTGGCCGACACGGTCTCGCGCGCCATCCATGCTGCCGGCATTACCGATCTGTCCGCGGTGTTCCTCGATCGCGCGACACCGAGCCACACGGCGCTGATCGACCGCGACGGCGCGCTGATCGTCGGCCTTGCCGACATGGCGCTCTACGATCTGGCATTTGCCAAGCAGATCCGCCGTGCCAAGATGCGCGAGGCGATCAGCACTGCCGATGCGGTCCTGTGCGACGCAAACCTGCCGTCGACGGCATTGGAGCGGCTGGTGGCGCTTGCCGCCGGCAAGCCGGTCTTCGCCCTTGCCGTCTCACCGGCCAAGGCGACGCGGCTCGCGCCGCTGCTCGGCAGCCTGGCGCTGGTCTTCATGAACCGGCGCGAGGCCATCGCGCTCGCCGATGTCGATATCGGCGCCGCGGCGCAAGATGTCGTCGACAGCCTGAGGCGCGCGGGCCTCAAAGGCGGCGTGGTGACGGCCGATGACGGTCCGGTGCTGGGTTTCGACGAAGCCGGCGCCTTCTCGATCCTGCCGCCAGGAAAGATCGCGGACGGCGCCGCCGATGCGCTGGCGGGCGCAACGGTGGCTGCCCTGCTCAACGGCCTGACGCTGCGCGCAGCACTGCGTGAAGGCGTTGCCGCGGCGATGCTTGCCGTCGAGGGTACGGGGCTTGCGCCGGCTTTCACGGCTGCGAGTTTTGCCGACGCGCTGACGCTTGTGCCCGAGGCGCGGGAAATTGCCAGCGGGGAGGCAACCTATTTGCCGGCCCGCAGCCCCGCCTCATAGGCCCGGCGTGCCCACACCGCTATCTCATCCGGATCGTCGAAGGCACTGTCGGGAATGCTCCAATACGGCATCGAGACCAGCTTGCCATGCCTCGAGCCGGTATAAGTCCATTGCCGACAGCCGGCCGCTTCGAATTCCGGCGCGCTTTCCGCGTCGGCCTTCAGCAACAGTTCGCCACGAAGGACGATCGCCACGATGACGCCGTCGAAATAAATGCCCTTGCCGCCGAACAGTTTTCGTATGCTGACCGGGCCAAGCCCTTCGAAAAGCTCGGCGATGCGTTCATTGTCCATGCGTCGATCATGTCACCCGGATTTCTCCTTGTCATCGCCGCAACCAGCACCATCCTGACAAGTTGAGACCAATTTCGTCGGAGTTTTGTCATGCCGCTTCTGCTCAAAGGGTCCTGCCGGTGCAATGCCGTCCGCTTCGAGGTGGAAAGCCACACGCCGGTGCCGTTCATGCTGTGCTACTGCTCGATCTGCCGCAAGCAGCAGGGCGGCGGCGGCTTTGCCATCAATCTCGGCGCCGATTTCGACACGCTGAAGATAACCGGCAAGCGCAATCTCGGCGTCTACCGGGCGGAAATCGAGGACGACGAGCATCCGCAATGCGAAATCTCGTCAGGCGAGCGCAATTTCTGCAGGAAATGCGGATCGGCGCTCTGGCTCTACGACCCGACCTGGCCGGAGCTGGTGCATCCCTTCGCCTCGGCGATTGACACGGACCTGCCAAAACCGCCCGAAAAGGTGCACCTCATGCTGAAATACAAGGCGAACTGGGTCGAACCCGAGGTCGGCAAGAAAGACAAGAGCTTCGATGTCTATCCCGAGGAGTCGATCGCCGACCGGCACAAGCGGACGGGAATGTGGGTGGATTAGCATTTCTTCGCCCCGGAGAAGATGCCGGCAGGCAGATGAACGGCGGCGTTAACTTGGAGAGGCTGGCGCTGCCCCTCATCCGGCCCTTCGGGCCACCTTCTCCCCGTAAACGGGGTGAAGGAAAGCTCAAGCCGAGGCGCGCGCCTCGGCCAAAGCCTTGAGGTCGGCCGGCTTCAATTCGACCGATTCGCCGCAGCCGCAGGCCGAGCTCTGGTTCGGGTTGCGGAAGGTGAAGCCGGTGCGCAGCGTCGTCTGCTCGAAATCCATCTCGGTGCCGAACAGGAAAAGCGCTGCCTCCGGCGCGACATAGACATGGGCGCCGTCGCGCTCGATATGGTCGTCCTTGGTGCTGGGTTCGGTCACCAGATCCACCGTATATTCCATGCCGGCGCAGCCGCCCTTCTTGATGCCAAGGCGAATGCCATGCGCATTCTCACGGGTCGCGACGATCTCGCGCACCCGGTCGGCAGCCTTTTCGGTCATCGTGATGACGGCGAAGCGTCCCATGTTTTCCTTCTCCATTCTGTGCAGGTTCAAGGCCTGCCGAATGATTCCTCACCTAAAATGGTGAAATTTTCTGCCTGGCGCAAGTACACCCATCAATACCAGCCCACCGCCACCTGCGCCTCTTCCGACATGCGGTCGGGTGACCAGGGCGGATCGAAGGTCATGTTGACCTCGACGCCGGACACGCCTTCGACGGCGCCGACGGCGTTTTCCACCCAGCCGGGCATTTCGCCGGCCACCGGGCAGCCGGGCGCGGTCAGCGTCATGTCGATCTTGACCGAGCGGTCGTCCTCGATGTCGATCTTGTAGATCAGGCCGAGCTCGTAGATGTCGGCCGGGATTTCCGGGTCGTAGACCGTCTTCAGCGCCGAGACGATGTCGTCGGTCAGCCGCGCCAGTTCGTCGGCGGGAATGGCCGAGGCGGAAACCAGACCGTTGGCAGTCGTTTCCGAAGTGGTCTCAGCGGTATGGCTGGCATCATCCATGATCGTCACCCGAAAAACTTGCGCGCTTTTTCGAGCGCATCAGCCAAAGCGTCGACTTCGGCCCTGGTATTATACATGCCAAACGACGCCCTGCATGTGGAGGTTACGCCGAAGCGTTTCAACAGCGGCTGGGCGCAATGGGTCCCCGCACGGACAGCAACGCCTTGCCTATCGATCACCATCGAGACGTCATGGGCATGAATGCCTTGCAATTCGAAGGAGATGATGGCGCCCTTATCAGGCGCGTCGCCGAAGATGCGCAGCGAATTGATGGCCCGCAGCCGCTGATGGGCATAATCCTTCAGATCGGCCTCGTGGGCGGCGATGCGCTCGCGGCCGATCTTTTCCATGTATTCCAGCGCAGCACCCAGCCCGATCGCCTGCACGATCGGCGGCGTGCCTGCCTCGAAGCGGTGCGGCGGCTCGTTGTAGGTGACGATGTCTTCAGTCACCTCCTCGATCATCTCGCCGCCGCCCATGAACGGGCGCATGCGCTCCAGCATGTCCTTCTTGCCATAGAGCACGCCGATGCCCGAGGGACCGTAGACCTTGTGGCCGGTGAAGACGAAGAAATCGCAGTCGAGATCCTGGACGTCGATCGGCATATGCACGGCGCTCTGGCTGCCGTCGACCAGCACCGGAATGCCGCGCGCATGCGCGATACGGACGATCTCCTTGATCGGTGTCACCGTACCCAGCGCATTCGACATGTGCGTGATGGCGACGAGCTTGGTGCGATCGGTCAGCCGCTTCTCGAACTCCTCGATGTGGAAGACGCCGAGATCGTCGACCGGCACCCAGACCAGCTTGGCGCCCTGGCGCTCGCGGATGAAATGCCACGGCACGATGTTGGAATGGTGCTCCATGATCGAGAGCACGATCTCGTCGCCCTCGCCGATGTTGGCCATGCCATAACCATAAGCAACGGTGTTGATCGCTGCGGTGGTGTTCGAGGTGAAGACGATGTTGTCGGTGCTCGGCGCGTTGAGGAAACGGCGAACCGTCTCACGCGCCTTCTCATAGGCATCAGTCGCGGCATTCGACAGGAAATGCAGGCCGCGATGGACGTTGGCGTATTCCTGGGAATAGGCATGCTGGATGGTGTCGAGCACTATCTGCGGCTTCTGTGCCGAGGCGCCATTGTCGAGATAGACCAGCGGTTTGCCGTAGACTTCCCGCGACAGGATCGGGAAGTCGCGGCGGATCGCCTCGACGTCGTAGGGGATGTTTTCGACTTTCTGGTCCATCACAAGCTCTCTCGAAGCAGCGCCTCATTCCGTCCAGCACCCCTCATCCGACCGAGTTTCGCTCGGCCACCTTCTCCCCCTGGGGGAGAAGGTCAGGCGCTCACCCGTGCGCGACGAACCAGCCGTCGAGCCTCGTTTCCAGCGCCTCGACAATCGTTTCGTCGTCCAGATCCTCGATCACCTCGGCGACGAACGCCTTCACCAACAAGCCACGGGCCGACTTCTCATCGATGCCACGCGCCATCAGGTAGAACAGGTGGTTGTGGTCGATCTCGGTGACGGTCGCGCCATGGCCGCAGACGACGTCGTCGGCGAAGATTTCGAGCTCAGGCTTGGTCGAGAACTCGCCATCGTCCGACAGAAGCAGCGTGTTGCAGGCCATCTTGGCGTTGGTCTTCTGCGCATATTGATGGACGTTGATGCGGCCCTGGAAGACGCCGCGCGCCTTGCCGGTAACCACATTGCGGATCACTTCCGTCGAAGTCGTATGCGGCACGGCATGGTCGAGGACCATGGTGACGTCGGTATGGGTGTCACCAGCCAGCAGGTTGATGCCACGCAGCGTGAAATCGGCGCCTTCGCCTGTCGTCTTGACGACGACCTCCTGCCGCACCAGTTTGCCGCCGGCATTCATCACGAACAGCGTCAGCTTCGCACCCTTGCCGAGATGCGCCTTGAACTGGGCAAGATGCGTCGCCGTATCCGGCTGCTCCTGCACGATCAGCCACGTCACGTCGGCACCCGCGCCGAGCAGAAGCTGGCTGACCGAGCTGACCAATGCGGCGCCCTCACCCGTCTGGCGCTCGACGATAACAGCCTTGGCGCCGGCACCGACGCGCACAGTCAGGCGCACATGCGTCTGGCCGCCGGATTGCAGGTTCTGCAGTTCGATCGGCTTGTCCAGTTCGGTCCCGTCGGCGATGTCGACAAAATAGCCGTCGGCGACAAAGGCGGTGTTCAGCGCGCCGATCGCGTCATCGGCGCCATAGGTATCGAGCCCGGGCGCGATGCTGCCGTCGGTCAGTTTTTCCGACAGGCGCTGCACGGTAACGCCTTCGACGGCGGAAACCTTCGCGCTCGACACGCCGTTCAGCACCGGCAGAATGGCGGAGCCCTCAACGATCGGCGCAATGGCTTTCGGGGCGGCTGCGGGATCGAAGTCCGGAACCGAAGTCAGCAGGCGGCGCAGGTCGGTGTAGTGCCACGATTCGATGCGTCGCGTCGGCAGGCCGCCCTTGATCGCCTCGATGGCGTCATCGCGCTTCAGCATCACCGCGCCGTCGCCGGGCAGCAGCGACAGCCGCTCGCTGAAGGCGTCGATCAGCGCCGTTTCGGCCGGGGTTCGCTGGGGTTGAGTATGCATATTCATCAGTATCGCCTTGTTTGGCTTGCCTTCTTGGCCTTCTGGCATTTCACGCGGCTTGGCCGATCACGCCGGCATAGCCATTGGCCTCGAGATCAAGCGCCAGCGACTTGTCGCCCGACTTGATCACCTGGCCCCTGTAGAGCACGTGCACGCTATCAGGCACGATATGTTGGAGCAGGCGCTGGTAGTGGGTGATGACGACGATGGCGCGGTCCGGCGAGCGCAGCGCGTTGACGCCGTCCGAGACGATCTTGAGCGCATCGATATCGAGGCCGGAATCGGTCTCGTCGAGCACGCAGAGCTTCGGTTCAAGCAGCTTCATCTGCAGGATCTCGGCGCGCTTCTTCTCGCCGCCGGAAAAGCCGACATTGAGCGGCCGCTTCAGCATCGCCATGTCCATGTTGAGCGAGGCCGCCGCCTCCTTCACCCGCTTCAGGAATTCCGGGATCTTCAGCGGTTCCTCGCCGCGCGCCTTGCGCTGCTCGTTCATCGCCACCTTCAGGAACTCCATCGTCGCCACGCCCGGTATCTCCATCGGATATTGGAACGCGAGAAAAATGCCCGCCGTGGCGCGCTCGGCCGGATCCATTTCGAGGATCGACTGGCCGTTGTAGAGAATGTCGCCCTCGGTCACCTCATAGTCCTCGCGCCCGGCGAGGATGTAGGACAGCGTCGACTTGCCCGAGCCGTTCGGACCCATGATGGCGGCGACCTCGCCGGCTTTCACCGTCAGGTTCAGGCCGCGGATGATCTCGGTGCCGTCGTCGACGATGCGGGCATGGAGGTTTTTGATCTCAAGCATTTTTTGTTCGTCCTATTCGTAGCCGTACTCAGACATCCACCCGTCTCTCAATGGTAGTCACTCCAGATTCTCGTATTCGGATGAGGCTGATAGACATTCTCAATCTCATCAATGCTCTCATACAAATCCAGCCAGGTCGGATTTAGACCCTCAATCAGGTTCGTCTTCCATTCGCGGCGATAGCGTTTCAAAGACTTTTCGCGCTGAATCGCGAGAACGATGTTCGGGTGCCGTTCGAACCAAATCAGATTCTTTGCCTTGTATTTCGAGGTAAAACCTCGGTGCACATCATTACGGTGTTCCCACACTCGCCCATGCAAATCACTGGTTACGCCAATGTAGATAACTCCACGCGGCTTATCGGACATCATGTAGACAAAGCCGGTCATTTTCCCGCAGATGGCCGGTGCAACGCGCCAGCATCCTTAGACGTAGCGCCCTTAAACGTTGCGCCGTCATCCTTAAACCTGGCGCCGTCATCTCCGAGTTTCGCGCCGTCATCCTCGGGCTTGTCCCGAGGATCTGCTGTCCAACGAAGATGTGGAGCGATCCGTGTTGAGAGGCCGGTAGATCCTCGGGACAAGCCCGAGGATGACGACGCCACGTTTAAGGCTGGCGGCGCCAAATCCGAGGATGACAGTGCCAGGCTCAGAGATGACAACGCAAAGCCAGAGCTCATCATCCCACGCTCCCCTCGAGGCTGATGCCGATAAGCTTCTGCGCCTCGACTGCGAATTCCATCGGCAGTTGCTGGATGACGTCCTTGACGAAGCCGTTGACGATCAGCGCGATCGCCTCTTCTTCGGGAATGCCGCGCTGCATGACATAGAACTTCTGGTCCTCGGAAATCTTCGACGTCGTCGCCTCATGCTCGAACTGCGCCGTTGCGTTCTTGGCTTCCATGTAGGGCACGGTGTGCGCACCACACTGGTCGCCGATCAGCAGCGAGTCGCAGTTGGTGAAGTTACGAGCGTTGGTCGCCTTGCGGTGCGCCGAAACCTGGCCGCGATAAGTGTTCTGCGAGAAGCCGGCGGCAATGCCCTTGGAGATGATGCGGCTCGACGTGTTCTTGCCGAGATGGATCATCTTGGTGCCGCTATCGACCTGCTGATAGCCGTTCGACACGGCGATCGAATAGAACTCGCCGCTGGAATCGTCGCCGCGCAAGATGCAGCTCGGATATTTCCAGGTGATGGCCGAACCGGTCTCGACCTGAGTCCACGAAATCTTCGAACGGTGGCCACGGCAATCGCCGCGCTTGGTGACGAAATTGTAGATGCCGCCCTTGCCCTCGGCGTCGCCGGGATACCAGTTCTGCACCGTCGAATATTTGATCTCGGCATCGTCGAGCGCGATCAGTTCGACCACCGCGGCGTGAAGCTGGTTCTCGTCGCGCTGCGGTGCCGTACAGCCTTCGAGATAGGAGACGTAGGCCCCCTCCTCGGCGATGATCAGCGTGCGCTCGAACTGGCCGGTGTTCTTCTCGTTCATGCGGAAATAGGTCGACAGTTCCATCGGGCAGCGCACGCCCTTGGGCACGAAGACGAAGGAGCCGTCGGTGAACACGGCGGAATTCAGCGTGGCGTAGAAATTGTCGGAGGTCGGCACGACCGAACCGAGATATTTCTGCACCAGTTCCGGATGCTCGCGGATAGCCTCCGAGATCGAGCAGAAGATGACGCCGGCCTGCGCCAGCTCCTTTTTGAAGGTGGTGACGACGGACACGGAATCGAACACGGCATCGACCGCAACGCGGCCGGACTTATAGACATTGTCGCTGGGTTCCTCGAGTTCCGACGCATCGGTCTTCTGCACGCCGGCGAGGATTTCCTGTTCCCTCAACGGAATGCCGAGCTTTTCATAAACTTTCAACAATTCGGGATCGACGTCGCTCAGCGATGTCGGTCCCGGCGTGCTCTTGGGCGCCGCGTAATAGTAGAGGTCCTGGAAATCGATCTTCGGATAATGGACGCGCGCCCACTTCGGCTCGTCCAGCGTCACCCAGCGCCGATAGGCTTCCAGACGCCATTCCAGCATCCAGGACGGCTCGTCCTTCTTCGCGGAGATGAAGCGGATAATGTCTTCGCTCAGCCCTTTTGGGGCCTTGTCCATCGCGATTTCGGTCTGGAATCCGTATTTATACTGGTCGACGTCGATCTTTCGGACCCGATCGATCGTGTCCTGCACAGCAGGCATATGCGTTCTCCATCCACGCCGGGGTCAAGGCCCGGCAGTTTTCAAACTATGGCACCGCGAAACGAATGCCCGTGGGCAACCAAGGCGGCGTAAGTTCCATATAGTGCGTTCCTGCCGGAAATTCACCCGGCCACCACGAAACGCACGGCTCTACCAGGCCGAAAGGCCTGCATCATTCTGCCGCACTCAGGCAGCTTCTTCCCTGCCTGCGCGGCGCGAGGCGATACCTGTCAGCGCGGCACGGAACAGTTCAATGTCCTCGGCGCCCGTTGCGTGGCCGATGGACACGCGCAAAGCACCAAGGCTGTCACCGTGTCCCATGGCTTTCAGCACATGGCTCGGGCCAACCTTGCCAGACGAACAGGCCGATCCGGCCGACAGCGCGACGCCTGCCAGGTCGAAGGCGATCTGCGCCGTCTCGGCCTTGATGCCCGCAATAGCGAAGAATGTCGTATTGGCAAGCCTCGGCGCGCCGGTTCCGAAGATTTCCGCATCCGGGACCAGCGTTTTCACGATGGTCTCGATCTCGTCGCGGCGGCGACCAACCGCATCGATGCTCTTCAATCCGATCACGGCTTCCCGCGCCGCCGCCCCAAAACCGGCAATGCCTGCCAGGTTCTCGGTGCCGCCGCGATGGCCCTTTTCCTGGCCGCCGCCATTAATCAAAGGCTTCGGCATCATCAGGTCCGCGGCGGCAACGATGGCGCCGACGCCCTTGGGGCCGCCGATCTTGTGCGAGGACAGAATCAAATAATCCGCATAACCCGCTGACATGTCGATCGGAATGCGGCCCGCCGCCTGCACGGCGTCGACGACCAGGATGCCGCCCGCCGCCTTGACGATTTCGGCGATGCGGTCGATGGGCTGGATGACGCCGGTCTCGTTATTGGCCGCATGGATCGCCACCAGCGGCAGACCGTCCGCCTTGTCGTGACCGCCAAGTGCCGCCGCCAACGCGTCGAGCCTGACGACGCCGTCGGCGTCGACGCCAATGCGCGTCACCAGGGCTGGCGGAAAACGTCCGCCATTCAGCACACAAGGATGATCGGCTTCGCAGACATAGACCTTGCCCATGCGGACAGTGCCGCGGCCCATCTGCCAATCCGGCGCCAGCAGCGTCGAGGCGGCTTCAGTCGCACCGGAGGTGAACACGACATGCTCGGCCCTGGCGTTGACCAGTGCTGCCACATCGCGCCTTGCATTCTCGATCAGCCGCCGTGCGGCGCGACCTTCGGCATGGACCGACGACGGGTTGGCGGCGGCATCGAGCGCGGCAACCATTGCCGCGCGCGCCGCGGCAAGCAGCGGCGCGCTGGCATTGTAGTCGAGATAAGCGCGTCTTCCGGCCATTTTCGTTTCGATCGGTCCCTTCAATAGCCATTCCACTGGGATAGCGCGTTATTTCCTTGAAATTGCAAGGCAAGCCGTCCTATTTACGCGACTTGCGGCGCGGGTGGCCGAGCGACGATTTTTTCGGCCATCCAGTTTTGAACAATTCTAAACTAGCTTCTAGAAAGACGCTCGCCCTGCGTCAAGGCCATAGGAAGAGTTGTTCCGGGCGCCGCGCATTCATATGCCATGTGGAGTATTTTATGCCTGAGGTCATTTTCACCGGTCCGGCCGGTCGCCTGGAGGGTCGCTATCAACCTTCCAAGGAAAAGAGCGCGCCGATTGCCATCATCCTGCATCCGCACCCCCAGTTCGGCGGCACGATGAACAACAAGATCGTCTACGACCTCTTCTACATGTTCCAGAAGCGGGATTTCACCACGCTTCGCTTCAATTTCCGCGGCATTGGCCGCAGCCAGGGCGAATTCGACCACGGCACCGGCGAATTGTCGGATGCGGCCGCAGCGCTCGACTGGGTGCAGTCGCTGCATCCGGACTCCAAGAGCTGCTGGGTCGCCGGCTATTCGTTCGGCTCCTGGATCGGCATGCAGCTTCTGATGCGCCGGCCGGAGATCGAAGGCTTCATCTCGATCGCGCCGCAGCCCAACACCTATGATTTCTCGTTCCTGGCGCCCTGCCCGTCGTCCGGCCTCATCATCCATGGCGATGCGGACAAGGTCGCGCCGCCGAAGGACGTGCAGGGGCTGGTCGACAAATTACACACGCAAAAGGGGATCACCATCACCCAGAAGACCTTGCCCGGCGCCAACCATTTCTTCTCCAACGATGCGGACCTCCTGCTCCAAGAATGCGCGGACTATCTCGACCGCCGTCTGGCCGGTGAATTGTCCGACCCGCGGCCGAAACGGCTGAGATAGTCGGGAAACAGCGGTGTACCAGCCCCCTCATTTCCAGGAAACGCGGCAGGACGTGCTGCACGGGCTGATCCGGGCCCATCCGCTTGGCCTGCTGATTTCAAATGGAGCCGAGGGGCCGGTCGCCAACGCGATCCCGTTCCTGCTCGACGCCCCCTCCCTGCTCGACGCCGAAGTGCCGCCGAACGGCAGGTTGCGCGCCCATCTGGCGCGAGCCAATCCGCAGTGGCGACTGCTGGCCGAGAGCCCGGCATCGCCGGTGCTGGTCGTCTTCCAGGGCACCGACGCCTATGTGACACCGTCCTGGTACGAGACCAAGCGCGAGACCGGCAAGGTCGTGCCGACCTGGAACTACGCCATCGTCCAGGTGCGCGGCACCGTCAAGGTGATCGAGGACCAGGACTGGCTGGCCCAGCAGATTGCCGATTTGACCGTGTCACAGGAAGGTGCTCGCGAAGCACCTTGGGCAGTGACCGACGCACCAGCCACCTTCATCCAGTCGCAGATCAAGGGCATCGTCGGGCTGGAACTCGAGATCACTGATATGCAAGGCAAGTGGAAAGTCAGCCAGAACCGGCCGATTGCCGACCGTAGCGGTGTCGCCGAGGGGCTCGAGAGCGAGAGCCCGAACTCGCCCGACATGGTCCGGCTGGTACGGTCCTACGGCGGGCTCGACGGAGCCTGATCTTCGCCGCCGGCAGGTCGCTCAATCGACCTTCGTCATCGCTGCCTTGCGCTCATTGGCGATCAGCCAAAGATTGCGGATGTAGATGAACAGGCCCATGCCCTGGCCGGCGATGAACACCGGATCCTGCCGTTGGATGGCATAGATCAGCAGCAGACTACCGCCGAACAGCGAAAAGAACCAGAAAGCGATCGGCACCACGCTGCGCTTGGCTTTTTCCGATGCGATCCACTGCACGAGGAAGCGCATCGAAAAAAAGAACTGGGCGACGAAGCCGAGCAGAATCCACGTATCGAACTGCCTGACGAAAACCTCGTGAAGCCAGGTCATCAATTCCTGAAGCACGTTAGCCATGCCTGATTTCCTCTGTTTTTGGCATTCTCCGGCGCCTGCGGCGCAGCCACCAGACACCGGCGAGATCGAGCACTCCCTGCAGGCCGCGATCGAAGATCCCGTAATTCGACTTGCCGTGCCGGCGAGAGCGGTCGACGACGTCGCAATGCACGACCCGATACCCCTCCTGGATGACGAGCGCCGGAACAAAGCGGTGCGTGCCGTCGAAGAACGGCAATTTCCTGAGGATATCGGTATGGATCGCCTTCAGGCCGCAGCCCGTGTCGCGGGTCTCGTCATGGAGGATGGCCTTTCTCAGCCAATTGGCAAAACGGGAAGCCAGTTGTTTGATCTTGCTGTCACGGCGCTTCAGGCGCTCTCCTTGCGCAACACCGAAATCGGGACCGGCCTGCCGCAGGGCGTCGACCAGCACCGGAATGTATTTCGGATCGTTTTGGCCGTCGCCGTCGATCGTGGCGACGATATCGCCGCGGGCCGCCCATGCGCCCGAACGCACCGAGAGAGACTGGCCGGCGGATTTCTCATGCCTGAGGTGGCGGAGCGGAAAGGGGCGAAGTGCCGCCTGGGCGGCAAGCACCGAAGCGGTCTCGTCCGTCGAACCATCATTGACGACGATCACCTCGAAATCGCGTCCGGCCATCGCCGCCCCGATCTCGTCGAGCAGAAGCGGCAGGTTCGCCGCCTCGTTCCGGCAAGGGATGACGATGGATATCTCCGGCATGTCGCGTCGGGCTCTGTCACAGGATATGGCATTCGATTCGATGCCGTGCGGTGCCGTTCCAGCGGACTGGGTGCTGCAAGAACCCGCTGGCGCGGCGCCTCATTACGCCAGCCCAAACGATGAAGCAAGCATCTGCACGCTATCCGCGCGGCCGCAAAACCGGATTCTCCTTTTGCTGAGCGCGCCCCTTTTGCTGAGCGCGCTTGGATGCTAAACGCCCGCGTTCACGCATACCACGTCCGATCCGCTTCGGTTGGCCGCTTTCGGGAAAGAAAAGATGTCCGCCTTCAAATCCGATTTCCTGCGCATAATGAGCGAGCGCGGTTTCATCCATCAGATTTCGGATGATACCGGCCTCGACCAGCTTTTTGCCAAAGAAACGGTGACCGCCTATGTCGGCTACGACGCCACGGCGACCAGCCTGCATATCGGCAATCTGATTTCGGCGACCATGCTCTACTGGCTGCAGGAGACCGGCCACCGGCCGATCGCCCTGATGGGCGGCGGCACCTCGATGATCGGCGACCCTTCCTTCCGCGACGACCAGCGCCAGCTTTTGACGCCCGAGGCAATTGCTGCCAACATCGAGGGCATCAAGCGCATTTTCGGCCGCATTCTGCGTTTCGGCGACGGGCAGAACGACGCGATCATGGTCAACAATGCGGACTGGCTGATGAAGCTCAACTATGTCGAATTCCTGCGCGATGTCGGCCGGCATTTTTCGGTCAATCGCATGCTGACCTTCGACAGCGTCAAACTGAGGCTCGATCGCGAACAATCGCTGTCGTTCCTCGAATTCAACTACATGATCCTACAGGGCTACGATTTCGTCGAGCTCAGCCGTCGCTATGGCTGCCGCCTGCAGATGGGAGGATCCGACCAGTGGGGCAACATCATCAACGGCGTCGATCTCGGGCACCGGATGGGCACGCCGCAGCTCTACGCGCTGACCACGCCGCTGCTGACGACCTCGTCAGGCGCCAAGATGGGCAAATCGGCCAAGGGCGCGGTCTGGCTGAACGGGGACCTCTACTCGCCCTATGATTTCTGGCAGTACTGGCGCAACACCGAGGATGCCGACGTTGCGCGCTTCCTGAAGATTTTCACCCGTCTGCCGCTGTCCGAAATCGCACGGCTCGCCGCCCTTGGCGGCTCGGAGATCAACGAAGCCAAGAAAGTCCTGGCCACCGAAACGACAGCCATCGTGCACGGCCGCGAGGCAGCCGAGCAAGCCGAGGAGACCGCACGCAAGACGTTCGAAGAAGGCGCGCTGGCCGAAACGCTGCCGACCGTCGCGCTGGGCAGGGCCGACCTGGAAAGCGGCGTCGGAATATTGTCGCTGTTAGTCACCGCCGGGCTTGCCGCGTCCAACGGCGAGGCGCGGCGGCATATCCAGGGCGGCGCCGTGCGCCTGAACGACCAGCCTGTATCCGACGATCGCCGGTTGGTGACACTTCAGGATCTCGGCCCGGAAGAGGTCGTAAAACTTTCGCTCGGTAAGAAAAAACACGTTCTGGTGCGGCCGGTCTGAGCGGTCGGCCGCCTCACCGATACTCGAAGATCGACCTGAATATTCCAGGCGCGATCACCGACAGCGGATTGACGTCGAGTTTCGGCTTGTTGGCATCGCCCCTGAGCCGGTAGGTCACGCCGATCAGCCCGCGGTCGCGGCCGTTGCCGAGCAGCGCGCCGAAGAGCGGCAGTTCGCCAAAGATGCGATTGAGGCCGTAGACCGGCATAAACGTGCCGGTCATGTCCATGTTGTTGTTCCGGTCGTAGAGCGTGCCCTGGAAGGTGGTGCCGATGCGTGGACCGCGCAGTACGCCATTGGCCAGCTTGAGATAACCGTCGCCCTTTTCGATCTCGGAAAAGCCGCGCTCGAATTTCACTCTCGACGTGTCGATATTGGCTTTTACAGCCTCGTTGAGGCTGCGGCTGTCGCCCGCCGGCGTCGTCGACACGAGCGAGGCGAGCTTCGGCTCGTTGACCACGAAGAAGTCGCTTGAGTCGACCTGGCCCTTCATCGGCCCGTCGCTTGCCCCGGCAAGCGCCAGCGTGATCGAACCGCCCTCCATATGCTCGTAAATGTTGAGGAACCGCAGGATGGCGCCGGCATCGGCCGACGTCATGTTAAGGTTGCGCCTGCCGGCGCCGGTCGTATTGCTGATCCTTATGGCAGCACCCGAACTTGCCGTGGCACTCACCTTGAGACCGTTCACCCTGGAACCGGCGGCGCTGTAGTCGAGCTTCAGGTTCGACAGTGTCTCGTTGTGGAAGCCGATCAGGGAATTGACATCGGCGCTGACGGAAATCGCGTCGGAACCCGTGGCCTTGGTGGCGGTGTCGACATCGGACGTGAATTGCTTGATCAGCGAACGCGCATCCAGCTTGTTGCCGCTGATGTCGATTGCATAGCCCTTGCCCGATCGCTTCACCGATACGGCAACGTCGTCCCCCCGGTTCAACGTGACCTTGCTGAACCGCGCCGAGGACAGGGCGCCGTTGACCAGCACCACGCCGCCGTCGATCGAAAAAGTTTTTCCATTCAGGCCGAAATCGGACAGCGTCGTGGTGTCGGCGGACCTGGTCATGGCAAATGTAACATTGGCTGGGACGCCGGGTCCCTTGCTCCAGCCTGCCCAGGGAATGTTCAGCCTGGCATTGGTCAGGTCCGCCGAAACAGTCTGGTTGCTGCCACCGCTCTTGTCGATTGCAACCTTGATGGTTCCCGAAAGCAGCGCCGACAGGCCAGGCATGGCGGTTGCCCGCATCTTGTCGTCGAGCACCAGCGCCACTTTCCGGCTGCGTGGCGGCCCGGCATTGTTGAGCGGCTCGATCAGATCGAGCTCGGCTGGAATGCCGTTCAGCAGCGCCTTGGCTGATATCACGGCCCGATTGGGCTCGACGGTGATCGAACCGTCGGCGTCCGTCACCGCCTGGCCTTCGAACGGCTTGGCCAGCGACAGGTCTTTGTAATCGAGCGCCACCAGCCAATCGAGTTTCGAAGTGTCGACGCCGGACTGCAGCGGAATGTCCGCTCTCACGTGGCCGGTCACGGTACCGGACAGGTCGTCCGGCAGCAGGCCAACATGGCGCATGGCGTTGATAGGCTCGTAGGAGGCGAGCTCGGCGATTGCGGACGCCTCGCCGGCGACGTCGATGTCGAGCGCGCCGATCACCGGCGGGCGGTTTGCAGCCTTGACCGTCATCGTGCCGTTGCTCGCCGCCACCGTGCGGCCGCTCACCATATAGACGTTACCCGAGGAGAGCCTGACGTCGACGTCGTTGCCGTGGAATTCGACAACGCCGACGGCATCGCGTATCGGCGGAATGTGACCGGCCGTATCGAAGCGCGCTCCTTCGATCTGGAAACGGCCGAATACCTCGTCGTTGGATAGCGGAATGCCGTTGCCCAGGCGCCCCGGCACGACCTGGAACTGCAGGCTGGCGTCGACGACGTGGCCGCCGAACAGGTTCTTCAGCACCCAAAGGCGAGCATTTCGCGCGGAAAACCAGGGCCACAACTGCTTGACATGCGAGACCGGCATGTCGTGGAGGTTGAAGGCGACAGATATGCCCGGCACCTTTCCCTCGACGAACTCTACCGACGCCGTGCCCAGCGCCTCGCTGGCTCCCCCGGATCTGATCCCGATCTGCTCGGCCACGAGCTTATGGCTCCTGGTCTGATAGACGCCGGCGACGCGTGCGATGAAATCGAGCGCAGGTTCGGACGATTCCAAAGGCGCCAGTGTCGAGTGATCGCTGGTCAGATCGTAGCGGTAGGATGGCTCCTCGCCCGCCGTTCCAGTCGCCGGCTTCGGCCCGATCGAACCGGCGAAATCGAATGTCGAGCGACCGGTCCTGACCTGCAGCCGATCCACCTGGACCTTGTTGGCGCCGGCGACGAGCGTCGCATCGAGATCGACGTCGGCTGGAAGTATCCCGGCACGCGGACCGAAATCGAGTACGGAACCGGCAAGCGACAAGGAGGCCGTCAGCCGCGACGGGGTCTCGCCGGATCCCTCCGATCCAGCCAGCTTCAAGGCAATGGCGCCGATTTTTCCGCCTGGCGTCGCGGCAGCCTTGTCGGCCTCCGCTATCTCGATGCTGGCGTCCAACCCGGTCACGCGCCGCGTTGCCGTATCGCGGGTGGCTGAGGCAGCGATGGTAAGCGCCCTGCCGTCGACGTCCGCGTCGGATGAAAACTCCATGCCGCCCGGCTCGGACTGCGCAACTGACGCATCGGTGATCCTGACCAGCTTGACCGAGCCGGTCTCGGGCAGAACGAGGTCGAAATTGCTGAGGTCGATCTGGCGCATCGAATCCTCCCGCACCGCATCGAGCGCGTGGTTGACGTTGGCAAAGACCGCATCGGACAGTTTTTCCGGGTCGATGAGGCCATCGTCATTGCGCAGCGCCGCCGTCCAGTCGCCGCCCGACGGCATCGCCGCCATCATTATGCGGGCATCGGAAATCCTGGCGCTGGTGAGCCGCACCTCGCCCGAAAACAGCGGTATCAGCCTTATGCCGAAACGGACCCGCCCGGCATCGGCCATCGGTTTGCCGTCGGCGGTCTTGAGGCTGACGTCGCTGACCTGCAGCGCGATGAAGCTCGATCCGTCGAGCGTGAGACGGGCCGGCCCGACCGTAACGTCAACGTCGACGCCGGCCAATTTCTCGATGGCCGTTTCGGCTTCGGCCCGTAGCCGCTCGGCGCCGAAACCGGACATGCCGATCGCATACACAGCGACGGCGGCCAGCAGCACAAGGGCCACAAGGCCGGCAAATAGCCGCGCAAGAATACGAACGCCGCGGCCGATCGGCGCCTGGCCGAGCGGCGGTATGCGGCACGCGGACGGGAAGGTCCCCAGGTCTGTGATCTCATCACGCCTGAATCTGATCTTCTCGTGCTGCGGCTGCTCCTGATCCACGCAATTTTCCGTTGAACGAACTCGACCGGTGGACGAATCCCAGTTTGACATTATATCGATGCGGCTTGGCGCGTAACCACAAACAAGGGCATCGATATGGCTGATCTCGACGTCGGCGAGCTTGCGCCGCAATTCGAACTTCCCCGAGACGGTGGCGGATCACTCAGCCTCGCGGCATTGCTGGGAAAGCCGGTCGTACTTTACTTCTATCCGCAGGACGACACCACAGGCTGCACCACTGAGGCGATCGGCTTTACGCAGTTGAAGCCGGAGTTCGAAAAGCTCGGCGCCGCGGTCATCGGCCTGTCGCCGGACAGCGTCCGAAAGCACGACAAATTCAAATCGAAATACGGCCTCGCCGTCGATCTCGTCGCCGACGAGGATCGCAAGGTAATCGAAGCCTATCATCTGTGGGTCGAGAAGACGCTTTATGGCCGCCGCTATATGGGTGTCGAGCGTGCGACGTTCCTGATCGGCAGCGACGGACGGATTGCCAGGATCTGGCGAAATGTTCGGGTCAAAGGCCATGCTGAGGCGGTGCTGGAGGCGGTGCGCGCACTTTGACGGTGAGCCGATGGCGGCCTTGAAAGCCCCAAATGAAGCATGAGCCGCCAAATTCGACGCAACCAACGGTAAGGGAGTTGCGCTGAAGCAACCGACCGTTAACCTTAATGATGTGTAATCAGGCTGTCGTTGGTGTCGTAACGAAAGCTTGGTCCCGTGAACGTAGCCAGTCAGTCAACGGTCTTTGGCAGGCGCAAGGAGCCCCACACGGTCATTATCGCCCGGGGCAACGAGATAAGGCATTTCACCATACGGCCATGGGTTGCCGCGTTTTGCGGCTCCGCGCTGGCGGCGATGGCCATCGGTTATCTGCTGGCGACCTCCTACCTGGTGCTGCGCGACGACCTGATCGGCGCAACCACGGCACGGCAGGCGCGCATGCAGCAGGCCTATGAGGACCGCATCTCCGCGCTCCGAGCCCAGGTCGACCGGATCACCAGCCGCCAGCTTCTCGACCAGCAGCTCATGGAAACCAAGGTTGGCGAACTGCTGGAACGACAGACCCAGCTCAGCCTGCGCCATGGCCGCCTCGGCCCGATGCTCGAACGCACCGGGAGCGACGTTGGAACACCACCTGCGGCTAACGCAACCCCGGATAAACGCGCCGACGTGACCGATGCCCAGCCGCAGACCTATTCAGTTGCCAGCGTCGGCGCCGAACTTGGAGCCGGAGACACCAGGCCGTTCTCCTTGTGGTCGACCCGCTCCGATCCGCTGCCGAGCGACACGGCGGCCGACCGTGCCGACAGACTGTTCGTGTCGATCAACGAGTCGCTCAAGGCCATAGAGAGCCAGCAACTCACCCGCATCACTACGCTCGCCGACAACGCCTACAGAAACGCCGATGCGATTTCCCAGGCGCTCGAGTCGGCTGGCCTGCCGATCGACAGCGACTTCGGCAAGAGCGATGCCGGCGGCCCGCTGATACCGCTCGACAGTTCGATGGTGTTCAACAGCAAGGTCAAGGAGCTCGACGAGGCGCTGGACGCGCTTGACCGCCTGAAGACGGAAGCACGACGGCTGCCGCTCGCCAATCCCGCCCCCGGCCGTTCGGTCACCAGCCCGTTCGGCGTGCGCACCGACCCGCTCCTCGGCACCGCCGCGCTGCATTCGGGAATGGATTTCAGGGCGCCTACCGGAATGCCCGCCAAGGTCACGGCGCCTGGCGTCGTCGTCAAGGCCGGCTGGAACGGCGGCTATGGTCGCATGGTCGAGGTCGACCATGGCAATGGCTTTGCGACGCGCTATGGGCATCTCAGCAAAATCAGCGTGACGGTTGGCGAGAGGCTCAACGCCGGCGACGTTATCGGCAAGACCGGCAGCAGCGGCCGCTCGACCGGCCCGCACCTGCACTACGAGATCCGCCACAATGGCGAAGCCATCGACCCGCTGCGCTTCCTGAGGGTCGGCAAGAAAGTCGCGCAGTATCTCTGAAGCCCACCGGCCTCCATGACTTCCTCATCCGAGGATCTCCGCAACGTCGCTTCGCTCCTGCTCCGCCTGGGATAACGAAATCGGGTGGGCCTGGGCCAATCTCGAAGGTTGCGAATTACAAGCGAATTTATTTTTGAATTCCATTTGACTGAATAAATATTCGGTGCGAACCTCATACTTCCTAGAGGCGCGCAAGACATGGCACTGCGGGGGACCAATCAGGAATTCGGGCGGCCTTACAACAGGCGCATCGTGCTTGAGTCCATCCGCCTTCACGGCCCGATCGCCCGCGGCGACATTGCCCGGCGGGTCGGGCTCACCGTGCAAACTGTATCGACCATCGTTCGCGAGCTGGAAGAACACGGCTACGTTCTCTCGATGCGCGAGGAGCCGCGCGGGCGCGGCCTGCCTCCGGCGACCCTGCGGATCAACCCGGAGGGCGGCTACGCCGTCGGCATCCACGTCACTCCCCTCGGCATCAATGCGGCGCTTATCAATCTGAGCGGAGACGTAATCGAGAGCACCTATCGAGAGGCCCCCAGCGCAACGCCCGACCTTGCCTTCGAGCTGATCGGCGCGATGGTGCTCGAATTGACCGGACTGCGGCCTGGCGGTCGCGTTCTCGGCATTGGCATGGCGCTGCCCGGCCCCTTCGGTGTGGAGTCGATGAGCTTTATCGGCCCGACGACGATGACCGGCTGGAAGGACGTGGCGCTTCGGGAACGGCTGGAGGCCTCGACCGGGCTGCCCGCGTTTTTCGAGACCGACATGGCGGCCGCGGCAATGGGCGAGCGCCTGTACGGCCTCGGCGCAGGATATTCCGAATATTACTATCTCTATTTCGGTGTCGGTCTTGGCGGCGTCATGGTGCATGACGGAACGGCGTTGCGCGGCGCCTGGGGAAATGCCGGCGAAATCGGTCATATTCCTGTCGTGCCGGCTGGCGAGCCTTGTCCCTGCGGCAATCGGGGCTGCCTGGAAAGATACCTCTCGCTCGAGGCGCTGCGGCGCCGGGACATCAGCGACGCCGATTGGGTTGATGAAGTCGGGCCGATCTTCCGCAACGCCATAACCATCATCGAGAACCTGTTCGATCCCGAAACCATTATCCTCGGCGGACTGGCGTCCACCGATTTGCTCGAACGGCTGGCCGGCTCGGTCGCAAATCCCCCAAACTCGGTCTCGGCGCGCGGAGACCGCACGACGCCCCGCGTCACCGTCGCACGCGGCGGCCAGCATGCGGTGCTGCGCGGGGCCGCAGCGCTTGCCGTCTCAGGGGTGCTTTCGCCGCGCTTCGGCCAGATATTCACCGCCGAGCGCGAACGCGGGCGAGATATCCTGCAAAGCAAGGGGATCGCGGCATGAGCGGAGCTCAGCCTGGCATGATCGGAGCTCAGCCTGGCATGAGCGAGCCCCTGCTGGTGCTTGACAACGTCACCAAGAATTATGGCTCGATCGAAGCGCTCAAGGGCATCAGCTTCTCGATCGGCAAGGGCGAGGTCGTGGCGCTTCTGGGCGACAACGGCGCCGGCAAATCGACGCTGGTGAAGATCATCGCCGGCGGACTGGAGCCGACCTCGGGCCGCATGCTTTTCGAGGGAAAGGAATTCCTGGCCAAGTCTCCCGCCGAGGCAAAAGCGGCGGGGATCGAAACCGTCTACCAGGATCTTTCGCTTTGCACCAATGTCGACGTGGTCGCCAATTTCTTCATGGGCCGCGAGATCACCAGGAAATTTCTCGGCGTTCCCGTGCTCGACGAACCCGCCATGGAGCAAGTGGTCAAAAAGGCGCTGGCCAGCGCCGGCACGCGCATCCCCTCGCTCAGAACCAATGTCGAGCACCTTTCTGGCGGCCAGCGGCAGGCCATCGAGCTCAACCGTTTCGTGCATTTTGGCGGCAAGCTCGTGCTTCTCGACGAGCCGTTCGCAGCACTTGGCGTCGAGCAGACGCGGCGCGGCCTCGACATGATCCGCCAGGTGGCGAGCCAAGGTATCGGCGTCGTTATCATCACACATATCATGCAGCAGGCCTTCCAGGTCGCCGACCGGATCGTGGTGATCCGGCAAGGCGTCGTGGCGGGCGATGTCGCACGCAATAAAACAAGTCCCGATGCGGTGATCAACATGATCACCGGTGAGACGCTTGCCGGTGCCGGACCGGCGAGTTGAGGGACAAATGAGGGGTCCGGCGCAAAAGGAGCGAACGACATGAAGAAAATACTTCTTGCTGTCTTCGGTATCCTGGCACTGGCCTTTGCCACGCTCACGCCGGCATTCGCTCAGTCCAAGGGCACCGTCTACTATATGGTGCCGACGCTACTCGATGAATTTCAGACCGGCTCGGTGAGCGCTCTGGAATTGTTCCTGAAGCAGGTCGGCTACGAGATGAAGACGCTGAACGCCGACAACAAGACCGACGCTCAGCAATCGCAGATGAACGACGTTATCGCCCTCAAGCCGGCGGCGATCATTCTCGCCGCCGTCGATTTCAATGCGCTGAAGCCGTCCATCGAAGCCGCCCGCGCAGCCGGCATCCCGGTGGTCGAATTCGACCGCCAGATCACCTCGACACCGTCCGACTTCACATCGGTGGCGGGAACCGTCGAGATCGGCTACGTCGCCGCCGATCAGGCCGAGAAGCTCTTGAAGGCGAAGAACGGCTCGGTGAAGGGAAAAATCCTCCAGGTGCTCGGCGATCCCGGCGACCCCTACACGCTCGACATCCAGAAGGGTTTCGAGGAGAAGATGAAGGCGTTCCCGGACGTCAAGATCATCTCGGTTCCAGCCATGCAATGGGAGGCCAGCAATGCCGGCACGATCGTTGCCGACCAGATGCTTGCCAACCCGGATATCGACCTGATCTTCAGCCATGCCGCCCATCTTTCGGTCGCTGCCGTCGCTTCGCTCGAGGCCGCCGGCAAAAAGCCGGGCGACGTCATGCTGATGAGTTCGAACGGTGCTCCGGTCGGCCTCGACCTGATCCGCAAGGGCTGGCTCAATGTCGAAGTCGAGCAGCCGCTCTACGCTCAGGCCGCCGCCGTCGCCATGTTCATGGACAAGATCGTCAACAAGCAGGAGATCAAGCCGGGCGAATACGAAGTGCTCGGCCTGAAGTCGACCGTGACCAAGGAAGCCTGGGGGCCGAACATCAAGATCCCCGGCGCTGCGATCACCAAGGAAAACGTCGACAACCCGGCCTTCTGGGGCAACATGAAGCCGCCCTCGGACACTGTGAAGCCGGTCGAATAGCAAGGTCGCCCAGGGCTTCGGGCCACGCTGGCCCGAAGCCCTGCCTCTGCAGCTCGGCGCGTCCGAACAGACGCGCAGGGAACGTTGCAGCAACTTCAATCCGCGCATAATCGCTTCCGAGAATCCAAAATGATTTTCGGGGCATGCGCCAGCCGGATCAGCACATGTCCCCCCGCACGCGCCACGTCCTCGAGTTCATCCTCGACAACCTCGTCTGGTTCATGCTGGTCTTCGTGCTGGTGGTCTTCTCCATCTTCATTCCGAATTATTTCCAGCTCGGCATCTTCGCCAACATCATAGAGGCGTCGAGCGTGCTTGGCGTCATGTCGATCGGCCTGGCGCTGGTCATCATCACCGGACACATGGACCTGTCGGTCGAATCCGTGGCGGCGCTCGGCGCCATGGCGGTCGGCATCCTGTTCTGCTCGGCCGGTATCGGCCTTGGCGTTCAATTGCACCCGGAATGGCTGATGGTTCCGGTTTCGCTGCTTATTGCCCTGGCTGTCGGCGGCATCATCGGCGTCATCAACGGCTACCTCGTCGTGAAGGTGAAGATGAGTGCTTTTATCATCACGCTTGCGTCCTACATCTGGGTGCGCGGCCTTGTGCTGGTTATTTCCGGCGGCCGCTCCGCACAGGATCTTGCGCCGGCAATCCGCTGGTTCGGCATTCAGCGCCTGCTTGGCCTGCCGCTCACCGCCTGGATCGCTATTGCGTGTTTCGTAGTGTTCTCGCTGATCATGGCCAAGACACCCTTCGGCAGGCATCTCGTCATGATCGGCGGCAACGAGACCGCCACGTTCCGCGCCGGCATCCGTGTGAATCGCAACCTCGTCATTGCCTTCGTTCTCGCTGGCGCCATAGCTGGTCTTGCCGGTTGGCTGCTGGCGATCCGTACCTCCGGCGCGACCGCCAATCTCGGCGTCGGCCTGCTATTCAACGCCTTCGCCGCCGTCGTCATCGGCGGCGTCAGCCTGAAGGGTGGCGTCGGCACCCTGCCCGGCGTTTATGCCGGCGTGCTTTTGCTGTCCGCGATCAACACTGCGATCAACCTCATGGGCCTTCCGGCCAACTTCACCCAGGTGATCCACGGGCTGCTGGTGCTTGCCGCCGTGCTGCTCGACGCATTCAAGCAAACCATCCGCCAAAGACTGGCATGAGGGGGGCTGGCATGACCGGCCGTCTCGAAGATAGGGTCGCGCTGATCGTCGGCAGTGCGCGCGGCATCGGCAAGGGCATTGCACAACGTTTTGCCGAAGAGGGCGCGAAGCTCGTCCTGGCCGATACCGAGGTCGAGGCCGGGCAAGCGGCCGCGGACGAGCTCGGCGCTGCCTTCATTCGCACCGACATCTCGCGGATGGCCGATGCGGAAGCCGCCGTTGCGCTGGCACTCGACCATCACGGCCGTCTCGACATCATGGTCCAGAATGCCGGCATCTATCCCTGGCAGCTGCTGGAAAACACCAGCCCGGACGACTGGGACCGTGTCATGGCGGTCAATTTACGCGGCACCTTCAATGCCGCCCGTGCCGCGCTCGTTCCAATGAAGGCGCAGCACTTTGGCCGCATGCTGTTCACCTCCTCCATCACCGGCCCGCACGTCACCAGCCCGGGTCATGGCCACTATTCGGCGACCAAGGCCGGCATCAACGGCCTGATCCGTTCGGCCGCCCTCGAATTCTCGGGCTATGGCATCACCGTCAACGGCGTCGAGCCCGGCAATATCCTCACCGAAGCAATCCAGCTGCATCGCGGCGCGGCCTTCATCAAGAACATGGAAGACGCCATTCCGCTCGGCCGCCTCGGCAGCCCGCGCGACGTGGCCAATGCTTTCCTGTTCCTGGCCTCCGACGACGCCAGCTACATCACCGGCACGACCATAATCGTCGACGGCGGGCAGCTGCTGCCCGAGGGCAAGGATTTTCGGCTGCTGCCGCCATGATCCTCGATTTCGGCGACGGTTTTTTCCTGCGCCAGGCAACGGTGGCCGATCATGCAGCGCTCGCCATGATCTGCCTCAAGACCGGCGACGCGGGCAAGGACGCGACCGGCCGCGAAGACGACCCGGATCTGCTCGGCCTCGTCTACACCATTCCCTACCAGGTCCTCGAACCCGATCTGGCGTTCATCGTCGATGGCCCCGCAGGTGCCTGCGGCTATCTCCTTGGCGCAGCCGACACAAATTCCTTCAATGCCAGGTTGGTCTCGCAGTGGTATCCGGACCTTGAGGCACGCGTGGCCGACCCGGGACCCGACAGCTCCCGCTGGCGCGGCAGCGATTGGCTGCGGCACAAAATTCATCATCCCGATTTCGCCGTACCGCAAGCGCTGGCCGCCTATCCCTCGCACGGCCATATCGACCTGTTGCCGCAGGCCCGCGGAAAAGGCATCGGCAGGCAAGCGATGGCCTTTCTCGAGCAGCGCCTTGCCGCAAGCGGCTCAACCGGACTTTGCCTCGAGGTCATGCCGCAGAATGTCCACGCGCTGAACTTCTACAGGACTGCCGGATTTAAGGTGTTGCAGGACGTCGGATTACCAAACCGCTGCATCTATGTCGCCAAGCAACTTGGCTTCGCACCGGGAGTTGCAGGCTGACGTGCCGCGGCAGCGACGAAGCAAAGCCAAGCCGATAAAACTCGATTTGCTACCAATACTTTAACTTCGGTTTACCCGAAGTTGGTAACAGCAACGACGCTGGTTTTCATCCTTCAAGCAAAGGGCCCACCTTGCCACGGCATCACCGCTCTCCTTTCGGCCACCGGAGCGATTGCAACTGGTCGAGATTGCACCGCCGCAAACACCTGATGTTCGCCGCGATGGCCAATGCGAAGGCTGACGTTATCAAGGCCCGGAAACGCGGTGGACGGGACTCCGGTGCCGGGAGCCGCGCTTGAGCGTCATTCGCGCCCTTGAAGGTGCCGATCTTCCGGCAATCGCCGGCATGTTTCAACGCGTGCTGCGCAAAGAGCGGACCGAAGCGCCGCCAGCGCTCATCGAATATATGAGACGGTTTTATCTCGAGGCTCCGGGTTGCGGAGGCGATCTGCGGTCGCTTGTCCATGTCAACGATTCAGGCCGCGTTTCCGGGTTTGTCGGCGTTCACGTATTGCCGATGCAGTTCAACGGCCGACAGCTACGGGCCGCCATCTGTAGCTCGCTCATGGTCGAGGATCATGAGCGCGACCCGATGGCCGGCGCTCGCTTGTTGAAGGCTTATTTGGATGGTCCGCAGGACATCTCGTTCAGCGAGACGGCCAATGATATCTCCACGAAGTTGTGGACCCGGCTGCGCGGCGTGGTCCTGCCGCAATACAGTCTCGATTGGATACGCGTGATGCGGCCGTCGACCTTTGTGCTCGGCCTTTCCGCCAGTCGCATGAAGCTTGTCCGGATGCTCATTCCGTTTGCCCATGCCATCGACCGGTTTTATTGCAGGCGAATGAAGTCCAGCGAACGGCGCTGGTCCGGTGTGGCGGCGGACGGGGCAGGCCATGGCGCCTTTCAGATGTCCGAAATCGACAGCCACACATTTGCCAAGCTTGTCGAGCCGTTGACCACCCATTTCGCCCTGCGCCCGGCGTGGGAGGAAGACCTGCTCGATCATATCCTGACCGATGCGGCACAAAAACTTGATCTGGGCGAGCTCGTTTTCGTGTCCGTGGCATCCCCGGTCGGCACCAATGTCGGCGCATTCGCCTATCACGCACGGAGGGGTGAAATCGGTCGCGTGCTGCAGATCCTCGCTCTCCCCGGCCAGGCCGGTTCCGTGATCGACTGCCTGATCGATCATGCCGCCGCGCGCGGCGTCAGCGGCCTGCGCGGACGAATTCAACCTGCACTTCTGGAAGCAATGCTTGGGCGACGCATAGCCTTCCTGACCGTTGCCTCGACCGTGGTGCATTCACGCGACCCCGAGCTTTTGGACGCCATGAAGACTTCGCAAGCTTTTCTGAACGGGCTTGCGGGCGAGCAGTGGAGCCAGTTGATCGGCGGTCGTTTCAGCTGAAGCATTCAGTCGTAAAGGAGCGAACCATGCCAAAGGCGGTCACGAATGCCTTGCGATATGGTCAACAATACGAGGTGCTTCTTCGGCGATCGCCAAGATGATGCCTGACTTGCGTGTGGAGGCGAAGTCCAGCCCTGCGAAGTAAAGGCCCGGCAGGGCGGCCACGCCATCCGCGTGAACAGGCTGTCCCGCGCTGTCCAGCGCTCCCGGAAGCCTCATCCAGCTGAAATCGCCCTTAAAGCCCGTGCACCACACCACGCTGGTTACACCGGAGTGGGAGAGATCGAGCGAACCGATCGTCGGGTTCGGCTGGCGCATCGCGACCGTCTCCGCCGGGTCGGGCTCCGCAACGGGTGCATCGATCCCGGTGCGGCTGATATAGTCGTCGACATAGCGTTTGACATTGTCAGAGGCTTCATCCGCAAAGCGGGCATTCGCTTCGAGATCGTCGGCGAACGAGAGGCTGCCGCCATCCTCGATGCCGGTGAGGCGCCCAAGAAGCACGACACCTTGGGCGCTCAGCGCCTGAAGGCTTATCGTATGCATCGACCCGAGCACACCACGCGGCGGGATGCGTCCCGCAAGTCGAATGACTTCCTCCCGGCGCACGTCGAGAAACCCGCTTTCGACCAGCCAGACCATGATGTCGCGACCCCGGTAGCGCCGTGGGAGCCGTCCGACACGACTGGTCGCAAGGAAGACCGTTCGACCTACGTCCGCCAATTCCTCCGCGATCTGAACACCCGATTGGCCGCCTCCGACCACCAGCACTGCTCCATCGGGCAGATCGGCAGCGCTGCGGTAGCCGGAAGCGTCGATCTGGCGGAGAGCTGGCGACAATCCGGCGGCCCATACCGGGCGCACCGGACAATTCAGGCTGCCGCTTGCGACGATCACGTTGCGCGCCCAAAGCGTGCCGTGTGAGGTAGTCAGCCGATAGGCGCCATTCTCGTGCGTGAGTTCGCTTACCGCAGTATCCGCTTCGATCGGCAGCGCGTTGCGCCCGGCGAAATCCTCAAGGAGAGTGACGAACTGATCGCGCGTCATGGCGCCATCCGGATCCGGACCGTCATAACAATCGCCCGGCATGACGGTCTGGACGTTGGGAGTATTCATCCGAAATGAATCCCATCGCTGTGTGCGCCAGGTCTCTCCTATGCGGCCCCGCTCCAGTACGCTGTGGCGCAAGCCCCGTCGCGCCAGCCAATAGCTGACACCCAGGCCGGCCCAGCCGGCCCCGACGACGACAGCATCGAGAACATCGCCGCCATCAGTCATTTGCTGCGGTGATCTCATAGTCGCCTATCCCGCCATCCCGGCCAGCATTAAGCCTTGTCCCCAACAATGAGTCCAGCAGCGCCGATTTCCGTCCGACTGGCCGAGCGCATTCCGTTTCGCCAGCCTCTCGCCAGACCGCAAGGCGTAGTTTCCATCGAGAAACTCTCTTGCTCATCCACAGAATGCCGATCACAGATCAAGGCGGACGGAGCAATGTGGCGCGAAACATCGGTTAGCTGAAGCGCTCGCCGCGGACGGGTTGGAGAGGCAGGTCAGGTCTCGACTTCCTCGACCTCGTCAACGAGTTGCGGGCGCAGGTGCAGATAGCGGGTGGCCTTTCGCTTGGCGGTGATATCCGCCCAGACGCGCTCCACTTGCGAGGCGTCTAGGCCGGCCGCCTGCCCCACCACTTCGGCCGCCACGCCTTTGTTGAGGCCGCAAAGGCAAATATCCATGCGGTCATAGGGGAGCGAGAAGTAGAATTCCTCCTGCGTCTGCGCCAGCGAGTAGGTATCGGTGGTCGGTGGCCGGTTGCGGATTTCCTCTGGGATACCGAGATAGGCCGCCAGCGCATAGACCTGCGTTTTATAGAGATGTGCGATCGGCTTGACGTCGGCGGCGCCGTCACCGTTCTTCACGAAGAACCCCTGATCGTACTCCAGCCGGTTCGGCGTTCCAAGAACGGCGAAATTCAGGCGATCAGCATGGTAATATTCGATCTGCTTGCGCGTGCGCTGCTTCATATTGGTGGCGGCGACGATCCCGAGATAGACCGGCAGCGGCATTCTTACTTTCGTCTGCTTGCCCTCGGGGTCCTGCACCACCAGCGACGAGATATTGTAGCCCTCGCTCTCTAGAGCATTCGCGATCACGATCTTCGAGGCCCAGCCTTCGCCGTATTCCGGGACCAACTCTCGGATGAAAGCATCGCGACGCTCATAGCAGCCCATGGCGCGCAAGGCCGGCCCGATATCCTCTACAATAGCCTCGACACCGAACGTCTCGGCGACAAGACGGCCGAGCCGCAGGCTTTCCGGATCGGAATCGTTTTCCGGCATGAAGAGGCAGAGCACATTCTGGTGGCCGACGGCACGCGCGGCCAAGGCGACCGAAACGCTGGAATCGATCCCGCCGGAAAGACCGAGCACGAGGCCTCGCTTGCGGATGCCGCGCAACTGCTGGCGCAATGTCGTTACGATACGGTCCGTTTCGATGGCCAGGTCGATCGCCAGAGCCTGTGCCAGAAAGGCGTGCGCGTCCTCGGTCGGGCGAGCGGTCATTGCGCGGCCTCCATCATCTCTGCCGCAAGCCGACGGCTGACCTTGCCCGTATCCGTCTTCGGCAGTTCCCGATGGAACTCGACGACCTTGGGGACCATGAAATCTTCAAGGTGACGTGCGCAGTGGCGCATGACATCCTTTTCGCTGAGTGTCAGGTCCGAGCGTACCACGAATGCGCCGATCGCGTGCCCAAGCATCGGGTCCGGCACGCCGACGACTACGGCTTCCGCGATGCCCGGATGGGCGTGAAGCACGGCTTCCACTTCCTTCGGGGCCACCTTCTCTCCCCGCGTCTTTATGATGTCGTCCTTGCGCCCGACGAAATAGAGAAAGCCGTCCTCATCGGTCCTGAACAGATCGCCGGTGTAGAGAACCTTCTCCCAAGGGTTCGGGCCTGGCCGCAGGGTCCGTTCCGTCGCAGCTTCGTTTCGCCAATAACCCTGCATGACATGCGGTCCGCGAATGACCAGCTCACCCGCTACGCCTGGCGGCACGATTTGCCCGTTGTCGTCGACGACAAAGGCTTCAGTGTTCGGAATGGCTATTCCGACCGACCCCGGCCGGCGGTCGAGTTCCTCGGGCGGCAGATAGGTACAGCGCTTGCATTCCGTCAGGCCATACATCGAATAGAGCCTGACGCCGGGAAAAAGCGAGCGCAGGCGCTCTATATGCGCTGGTGGCAAGGCAGCCGCCGTGTTGGAAATATAGCGAAGGCTGGGCAGCAAGCCCGGCGTCAACTCACGCATCTGCAGGATCATCGCTGCCATCGTGGGCACAAGCGGAAGCCCGGTCACGCGCTCCTCGCGGATACGCTCAAAGACCGCTTGAGGAAAAGCGAAGGACTTTTCGAGCACGAGCGTAGCGCCGAGCCTGACGGCCATCAGCAACTGGTAGAGACCATAGTCGAAGGCAAGGGGAAGAACATTCAGGATGATGTCGTCTGGCGAATTGCGCAGATAGGTGGTGATGGAGTCCGCAGCCGCGTTGCAATTGCGGTGGGTCATCATCACGCCCTTGGGCCGGCCCGTGGAGCCCGAGGTGTAGATCAGCATCGCAAGATCGATGTCGATGCCGCGGTGGTCTATCTCGCGGGCTTCGAACGTCGGGCAATCAGCCAGGGATGTCGCCCCTGCCGGACATTGGCCATCGGCACCAACGGTAGAAGCCACAAAGATGCCGGCATTGTCGCCGCGCGCCTCAGTGACCACAGGCATCAGTTTTGACTGGGTAAGGATCGCCGCAGCGTCGCAATCGCCGATGATGTAGGCAAGCTTGTCGGCCTTGGTGGATGCGTTGATTGGACTGAACGTCGCCCCTGCCTTGAGAACGGCGAAAATCGAAACCGCAGCCTCCCAGCAATTGTCCATGAAGATCAGGACTCGATCATTGCGCCTGACGCCATTCGCAAAAAGTGCGGCGGCCAGGCGGCTCGAAAGATCGTCCAGTTCTTCGTAGCACAGCCTTCTGTCCTTGGTGATCAAGGCCGTTTTGGCGGGATGGGCAGCGGCCTTCGCGACCAGAAAATGTTCGATCCGCATGGACGCTCCTCGCCGACCGTACCTATGCTGCCAGCGCTTCTGCTCTCGCACCGATGAAGGATGAGAGGCGTTCAATCGAATCCAGATTGGCCGGAACGACGTCGGAATCGACCATCGCTATGCCGAAATCGTCCTCGATGAAGGCCACCAGTTCCAGCACGGCGGTCGAGTCGATGATGTCGTTCTCGATCAGCGAATCTGTATCCGCAAGCTGGTATGATTTGTCGCCGAACAGGAAGTTGTCGACGATAAAAGTTCTGACCTTGTCCTTGATTGTAACCATTTTTCTTTCCTTCCCTTCTCAAGCTGCGAGTGCTGCACCGACCTCTTGGCCGGTGAAATTTTTCTGCCACAGTTGCGTCGACAAAATGCCGACGAAGGCCGCGTTGTCGCGGAACCCGGACGCTGGCTGGGTGCGGCATTTCTCATGAAGCTTTGCCACCGCCTTGGCGTTGAACAGTCCGCCGGCAGCGATGCTCGCTTCGCTCAAGGCGTCGCGGACGTAATCCAGTTCTCCGGCTCCCACGAAGGAGCGGGCGTCCGGGGCCCGGTAAGGCTGTTTGGTGCGCTCCCCGATCGCCGTCGGAAGCAGGTGTTTGGTTGCCTTGCGCAATATGTGCTTTTCCACCAAACCCTTCAGCTTCATTTCCGGCGGAAGCCTTGCTGCGAACTCGACCAAACGAGGATCGAGGAAAGGGAACCGTCCTTCGATACCATGCGCCATGGCCATGCGGTCGCCTTGGCTGGAGAGGATGTAGCCCGGCAGGAGGAAGCGGGTTTCGAGATATTGCGCCTGATGCAGCGGGTGCCACAGGGAAAATGCCTGGGGCAACCGGCTGACCAGGTCCTCGGCCGCGTTGTATCCGTTCAACGTCGCACGCAGGTCACCTGAGAAGAAGATCTTCGCCGCCGCCGTGGTCTTGAAGCGTGGCCGATGCGAGAACAGCGGGTCGTCGAGGGACGCGTTGTCGACGCCAAAGAATGCGGACAGGTACTCGACGGATTGCTGTTGCAGGCCAGGCAGATAGGGATAGAGCTTGCGGAACAGCTTTGGCCTCATGCGCGATGCCGGCTGACGCGCGCAGAACCGCCGAACACGCGCCTCCTTGAAGATGTCATATCCTGCGAAGACCTCGTCGGCGCCCTCGCCGGTCAGCACGACCTTCAGCCCGGCCTGGCGAACCAGACCGGACAATTGATAGAGCGGCGCCGGCGCCGTGCGGATGATTGGCCGCTCGGCAAAGTGGATGACTTCGGGGAAGACACGGGCGATATCGCCGGCATGGCTGACAATGGTTCGATGATCAGCACCGATTGCTGACGCCATCTCGGTCTGGAAGGCGCTTTCGTCGTGCTCGGCGCTATCGAAAGCTACCGAAAATGTCTGCAGTTTCCGGGGCGTCATCCCAGCGGCGAGCGCCGAAACAACTGAGGAATCGAGCCCGCCAGAGAGATAGGAGCCGACCGGCACGTCGGCGCGCATGCGAAGGCTCACCGCATCGGTCAAAAGCGCCTGCAGCTCCTCGGCGGCATCGTCCTCGTTCGTGAATTCCGACGGCGCGTCTCGATGCGGATAGTCCAGGTGCCAATAGGGTTTGACCGTGACCTGCCCCGGCGTCGCGATCATCACGCTTGCCGGCTCAAGCTCGTGGATATTGCGGAAAGCCGTACGGGGAGCGATCGGCGCCCACAGCGTAAAGATCTGGTCGAGTGCAATCGGATCGATTTCGGCCGAGACGCCGGGGACCTTCAGCAGGGCTTTGATCTCCGACGCGAAGTAAAGCACGCCGTCCTTGTTCGTGTAGAACAGCGGCCGGACACCCATCCGGTCTCGTGCAAGTACCATACGCCGACGCCTGTTATCCCATATCGCGAAGGCGAAATCACCGTTCAGAAGGGACAGGCAGTCTTCGCCCATCTCGTCATAAAGCTGCAGGATGACTTCCGTGTCGCTCGACGTGCGGAAGCGTCGGCCCTTGGCTATCAGCCCTGCGCGCAGTTCCAAGTAGTTGAAAATTTCGCCGTTGAACGCAATCGTCAAATTGCCTGACACGTCGGACATCGGCTGCTGGCCATCACCGATCCCGATCACGGAGAGCCGCGCATGCCCGAGCCCGGCGTCCGGCGCTATGAACGTCCCTTGCTCATCCGGCCCGCGATGGGCGATCGCAGCCGTCATGCGCGCAAGCAAAGCTTCCGCATCCCGGATCGAACCGAAATAGCCCCCGAATCCGCACATTACTACTGCCCATATATCGGTGAGATCCGAAATATAACCTGGATGGTGACCTTTAGCGTTAACACGGGCAGTTTCACCCGACACGTGGTTAACAATAAATTAAAACAATAATTGCACTTGGCTGTTGGTTATCTCACCTGGAAATAGAAGTATATTTCAAAGCTAAACGCAACTCGTGTTCGAGTTACGGCGACCTGCCGCGTTGCAGCCTGGCGGTCCGGTGGGTCCGTCACAGGTGGCGTGTTCGCTCGACGGATCTGTAATCGCCGAACCCGCCCTGCTCTAACCCCATAAACGCGCGGAAAGCGCTCAGTTTGTCCCGAGCGCCTGTCCCTTCGTACGCGTCGTCGAAATACCTAGGCCTGGCATCATCGGTGCAGTCGGTCACATCGGCAAGCGAGCCGATCAGCGAACGAGACTAAACCGAACGGTTATATGGTGGGCGATGACGGGCTCGAACCGCCGACATCTTCGGTGTAAACGAAGCGCTCTACCAACTGAGCTAATCGCCCGCTCCGGGCCGGACCTTTAAGCAGTTAGGGCAGGCTTCGCAAGGCCAAATGAGCAGACAACGCCTTGGGCGCTAGCAGGTTTTGGCGACAAAATCCTGCCTGTCAAAAAACCTTCTCCTGTTTGCCGTAATGCTGTCCTGCTCCGCTTGACACCCGGCGGCTTACCCCTTATCCACCGCCCCAACGACGAACACGGCTGACACGTGCTCGTCTATGCGCGGGTGTAGCTCAGTTGGTTAGAGTGCCGGCCTGTCACGCCGGAGGTCGCGGGTTCGAGCCCCGTCACTCGCGCCATTTTCAATCGCTTGGCTGATTGAAAATGAAAAATCTCTGAATGCCGGACCGGCAATTCAGATACTGGTGCCGAACTGGCACTCGATAAATTAACGCTTGGTCTGATTTCCAGAAACCCGTTCGATTTGGCTCATCACTGCTTGAGGATCGACGTTCTGAGCTAGCTGCGGCAGTTCGTCATCTGCCGGCGTCGATACCTTCAGACGCTCCGTCAGAGCGGACATCATTTCGATCAGTCGTGTGGTTTCGTGCTCGTTGAGTAGGCTGATTTGCAGATCCAACTCGGCGCGGCGCTCACTGAGCTCAGCCATCCTGTTCTGGTTGATAAGTACGAAGGTAGACAGGAAGATCGCCTCAACCGAGGCTACCATTGCCAATATCACGAAGCTTGAGTCCCAGGGTGGAATAGCCCGGATCGCTCCAAGGTTCAGCGCGACCCAGATGATCAGGATTGCAAGGTGCAGATATACGAATGCCATGCTCCCCGCGAAACGGGAGATGAGGCCCGCAATTCGATCTTGAAACGCCTGCCGCTGCTCCTGCTCTCGTCGATGGTCAACCAGAGCCTGAATGTTGGTGTGGAGGACCGACTGCATGTCGGCGGACTGTGGTGCGGCCATGGACATCAAGGCTCGACTTAAAGCGCTAGATCTGGGGTCCAGCCGCGGCGGCAAGGAAGCTTCATAGACGTTCTCAACCTGATAGGCGACAACTCCTGGTTTCCTGGCTGGAAGCGGGACAACGCGGCCGGGAATATGTACTCGCTCCCGCTTCTCTCGGACGCTGAGCTCTTTAACGCCTGTGGCGGCGCATGGTTGCCCAACCCGGCACGATTGGCAGGATGAAGCCCTTGAGATCGATCCGGCGGAGCTTTCATTAAAGACATTTCCCAGTGCCTTCAGGAACGGATGCACGGCACGTCCGCTGACTAAGCTCGGGGCCGGTCCCAAGCGGAATTGCGGGATTCCGTGCTTCGCTGATCGGAGGCGCCTATTTTTGCCGTGGATCTTCCAAGCCGATGCCGATCTGACGGAAACGGCCCGCCCGGCGTTCGACGACGGCTTCGGCGAGCGAGCGGGCGGCGTTGCGAACTTCTTCCTGCATTGTCTCGTCGGCATCGAGTTCATCATGACTTGTAGCGTATGGCTTCCAATAACCGATGTAGCGGTCGAGTTCGGCGCTGGGGCCGGCCGGCGACAACTTCATGAAGCGCAGCCAGTCAGCGATGGAATGCCGCACATTCTCGGCACCTTCGACATCGCCGTGGACGATCACAGAAAACAGCCTGCCTGCCAGATGACGCGGATAGTCCCAGCCGGCCAGTTCCACCTTCTTTGCCATTGCCGCATCCTTGCCTTGTGTCAACGAGGGGTCTGGATTGCCGCCGTCGGCGCAAACAAGCCTGTCCATCATCAGTTTGATCGGCGAGGAAACCTGATACCAATTCACCGGGGAGATGATCATGATCCCATGGGCGGCTACCCACATCGGGTAGATTTCGTTCATCCAGTCCTGAACCTGGCCAAGCGAGTGGTTGGGATAACAGGAACAGGGCCAATGGCAGAGCGGAGCGGCCGTCGAAAAGCACGCCTTGCAGGGATAGATGTTCCTCCCGTATTCGGAAGCAAGTCGCGACAGATCGAGAATCTCAACCGCAAGTTTTGTTTCCTTGTCGATGGCCCGACGGGCGATTTCGGCGAGCCGGAAGCTCTTCGACATCTCGCCGGGACAGGTATGCTCGCTGCGCGACGACCCGTTGATGATCAATAAACGCGGTGGGGCCGTTAGATCCTCATACCGACGCTGCGCCTGGAGCACCGCTTCGTGCGCCGCAATCCAATCGACGGACAGATCGTAGTCGGGGTCGGTGAACGCAGGGCCGGCTTTCCTCGTGGTCGGGCTCTTGCGGGAATCCGCATAAGCCTGCCAGGCGATTGAAGCGATTTGCTCGATCGACTGGGCGACCGGTTCGAACGCTGGATCGACGAATTGCTGCTTGTACCTTGCCTTGAACTCTTTCTCATTCAATTTTGGACCAGGCATGCCCTTGCGAGGCGCCGGCGTTTTCCCGACAAATTTGCCAACGAAACCAGCCATTTCCAAATTCCTTTCCCGAATTCGTCCAGGAACGCGCGAGACTTTGCAGCGATTTATTCACCCGTTTCGTCGGCACCCCCGTGGATGAAGTATCGGATCTCCTCCCTGTCGACACTGTCATCACCGTTCTCGTCGGCGGCGTTGAATATCCGCCCGACGAAATCCTGAACCTCGGTTTGAGAAAGCGAACCATCGCCGTCAGCGTCCACTATGGCGAACATCATTCGCATCCGTGCGCCATGCATCATCCCGCCTCCCATATGGCGCGCGACAGGCGGACCTCTTCGAAAATCGCGGTGCCACCGGTCGCCACCTCGTCGTTCTGCTCGGGGGCGGTGACGCTCCTGCATTCTCTCTTCCAGCATCTCAGTCATCATCTGACGCATCATTTGCCGCATGGGGTCTCCGGTTGGCCCGCTCGGCGATGGCTGTGAACCTTGATCCTGTGTAGGTGCGGCGGGCGCGGGTGAACTCGTCTGGGATAGTGCTGGCGAGGCTAGCATAGCCAGCGTCGCGGCGACTGCTGTGGTTTTGCTTGCTAATGTCATCGTATTCTCCTTGGAGAATGGTGGACCGAACGTGTCGGCATCCAAGCCAAACCCGCTGCTCCCCGCATGGTTCCTGCGCATTGGTAGATCAGCGCTGCACGTTGGTACCGATCGAGCGAAAACCCATGCAATCCTTGGCGCTGCCGCGGAGAAACGCTGTCACTGCAACGATATAGCGCCGTGATACGATCCGCTTTGACGGCGGGCCGGAAGGCCATTTCCGGCCGGGCTGCTTGGCCTTGTGACGGTTACATTCGAGCCCGAGGGCTATCAATCGCTGGCGGGTCACGCCTCACACCCGGCGGCTAATCCACACCGCCCCAACGACGAACACGGCTGACACGGGCTCGTCTATGCGCGGGTGTAGCTCAGTTGGTTAGAGTGCCGGCCTGTCACGCCGGAGGTCGCGGGTTCGAGCCCCGTCACTCGCGCCATTCTTTTGAATGGCCTAGGTTCCTTAATACAAAAAGTTTCGACTTTCAGTTTCCTGAGAGTTTCAACTTTTTGTATTCCTTGCGTCACAAGCCCGCCATATGCGTTTGAGCATTGGATTCTCCAGACCCGGTTCCCATTTTGGGGCCGATGCTCAATTTTTGTTTGAGCATCGGATTTTCCCAAAACCGGTTCCCACTTTTGGGTCCGATGCTCTGGCGGAGAAGAAGCCTTGAATGCCCTGAAATCGCTCATCGAATCGCGCCGTTTCGACCTCGCGATCATGATCCTGATCCTGATCAACGCCGTCACGCTCGGCCTCGAAACCTCGCCCGACGCGATTGCTGCCTTTGGTCCGCTTCTGACGGCCATCGACCGCGCGATCCTCGGCGTCTTCGTGCTCGAACTCGCGATCCGGGTGGTCGTCTACAGGACGCATTTCTTCCGCGATCCATGGCGCATCTTCGACCTCCTCGTCGTCGGTTTCGCGCTTATCCCCGCGACCGGTTCGCTCTCGGTGCTGAGGGCGCTGCGCATCCTGCGGGTCCTGCGCCTGATCAGCATCGTTCCGTCGCTGCGCCGTGTCGTCACCGGCTTCATCACCGCCCTGCCCGGCATGGGCTCGATCATGCTGTTGCTCGGGCTGGTGTTCTACGTCTTTGCGGTGATGGCGACGAAGCTCTACGGCTCGTCCTTTCCCGAACTGTTCGGCGGCATACCGGAATCGCTCTTCACGCTTTTCCAGGTCATGACTCTCGAAGGCTGGTCGGACGGCGTGGTGCGCCCGGTCATGGAAGTCTATCCGACCGCCTGGCTGTTCTTCATCCCATTCATCATTGCGACCTCGTTCACCGTGCTCAATCTGTTCATCGGCGTGATCGTTTCGGCGATGGAGGCCGAGCATGAAGCCGTAGAATCGGCCGACAGGGCAACGCTTCATAGCGATCAGGCCACCATCCTCGCGGAGATACAGGCGCTGCGGGCAGAGGTCCGGGAATTGTCGGGCGTTCGCAGCTAGATTCCCTCAGCGCGGCGGGACAAGCATTTCCCTGCGGACATTGCGCATACAGCCAGTATTACCCGGCGAGCAGCGCCTCGACCTCATGCAGTGACGGCATCGACGGCGCCGTGCCGGGCCGGGTGACCGAAATGCCGGCGACCGCGCAGGCGAAGCGGACCGCTTGCAACGGCTCCACCCCTCTCGCAAGTGCTGCAGCCAGGCCGCCATTGAAGGCATCGCCCGCGCCGGTAGTCTCGACCACCGGGCCGGCATTGACCGCACCGACATGGTCGGAGCGGCTGGCCGTATGCAGGAGCGCGCCGTTTTCACCGAGCGTCACGATGACCGCGCCGACGCCCTTTTCGAGCAGGCTGTCGGCGGCGCGGCGGGCGTCCTCGATGGACGACACCTTGATGCCGGTCAGTTCCTCGGCCTCGGTCTCGTTGGGCGTGACATAGTCGCAGAGCGTGTAGATGTGGTCCGGAAGCTTTGCCGCGGGCGCCGGATTGAGGATGGTCGTCACCCCTGCCCCGCGCGCGATCTCCAGCGCCCGCAGCGCCGCGTCGATCGGCTGCTCGAGCTGGGTGACGAAGACGCCGGCCGAGCGGATCAGCCCGGCATGGGTTTCGATGTCGTCGGGCGAAATCAGCATGGCCGCGCCGGGGCTGACGATGATGGCATTGTTGCCGGTCGTCTCCTCGACGAAGATGTAGGCTGCACCCGTGTAGCTTTCCGGGGTGTCGATGACGGCGCTCTTCACGCCGGCCTGCGCCCAGGTCTGCCTGGCCATATCGGCAAAGGGATCGACGCCGAGGCGCGTCAGGAAGGTGACGTCGGCGCCGAGACGGCCAGCCGCGACCGCCTGGTTCGACCCCTTGCCGCCGGGACCGAGGGTGAAGGATGTTCCAAGGATCGTCTCGCCCATGCGTGGCTGGCGGGCGGCGCGGTAGGCGGTGTCGGCGACGAACACGCCCAATATGACGACAGGCTTGCCTGGCATGCCGCTACTCGGCGTCCGGCGGAACGACGCCCTTGCGGAAGGCAAAACAGCCATAGAAGCGGCGCTCGCCGGTCTGGATGACGCAATAGGCCTTCTTGGCGCGCTCGTAGAAGGCGTAGCGCTCGACCGAAATCATCGGCCAGGCCTTGCCCTCCGCAGCATTGATCTCGTTTTGCACTTGCCTCTGCACGGGCGGGATCTCGTCCGGCTGCCCGACGATCTCCATGCGGGCGGCGGCATCGTCGACGAAATTGTCCAGCGGATAGAGCGACAGCACCGCCTTGACCACGTCCGCCGCCGGCGCGTCTATGCGCAGCAGCCGGCCGAGCACGGTCTGGCGGGCCACTGAATCGGAGGGGAAGTTGGTGTCGGCGATGATCAAATCATCGCCATGCCCCATTGCCCGCAGCGCCTGGAGCACGTCGGCATTGAGCAGCGGATTGATCCCTTTGAGCATGGCATTCCTCCCGAACGGGCTTTTGTGTGAGGTCAGATACGGCGGCCGGTCTCTGCGTCGAAGAGGTGGACCTGCTCGAGCCGGGGTTTCAGGCGCAGCGTGTCGCCTGGCTTGAAGTCATGGCGCTCGCGAAACAGCGCCACCATCTCGCCCTCGCCGAAACGCAGGAACACCAGCGTTTCGGAACCGGTCGGCTCGACTACCGAAATCTTCGCCAGCACGCCGTCGGGGTGGATTTCGAGATGCTCGGGCCGCACGCCGTAGACGACTTTGCGGCCATCCTCCACCGCGCTTTTCGCTGATATCGGGAATGGCGTCCCGGCGATCTCTACGACAGCTTTGTCGCCCTTGCGCACCACGCCCTTGAGCAGGTTCATCGACGGCGAGCCGATGAAGCCGGCGACGAACAGATTGGCCGGCCGATCGAACAGCTCCAGCGGTGCGCCAACCTGCTCGATGCGGCCGTCGCGCATCACGACGATCTTGTCGGCCATGGTCATGGCCTCGATCTGGTCGTGCGTGACATAGATGGTGGTGGTCTTCAGCCGCTGGTGCAGTTCCTTGATCTCGGTGCGCATCTGCACGCGCAGCTTCGCGTCAAGATTGGAGAGCGGCTCGTCGAACAGGAACACCTGCGGGTTGCGCACGATGGCCCGGCCCATGGCGACACGCTGGCGCTGCCCGCCCGAGAGCTGGCGCGGATAGCGCTTGAGGTAGGGATTGAGGTCGAGGATATCGGCGGCGCGCTTGACCCGCTCGGCAACCACGGCCGGATCGGTCTTCCGCAGTTTGAGCGCAAAGGCCATGTTCTGCTCGACCGTCTTGTGGGGGTAGAGCGCGTAATTCTGGAACACCATGGCGATGTCGCGCTTGGCCGGCGGCAGATGGTTGACGACACGCTCGCCGATGGCAATCGTCCCACCGGAAACGGTCTCCAGGCCCGCCACCATCCTGAGCAGCGTGGACTTGCCGCACCCCGAAGGGCCGACCAGCACCACGAACTGCCCATCAGCTATGTCGACGCTGACATCGTGCAGGACCTTGACGGTTCCGAACGCCTTGGCCACATTGCTGATTGCGACTTGAGCCATCGGCCCCCCTTTCGTTGCGGTGAAGCTAAACAACGCAAACGGCGAGGGCAAGTCAGTCTTTTATCGATAAAAAACTCTACCCTCGTTGACACGGCCCGTGGTTGCGAGAATAGTGAAAGGGCTCGTGCTATGCCCCTGTTCCGGCGCGCCGAAACGCCAATCCGGACCACGGAAATCGAAGCGTCGCGGGAGGGAACTTGGGCCACTAATCCTGGGAGTCGCTGTCGTTGGGGAACACGTCCAGCGCTCCGGGCATCCGAAAACAATCGTCATTTGAGATTCTGGGAGGAACGAAATGAAAGTCAGCCTTTACAACCAGTTTATGCGCGCGGGAGCCACTCGCCGCGATGTGCTCAAGGGCGCGGCCAGCATGGCCGCGATCGCCGCGGCATCCGGCGCCGGGCTTGGCGCGCTGACGCGCCCGGCTTCCGCCGCAAGCGAACTGCGCGCGCAGATCCTCCAGATTCCCGGCGTCGGCAAGGGCCAGCCGACCGATGCCGACTTCCAGCAAGTCGGCGAGCTTTGCCTGGAGGCGACCAAAGCCAACGTCAAGGAAGGCGAATTCGCCGGCGTCCAGCTCACCTTCATGGGGCTCAACAACCAGAACCTGCACAATGTGCTGTTTCGCGGCTTCCTGAAGCCGTGGGAGACCTACACCGGCGCCAAGATCAACTGGATCGACCTGGCGCAGGCGGACTACAACGCCCGCCTGCAGCAGTCGATCGCCACCGGCACCGTCGATTTCGACATCATCGAGATGGGTGCGCCGTTCGAAGGCGACGTGTGCGGCAAGGGCCTGACCTCCGAAATGCCGGACTGGGTCAAAGACCAGATCGACATGAAGGACGTCGTCGCCTATCTGCAGCCACCGGTCGGCACCTGGGACGGCAAGCAGTACCGCGTGACCGTCGACGGCGACGCGCACAACTTCAATTACCGCACCGACGTGTTCGCCGATGCCGACCTTGCCAAGGCGTGGAAGGACGGCGGCGGCGGCGGTGAATGGGGCGTGCCGAAGACCTGGCAGCAGGTGCAGGCCGTGACCAAATTCCTCAAGGGCAAGCAGTTCCAGGGCCAGGACGTCTTCGGCTATCTCGACGCGCCCAAGGCCTGGGGCGGCTTCGGCTTCTACTTCCTCGGCAGCCGTGCCACCGCCTATGCCAAACATCCCGACGACAAGGCCTGGCTGTTCGATGCCGACACGATGAAGCCGCGCATCAACAATCCAGCCTGGGTGCGGGCGATCCAGGACGTCATCGACGCGCTGCCTTCCGAGCCTGCCGACCAGATCAACGCCGACCCGAACACCACCGCCTTCCAGCAGTTCCTGGCCGGCACCGGTTCGATGGTCACCTGGTGGGGCGATGTCGGCTCAAACGTCAAGACAAACGACTCCTCTGTCGTCGGCGACGTCACCGGCTTCTCGATCCTGCCTGGCTCGGACGACGTCTACAATTCCAAGACCGGCCAATGGGATAAGCTCGCCAGCGGACCGAATTATGCGCCGAACTGCGCCTATCTCGGCTGGGGCGTCTATGTCATGGCCCGGGTCGACAGCGACGAAAAGAAGAAAAAGGCGGCATGGTCGGCCGCTGCCCATCTCGGCGGCAAGGATCTGTCGATCTGGACAGCCATGTACCCGTCCGGCTTCCAACCCTACCGCAATTCGCATTTCGACATTCCGGAATGGGTAGCGGCCGGTTACGACGAGGCGTTCATCACTTCGTATCTGAAGTCGGAAGCCGACAGCTACAATCATCCGAACGCCGCGATCGAACCGCGCATCCCCGGCATCTTCCAGTATTACAGCGCCGCCGAGGACATTCTGGCCAACACGTTTGCCGGAAAGATGAAGGCGCAGGAAGGCGCCGATGCGATCGCAGCCGCCTGGGAGAAGCTGACCGACCAGATCGGCCGCGAAAATCAGATCAAGCTCTACAAGGCCTCGCTCGGCATGTAGGCTGAGACTGTGGTGAACCGCGGTCCGGCGGTGCGAGGCCGCCGGACCGCAGCTTGACCGGCCAGCCGGTCAAAAGCCTTCAGTGAACGGACCAGACGCGTGGCTGACCAGACCTTGCCCACCAATGCGTGGCCGGCAAACGCCGCTCCATCCGATCTGATATCACCGGGCCGCAAGCGGCTCGGCCGGGCCTTGATGGCCGCTGCGACGCTCGGCCTTCTGGCGGTGATCGCAGTTCAGATCCTCTACAAGACCGAGGTCGACACTATCGGGTTCGAGACCTGGCGGCCGGTGGTCTATGCCTATGTGCTGTGGGGTGTTGCGCTCGGCATCGGCCAGGTGCTGACGCGCGGCGAAGACGGCCAGCGCGCGCTGTTCCTTTTGCCGGCGCTGCTGTTCACCATCGCCATGGTGATCTTCCCGACGCTGTTCGGTTTCTACATCGCGCTGACCGACTGGAACCTCAGTTCCTTCAGTGGCCGGAAGTTCAACGGGCTCGACAATTTCTGGCAGATGCTGGCCGATCCCTACTACCGCAACGCGCTGTTCAACATGGTGCTCTATGTGCTCGCGGTGCTGGTCGAGTACGTCATCGCGTTTGGCCTCGCACTGCTCCTCAACGCACAGATCCGGGCGCGCAAATTCTTCCGCGTCGTTTTCCTCATGCCGTTGATGCTGTCGCCGGTCGCAGTATCGTGGATGATCGGCAAATCGCTGATGGAGTACCGGTTCGGGCCGGCCGCGGCACTGGCGCGCCAGCTCGGCTGGGAAAATCCCGCCTTCTTCTCCAATCCGATCACCGCCCGCATCTCGATCATGGTGCTGGATGCCTGGACCTTCATCCCGTTCATGATGATCATGCTGCTCGCCGGCCTCCAGGCGATGTCACGCGAGGTGCTGGAGGCGGCCAGGGTAGACGGCGCCAATGCCTGGCAGACCTTCTGGCAGGTCACCTTCCCGCTGATGCTGCCGGTGTCGGTAACGGCGATCATCCTGCGCATCATCTTCAAGCTGAAGCTTGCCGACATCATCATCACCGTCACCTCGGGCGGCCCGGGTGGCGCGACCGATTCCGTGTCGAGCTTCATCTATCGCGAGTATCGCGACCGCTCGAATGTCGGCTACGGCACCATGCTGGCAATGGCCTACCTCATCATCATCATCGTGTTCGTGACATGGCTGTTGAAATTCGCCAACCGCTTCGTGCGCAACGTCAATTGATTGGGGCGGCAATATGAGCGTTCAGACCACCGACTATGCCGCTTCCGAAATCCGCTCGCCGGCGAGCTTTTTCGCCAACCGCGTCTTCATCTATGGCGCGCTGGTGTTCTGGGCCTTCATCTGCCTGTTCCCGATCTACTGGACGATAACCACCTCGTTCAAAACCGCAGTCGACGTCACCCAGGGCCATCTCATCCCGTTCGTCGACTTCCGGCCGGACTGGAAGGGCTGGCGCTCGCTCGGCCTGTCGCCGGACTCGATCTTCCGGACGTCGACGGTGCGCGACGAGTTCATCAAGCGCTTCATGAATTCGGTCATCACCTCGGTCGGCGCGTCGAGCCTCGCCATTGTCATCGGCAGCCTCGCCGCCTACGGCCTCACCCGCTACCGCTATCACTTCGCCTGGTTCAAGAATGAGGACATCTCCTTCTTCTTCCTGTCGCAGCTGATCCTGCCGCCGGTCGTGCTCGCTTTGCCCTTTCTCGTGCTGTACCGCGAAGTCGGCATGCTCGACACGCGCATCGGGCTGATCCTGCTTTACACGCTGATGGTGCTGCCGATCGTCATCTGGATCATGCGCGACCAGTTCAATTCGATCCCTGTTGAGTTGGAGGAAGCAGCCCTCGTCGACGGCCTGTCGATCTGGGGCGCCTTCTTCCGCATTGTCATGCCGATCGCGCTGCCGGGCATGGTCGCCGCCTTCATCCTGGCAATGGTGCTGTGCTGGAACGAGTATTTCTTCGCCGCCCTGCTGACCTCGACAGATGCCAAGACCATTCCCGTCATGGTGGCGAGCCAGACCGGCTCGCAAGGCATCAACTGGTGGTCGATGGCGGCGCTGGCCACCGCCGCGATCACGCCGCTTGCCGTCATCGGCATCGCGCTCGAGCGCTATCTGATCATGGGCATGACCGCGGGCGCGGTGAAGTAGCGGCGCCCTCTTGCCTTCTCCCCTTGTGGGAGAAGGTGGATTGGCGCGTAGCGCCAAGACGGTTGAGGGGTGCTGGACGGAGCACCATCGGTGTCAAGCTGGAACACCCCTCATCCGACCGAGCTTCGCTCGGCCACCTTCCCCCACAAGGGGAGAAGGGAGAGCCGCTTTAGGCCGAAAGCGTCACACGCAAATGATCAAGGATCATCGCGACGCCCTTTTGCCCGAGTTCCGCCGAGGCTTCTGGCGCGCTCGCCGTATACCAGCTCTTGTTATCGGCGAAGTGGCCGGCGTCGACTGCCTCCGGGCATAGCGCCAGCATCAGCGACGTCTCGCCGATGCCGGCATGATCGAAAGGGTACTGGCCGTTCATCGTGGTCGGCATCAGCGGATGCACCTGCACCCAGTTGAAGAAATTTTCACCCGCGGCATGCCCGGCATAGTAGTCGGCCATCGCCTGCGATCCCCACCAGCCCTCGCCGCGCTCCTTTTCGAGAAAGCGGAAGATCGCCTGCCGCCCAGCGGTCTTGAAGGCGAGATCGGTCGGCATCCCGGCGGCAAAATTCTCGGTCTGGTGGTGGATGATGGCGTGGATGTTGCGAAAGCCGATGCGCAGCAGGCTGTAGAACAGTTCTTCGCCGAACGGCGCCAACGAATTGCCGCCGACTTGCAACGAGCCATTGCCCTCCGGCGGCGCCACCGCGTAGCTCGCCGCGCCATAGTAGAAGGGCGGCAGGATGACGATGTCAGCCTCCTTTTCGTACAACTCGAGCATCTTGACGACCGCCAGCGTGTCCATGCCGACAGCCATATGCTCGCCATGGTATTCGAGCACGCCGAGTGGGAGCACGACCGGCCATTTCTCGGCGATGGCCTTGCGTATCTGGTGCGGCAGCATCAGTTCGTAACGCATGATCTATTCCATATTGGTGTGACGGGCGCGCATCGCTTCGGGTGATATGCCGGTGATTGTCCTGAGCTTCAGCACCATCACCTCGAACAAGAGGAACAACGCGCCTTCGAAGACCGAGCCCATCGGCAACACGGATGTCTTTTCCGGATCCTGATCGTCGGCCATGGTCTGTGCCGGAATGAGCAAGGCGAAGTCGGCAAGTCTCGCGGCGCTGCTCTCGTCTTGCGCGGTCAGCAGCAGGACGGTCGCACCGGCTTTGCGGGCGACCTGCATTAAGGTCAGAACGGTCGAGGTCTCGCCCGGGCCGGAGCTGACGAGAAAGACGTCACCCGCGGCGAGCGGCGGCGTCGTCATGTCGCCGACCACCGACACAGGCAGGCCGAGATGGTAGAGGCGCATGGCAAAGCCCTGGACCTGCAGCGCCTCGCGGCCGCAGCCATAAACGACGACTTTGTTCGCGCCGGCCAGCATGGCGCAAGCAGCGTCGACGCGGCTCTCGTCGACCCGTGCCAGCACGCTGCCAAGCTCGTCCAGCGCAGTCCCGAACAGATTTGTGCCGGCATTCGTCATGGCAGACCCACCAGCTGGCCGGCATCAAAAATCTGTCTGAACGTTTTGGCCACGTTTTCCCCGAACAGCTTGTTTTTGCTCATGCTATCACCGTGAAAATCCGTGTCCAACGGCTCGAAGTACTTTTGAAGTGCCGCAGGCGTGATAGTGTCATGGCAATTGCGTAGGTGAGGAAATAACGGGACATGAAGACACGGCATTTCGACCGCATCGGCAATGGCGGCATGGCATTCACGGAACTCGGCTTCGGCACGGCGCCGCTGGGAAACCTCTATCGCGCCGTCTCCGACGAGGATGCCAACGCCACGCTGGAGGCCGCCTGGCGGGTCGGCTGCCGCTACTACGACACCGCGCCGCTCTACGGGCTCGGCCTCTCGGAAACGCGGCTCAATCCGTTCCTGCGCTCGAAGAAGCGCGACGACTATGTGCTGTCGAGCAAGGTCGGCCGCATCATGCGCGCCTGCCCGCCGGACCAACGCACGGGCATCGGCAAGTTCTTCGACACACCGTCGCGCCGGGAGGTCTACGATTACAGCTATGATGGCGTCATGCGCTCCTTCGAAGCCTCGCTGGAGCGCCTCGGTGTCGACCGCATCGACATCCTATTCGTGCATGACGTCGACATCTTCACCCATGGCAGCAAGGAGGCTTCCGACCAGCGCATCGAGGAGTTCATGCGCTCGGGCTATTATGGGCTGCTGGCCCTGCGCGACCAGGGCGTCATCAAGGCGTTCGGCGGCGGCATCAACGAATGGCCGGTCGCCCAGACACTTGCCGAGCGTGGCGACTTCGACCTTTTCCTGCTTGCCGGGCGCTATACGCTGCTGGAGCAGGAGGCGCTGCAATCCTTCCTGCCGCTATGCCAGAAGCGCGGCATCGGCATCGTTCTCGGCGGGCCGTATAATTCCGGTATCCTGGCAACCGGGCCGAAGCCTGGCGCCTACTACAACTATTCCGAGGCGCCGCAGGATATTATCGACCGCGTCACGCGCATCGAGGCCATCTGCAAACGCCACGGCGTGCGCCTGATCGAGGCGGCACTGCAATTTCCGCTACTGCACCCCTCGGTCGTGTCGGTGATCCCCGGCGGCCAGCGGCCGAGCGAAGTCGAAAGCAACCGCGCGCTGCTCGACGCGAAGCTGCCGTCGGCACTCTGGGCCGATCTCAAGAAGGAAGGGCTGATGCGCGCGGATGCGCCGACCGCATAGACCGCGTCCGCGGTCATCTCGCAACCAGGGCAAGCCACCAAAGTGGACGTAAAAGAAAAGCCGGGCATGCCCGGCTTTTCTGATTTTCTGAAAATGTAAAAGGGCGCGCTTAGTTTACAGCGTCCTTGAGGCCCTTGCCGGCCGAAAACTTCGGCACGGTGCGCGCCGGAATCTTCACTTCCGCACCGGTCTGCGGGTTGCGGCCGGTCGACGCGGCGCGTTTTGACACGGTGAAATTTCCGAAGCCGACAAGCCGGACATCGCCGCCCTTCTTCAGTTCGCCGGTGATCACGGAAAACACCGCATCCACCGCCGACTGCGCGTCACCCTTCGAAATACTCGCGGCATCGGCGACAGCGGACACCAGTTCGTTCTTGTTCATAAAAATTCCCTTCCATGAGAAAAACCGGAAACGTACGACTCATCCGGCAGGAAACGGACTTTAGAAAGAAGCGCTTCCGCAACCAAGTCGAAAAGCGCGAAAAAAATCGAAAAAAGCCCGGAATTCCGGGGTTTTTCACATGAAAAAGCCGGGCTCAAGGCCCGGCTCTCTGTTTGTGCATTGCAACTTTAGCAAGAGCTAATGGGCCAGCGACTTGCTGGCGTCGTCTCCGGCATCCACCGCAGCCGGCGCATTGACCGGCTCGACCCACTCGATCGGCTCCGGCATACGCACCAGCGCATGGCGCAAGACTTCGCCGACCCGTGAGACCGGAACGATCTCCATATTGTTCTTCACGTTGTCCGGAATCTCCGCCAGATCCTTGGCGTTGTCTTCCGGGATCAGCACCTTCTTGATGCCGCCGCGAAGTGCTGCAAGCAGCTTTTCCTTGAGCCCACCGATCGGCAGCACCCTGCCGCGCAGCGTGATCTCGCCGGTCATCGCCACATCGGCCCTGACCGGGATGCCGGTCAGCACCGAGACGATCGCCGTCGCCATCGCCACACCCGCCGACGGTCCGTCCTTGGGCGTTGCGCCCTCGGGCACGTGGACGTGGATGTCGCGCTTGTCGAACAGCGGCGGCTCGACGCCGAAATCGATGGCCCGTGAGCGGACGTAGGAGGCCGCCGCCGAGATCGATTCCTTCATCACGTCGCGCAGATTGCCGGTCACCGTCATGCGGCCCTTGCCGGGCATCATGACGCCTTCGATCGTCAGCAGCTCGCCGCCGACTTCCGTCCAGGCGAGGCCGGTGACGACACCGACCTGATCGTCGGCCTCGACCTGACCGAAGCGGAAGCGCGGAACACCCAGATAATCGGCGAGATTGTCCGCCGTGATGGTGATCGTCTTCTTCTTCGTCTTCAGGATCTCGGTCACTGCCTTGCGGCCGAGCTTCATCAACTCGCGCTCCAGGCTCCTGACGCCCGCTTCACGAGTGTAGGTCTGGATGATGCCGCGGATCGCATCCTCGCCGACGGAGAACTCCTTCGGCTGCAGCGCATGATCGCGGATCACCTTGGGCATCAGGTGGCGCTTGGCGATCTCGATCTTCTCGTCTTCGGTGTAGCCGGCGATGCGGATGATCTCCATGCGGTCCATCAAGGGCGCAGGGATGTTCAACGTGTTCGCCGTCGTCACGAACATCACGCTCGACAGGTCGTATTCAACCTCGAGGTAATGGTCCATGAACGTCGAGTTCTGCTCGGGATCGAGCACCTCGAGCAAAGCCGATGACGGATCGCCGCGGAAATCCTGGCCCATCTTGTCGATCTCGTCGAGCAGGAAGAGCGGGTTGGACTTCTTCGCCTTCTTCATCGACTGGATGACCTTGCCGGGCATCGAGCCGATATAGGTGCGCCGGTGACCGCGGATTTCGGCCTCGTCACGCACGCCGCCCAGCGCCATGCGGATGAACTCGCGGCCGGTCGCCTTGGCGATCGACTTGCCGAGCGAGGTCTTGCCGACGCCGGGAGGTCCGACGAGGCACAAGATCGGCCCCTTCAGCTTCTTCTGGCGGCTCTGTACGGCGAGATACTCGACGATGCGGTCCTTGACTTTGTCGAGGCCGAAATGATCGGTATCGAGCACGTTCTGCGCGAAGGCCAGATCGTGCTTGACCTTGGAGTTCTTGCCCCACGGTATCGACAGGATCCAGTCAAGATAGTTGCGCACGACGGTCGATTCTGCAGACATCGGCGACATGGTCCGCAGCTTCTTCAGTTCGGCTTCCGCCTTTTCGCGGGCCTCCTTGGAGAGCTTGGTCTTCTTGATGCGCGCTTCTATCTCGGCGGCCTCGTCGCGGCCGTCCTCGCCCTCGCCGAGCTCCTTCTGGATCGCCTTCATCTGCTCGTTGAGGTAGTATTCGCGCTGGGTCTTCTCCATCTGGCGCTTGACGCGCGAACGGATGCGCTTCTCGACCTGCAGGACGGAGATTTCGGCTTCCATGAAGCCCATCGCCTTTTCCAGCCGCTCCTTGACCGAGAGCGTGGCCAGCATCTCCTGCTTCTCGGGGATTTTGATGGCAAGGTGCGAGGCAACCGTATCGGCGAGCTTGGAATAGTCGTCGATCTGGCTGGCGGCACCCACCACTTCGGGCGAGATCTTCTTGTTCAGCTTGACGTAGTTCTCGAAGTCGGTGACGACCGAACGGGCCAGCGCCTCGACCTCGACCTCTTCCTCCTCCGGTTCGACCAGCGCTGCGGCACGGGCCTCGTGGAAGTCGGGACGGTCGGTGAAGGAGACGATTTTCGCGCGCGAGGCGCCTTCGACCAGCACCTTGACGGTGCCGTCCGGCAGCTTCAGCAACTGCAGCACATTGGCGAGCGTGCCGATGTCGAAGATGGCATCGGACTCGGGATCGTCGTCGGCGGCATTCATCTGGGTCGCAAGCAGGATCTGCTTTTCCTGACCCATCACCTCTTCCAGCGCCTTGATCGACTTTTCACGCCCGACAAAGAGCGGAACGATCATGTGCGGAAACACCACGATGTCGCGCAGTGGGAGGACTGCGAAGACGCCGTCGCTGGGAGCCTTGGATATTTTGGCCATTGTCCAACCTTTCATGTCGCGACCGCCAATCGGCCAACCGCGAATCTCATATTAACGACCGAGGATCGTTCCGCCTACCACCGTTTGTGACGGGAGTTTTACAGCACAGAAATTCGGCACCCCGGCCTTCCTCAGTTAGTTGGAGGCACGGGGGGCAAAGATCAAGGGCCAACACGAAACCGTTCATCCAATCTGTCACAATCCGTTCATCGCAAGTCGGCACGTCCGCAATGGCAAAACGGCGCCTCGCGGCGCCGTTTCAAAACAAAGTCTATTGCCGGCTCACGTCAGGCGCTGACGTTGCCCTTCTTTTCCTTCTGCTCGGAATAGATGTAGAGCGGTCTGGCGTTGCCGGACACCACCTCTTCCGAAATAACCACTTCGCGCACGCCTTCCAGCGCCGGCAGCTCGAACATCGTGTCGAGCAGGATCGCTTCCATGATCGAGCGCAGGCCGCGCGCGCCGGTCTTGCGCTCTATGGCGCGCTTGGCGATCGCCGACAGCGCATTCTCATGGAAGGTCAGGTCGACATTCTCCATCTCGAACAGCCGCTGATACTGCTTGACCAGCGCGTTCTTCGGCTCGGTCAGGATCTGGATCAGCGCCGGCTCGTCGAGGTCCTCCAGCGTCGCCAGGACAGGCAGGCGGCCGACGAACTCGGGAATGAGGCCAAACTTCAACAGATCCTCAGGCTCGACCAGGCGGAAAACGTCGCCGGTGCGGCGATCCTCGGGCGAAGCGACAGTGGCGCCGAAGCCGATCGAGGTCTTGCGGCCGCGATCCGAGATGATCTTGTCCAGGCCGGCGAAGGCGCCGCCGCAGATAAACAGGATGTTGGCGGTATCGACCTGCAGGAACTCCTGCTGCGGATGCTTCCTGCCGCCCTGCGGCGGCACGGAGGCGACCGTGCCTTCCATGATCTTCAACAGCGCCTGCTGAACGCCCTCGCCCGACACATCGCGGGTGATCGACGGATTGTCCGACTTGCGCGAGATCTTGTCGATCTCGTCGATGTAGACGATGCCACGCTGGGCGCGCTCGACATTGTAGTCGGCCGACTGCAAGAGCTTCAGGATGATGTTCTCGACATCCTCGCCGACGTAACCGGCCTCGGTCAGCGTCGTCGCATCGGCCATGGTGAAGGGAACGTCGATGATGCGGGCCAGCGTCTGCGCAAGCAGCGTCTTGCCGCAACCGGTCGGGCCGATCAGCAAGATGTTGGACTTCGCCAGCTCGACGTCGTTGTTCTTGCCGGCATGCGCAAGGCGCTTGTAATGGTTGTGGACGGCCACCGACAGCACGCGCTTGGCGTAGGGTTGGCCGATGACGTAGTCGTCGAGAACCTTGAGGATCTCCTGCGGGGTCGGCACGCCCTCGCGCGACTTCACCATCGAGGTCTTGTTCTCCTCGCGGATGATGTCCATGCAGAGCTCGACGCATTCGTCGCAGATGAACACCGTCGGGCCGGCGATCAGCTTGCGCACCTCGTGCTGGCTTTTGCCGCAAAACGAGCAATAGAGCGTGTTCTTGGAATCACCGCCGTTGTTGCCGACCTTGCTCATTTTCATGTCCTTTCATAGCCGCCCGCCGATGGTCTGGTTGAAAGGGCGCATATTCAATCTATCGCGGGAATTCGCCGCCGCCAGTGTTCCGGCTCCCGCAACGCATTCCATACGAAACACATATCAGAAAACGTCGCAATGATTCGCACCAACCCCGCACAAAGCTAAGCCGTCGAAAATCAACATAGGCTTAACGTAGGCAATTGCTCCCGTCGAGGGAACAGCCAATTGTGGCCGAAATGCCGCAAGCGGCATCAAAACTGTGTTTTCCCGCCATCCAACTGCCACCGGGCTTATGTGGCAACACCTTCGACCGGCTCGCGCGACGAAATGACCTTGTCGATGAGGCCGAAATCCTTCGCCTCGTCAGCGGTCATGAAGTGGTCACGGTCGAGCGTCTTTTCAATCTCGTCGTAGCTCTTGCCGGTGTGCTTGACATAGACCTCGTTGAGACGACGCTTCAGCTTGATGATGTCCTGAGCGTGGCGCTCGATGTCGGAAGCCTGGCCCTGGAAGCCACCGGAAGGCTGGTGGACCATGATGCGGGCGTTCGGCGTGGCGAAGCGCATGCCCTTCTCGCCTGCGGTGAGAAGCAGCGAGCCCATCGAGGCCGCCTGGCCGATGCACAGCGTCGCCACCGCCGGCTTGATGAACTGCATGGTGTCGTAGATCGCCATACCCGAGGTGACGACGCCACCGGGGGAATTGATGTAGAGGTTGATTTCCTTCTTCGGATTCTCCGCTTCGAGGAACAAGAGCTGCGCGCAGACCAGCGTCGCCATGCCGTCCTCGACCGGACCCGTGATGAAAATGATACGCTCTTTCAGGAGCCGCGAGAAAATGTCATAGGCCCGCTCGCCGCGATTGGTCTGTTCGACCACCATCGGAACGAGGTTCATGTAGGTTTCGACGGGGTTCTTCATGGACTATCCCTTATTGAGGATGGGATTCCGGCGCCGGGGGATTAGAAGGTCGGGCAGAATCGGTTCTGGATCGTTATCCTGTAAATAGGATGTCGGCTCACCCTAGCGCAAGGCCGCCCCTCCTAGCCATCCGGTTAAGTCGAATCAAGCTTTCTGCACAGGATTCGCCCGCAGCTGCGCCAGCAGCCTTCTGCTGCTCTTGAGGCGGCGCGGCCGCGTAGCAGTTTCTTAACCGCGTCGCTTAACGAAATATCTCGAAACTGCTTTCCCGCGATGCGGCTTCCCCTACAATTCAACGTTGAGCTTTGCTGAAGGTTCAACAGGGGAGTGCCATGATCAGGAAACCTGCTTCCTTGGCCATCGCCAACCTTGCCGTTTTCGGCATGGTGTCCGAAACGGCTGCCGGCGGACGCGCGCTCGAATGCTACCAGCAGGTCAACAGGCCGGCCGTCTACGAAACCGTCTATGAAAACGTGCTGGTCAGCCCCGGCGGCCAGGTGGTCGACTACGACCCGCCGATTTATGGCACGGTTGAGCGCGTCGAGCAGATCGCACCGCCCCGCGTTACGTACGAGGTCGTGCCAGCTATCACCCGCACCGTCTACCACAAGGTCAAGATCGATGACGGCGGCTATGCGTGGGAATGGCGCGTCATCCACGGCCGCAAGGTGCTGTGCAAGGTCTGGCGCAAGGCCCGCTACGCGCGCGTCGCCGAAACAGTCGTCGTTGAACCCGAGCGCACCCGACGGGTTGTCCTCCCAGCCGAATATGAGAGCGTTGCCCGAGAGGTGCTGGTGCGACCGGAGCGGCGGCGCATCACTGAGATCGCGCCATCATACCAGAAGGTGGCGCGCCGCGTGATGGTGCAGGACGGCTCGACCAGTTGGCGGCGGGTGCATATCCCAAAGCACTGCAGGTATTAGCTCAGGCTACTTCGGCCCTCAGCCATTTCTTCAGGCCGGCGACGTCGCCATGGCCGACGGCCGCCGCTACGCGCCTGCCGACCGCTGCGCCGAATTTGTAACCATGGCCGGAGCAGGCCGAGACAACAAGGCATTTGCCCTTTTCATGCGCCAGGAATTTCTTGTCGGCGGTGAAGGTGTAGGCGCAGGTCACCACCTCGGTCACCCCATACTCCTCGATGCGGGCGATCGGCGGCGAGAACAGATTGCGGATCGCTTCGCCCTCGCCCGGCACCGGCTCACGGTTCCAGTCGGCGTCGCTGGTTGGCACCTTGTGCAGGCCGGAACCGAACTTCATGCCGGCGCCGCCTGACGGTGGGATAACATAGCCGTCGACAGCACCGCCGACATCGAGGATGACCGGGGCAGCCTGCCACGCCGCTTTCAAATCGGCCGGCGGTTCGACGTAGGCGAGCGCGTTGCGCCAGGTTTTCAGTTCGCCGTCCAGTTCCGGAAACAGTTTCAGCACCCAGGCACCCGATGTGACGACGATGCGGTCGGCCTGCATCGTCTCGCCGCTTGCAAGCACGATGTGACCGGCCTCGGCATCGATCTTCGTCACCTTGCTGTTTTCGTAGACATTGGCGCCGTTGGCCCGCAACCATTTGGCGAGCCCCGCCGCGATCTTGCGGCAATGCAGCGCACCGCCCTCCGGCGAGAAGAAAGCGTAGCGAAAACTTCCGCTCTCGAGGAACGGCCAGCGCGCAACGGCTTCGACCGGCTCGATCATCTCGAAGGGAAAACCGCCGGCCACCAGCCCGTCGCGCATCTGCTCGGCGTCATCACCCTCGTCGCGCGAAATGCAGATGAAGCCGCGCGGATCGAGATGGTTTTCGCCAAGATCGGCCCACATTTCGTCCCAGGCTTCATAAGCTTCGGTGATCAGGCGGCCATAGCCCGCCGCTGCACCATAAGCGCGGCGGATGATGCGGTGATGATCGCCTGAGGCGGCAAGCGGGTTGGGAATCGATCCCTGTTCGACGATCGAGACCCGGTACCCGGCCTTGACCAGCGACCACGCCGTCGAAAGCCCTGCAATGCCTGCGCCAACCACGATCACATTCATCAAGTCAGTCTTTCCGCAGCCGCGCCGGCTGGCTCAACTCATTGGGCTGTCGCGCGCCAACATACGGACTGGCACCAAGCTGGCAAGCCGCGTTAATTGTCTGCCATGACCAAATTGACGCCAGAGTATCTTGCCTTCGATCCCTCCACCCGCCAGCTGCGGCTCGATCCACATGAGGCGGCTTTTTTCCAAAACCCTTACGAGGCCTATGCCTTCATCCATCGCGAAACGAACGCCTTCTTCTGGGAGGAGTTCGGTTTTTGGTGCTTCGGCGGCTTTGACGACGTCAACCGGCTGCTGCGTGACCGCCGCTTCGGTCGTCAGAACCCGGCCGGCATCCCCGATAGAAGCAGGATCGACCAGGACCGCACGCATCTCAGCGCATTCGACGGCATCGAGGCCAATTCGATGCTGGAACTGGAACCGCCCGTGCACACCAGGCTCAGAACGCTGGTCAACCGCGCCTTCGTCTCGCGTCAGGTCGAGCGTCTCAGGCCGCGTGTCGAGGCGCTTGCCAACGAGCTGATCGACCGTTTCGAACCGGACCAGGTCGACCTGCTGCCGGCCTTCGCGTCGCCGTTGCCGATCACCATCATTGCCGAGATGCTCGGCGTGCCTGTCGAGATGGGGCCGCAGCTGCTCGACTGGTCGCATCAGATGGTCGCCATGTACATGCATGGCCGCACACGCGAAACGGAAGAGACTGCCAATCGCGCCGCGCGGGATTTTTCGGATTTTCTACGCGGCTATGTCGCCGAGCGCCGCAAAACCCCTGGCGACGATCTGTTGTCGCTGCTGATCTCGGCGCAGGACGATGGCCAAAAACTCTCCGAGGACGAGCTGGTGTCCTCGGCTATCCTGCTGCTCAACGCCGGGCACGAGGCGACCGTTCACCAGACAGGCAACGCGGTGCGCTCGATCCTTGCGCAAGGCGGTGACCCACGCCGCTTCTTCACTTCGCCGGAAGCGACCGCAGCCACGGTCGAGGAATGCCTGCGTTTCGACGCGCCGCTGCACATGTTCACCCGCTACGCCTATCAGGAGATCGAGGTCGCTCCAGATATTCTCGTGCGGCCGGGCGAGACGATCGGCCTGTTGCTCGGCATGGCCAATCACGATCCGCTTGCTTTTGCCGAGCCCCTCGCCTTCAAATCCGAACGCACGGATCAAAAGAACGTCTCGTTCGGCGCCGGCATCCATTTCTGCATCGGCGCGCCGCTCGCCCGGCTCGAATTGCAGGTGTCGCTGAAAACCCTGTTCGACCGGCTACCGCGGCTCTATCTTGCCCAACAGCCGCGCTTCCGCGACACCTATCATTTCCACGGGCTGGAAAAGCTCGTCGCGCACTTTTGAAAACAGCAGGCCAAGGCTGGGATCGCATGACCGGAAAGATGAAATTCGCTTTTTTGCAGGAGCCTCCTTTCTGCTTCACCGACGCTTCCGGAGATGTCTCTGGCTGCGACGTCAGGCTCGCGCGGAAGGTCTGCGAAGCGTTGGGGCTAGAGGTCTTTTCGCCCATCGAGACCGAGTTCGCCAAACTGCTTCCCGGACTGGCCAAAGGCGAGTGGGACATGACCACCGGTCTGTTCATTTCGGACGAACGCAAGAAATCCGTCGACTTCACGCGACCGATCTGGGTGTTGCAGGACGGGCTGCTGGTTGCGAATCCGCGCGGGCTCAAGGGCTATCGATCCATCGCCGGAGATGAGACAGCGCTGATCGCCGTCATATCGGGCCAGATCCAACATCAAACAGCCTTGCAAAACGGCGTTCCGCCGGAGCGGATAAGGATATTCGCCACGCAAGCAGGCGCGGCAGACGCGGTCGCGGCCGGTGCAGTTCGCGCCTATGCAAGTGTCGCCATGGCGCACCGAGGCTACCTGACCAGACGGCCCGATGCGCAGCTCGAGGTCATCGACGTTCCGGCAGCCGAAAAACAGCCGGCCGCCGGCGCTTTCGCTCTCGCCAAACACAATCCGATCCTGCGCCAGCGCATCGATTCATACCTGGACGATTTGCTGGGAACTCCCTGGCACCGGAACATGATGGCTGGATACGGATTTTCCGACAGTGATGTCGATCGGCTTTTGTGAAGCGCCATGCAAGTGATCAAAGCTTGATCACATACTCCTTGCGAGTCGTTTCAAGCACTTCCCAACTTCCCCTGAAGCCCGGCCTGAGCACGAAACTGTCGCCGGCTTTGACGGTGCGCGCCTCGCCGCCTTCTTCTGATATCACGGAGACGCCGGACAGGATGTGGCAGAACTCCCATTCGTCATACTCAATGCGCCATCTGCCCGGCGTCGCCTCCCAGATGCCGGCATAGAGCCCGCCATCGCGTTCCTCGACGTTCCAGGTGCGGAACTTCGGATCGCCGGAGATCAGACGATCCGGCGCCGGCGCGCCAAGTTCCGGTTCGACGCTCTCGATATCGACGGACAGAAATTTCGGCGCGGCCATGGTCATTCAGACCTTGGCCAGGGCCTGTTCCAGATCGGCGATGATGTCTTCGACATCCTCGATGCCGACCGAGAGCCGGACCGTGTCGGGTCCCGCCCCGGCCACGACCTTCTGCTCGTCGGACAACTGGCGGTGCGTGGTCGATGCCGGGTGGATGACCAGCGACTTGGTGTCGCCGACATTGGCGAGGTGCGAGAACAGTTCGAGCGCTTCAACGAATTTGATGCCCGCGGCATAGCCGCCCTTCAGGCCGAAGGTAAACACGGCGCCGGCGCCAAGCGGCGAGTATTTCTTCTGCAGCGCATTGTTCTTGTCGCTGGGCAGGCCGGGATAGGATACCCAGGCGACCTTGGGGTGGTTGGACAACCAGCCGGCGACAGTGACCGCATTGTCGCAGTGGCGCTGCATCCTGAGCGGCAAGGTTTCCAGGCCGGTCAGGATGAGGAATGCATTGAAGGGCGAGATCGCCGGGCCGATATCGCGCAGGCCAAGCACGCGCGCGGCAATGGCGAAAGCGAAATTGCCGAAGGTCTCGTGCAGGACGAGACCGCCATATTCGGGGCGCGGCTCCGACAGCATCGGATATTTGCCTGATTTCGACCAGTCGAAGGTGCCGCCGTCGATAATAGCGCCGCCGATCGAATTGCCGTGGCCGCCGATGAACTTGGTCAGCGAATGCACGACAATGTCGGCGCCGTGCTCGATCGGCCGCACCAGATAGGGCGAGGCCAGCGTGTTGTCGACGATCAGCGGCAGGCCGTGCTTGCGGGCGATGTCGCCGATCTTCTCGATGTCGACGAAGACGCCGCCCGGATTGGCCAGGCTCTCGATGAAGATCGCCTTGGTCTTGTCGTCGATCTGGCTTTCGAAAGTCGAGACGTCGTTGGTGTCGGCCCAGCGCACCTGCCAGCCGAAATTCTTGAAGGCGTGGCCGAACTGGTTGATCGAGCCGCCGTAAAGCCTTGTCGCGGCGACGAAATTGTCGCCGGGCTGCATCAGATTGTGGAACACCAGCACCTGCGCGGCATGGCCAGACGCGACGGCCAGCGCTGCTGTGCCGCCTTCGAGTGCCGCGATGCGCTCTTCCAACACCGCCTGGGTCGGGTTCATGATCCGGGTATAGATGTTGCCGAAGGCTTTTAGCCCGAACAGCGAGGCGGCATGGTCGGCATCGTCGAAGACATAGGAGGTGGTCTGGTAGATCGGCGTCGCCCGCGCCCCCGTCGCCGGATCGGGCTTGGCGCCGGCATGGACAGCGAGCGTATTGAAACCGGGCGTACGGGTCATCGAAAACCTCCCTTTTGAAACTTTCAGAAATCGTCGGGCATTCTTGGCGAAGCCCAGTCGTGAATGCAAAGAAGAAAATGCCCTTCGGCTCGCGATCTATGACCCAGGCGCGAGAAAATTCACCAGCCCAGGGAATTTTCTTTCTACTTCTGGCGAACGCCGAAGCTCTGGAACCCCGACCGCATGATCGGCTTCTTCGACGACAAGACCCCGGAGTTGACGCCGGTCCAGCCGATCTCCCCCGACAGCTTGCCATATTCGATCTTGGGACAGCGGTTCATCACCACCTTGATGCCTGCGGCCTCGGCGCGCGCGGCCGCCTCGTCGTGGCGCACGCCAAGCTGCATCCAGATGACTTTCGGCAAGGGATCGAGCTGCAAGACCTCGTCGACAACGCCCGGCACTGCGGCGGAAGCGCGAAAGATGTCGACCATGTCGACGGGCTCGGGGAGATCGGCAAGCCTAGCATAGACTGTTCGGCCGAGGATTTCCTTGCCGGCATGGCCCGGATTGATCGGGAGCACCGAAAAACCCTTGGCGAGCAGATATTTCAGCACGAAATAGCTCGGCCGCACGTCGTTTGGCGACGCGCCGACCATGGCGATGGTCTTCACCGAATTGAGGATGCCGGCGATATAGGCATTGTCGTAGGCGTCGTGGTTCATGCCTCGTCCTCATACAGAGCTTCGGCGAGAAAACCATCCGGATCGTTGCAAAAACTGCGCATCATGCGGAAATGATCGGTATCATGGAAATCGGTCGGGTCGAGGCCGAACCGGCTGATGCGGAACAGCCGCGCGCCGGGACACGCCATCAGCAGCGGCGAATGCGTCGCCATGATCACTTGCGCCGTGCCTGATAGATCCATCCGCCGCAGCACCTTTAAAAGCTCGATCTGACGCGTCGGCGACAAAGCGCTTTCCGGTTCGTCGAGGATGTAGATGCCTTGCCTGCGGCAGCGCTCCTCGAAGAAGCGGATGAAGCCCTCGCCATGCGACCAGGACAGGAAATCGGGCGGCGCTTCACCCGCATCCAGCGCCGCCTGGTCGAGGTAGCGCGCCACGGAGTAGAAAGATTCGGCGCGAAAGAACCAGCCGGCGGTGACTTTCGGCAGCCAATGGCCGCGCAGCGTGGCGGCGAGAGCTGCGCCGCTCTTGTCGATGGCGCGGGAGTGGTCGATGGGCATGTAGCCCTTGCCGCCGCCGGCCTCATCGTATCCGGCCAGCGCGCCGATCGCCTCGAGCAGCGTCGATTTGCCGGTGCCGTTCTCGCCGACGATGATGGTGATCGGCGTGGTGAATTCGAGTTCGAAATCGTGGCTGCGGAAGATCGGCAGATTCCAGGGATATTTTTCCCAATCTGCGACACGGCTCGGCTCAATCAGGATGCGCTTGAGATAAGGCGCTTTCAGCCGCGTCAGTTGCTTGCGATACGCCACCGGAGAAAACGCGGTCAGCCCGGCAGCGAGATGCTGCCGTCTTCCGCAATCGGAAAAGCCGGATTGTGCGCCACTTCCCAGACATGCCCTTCCGTATCGGCGAAATATCCATACCACCCGCCCCAGAAGGCGCGGCCGGCCGGCTTGACGATACGACCGCCGGCCTTTTCGGCCATGGCAAGCACGTCGTCGACTTCCATATCGGAGCGGGTGTTGTAGGCGAGGTAGATCGCCGACGGCGCCGTGCCAAAGGTGATGCCCGAATCCTCTTCGGCGCTTGCGCGCGGGAACAGGCCGAGAATGACGCCACCCATCTGGAAGAAGGCGACGCCGTCGGTGATGCCGGCATGGCGGGTCAGGCCCATCGCCTCGTAGAAGCGCGTGGCGCGCTCGAGATCGTCGACGGCGATGGTGACGATGGAGATGCGGGGTTCCATATCTAGTCGTCCGTCCATTCGGGCTTGCGCTTGCCGATGAACGCGCCGATGCCTTCTTCCGCGCCGCGCGCCAGCATGTTGTCGACCATGACGCGGCCGGTGTAGGCATAGGCCTCGGCCAGCCCCATCTCGGCCTGCGCGTAGAAGGCTTCCTTGCCCGTCTTGACCACCAAAGACGATTTGGCAGCAATGGTTTGCGCATATTTGGTGACAATCTGATTCAGATATTCGCGCGGCACCACGCGATTGATGAGACCGAATTCCTTGGCCGTCGCTGCATCGATGGTCTCGCCGGTCAAAAGCATTTCCATCGCGTGCTTGCGCGAGACATTGCGCGACAGCGCCACCATCGGCGTCGAGCAGAACAGGCCGATATTGACACCCGGCGTGCAGAAGGTCGCCTCATGCGAGGCGATGGCGAGATCGCAGCTCGCCACCAGTTGCGCCCCAGCCGCCGTTGCCAGACCGTCGACCTCGGCAATCACCGGCCTGGGATGGCGCACGATCGCCTGCATCAGTGCCGCGCAAGCGGAAAACGTCTCCTCGAAGAATGCCTTGCCACGATCGGCATCAGTGCGGCGCGCAGTCATTTCCTTAAGGTCGTGCCCAGCGCAGAACACCTTTCCGGCCGCGGCCAGAATGATGACGCGGACGGATCTGTCTGATTTCGCGCGGTCGAGTTCCGCCGTCAGCGCCGCCATGACCGCCAGCGACAGGGCATTGGCCGGCGGATTGGCGAGCGTCAGGCGCAGGATGCCCTCGTCCAGTCTCGCGATAACAGGACCTTCGGCAACAGCCGGCTTGATGGCGACGATTTCGGCCATGGTCTCCAACCTCTTCATCGGCCAGCGGCATCGGATTCGCCGGCCATGGAACAAAAGAACTAGCACGCTGCCGATTGAAGAACAGCCTTGGGACGTGTTTTCTCGGCGGCGCAGCCTCGGCCAAGCGCCCTCGCCTTGAAAACCGCCGGCCATGCCGGCGCCACATACAGGAAACCGCTTATGCCTGCCCACAAGAATCTCAAGCCTGTGCTGACCGCAGCGCAAGTCAACGCGCTGATGGAGACCGTCTACCCGCAGCTCAACGACCAGTTCACCTTCTACGAGGCGATCGACGTGTTCCCGGGCGGCTGCACGGTTCGCCTGAATGCCGACGAGCGGCATCTACGCCCTGGCGGAACGGTGTCGGGCCCATCGCTGTTCACACTGGCCGATATAGGCGGCTATGTCTGCGTGCTTTCACATGCCGGGCCGGATGCGCTTTCGGTCACCACCAATCTCAGTATCAATTTCGTCCGCAAAGCCGAGGCCGGCCCGATCCATGGCCATTGCCGCATCCTGAAGCTGGGCAAGAGCCTGATGGTGTTCGATATCGACATTGTCGCCGGACCGGACGGACACACGGTAGCGCACGCGACGGGAACTTATTCGATCCCGCCGAAGAAGAGCTTCCAATCGCAGGCCTGATTTGCAGGACGGATACGTGTTTCCCCTCGTTCCAACGGAACGAAATGTCGGACAACACGTTCGCAGGTCCAATCAGGTCCGCAAAAACATGCCCGAACTTCCCACCTATCTGGCATTCCTGGTCGCCGTGCTTGGCTACCAACTGTCCGGTCCGGGGCCGGACATGCTTCTGGTGATCAGCCGCGGTATCGGACAGGGTTGGCGGGCAGCACTGGCGACTGCGACCGGGTGCGTTTTCGCAGGCGTGATCCAGATTCCACTGCTGGCAATGGGACTTGCATCGCTGGTCACGTCCTCGCCTGTCGCGTATGGCCTGCTGCAACTGCTCGGAGCAGCGTACTTGATCGCAATCGGGACGAAGTTCTTGCTCATGCGCAAGGGAGCGGAAACAACCAGCATCGTCACAGCCAATGAGGGAGGTTTGGCAGGTGCCTTTCGGCAAGGCATGGTCTGCAACCTGACCAACCCCACCGCACTGGTCTTCATGCTCGCAGTACTGCCGCAGTTCGTTCATTCCTCCACAGGATCGCCGGCGATGCAATTTATCGTGCTCGGGGCCACGATGAAGGCTACGGGCCTTTTGATTCTGGGAGCTGTAGCCTTGGCCTCAGGCGCGGTCGGCCGCTGGCTGGCACGCAACGCCGGTTTTCTTGTCTGGCAAGAACGCCTGGCTGGCGCGATCATGATCGCTGTCGGCATCAAACTGCTGCTGGCTGCGATTATTCCGGGACGGCGCTAGTCAAATTGCCGGATTAAAGTGCGGTATAATAATACCTCACTCCTAACCTTTTGATTTAGCAATATAATCCTTCTAAGGCGGCCAGAAATGCAACTTGACTGGCTAATTCCCCTCGCCTATAAGCCCTCACGGAACAGCGGCCCACCAAAGGCCGCCGTTTTGTTATTGGCAGCGGGCGAGCGCCCTGCGTCAATCCAAGCAACAAGAAACGCCTTCCCTTTTCGTTCGTGAGTGGGGGAAGGTCCGAACCGAAAGCAACAAATCCATGACAACCTTTTCGCAGAAGCCTGCGGATGTGGTGAAGAAGTGGGTGCTGATCGACGCCGAGGGTCTCGTCGTCGGCCGTCTCGCCACTGTCATCGCCAATCATCTTCGCGGCAAACACAAGCCCACCTTCACCCCGCATGTCGACGACGGCGACAACGTCATCGTCATCAATGCCGACAAGGTGGTGTTCACCGGCAAGAAGTTCACCGACAAGGTCTATTACTGGCACACCGGCCACCCCGGCGGCATCAAGGAGCGCACCGCGCGCCAGCTGCTCGAGGGCCGTTTCCCCGAGCGTGTCGTCGAAAAGGCCGTCGAACGCATGATCCCGCGTGGCCCGCTCGGCCGTCGCCAGATGAAGAATCTCCGCGTCTATTCAGGCACGGAACATCCGCATGTCGCCCAGCAGCCCGTCACGCTCGACGTGGCCAAGCTGAACGCCAAGAACAAGAAGGTTTCGTAAAATGGCTGAGCTTTCCTCGCTCGCAGAACTCGGAACTGCCACCGGCAACACCAACACGCAGCCGGCTGCACCCGTCCATGTCCAGAAGCTCGACAAGTCGGGCCGCGCCTATGCTACCGGCAAGCGCAAGAACGCCATTGCGCGTGTCTGGGTGAAGCCCGGCTCCGGCAAGATCGTCGTCAACGACAAGGTGTTCGCCGAATATTTCGCGCGCCCGGTCCTGCAGATGATCCTCAACCAGCCGATCATCGCCGCCAACCGCGCCGGCCAGTACGACATCGTCGCCACGGTTATCGGCGGCGGCCTTTCCGGCCAGGCAGGTGCCGTACGCCACGGTATCTCCAAGGCGCTGACCTACTACGAGCCGGCGCTGCGCGCCGTGCTCAAGAAGGGCGGCTTCCTGACCCGCGACAGCCGCGTCGTCGAGCGCAAGAAGTACGGCAAGGCGAAGGCCCGCCGCTCGTTCCAGTTCTCGAAGCGCTAAGCGCTACGCAGCTTCATACATTCGAAAAGGCCGCCTCCGGGCGGCCTTTTCTTTTGGCTAACCTGACTCAAATTCAAGACCGATCAGCCGATACCTTGATGAAGTCGATGAACGCACGCAGTGGAGCCGGCACCAGGCGGTGGCCGGGATAGTAGAGAAATGGCCCGGAGAAGCTCTGCCACCACGGTTCGATGACGGGTTCGAGCGCACCGCTCTCGAAGTAGGGGCGAAGCCAATCCTCGAACAGGCAGACGATGCCGGTGCCGGCGATGGCGGCATCGACGATGAGATCAGCCGCCCCACCCAAGGTCACGAGGAGCGGCCCGGTTGGGTCGACCAGCACCACCTCGCCATCGCGTTCGAATTCCCATGGCGGTACCGTGCGGCCGGCGAAGCGGCCGCGCAGGCAAGCATGGCGGAGCAGATCGCGCGGGTGTTCGGGACGGCCATGGCGATCGAGGTAGGCAGGGCTGGCGGCGGCGGCGAAGCGCTGTACGCGCGGTCCGATCGGCACAGCGATCATGTCCTGCTCCAGCCGTTCGTCATAGCGGATGCCGGCGTCGCATCCTGCCGCCACCACGTCGACAAAGCTCTCCTCGGCGATCACCTCCAACCGGATACCGGGATAGGCGGCGAGGAAGCGGGGAACAATGCTGGGCAACACCAGCCGCGCTGCGCTGACCGGCACGTTGAGACGCAACGAACCCGCCGGTCTATCGCGAAAGCCGTTCACCACATCCAGCGCCGCCTCTACCTCCGTCAAGGCCGGACCGAGCCGCGCCAGCAAGCCTTCGCCGGCTTCGGTCAGAACGACGCTGCGCGTCGTCCGGTTGAGCAGCCGGACACCGAGCTGCGTCTCGAGGCGGCGCACCGCCTCGCTCAAGCCCGACGCACTGCCGCCGCTGGCGCGGGCACCATCGCGAAAACCCTTGGCCCGCGCCACGGCCACGAAGGCGTTCAGATCTCCAAGATCCATCTTCATTGTTCGATATTCCGTACAGCCCGTGCGGAGTGTGCCCAATTATCGTGAGATCGGATAGCGCCTATCTCAGCCTTATCTTGAACGGAGATAAATCATGTCCAGCATCGACAAGTCAGGCACATTCACTCTGGGCGACCGCACCGTGAAGCGGCTCGGCTACGGCGCCATGCAGCTCGCAGGGCCCGGCGTATTCGGCCCGCCGAGGGATCACGACGCAGCACTGGCCGTGCTGCGCGAAGCCGTTGCGCTTGGTGTGAACCACATCGACACCAGCGACTTTTACGGCCCGCACGTCACCAATCAGCTCATCCGTGAAGCACTGGGGCCATATCCCGACGATCTCACCATCGTCACCAAGATCGGCGCCCGCCGCGATGCCAATGCCGCGTGGCTCCCGGCCTTCTCTCCAGAGGAGCTGACCCAGGCCGTGCACGACAATCTGCGCAATCTCGGGCTCGACGTGCTGGATGTGGTCAATCTCAGGATCATGTTCGACGCACACGGCCCGGCCGAAGGATCGATCGAGGCGCCGCTCACCGTGCTGGCCGAGCTGCAGCGGCAGGGCCTGGTGCGCCACATCGGGTTAAGCAATGTCACGTCAACGCAGGTCGAAGAGGCGCGACGCATCGCCGGGATCGTCTGCGTGCAGAACCAATACAATCTGGCGCACAGAAGCGACGATGCCTTGATCGACGAACTTGCCCGCGACGGCATCGCCTACGTGCCGTTCTTTCCGCTCGGCGGCTTCAACCCGCTGCAGTCGTCTACGCTATCCGGCGTCGCGGAGCGCCTGGGCGCCACGCCCATGCAGGTCGCGCTCGCCTGGCTGCTCCGTCGCGCGCCCAATATCCTGCTGATTCCCGGCACCTCGTCCGTCGCGCATCTCAGGGAGAACCTTGCCGCAGCCGAACTCGATCTGTCCGAAGAGGCCGTGAGGGAACTGGACGCGGTGGCAATGGCTGCCTGACGGCGGCTGGCGACTCCAAGCAGCTCTTGCCCGCTTCGATCCAGTTTAGTTGATGCTTGCCGTGTTGGCCGGCTCCGCCGCCGGCCGCGCCTCATCGGGGTAAGGCACGCGGTAGCCGTTTGCCGCCAGCCAGTCGATCGCCGCTTTCGGCTCGTCGGTCTGGATGATGGTGGCGCCGCGCTCGGCCCAGAAACCGTAGGTCTCGCGCGGCAGGCTGGCGAGCACCGCCAACTCGTCGCCGCGACCACCGGCAAGGAAGCCGCCCGGCTTGTTGACGATGGCGTAAGTGTTGGCCCAGATGTGCCAGTCGCCCCTTATCGCCGCCGCCCGCATGCGGGGGCTGAACAACGGCCCGCCGGTATCGGTCAGCGTCTCCGACCCCGCGCGCCAGTTGATCATCTCGACCGCGCGCGGCGAAAAGATCCCGCTGACCTTCTCAGCGAAGCCGGCGTCACGAACCGCGTCGTCGGCAATAATCGGCATGAACTGGAAACCGCTGCCGATCGCACCCATGGCGGCCTTGACCGTGGTGATCCTGGCCGGGTTCCACAGGTTTTCCTTGACGATCACCTGCTCGGCCATGCCCAGGTCGCGCGCAACCGCGATCATGCCTGCCAGGCTGTCGACATCGAGCTTGTTGTCGATGTTGATGAGGATCCTGTCCTTGGTCGCCATCAGCATCTCGCGCAGCGTCGAAACCGGCTCATCGGTGACGGCGCCGGTGCCTTCGATCACCAGCCTGCAGGTTTTGAGCTCGGCCAGCGTGCGCTTGACCACCTCGCCCTTGCAATTCGTCGTGCGGTCGAGCCAGCTGTCATGCATGACGACGAACTGGCCGTCCTTCGAGCGCCTGACGTCGACTTCGACGATTTCGGCACCAAGCGCGATCGAACCCTCGACCGCGGCAATCGAGTTCTCCGCATAGAGCGTCTTGCGGGCCTGCATGCTGCCGGCGCGGTGTGCCGCCACCATGACGTGGTCGCGCCACTGGTTGGCGTGTTCAAAACGGTCGAGAATCTGTCTGGCGCGTGTTTCGTCTGCCGATGCCGAGCCCGTAAAGAGCGCCAAGACGGCGGAAAGCAGAAGGTTCAGCCAGGTCGTTCGCATGAGAATCGCTCCGTGCCGGATGGAGACCCGGTTAAGCGACGCACGTGACAGCCCAGTGAACGAAGCCGGCTTCGCAAATGCCGGAAGGTCAGGTCAATACCGGTTGAAGCGGCCGTTCTTCGATATCTCGAATGCTCAACTGCACAATTTTTGGGCCTGCCATGCGGATTTGCCTGGCAAGCAAAAACTTGTGACCAAGCTCGAGTGGCCCTGGCCCCGGAAGGGGTCGCATTTCTGAGAATTATGTCCAATAAGGTTGCGCGTCGACGCACAGGAGATCGCTTCATGCCGAACAGCAACATCGACCACGCCTTCACCGCCCGGGCCAAGACGGGCGCGTCCTTCGAGCCGACCTATGCCGGCGCGCTGTCGTTCATGCGACGCAAATACACGAAGGACGTGAAAGGCGCGGAAGCCGTGGTATGGGGCATCCCCTTCGACGCCGCCGTCACCAACCGGCCGGGTGCGCGCTTCGGGCCGCAGGCGATCCGCCGCGCCTCGACCATCCTCGACAACGATCCGCAATATCCGTATTCGCGCGATCTGTTCGAACATCTCGCCGTGGTCGACTATGGCGATTGCCTGCTCGACAGCGGCAATCACCAGAAGACGCCAGGCACGATCGAGCGCGAGGCGGCAAAGATCCTGAAATCCGGCGCCTTCCTGCTATCGCTCGGCGGCGACCATTTCGTCACCTGGCCGCTGCTCAAGGCGCATGCCGCCATTCACGGCCCACTGGCCCTGGTGCAATTCGACGCTCACCAGGACACCTGGCCGGACGACGGCAAGCGCATCGATCACGGTTCCTTCGTCGGCCGCGCGGTCAAGGAGGGAATCATCGACCCCGACCGTTCGATCCAGATCGGCATCCGCACCCATGCGCCTGATACCTTCGGCATCAAGATCCTGTATGGCCACGAAGTCGAGGAAATGCGCGCGTCCGATATCGCCTATGCCATCGTCGACCGCACCGGCGGCAAGAAGGCCTATGTCACCTTCGACATCGATTGCCTGGACCCGGCCTTCGCACCCGGCACCGGCACGCCGGTCGCCGGCGGGCCCTCCTCGGCAAAAATCCTGTCGGTGCTGCGCCAGATCAATCAGGTCGATATCGTCGGCGCCGATATCGTGGAGGTTGCGCCGGCCTATGATCACGCCGATATAACGGCAATTGCCGGCTCGACCGTGGCCATGCACTATCTCGGGCTCCTCGCGGAACGAAAGGCCCGGCTCGAGGAGCTGAACAGCGGCAATCACGCCGCTGCCGCATTGAATCAGGCAAGCGGCATATAAGTTTGAAATAACAGGGAATTCAGTCAGGCAATGAAACCGAAAATCTTCATCGACGGCGAACACGGCACCACTGGTCTTCAGATCAGGGCGCTGCTTGCCGAGCGCGGCGATCTGGAGATCATCTCCATTCCGGCCGAGCGTCGCAAGGAAGCGGCAGCCAGAGCCGAGTTCCTCAATGCCGCAGATGTCGCAATCCTGTGCCTGCCGGATGCAGCCGCAAAAGAAAGCGTTTCGCTGATCACCAACGATACCACCAGGGTCATCGACGCCTCGACTGCGCATCGCGTGGCCGAAGGCTGGGAATATGGTTTCGCCGAAATGGATAAGGATCAGGCGAAGACAATCGCCGGGGCAAAGCGCGTCGCAAATCCGGGCTGCTGGCCGCAAGGCCCGATCGCGACGCTCAGGCCGCTGGTGGCAGCCGGGCTGCTGCCGCCGGATTTTCCAATCACCGTCAATGGCATTTCGGGCTATTCGGGCGGCGGGCGGCCGATGATCGAGGACTATGTCGCCAAGGGCGAGGATGCGTCGGAATTCCTGCCCTATGGGCTGACCCTGCAGCACAAGCATGTGCCGGAGCTCAGGACCTATGCGAAGCTGTCGCATGATCCGATCATGCAGCCGGCGGTCGGCAATTTCGCGCAAGGCATGATCACGGTGGTGCCGCTGCAGCTCGGCGGCCTCGACTATGTGCCGACCGGCGCCGAGCTTCATGCGGCGATTGCCGACCATTTTGCCGCCATCGAAGGCGGCGTGGTCGAGGTGGCGCCCTATGCGCATCTGGAGCGCATGCCGGAGATCGATCCCGAAATCTACAACGGCACCAACCGGATGAAGGTCTACGTCTTCGCCAATGACGATCGGGCCCAGGCGCTGCTGCTCGCCGTCTACGACAATCTCGGCAAGGGCGCCTCGGGTGCCGCCGTGCAGAACATGGATCTAATGCTCGGCCTCAAACACTGAATGGACGCTCCGGTATTTCCAACGCACTGGAAGGTCGAGGCGCCAGAACTGATCGCCGAAACCTTCAGCAGCCGCATCTGGAAGGTTTTTCGCGCCGACGGATCGCTGGCGATTGTCAAGGCGCTGAAACCTTTCGACGACGTCGAGGACGAGCTGCGCGGCGAGCATTTCCTTGCCTGGCGGCGCGGCGAAGGCGCGGTGCGGCTGCTCGGCCGCGACGGCCACTGCATGCTGCTCGAATATGCCGGCGAAACCTTGCTGTCACAGGTTCTCGCCGAGCAGGGAGACAATGCCGCCACCGCAATCGCGGCCGAAGTGATGGCAAGACTGTTCTCACCATCCGACCACCCTCCCCCAGCGGATCTTCAGCCGCTGCGGACACGGTTTTCCAGCCTGTTCAAGAAGGCGAAGATCGATCGCGACGCCGGCGAAAAGAGCCTCTATGTCGAAGCGGCTGCGACCGCGGAACGGCTGTTGGCCGATCCTGCCGACGTCCTGCCGCTGCATGGCGACCTGCATCACGACAACATCATGCACGGGCCGCGCGGCTGGCTGGCGATAGACCCGAAGGGCGTTCTCGGCGATCCCGGCTTCGATGCGGCGAACATGTTCTACAATCCGCTCGACCGCGACGATCTTTGCCGCGATCCCCGGCGGATCGCCCATATGGCCGAGATCTTCGCCAGAACGCTCGGCCAAGCGCCGCCCGCCATTCTTGATCACGCCATCGCCTATGGCTGCCTGTCGGCGTCATGGCATCATGAAGACCGCAACGCGATCGAGGAAGGCCGCGAATTGTCCATTGTTACGGCGATCAGGACGGTGCGGCTCAGCCTCTGACGGCGATCTGGTTGGGCAGCGGATAGGCGCCCTTGGTGCCGCGCCAATGCGCTGCGGCAAAACCCAGCAGGACAAGCGCGAATGCCTGATGCGTCAGTGCCATGTGCAGCGGCACGTGCATCAGCAGCGTGCCGATGCCGATCGAGGCCTGTGCCAGCACCAGCAGAAACAGCAGCGTCGCGCGGCGCGCATGCGTCGTTTCAGGCTGGCGGCGATGCGTCGCGATCATGTGCCAAAGTGCTGCGACTGACATCGTGTAGGCGCCGAGCCGGTGGATGAACTGAGCCGTCTTCGGGTTCTCGAAGAAGTTGCGCCATGTCGGCTCCAAGATCAGCAGATCGCCGGGGATGAGCTTGCCGTCCATCAGCGGCCAGGTGTTGTAGCTCAGGCCGGCGTCGAGCCCGGCGACAAGCCCGCCTAAATAGATCTGGATCAGGGCCAGCAACACCAGAAAACCGGCCAGACGCTGCGTCGAACGATCGGCGGCGGGCTCGGAATGCGGCGCGAGCCCTCGCGCCACCACAATGGTCGCGGTGAAGATCAGCGCGGCCAGCGTCAGATGCGTTGCCAGCCGGTACTGGCTGACGGAAACCCGGTCGACCAGCCCGGACGCCACCATCCACCAGCCGATCGCGCCCTGCAGGCCGCCGAGAAGAAGAATGCCTAATAGTTTCGGCCCCAGGCCGCGCTCGATGCGGCGTGTCGCCCAGAAAAACACCAGCGGCACGGCGAACACCAGGCCGACACCGCGCGCCAGGATCCGGTGCACCCATTCCCACCAGAAGATCGACTTGAACGCTTCGATGCTCATGCCCTTGTTGAGCTCGGCATATTGCGGAATCTGCTGGTAGCGCTGGAACTCCTCCTGCCATTCGGCGTCGTTGAGCGGCGGGACGATGCCGTGGATCGGCTTCCATTCGGTGATCGACAGGCCGGATTCGGTGAGCCTGGTGGCGCCGCCGACCAGCACCAGTACAAACAGCACCAGAAGCACGACGTAGAGCCAGCCGCGCACCAGCGCCCGGTTGCGCAGGTCGCGGTCGCGGGCCACGAAAGGCGCGGCAGCTGATATGGCAGCCATAGGCTTGTCCCGGCTGGTTGCAGTCGCGGATAGGTGAACCATCGCAATCCAACTGGCAAGACCGGATAGCGCGGCACGCCGTCGCGCCGCTTCTTGCGGGTTGCGCGTCTCTTTTGTTGGGCCTAAGCGATAGGGATTAACGGGATCGCGGAATGCCCATTCGCCTGAAGAAGCTGATCGGAACAATCCTGCTGGTGGCGCTAGTCATCGTCTATGCGCTCGTTGCATCGATCGTGGCGGTGGCCCAACTGGCGGAATCAGGACCGTGGGCGCATTTCCTGTTCTTCCTGCTCAGCGGCATGCTCTGGGTGCTCCCGGCTATGGGCATCATCAAATGGCTGATCCTGGAGCCGCCGCGGCCGAAGAACTGAGGCTCGCTCGCCGCCGCTAGATGGTGAAAGCCTGACGCTTGCTATCCGACGTGTAGGGCTGCTCAGGGTGGTTTTCTGCCTTCCGTGTCGCCGATCGGAACGCGCCGGCGGCGCCACTTTCCGCCTCAGCACCTCTAAGCACGAACGTCTGGTGTGATGCCCGATGCGCGCGTTCGTAGGGCATCTCGCTGTTACACCGCAGTGACAAAAGCACCGCCACGGTGGCGTCAAACGGTTACCAAGGGCAGCAAATATCTCCGGCCTTCTGGGAGCGGCATGTCAGCTTCCCCAGAGGCTGCGTGGGCGTGTCGCCGGTTGGCTGTTAGCGCGGTGACTGGATCGCTCCACGCCTCGCAAGCGGGATAGCGAAATCTCGTGAAGGCAAGGTCAAGCTGCGTTCTTCGTTCTGAATCGGCGACGGGCGGCGGCTGGGAGAAATGGATGCACGTTGGGCGTCTGGAAGTTGGTGGGGCATGGGCGCGAGGCAGCCCGCGTGCACGCGCCTGGCCGGGCGGTGCAATGACCGCGCAGCGCCGCCTCGCAGCGATCCTGGCTTGCGACGTGGTCGGCTATTCGCGCCTGATGGAGCGCGACGAGCGCGGCACGCTCGAGCGGCTCAAGACATACCGCAAGGACCTCCTCGAACCGCTGGTCTCCGAGCATCAGGGCCGGATCGTCAAGCTCACCGGCGACGGCATTCTGTGCGAGTTCGCGAGCGTCGTAAACGCGGTGACCTCGGCGATGGCGATCCAGCAGGCTTTGGCAGAACACGAGGCGGAGACACCCGAGGAAGAGCGGATTCGCTTCCGCATCGGCGTTAATCTCGGCGACGTGGTCTGCGAGGAGGACGGCGACCTCTACGGCGACGGTGTCAACATCGCCGTCCGTCTCGAAGGCATCGCCGATCCCGGCGCCGTGATCGTCTCGGGCACCGCCTACGACCACCTTCAGGGCAAGCTCGACTTCGGCTTCACGCCGCTCGGTGACCTGCGTCTCAAGAACATCGAGCGGCCTGTGCGCGCCTATCGCGTCGAGACCGACGCCAGCGCCTCGGTGGCTGCACCGCCTCCCCTGCCCGCGAAACCCTCGATCGCGGTTCTGCCTTTCACCAACATGAGCGGCGACCCCGACCAGGAATACTTCGCCGACGGACTGGTGGAGGACATCATCACGGGATTGAGCCGGGTGAACTCCTTCTTCGTGATCGCCCGCAACTCGTCCTTCACCTACAAGGGCCGAGCGGTGGACCTGCGCCAGGTCGGACGTGAGTTGGGCGTCCGCTACGTGCTCGAAGGCAGCATCCGCAGAGCAGGATCGCGGGTGCGCATCAGCGGGCAACTGGTGGACGCGATCAGTGGGCATCATGTTTGGACCGACCGCTTCGAGGGCGATGTGAGCGACATCTTCGACCTGCAGGACAAGGTGACCGAGAGCGTCGTCGGTGCGGTTGAGCCGAGCATCCGGCTGGAGGAGATCAAGCAAGCGCGCATGAAGCCGACCGACTACGTCGGTGCCTACGACCTCTACCTTCGTGCGCTGCCGCGCTTCTACAGCATGACGCGCGAAGGCTTCGCCGACGTGCGCCGGCTCACCAACGAGGCGCTCAGCATCGACCCAGGCTTCATCCTGGCGAAGGCACTCGGTGCCTATATCCGCAGCCTGTCCGTGAGTCAGTGCTGGCACGAGCCCGACGATATCCGCGTCGCCGTGCGCATGGCCCGCGAGGTGCTGGCGGACGCGCGAGACGACCCGACAAGCTTGCGTTTCGCCGCGCAAGTGATCGCCTACAGCGCCAAGGATTACGAGACGGCGCTGGACACGATCGAACGGTCCCTGCTCCTCAACCCCAATTCGGCGCAGGGCTATACGGGCAGCGGCTGGGTGAACGCCCATTCCGGCCGCCCCCTCGTCGCGATCGAGCACTTCCACAGGGCAATGCGGCTGAGCCCGGTCGACCCCGAGAAAGGTATCGCGCTCTCCGGCATCGGGATGAGCTACCTGATGCTCGAACGCTACGAGGAAGCGCTGGCTTGGGGAGAACGAGCGCTGCGCGAGATGCCGAATTACGGCTCCTCGCACCGGGTGGTGATCATGGCGCTGGTCAAACTCAATCGGCCGGACGAAGCGCAGGCGGCGGCGCGGCGGCTGATGGAGGCGTTCCCGACCTACACGCTCGGCCTGCAGAGGCAGATCAACCCGTGGCGGGACAAGGAGTTCGCCGAGGGGTACGTCGAGGCGCTGGGTATTGCCGGCGTGCCGGAGTGATCGTCGCTTCTGGAAGGATAGTTCTCTGGCCGGCTTGTCGAGGACTGAGCGCGTAGAGCAGCTGTGAACAGCCGGCCGTCCACCGGTACCAAGTGTCAGACTTTCACCGTCAGATGGTGACGAGCCTCTTGCCGGCATTGGCCAGCGGCGTCGTCACACCCGACAGCATCGTGCGGATATGGGCAACGCTCTGATAGCGACCGTTGACCGAAATGCGCGGCAGCGCGTGCAGGAAGCCTGAATGTTCGGCGCGCAACACGCCGTGGCGTGTCGTCACTGCCGAGGCATAGCCGGAGTCACGGGCGAAGCCGACTTCGCGGTCGCCAACGGCGCTGGCATAGCCGTAGGGATAGGCGAAATGGCGCGGCGCCTCGCCCAGCTCGGCCTTTAGTATGCGCCTGACGTCGTCGACCTCGTGGCGCGCATCGGCTTCGGAAAGCCGCTTCAGATTGCGATGATTGACCGTATGCGCGCCGATCGTCACCAGCGGATGCCTCGCCATGGCACGGATCTCGTCCCAGTTCATCAACATGCCCTGGCGCGCGTCCAACTCGATACGGTTCGACCGCGCCAATTCGCGCAGTACCGCGCGCTGGTCCTCCTCGCGGACCTCCAGCGTCAGATAATCCTGCAGCCGTGCAAAGGCCTGGAGTTTCTTGGCTGGGGTCGAGCAGTCGATCGTCACCGCACCGTTGGGTGTCGTCAGGATCAACCGGTCCCGCGCATTGACGATGTCCTCGACCACTTCCCACCATAGATCGGCAGCGCCGTTTATCAACCCCGGCGCAACATAGATGGTGACCGGCACGCCGTGCTTTTCCAGCACCGGCAGCGCTTCGGTCATGTTGTCGCGGTAGGCGTCGTCGGCAGTGATCGCCGCGAACTGGCCGCCCTTGCCGCCCTTCTTGATGCGATCGATCGCCTCGTCCAGCGTGACGAATTCATAGCCGTCCGCCTTCATGTCGGCGATCACGGCATCCAGGAACTCAGGCGCGATGTTGAGGTGCCGGTTGACGCTATCAGGCTTTTCCGGCGTGGCGGTGACCCGGTGCAGCATCAGGATCGCGCCGATGCCGCCGACAAACGGCTTGGCCAGCGGGGCAAGGCCGGTATAGCGGACGACGTTGAGCGCCAGTTTCCGGATTGCCTCGCTCCCGTCGATCATTCGTTCACCTTTTGCGCCTAGGTTCATCCAAGCAGGGAATGCGCCTACGCGAGCCCCCAATCGCGGTGAATACGCCTTAAAGGATTGAGGTATGATTGACGCCACCGCGTCATTTGATGGCAATCGGCTCGAAGCAATGGAGGCGGCGCCGCGCGTGTTGCCGATGGATCATGCCGGCCTGTCGGTCTCAGTCGCCGATAGCACAGCATTTGCGGCTTATGCCGAGTTCTGCCGTTCGGCGCTGTTCGCACCGGCGCAGAGCCCGGCCTGGATCGTGAACTGGGCCAAACATGCCGAAGCGGACAGCGTTTTGGCGACGCTGAGCGCTGACGGCCGGCCGGTTTTTTCGGTGGCGCTGGAAGTCACACGCAGCGGTCCGTTCCGCGTCGCCCGTTTCATGGGCGGCCGCCATGCCAATGGCAATTTCGCCGCCGCCGACCCGTCTTTGCTGGCCAAGGCGGATGGTGCGGCGATCCGCTCGATGCTGGCGGCTGTCGCCAGGGCGCGACCGGACATCGACGTCGTCGCACTGGAACGGCTGCTGCCCGATCTCGACGGCATTGCCAATCCGCTTGCCTCGCTTCCACATTATCCGAGCCCCAACCTGTCGCTGGCCGTCGACTTGGTGGGAGGTTTCGATGCACTGCTGTCGCGCGCGAGCGGCAAGCGCAAGCGCAAGAAGCACCGCTCGCAGATGCGCAAGTTCGAGGCCGTCGGCAGTCACCGCCGCATCGAGGCCCGGACAGCGAACGAAGTGAACAGACTGCTCGATGCGTTTTTCGAGATGAAGGAGTTCCGCTTCCGCAAGATGGGCATCGCCAACGTTTTCGGCGAGCCGGAGGTTCGTGCTTTCTTCCGCGCGTTGTTCGTCGAAGCGCTTACCGATGACAAGCCGTCCTTCGTGCTGCACGGGCTCGAGGTTGCCGGCAAGCTTCGCGCGGTCACCGGGTCGAGCCGCTCCGGAAAACGCCTCATCTGCGAATTCGGGGCGATCGCCGACGACGACCTCGCCCATAGCAGCCCCGGAGACTTCCTGTTCTTCGACAACATCCAGGAGGCCTGCGAGAGCGGGTTCGACGTCTATGATTTCTCGGTCGGCGATGAACCCTACAAGCGGCTGTGGTGCGATATCGAGAGCCAGCATTTCGAGGTGCTGATTCCGCTGACGCTGAAGGGCCGCGCGCTGGCGCTTGTCCTGCAGCAAGGCGCGCGCCTGAAAGCCTTCATCAAGAACAACCCGACGACCTGGAAGCTGACCAAGTCGCTGCGCCGCAAGACGGCCAAACAGGCAGCACCTGCCGCGGGCGAAGACGACAGCTGACCGCTGCCGAATTTCCGTGACCTTCGACCTGAATTATCAAACCGTCTCAGGCGGCGGATCGCCGTCCGGGCACCGGCGTCCCCGGCGTCTCATGGCCGATGGGCGTCACCAACGTCAGGTCGGGATATCCGCTCTCGATCAGCTCGACCGCAGCCTGCGCCACCTCATCGTCCGGCTCCAACATGGACAGGAAGACCTCCGTGCCCTCGCCCACAAGGCGGCTGATGCTTTGTGGGTCGGCGGGCCCGCATTCGACCACGACCAGATCGTAGGCGGTGGTCAGCGACTGCATGATGATCGGCAGCCGGTCGGCGGCGCGCATGGCACGGACCGGATCGGCAGTGCCGACGGGAATGACGTGGCAGTCCGAATAGAGATCGGGATGAATCACGTCGCTGAACTGCGCTTCGGAGGCGAGCAGATTGGTGATACCAGGGAAAAGCCCGCTGTCGAGCATCGGCCGCGAGGCAGCGCCAGACGCTGTGAGGTCGAGCAGGAGCACACGCAGGCCGGCGTCGGAGATTTCACGCGCCACCAGCACCGCTGAGGCGGCGGCCTCGTCGCCTTCCGGCGACACGAATATGGCGCGTGCCGTACCGCTTGAGATCAGTTTCTCCACCGCCTTGTCGATGTCGACCTCGCCAAGGGTGGCGCGCGCCGGCTCGACGTCCTCGCCAATTGCCGGGGCAGTTGCTTGCGCCGCGGCAGCCGCTTCCGGCTCGGCCTCCGTTTCCGCCCGATCCTCGAACTCTTCGAGACCGGCCTCTCCGATACCGGCGCCTTCCACGTCGGCTTCTTCGATGTCGGCCGGTTCGTGCCTGGCAACAGGCATCGCGACTTGTTCGATCCGCTCGAATCGAGCGCCGGCGGCCGGCCGCATGGCTCGACCCGAGAACAGCTCTTGCAGAAGCGTCACGATCGCCATGAGCAACAATGAACCAACGAAGGCCGCACCGATGATCGGCAGGGTTTTTGGGAAATAGGGCTCGGATGGCGCCACCGCGCGCGAAAAGACACGGGCGTCGACCGGCAGGTAATTGCTGTCCTTGCGCGAGGATGCCTCCCGGTAGCGGGTCAGGTAGGATTCGAGCAGCTGCCGCTGGGCGGTCGCTTCGCGCTGCAGCGCGTCCAGTTCGACCTGCTGGTCGCCGGCGCGCGCCGATGCGGCCTTCAGCGTGTTGACGTCGGCGACAAGCTGGTTTTCACGGGCCTGGGCGGTCTGCGCCTGCGTCATCAGCCCTTTCATGATCTTTTCCGCCTCGTTGCGGATCTGCCGATCGAGATCGGCAAGCTGCGACCTCAGCGCCCGGATGCGCGGATGATTGTCGAGCAAGGAGGTGGAGAGGTCGGCGATGTTGGTCTTGAGCTCCACCTGCCGCTCGCGCAGGCGCTGGATGAGTTCGGAAGACAGCACCTCCGGCACCGCATCCAGCGAGCCGCCATTCTGCAGCGCCCTGCGCACGCTGTCGGCGGTCGCTTCTGCCGACGCGCGATTGGCGCGCACTCGAGACAGTTCGCTGGACAGTTCGGAAAGCTGCTGCGTGGCGAGCACCGAATTGTTGCCGCCCATCAAAAGATCGGACTGGGCACGGTAGCTTGCTACCTTGGCCTCGGCATCCTTCACCCGCTTCGTCAGGTCGGCGATCTCAGGCGCCAGCCAGTCGGTTGCGGCGGAATTCGATTCGGTCTTGGCGTTGCCCTGGACGGAGATGTAGGCGTCGGCGATGGCGTTCGGAATTTCGGCGGCGAGCCTGGGATTTTCCGAAGAGAACTCAATGACGATGACACGGGACTTTTCAACGCGATAGACGTTGAGCTTCTCGCGCATGGTCTTCAGCACGCGTTCTTCCGGCGGAATCTCGCTGGGATCGCTTTTCAGGCCGGCGACGACGAGCAGGCGGCTCAACACCGGCATGTCAGCCGCCTCGTCGAACTCGGGAAGCCGTGACAAATTGAGCTTCTGCGCCACCTGCTTGAGGATGTCGGTAGAGGAAATGACCTCGACCTGGCTGGTCACGCCTTCCTCGTCGAGAATTGGCCTGTCGTCGTTATTGGTGCCGTCGGGGCGCGTGTAGACGGATTCGCGCGTTTCGATCAGAAGCCGTGTTTCGGCCATGTAATGCGGCGTGGCGAGCCAGGTGAGCGCGAGCGCCAGGCCGGTTATGACAAGCGCGATGACAAGAATGCGCAGCCAGTTCCTCGCTAGGCTTGCGAAAAGCTGCCTGAGATCGACGTCGACATCTGCGGCCGCGGATTGAACGGACATGCATCCTGCTCCGGTACTTAAAGCCCGTCGCGTTTGAACAGAACCACGCGACGCGCTTTAAGCTCTTGGTTTCATGCGTGTCGTTGCCCCAAAACCGCTGCGCACTTTTGGGCGACATGCATCAGTCAGGATGGACGGTAAACAACTATGGTAACTCAGCCGTTAATATCGCGGTAAGCATCTGTTAGGTTCTACTCGCAAGCGGCAATAAAAGCATCGAAACCGGCCGTCCTTTGTCCGAAGCCGCCGCTTCCGCCGCGCACCTTTACCGGCCATTAACCCTAACGGGATGATAACGGACCTCGACCCCCAAAGTTTGCCGCAGTGTAACAGCGGCCAGTCGAAGGTACGTGTCCGGTCATGAAAAGCACTGCTTCCCTCTTCCACGCGCTGCTCGCCGTGTCGTTGCTTGCCGGCTGCTCCAGCTACCGGCCGGCACCGGCCGCCTTTCATAAAATGCTCGACCAGCCCTATCGCCTCGGCGCCGGCGACCGGGTCCGCGTCACCGTGTTCGAGCAGGAAGGGTTGACCAACGTCTACAGCGTCGACCAATCCGGCTATCTGTCCATCCCGCTCGTCGGCGCCGTACCGGCGCGCGGCCACACCGCACAGCAACTCGAAGGCGAAATCGCCGACAAGTTGCGCCAGGGCTATCTGCGCGATCCGGACGTTTCGGTCGAGATAGACCGGTATCGGCCGATCTTCGTCATGGGCGAAGTCGGCGCCGCGGGCCAGTACTCCTATGTTCCCGGCCTGACCGTGCAAAAGGCGATTGCCATCGCCGGCGGTTTCAGCCCCCGCGCCAACCAGGAAAGCGTCGACATCACCCGCGACATCAACGGCAAGGTTATGACCGGTCGCGTGGCCACCTCCGACCCGCTCCTGCCCGGTGACACGGTCTACGTTCGCGAACGCCTGTTCTAGACCAAGTGGCCGACACACTCAGGATCGTCCACTGCTTTCGCTCACCTGTCGGAGGGATTTTTCGTCACGTGCGCGACCTGACCGAGGCGCAGGTCGCCGCCGGGCATTTGGTCGGCATCGTCTGCGATTCGACGACGGGCGGCGATTTCGAGGAACACCTGTTCGAACAGATGAAAGGCAGAATGGCGCTCGGCATCCATCGCACCCCGATGCAGCGGCATGTCGGGCCAGGCGACCTCGCCTCGGCCTGGCGCACCTTCAAGATTATCAAGGAATTGCGGCCGGACGTGCTCCACGGGCACGGCGCCAAGGGTGGCGTCTATGCCCGCCTGTTCGGCTCATTGTTGCGGGTATCAAGGTCTCGCGTAGCCCGCCTTTATTCGCCCCATGGCGGCTCTCTGCACTATGACGAGACCACCGTCGCGGGGAAGCTGTTCTTCGCGCTCGAACGGTTCATGGCGCGCTTCACCGACTATCTTCTGTTTGTCTCCGACTATGAAAGACAGACTTATCGCAGGAAAGTCGGCGAGCCGCCCACACCGAACAACCTTGTCCACAACGGCTTGCGCGCCGCCGAGTTCGAGCCGGTGCGGACCGAGCAGAATGCGGCCGATGTCCTCTATATCGGCATGATGCGCGACCTCAAGGGACCGGACATCTTCATCGATGCGCTGGTCCTTGCCGGAAAGCGGCTTGGCCGCCCGTTGAAAGCGGTGATGGTCGGCGCCGGCGACGACCTGCCGCGCTACCATGCGCAGGTGAAGGAGCTTGGGCTCGAAGGCCATATCCGCTTCCTGCCGCCGATGCCGGCGCGCAAAGCCTTCGCGTTGGCCGAACTGGTTGTCGTGCCCTCGCGCGCGGAAGCCATGCCCTATATCGTGCTGGAGACGCTCGCCGCCGGCAAATCGATGATCGCCACCGCCGTTGGCGGCATCCCGGAAATTCTCGGCGCCGGTTCCCCTGCTCTGATCCGGCCCGACCCGCGCGAACTCGGCGACAAGATGAGCGCGGCGCTGGCCGACCTAAAGGCCTATAGCAGCCTGATGCCTAACACCGCCGACCTCAAGTCGCGATTCGGCGCCGACGTGATGGCCGCCGCGATCGAGACAGCCTATTTCGCCGCGCTCAAGCGTTAAGCCCCAAAAGCTTCTCCAAAGCCAACTGTTGTTTCAAGGGTTTCTTAGCTCTCTTTTGCTATTCACCCGGGGAAAGCTTGGCGGATACACAATGAACGAGATCGATCCCGCACGCCGCTTTTCGATAGACGCGGTGCGCAAGTTCGAAGGCCCGGTCAACGGCGATAGCCTTGGCGGGATGAACGACGTCGCCCGTCAGGTCGCATCGCAATACCGGCGCGATACCATGTCGCCGATCATGGTAAGCGGCGTGTTGCGCATGGTCGAATTCGCGCTGCTGTTCCTGTCGGGTCTCTGCGTCTATTTCTACTATGTCGGCTTCTTCAACCATCTCGCCTGGCAGTATCCGCTGACGATCGCCGCCGCCTCGTTCCTCGCCGTGGTGCTGTTCGACGTCACCGACTGCTACCAGATCGTCTCGCTGATGCGGCCGCTCGCCAATTTCGGCCGTCTCCTGATGGTCTGGGCCGGCACCTTCGCCTTGATGGCGCTGACGGCATTCGCCATGAAGACGTCGGAAGACTATTCGCGCCTGTTTTTCGGCACATGGTTCGTCGTCGGCTTCATCCTGATCTTCGGTCTCAGGCTAATGATGTCCAAGCTGATCCGGCGCTGGGCGCGCGACGGGCGCATGGAACGCCGCGCCGTCATCGTCGGCGGCGGCCCGGCGGCGGAAGTCCTGATCCGTTCCGTCGAAAAGCAGCCCTACAACGACATCCGTATCTGCGGCATCTTCGACGACCGCGGCGACAAGCGCTCGCCGCCCATCGTCGCCGGCTACCCGAAGCTCGGCACGGTTTCCGAGCTCATCGAGTTTGCCCGCATCGCCCGCATCGACATGCTGATCGTGTCGCTGCCGCTGACCGCCGAATCGCGCGTCCTGCAGCTTTTGAAGAAGCTGTGGGTGCTGCCGGTCGACATCCGGCTCTCGGCGCATTCGAACGCGCTGCAGTTCCGGCCGCGCGCCTATTCCTACATCGGCTCCGTGCCGATGCTCGATATTTTCGACAAGCCGATCAACGACTGGGATTCGGTCGCCAAGCGCGCCTTCGACATCGTCTTCTCGATCATCGGCATCATCGTGTTCTCGCCGGTGATGCTGGTGACAGCGATCGCCATCAAGCTCGACAGTAAGGGACCAGTGCTGTTCCATCAGAAGCGGCATGGCTTCAACAACGAGATCATCGATGTCTACAAATTCCGTTCGATGTATACGGACAAGGCGGACCCGACGGCCAAGCAGACGGTGACCAAGAACGACCCGCGCGTCACCCGCGTCGGCCGCTTCATCCGCAAGACCTCGATCGACGAGTTGCCGCAGTTCTTCAATTCGCTTTTCGGTTCGCTGTCGCTGGTCGGGCCGCGCCCGCATGCCATAGCCGCCCAGTCGCACAACCTTCTCTACAATGAGGTGGTCGACGGTTATTTCGCGCGCCACAAGGTCAAACCAGGCGTCACCGGCTGGGCGCAGATCAATGGCTGGCGCGGCGAGATGGATACCAACGAAAAGATCCGGATGCGTACGGAGTACGACCTCTATTATATCGAGAACTGGTCACTGCTGTTCGACCTGAGGATCCTGTTTCTGACACCGATCCGGCTGCTCAACACGGAAAATGCCTATTGAGCGCCGTCACGCATGACCTGCCGCCGGCCGCAATCAATGCCAAGCTGATCGCGCTGATTGCCTCGGGCGCGGTTTTCCTCGGCGTTTTCCTGTCCGGCTTCGTCATTGCCGAGCCTGCCCCATACGACCTCTATATGGCCGGGCTGATCGTGGTGTGGGCCTTGTTCGGCCTGCGCATATCGCGCGCGGCGGCGCCGCTGCTGGTGCTGCTGGTGCTCATGAACATCGGCGGCATGATCTCGATGACCCAGATGTCGGATATTGCCGGCACCCCGCTCTATATTTCGGTGTCGTTGTTCCTTGCCTTTACCGCGGTGTTCTTCGCCTCGGTGACAGCAGTCCAGCCCAGTCTCTACCGGGTGATCTTCCTGGCCTATGTGATGTCGGCGGTGCTGACCTCGCTGCTTGGCATAGCAGGCTATTTCCATGCCTTCCCCGGGGCGGAGATATTCACCAAATACGACCGCGCCACCGGCGCCTTCCAGGATCCGAACGTGTTCGGGCCGTTCCTGGTGCTGCCTGGCATCTACCTGCTCTATCTCCTGCTGACCGGCCCCGTCTCACGCATGCCGCTGCTGGCGGTGCCGCTGCTGATCATCACGGCCGGCATTTTCTTCTCCTTCTCACGCGGCGCCTGGGGCATGTTCGGCGTCGCGGCGATCCTGCTCACCGGCACCCTGTTCCTGCAGAGCGCCAGCGGCAAATTCCGGCTTCGCGTCGTCGTCATGACCATCGCCGCGATTGCGCTGTTGGTGATCGCGATGCTCGTCATCCTGCAACTGCCGGGCGTTTCGGAAATGTTTTCCAGCCGCGCCCAGCTGGAACAGAGCTACGACACCGCCCGCCTCGGCCGTTTCGCCCGCTACACGATTGGCTTCCAGATGGCGCTGGAGCATCCGCTCGGCATCGGCCCGCTCGTCTTCGGCACGATGTTCGGCGAGGACACGCACGACATCTGGCTGAAGATGCTGATGGACTATGGCTGGCTCGGCTTCGTGTCGTTCCTCGCGCTGACCTTGTGGACGATCGCGGCCGGCTTCCGCATTCTCCTACGCGACAGGCCCTGGCAGCCCTTTCTTCTGTGCGCCTATGTCGCCTTCATCGGCAATATCGGCCTGGGCACCTTCATCGACATCGACCACTGGCGTCATGTCTATCTGCTGCTCGGACTGATCTGGGGCGCCATCGCGCTGGAATACCGCCATCAGCGGCAGTTGGTGGCGCCTGCGCCGGCGGCTGGGACATGATGGATTTCTGGGGGCAAGTCTGAGGTTGGAAATGGTCGGAGTGGCCGGATTCGAACCGACGACCCCTTGACCCCCAGTCAAGTGCGCTACCGGGCTGCGCTACACTCCGGACCGGTCGCGATGTATCGTGATAACCCGGTTCGGGTCAACCGAATTCGGCGGCCATCCCGCAGATGCCCGGCACGATGGATTTGAAGTTCCTGCTCTGTTGCATGTCGCCAGCACTCAGGAACTTCAAATCCAGAATCACACTCGTTTATTCGTATGGTTTGATGCTCCGGCGTCGCTGCTATGGGACGGGCCGACTTTCCACGGGATGTGTCAGCGCGGCTGTATCGATCAGCGCGTTTTCCGGAAGCCGAAGCGCGGTCGCTATTCGCCGGAGCTTCGATGGATCGGCATTCTTGCCGTTCTCGATATCCGCAATCTCATCGACCGCCAGGCCGCATGTCAGAGACAGTTCTTCCATGCTATATCCCCTGGCTTCCCGGATAGCTCTCAGGGCGCTGTGGTCAGGCGCAGCTTCGATTGCCGCCAGTTCGGAGAAGGGTTCTTTTTTGGCTATGTGGGACATTGGCAACTCCGTGGTCTGAAAGAGTTTGATCAAATAATGACGTTGCCTGAGACGGCCGGGAGAATGCCCGCTCATTGACGATTTGCCAAGCACCAAAGGAACCGTCACGGCATCGTGATTCCGGACCGGCTCGGCCTTCGCCTCGGCGCGGAAACGCCATCCCGATCAGGTCCTTTGACCGGCCGATCGCCGACCCTTTTGAGCCGCTCGCTCGTCAGGCAACTGTCGCTGGCGCGCCAGCCGCTTTGAAAGGATCGAAACCGCGGCGGGAGCCCAGGCGCAGAACGCGTCAGGGACCGCAATTTTTGAGCCGACGCGTGAAACCTTTTAGAGCCGCGCCAAGACGGTATGGACGCTAAGAAGGCGTTCCCCAACCGGAAGGAGGCCAGGTTCTATGGTGCTGCAGCTCGACTGCAAGCGCACCGCTGATCGCCTGTCATCACGAACATGGCGGCCGTCCGCAGACGGCCGCCATACTCTTTGTCTCAACGCGCCGATCTCGATGTCGTTCGTGACGTTTTTTGCTGTCGGCTGAGGAGCAGACTGGCGACGAGCCCGACCACAACCAGCCCGACGGCGGCTGCCGTCGCGGGGTGCTCGCGGGCTGTCTTTTCTATCACCCTGCTATGCCTCCTGATCGCAGGCAGAGCCTCACTGAAGCGCTCGGCAAGATCCGAGTAATAGTCCGACGCTGCCTCACGCCCGTCCTCGTAATAAGCGCCGCCCCGCCTGGACACGGCTTTCCTCAGCGCCGCCAGTTCCCTGGAGAGGGCCGCGACCTGCTTTTCAAGGTCGATGTCGGAGAGGGTCGAAAATGATACCATGATATGCGTCCTTCCTTTCCGGGAGGAACGCATGATTTCGGAAGCAGTTCCGGTTCTGCCGGCGATTGATCGGCTCTTAGCGCACCTGATCGAGCAGGCGCTTGCATTCCAGAAGGTCGAACAGCGCCTCCTGCAGCAAAGCGCGATTGTCGCGTGACAGTTTCGACGTGCCCGGCTGCACCGGCCCTTCGTCCTCGGTCTTGCCCAGGCCAAAAAAGCGGCGGCTGGGTTTCACCTTGGGCTCGCCGACCAGCATCTCGTCATCGGCGCCGCGCGGCTGGGCAGCCGGTGTCAGCGGCACCGCATCGGCCTGCCGGCGTTGCGAGATCGCCTCGACGGCGGCCATGTCGCCATTGCCGATGGCGACCAGGAAATGGTTGCCGTTCTCGCGCAGCAGCTTCTGCACGCCCTTGATCGTATAGCCCTGGTCGTAGAGCATGTGGCGGATGCCCTTGATCAGTTCAACATCCTGCGGCCGGTAGTAGCGGCGGCCGCCGCCGCGCTTCATCGGCTTGATCTGGTTGAAACGCGTTTCCCAGAACCGCAGCACGTGCTGCGGCAGGTCGAGATCTTCTGCGACCTCGCTGATGGTGCGGAAAGCGTCGGGGCTCTTGTCCATGGGCGAAATCCTCACGCTGGAGCATGATCCCGAAGTGGGAATCGGTTTCGGGCAGGATCACACTCAACAAAGAACCATTCCGATCCAGCTTGTTCTGCCGAATCGGGCCTTATTTCAGCGGTTTATGAAACAATATTCAAGCCCGGCGTCAAAGGGAGCGGCCGTTTTCAACCGGGCTTTGAAGCGCAGGCGCTATTTTCCGCCCTTGGCCTTGCTGTTCTGGTGGGCGCGCAGGATGCGGTTCTTCAGCACATTCGACGATTTGAAGGTCATCACACGGCGCGGCAGGATCGGCACTTCTTCGCCGGTTTTGGGGTTGCGCCCGATGCGCTCGTTCTTGGAGCGGACATGGAACGTCGCGAACGACGACAATTTCACCGTCTCACCGCGAACGATCGCTTCGCAAATCTCGTCCAGAACCGCTTCGACAAGCTCGGCCGATTCAGTACGCGACAAGCCAACCTTGCGGTAAACGGCTTCAGCAAGATCGGCGCGCGTAAGTGTCTTTCCCCCCATGCGAACCGTCCCATCAGCTCAAAAACATAAATCGATACAAGCAAAGATAGAGCCTAAGTAATTGATCCGGCAAGGTCAAGGACCGAACCTGTCAGTTCGGCACTTACCAGCGAACCAAAACCGCGCCCCAGGTGAAGCCCCCGCCCATCGCCTCGAGCAGCACCAGGTCACCCTTCTTGATGCGGCCGTCAGCGACGGCCACCGACAGGGCCAGCGGCACGGAAGCAGCCGAGGTGTTACCGTGCAAATCGACCGTAACCACCACCTTTTGCTCTGCTATGCCGAGCTTTTTGGCGGAAGCGTCGATAATTCGCTTGTTGGCCTGATGCGGCACGAACCAGTCGAGATCCTCAGCGGTGATGCCGGCCTGTGCGAATGTCGCTTCGATGACGTCGGTGATCATGCCGACCGCGTGCTTGAACACTTCGCGGCCTTCCATCCTGAGATAGCCAACCGTTCCGGTGGTGGACGGACCACCGTCGACGAACAGCTTGTCCTTGTGGGCCCCATCGGAGCGCAGGCTGGCCGCCAGCACGCCATGGTCGGCAATGCTGCCCACCCCCTCGCCTGTTTCCAGCACGATGGCGCCGGCGCCGTCGCCAAACAGGACGCAGGTCGAGCGATCGCTCCAGTCGAGGATGCGCGAGAAGGTTTCCGAGCCGATCACCAGCACGCGTTTTGCCAGGCCGCCCCGGATATAGAGATCGGCGGTGGTCACAGCGTAGACGAAGCCCGAGCATACCGCCTGCATGTCGAAGGCGAAGCCGTGATGCATGCCGAGCCGGTTCTGGATCTCGACAGCGGTCGCCGGAAAGGTGTTATTGGGCGTCGAGGTCGCCAGCACAATCAGATCGATATCATCAGGCGTCAGGCCGGCATCGTCGAGGGCCGCGCGCGCTGCCGCCTCGCCAAGCGAAGCCGTCGTCTCGTCGTCGGACGCGATATGGCGCTGGCGGATTCCGGTGCGCTGGGCGATCCATTCGTCTGACGTCTCGACCATGCCTTCGAAATCGGCATTCTTCATAATGCGGCGGGGCAGCGCGGCGCCCGTGCCGCGCACGACTGATCTGATCAAGGCTCTTTCCTATTCCTTTGCGTCGGCAACGACGTCGGATTTCCTAGATGTCTGGGCCTGCGGATTGCGCGCGTGGAACAGGTCGAGATCGGCTTCGATGCGATCGAGCAGATTGTTGCGCACCATGTCGTAGCCAAGCTCGATCGCCGCCGCGAAGCCGTCCGAATCAGCCCCGCCATGGCTTTTCACCACGATGCCGTTGAGCCCCAGGAAAACACCGCCATTGGAGCGGCCGACATCCATCTTTTCGCGCAGGCGATCGAAGGCGCCCTTGGCGAATATATAGCCGATCCTGGCCATCAGCGTGCGGTCCATTGCGGCGCGCAGGTAACCGGCGATCTGTCGTACCGTGCCTTCCGCCGTCTTCAACGCGATGTTGCCGGCAAATCCTTCGGTGACGACCACGTCGACGGCCCCCTTGCCGATGTCGTCACCCTCGACGAAACCGTGGTAGTTCATCGAGGCCATGTTGGCTTCGCGCAACATGCGACCCGCCTCCTTGACCTCTTCCTGGCCCTTGATCTCCTCGACGCCGACGTTGAGCAGGCCGACGCTCGGCCGTTCGATGCCGAAAACCGAGCGCGCCATGCCGGTGCCCAGAATGGCAAAATCAACCAGTTGATGCGCATCCGCGCCGATGGTGGCGCCGACGTCCAGCACCACGCTTTCGCCGCGCAATGTCGGCCAGAGCGCCGCGATTGCGGGGCGGTCGATGGTCGCCATGGTGCGAAGGCAGAACCTCGACATCGCCATCAGCGCGCCGGTGTTGCCGGCCGAGATGCATGCGTCGGCAGTGCCTGTCTTGACCGCCTCGACGGCTTTCCACATTGACGATTTCCAGCGGCCATGACGCAGCGCCTGGCTCGGCTTGTCGTCCATCCTGACTGCTATCTCGCAGTGGATGAACTCGCTCACTTCCGCCAGCTTGGGGAGTTTTGCGAGCTCCGGGCGCACCGCCTCCTCGCGGCCATAGATGACGAAACGGATGTCGGGACGCCGTGTCGCGACCGTCATGAGCGCCGGGATGACCACGCTTGGTCCGTGATCGCCGCCCATGGCATCGATGGAAATCCTGATCACGCGGTAATCATCTCACAGTTTGCTTGAGCGAGCGCCTGGCGCTGGCAACGGTATTGGGCTCGCGAAGGTTCGGCGAAAATAGCGTTTTTGGGCTGCCGCACAACCGGCTTTCTCCGATTGGGTCGGCTTTTCAGGATTTTCCCAGCAGAGAACGCAGCTTTTGCTGGAATTCGCTTTCCGCAGTCCCGGCATCGTCGGCAGCCTCCATCGAAACGCCTTGCTTGCGCGGATAGGGATCGATCGCCAGTCCAAAGAATTGCTCGGCGAGCGCCCCGACATCAATCGTATTGCCGGAGAATGTTTCCGGGCTGTCCGGCCCTTCGGCATCCAGCAGGATCTCGCCGCCGCCTTCGAAACCCTGCCGCCCGAGCTTGGACTGCTCCGGCAGGAACAACCCGTCGACCGCCTCGTCGATATGCGCCGCGACCGGGTCGAGGGTGACGATGCAGGCCTGGGTGATATCGGCCTCGACGCGGCCGCTGACCTTGACGCCGTTGCGTTTCCATGGCGTCACCAGAAGTTCGGCGCGGTATTTCTCGACCGAGAGCAACTCATGCTCGCCGGCCAGTGCGGCGCGCTGCGCGGCGTCAGCCTCGATTACCACAGGCAATCCCTTCTGTGGCAGCCGGGCGACATTGGCCACAAAGGACACAGGGCTCTGGGGATCAGCGTGTTTCATCTTTTCCTTAGATAGTATTATTTTCTTAGATAGTCTTGGCCACGGGGAATGCCACCGTGCCGGAAACGATCGCCTCGGTCGGCTGTTCCGTGAGTCGGTTAGAGACATCGGCAACGTAGTCGGCAAGATGCGTCGCTTGCGGCCAGGCGCCGGCATCTGGCCTTACATTGCGGGCAAGGGCCGCGGCGAGCGCTTCACGGTCATTTCGTTCGAGCGCATCGTCATAGGCGGCGGTGCGGCCGTAGTACATTTTCGCCAGTTTCTTCATGCGCTTCGGCACACCGACGTCGCCGACGCCCAGTTCCCGCAGCGAATGCTCGACATCCATGAAGAACTCATCGATCAGCACTTGCGCGACCTCGCCTCCAACACCGCCCTCGCCGCGCAGCCGGTGCTGAAACAAGAACATGTGCAGCGACAGCATCTCGAAGCGGCCAAGCGGTGTGTCCGGTACATTCCAGTCGGAATAAAACACGGTTTGCCGCGCCGCTGCCACGATTTGTGCGTAAAGCGCCTCGGTGATAGCGCGGTTGGCGTGACGTTCGCGACCAAAAAGGCGCTGGAACATTGAGGGTGGTCTCCCGGGGACCGATTGTTGAATTGGCCTTGTTGCATCGGCGAGCAAGCTGGTTTACCGGTTTTGCGGCCCAGCGCAAGTTGCGGCCAGCTAATGGAGTTGTAGTTGCGCGCGCTGAAATTCAAGTCGACTTTTCTGCCCAGGTTCGCTTTGTCCAGGTCCGCCGGTGCGGTCTCGCTGCTGGTGGTTGCTTCGGCGCTTTCCGCCTGCAACTCGTCGAAGATGATCGGTGATCTCAATCCAAGCGAAACGCTGACGCAGGGCTACGTCATCGACCAGCAGGCGATCGACCTGGTGCCGGTCGGCTCAAGCCGCGAACAGGTGCTTCTGGCGCTTGGCACCCCGTCGACGAAGGCGACTTTCGACAACGAAGCCTTCTATTACATCTCACAGACGCGCAAGCGTTACGTCGCCTTCGACAAGCCGAGGCTGGTCGACCAGAAGGTGCTGGCCGTCTATTTCGGCGAGGACGGGCGCGTTAGCCAGATCGCCAATTACGGCTTGAAGGATGGCAAGATGTTCGACTTCATCTCGCGGACCACGCCGACCGGCGGCAAGGATCAGAACTTCCTCAGCCAGATCATGACCGGCGCCAGCAAGCTGGCGCCCGGCCTCCCCGGTGGCAGCGGCATGCCCGGCGGCTGATTCCTTTCTTCTCTTTTGCTTCCCTCGAAGCAGCAGTATCTCAGGCAACCGAAACCCGCAGGAGCGATCCTGCGGGTTTTGTTTTGACACCAGCAACCATTGTCGCTGGCTGCGCGGGACATCTGAAAATGGAAAAACCCGCGGAATCGCTCCCGCGGGTTCGGTTTTGGATTTCAGCCCCGGAAGGGCCAAACGGCCTCAGCCGTGCGCGAGCACGGCCAGCAGCAGCAGCGCGACGATATTGGTGATCTTGATCGCCGGGTTGACCGCCGGGCCGGCGGTGTCCTTGTAGGGATCGCCGACCGTGTCGCCGGTCACCGAGGCCTTATGCGCTTCGGAACCCTTGAGATGCTTGACGCCGTCCTTGTCGGTGAAGCCGTCCTCGAATGATTTTTTCGCATTGTCCCAGGCGCCGCCGCCAGAGGTCATCGAGATGGCGACGAACAGGCCGTTGACGATGACGCCGAGCAGCGAGGCGCCGAGCGCTGCAAAGGCGGACGCCTTCGAGCCCGAGATCAGCAGCACGCCGAAGTAGACGACCAGCGGCGCCAGCACCGGCAGCAGCGACGGAATGATCATTTCGCGAATCGCGGCCTTGGTCAAAAGATCGACCGCACGCGCATAGTTCGGCTTCGACGTGCCCGCCATGATGCCCGGATCCTCGCGGAACTGCTTGCGCACCTCCTCGACGATAGCGCCCGCCGCGCGGCCGACGGCCGTCATGGCGATGCCGCCGAACAGATACGGGATCAGGCCGCCGAAGATCAGACCCGCGACGACGTAAGGGTTGGAGAGGTCGAAGGAGACCTCGCCCATGCCTTGGAAGTAAGGATATTTGTCGCCATTGGCGGCAAAGAACTGCAAGTCGTTGGAGTAGGCCGCGAACAGCACCAGCGCGCCGAGACCAGCCGAACCGATGGCGTAACCTTTGGTGACCGCCTTGGTGGTGTTGCCGACGGCGTCGAGCGCATCGGTGGATTGGCGTACTTCCTTGGGCAAGCCGGCCATTTCGGCAATGCCACCGGCATTGTCGGTGACCGGGCCGAAGGCGTCGAGCGCGACGATCATGCCGGCAAGGCCAAGCATCGTGGTGACCGCGATCGCCGTGCCGTAGAGGCCGGCTAGCTGGTAGGTCGATATGATGCCGCCGACGATGACGATCGCCGGAAGTGCCGTCGATTCCAGCGAGACCGCAAGGCCCTGGATGACGTTGGTGCCGTGACCGGTGACCGATGCCTGGGCGATGGAGTTCACCGGGCGCTTGTCGGTGCCGGTGTAGTATTCGGTGATCACCACGATGAGGCCGGTCACCAGCAGGCCGACCAGGCCGCAGATGAACAGGTTCCTGCCGGTGATCGCCATGCCGGCGACCGTGCCGATCTCGCCCCAGCCCAGCGTGACCGAGGTGGCGACGCCGAGACCGACGATCGACAGCAGGCCGGTGACGATCAGGCCCTTGTAGAGCGCGCCCATGATCGAGCCGTTGGAGCCGAGCTTGACGAAGAAAGTGCCGACGATCGAAGTCAGGATGCAGGCACCGCAGATGGCCAGCGGATAGAGCATCGTGGCGCCGAGAACGGCGGTGCCGCCGAAGAAGATGGCGGCGAGGACCATGGTGGCGACCACCGTCACCGCATAGGTCTCGAACAGGTCGGCGGCCATGCCGGCGCAGTCGCCGACATTGTCGCCGACATTGTCGGCGATGGTGGCCGGATTGCGTGGATCGTCTTCGGGAATGCCGGCTTCGACCTTGCCGACGAGATCGCCGCCGACGTCGGCGCCCTTGGTGAAGATGCCGCCGCCGAGACGAGCGAAGATCGAGATCAGCGAGGCGCCGAAGCCGAGCGAAACCAGCGCATCGATGACGACGCGGTCATTCGGCTGAAGACCCATGAAGTGGGTGAGGATCAGGTAGTAGATCGAGACGCCGAGCAGGGCCAGTCCAGCGACCAGCATGCCGGTGATGGCGCCCGACTTGAAGGCGATCTCGAGGCCGGCAGCGAGGCTGTTGGAAGCCGCCTGCGCGGTGCGCACATTGGCGCGCACAGAGACGTGCATGCCGATGAAGCCGGCGGCGCCCGACAGAATGGCGCCGATCAGGAAGCCGATGGCGGCGGTGATCGAAAGCAGCCACCAGGCGAGCAGCAGGACCACGACGCCGACGATGGCGATGGTGGTGTACTGACGCGCCAGATAGGCTTGCGCGCCTTCGCGGATGGCCGCGGAAATTTCCTGCATGCGTGCATTGCCCTGATCGGCCGCGAGGACCGAACGTGTCGCCCATATGGCGTAAAGGACTGAAAGCAGACCGCAGGCGATGACAGCTGAAATTATGGTCATTGCCGGATTTTCCTCGATTGATGACCCAAAAGAACCCCTCCCTGGGCCGTTGAGACAGGGGAGCGGATTCCGCGCGCGGAATCCGCTCCCCTCGCACCGGCTTATGCGAAACAGGGTTGCGAACGTCAAGATATTGTTCGGTTTTTGCCCGGCTTTCGCCCAAAAGCTATGGGCGGCGACACACTCGCCAGCGCCGCCGCCCAATTAGATCGATTGAAATCGGCCGGGGGTCGTCAGCCTTTGCGCAGGTCGCCGTCCGGCTGGACGACGAAGATCAGCACCGCCAGCATGGTCATGTAGAATTTGAACGCCGCCTCCTGGCCGTTCCACGTCGAAGACTGCCACATGGCGAACCACTCGCCGCCGACAACCATAAAGCCGAAGTACCAAACGAGGAAACCCATGGTGGCGGCGATCACCACGAAGTTCTTGGCGTCGTTGAAAACCTGCCCGCTGGCATTGCGCGCCTGCCACAGGTTCCACGCGGCAATCAGATAAAGCAGGCAGGTCAAGGCCTCGCCCAGGATGATCAGCCAGTAGCCCGCCGTCCACAGCGATGGGTTGGTGATCGACCGATACATCAATGCGTTACCAGGAAAGGTTGTGTCCATGCTCAGCACATGCTGGACAAAAGCAAAGTTTGAGCCGTAATCGGTGATGTTGCCGAAAGCGACGAGGAAGGCGAAAATCGCCAGACACAGACACATGACGATCTTGGAGAGACGCGCGGTCATGGCAAGAACTCCTGCTGAAAGATCGGGGCATCGCACGCATCAATCGCCGAGTCCCGAAGATCGCGCAACTGCGGGTCCAGTGATCCTAGTGCTCACCACCATCGCGAGACATTATGCCGGCCTGCACAGCATTGCGGAGACTGTCGAAGCCCTCGATCTCAACAGCAATTGCGCCGTGGGTGACCTTGTTTCTTTTGTGAAAGCTGGAAGACAGTATGATTTTGCAATCGTCCGCCGCCGCTGGATTTCGGGCGAGACGGGCACCACGCTCGAACTGACGCTCGATCACCCGGCGCGTTCGGGCGGGCACTGAAACGAATGAATTTCGCCCCAGACGCTACGCCGCCTCCCGCCCCATACGCCGAGCTGTGTAGCGCTCGATCGCCGACAGCCCGTCATAGATCAGCACGGCAAGGGCTGCGACGATCAGGCCGCCCTGCAGGATAAAGGCGAGATTGTTCGACAACAGACCGGCGATGATCACCTCGCCCAGCGTCCTGGCCGCCACGGTCGAGCCGATCGTTGCGGTGGCGAGACTGATGACCACCGACAGCCGGATGCCGCCGAGAATAATCGGCGCGCTGAGCGGCAGTTCGACCTTGATCAGTCTTTGCCAGCCGGTCATGCCGGCGCCGCGCGCCGCCTCGACCACATTGGCCGGAAGCGTCGTCAACCCGGTCAGCGCGTTCTCGAAGATCGGCAGCAGGCCATAGAGAAACAGCGCGATCAGCGTTGGCTTCTCGCCGAAGCCGACCGCCGGCACGGCTAGCGCCAGCACCGCCACCGGCGGAAAAGTCTGGCCGATATTGACCAGGCTGCGCGACAGCGGCAGGAATTCGACGCCGGCCGGCCTGGTGACCAGGATGGCGAGCGCCACGGCAACGACGGTCGCGGCCACGGTGGCGATCAGCACCGTCCTCAGATGCAGCAGCGTCAGCGACAGCAGGCTGCCCTGGTTGTAGATCACTGGCGCGTTGTTCTCGGTCAGCGGCTTCAGAAGCGGTTCGAACCAGCCGGGGTTGGTCACGAATGCGACGAGCAGCACCACCAGGACAAGCCTGAGCAGCGATGGAAGCCAGGCTTTTAAGCCAGCCTCTTTCATGCCGGCCGCGCCGCGCGCTTCACCAGACCGTCCACCGTCACGCGGCCGAGTGGCTTACCGTCGGCGCCCTTCACCGGCAGAGCCGGGCGGCCCGACCAGAGGAGCTCGGCCAGCGCATCGCGCTGGCTGGCATCGTCGGGGATCGCCTCGCCTTCGGCGGTCCCCTTCTCCACCGCATCGCGCACGCGGCCGAGCGACAGCAGCCTGAACGGTTTTTCGCTGGCGCCGACCAGACTCTCGACGAAGGCGCTGGCCGGCTTCGCCAGGATCTCGGCGGGTTTGGCATATTGCACCAGCTTGCCGGCATCCATCACCGCGATCTTGTCGCCCATATGCACCGCCTCTTCCATGTCATGGGTGACGAGGATGATGGTGGTGCCGAAGCGCTTCTGGATCGCCAGAAGATCCTCCTGCGCCTTGGTGCGGATGATCGGGTCGAGCGCGCCGAACGGCTCGTCCATCAACAGCACGTTCGGTTCCGCGGCAAGCGCGCGGGCAACGCCGACGCGCTGCTGCTGGCCGCCGGAGAGCTCGTGCGGATAACGTGGCCCGAACGCCTCGGGATCGAGCTGGTAGAGCGTCATCAACTCGTCGACGCGGGCCTTGATGCGGGCCGCGTCCCAGCCGAGCAGCACCGGCACGGTGGCGATGTTCTGCGCCACCGTGCGATGCGGAAACAGGCCATGGCCCTGGATGGCGTAGCCGATGCTGCGACGCAGCTCATAGCCGGGCAGCGAGCGGTTGTCGGCGCCGTCGAGCTTGATCACGCCCGCGGTCGGCTCGACCAACCGGTTGATCATGCGAAGCAGCGTCGTCTTGCCGGAGCCGGAGGTTCCGACGATGACGGCGATGGTGCGCGGCTCGATCACCATCGACACATCGTCGACCACCGTTGTCGCGTCATAGCGCTTGGTGATGCCTTCGATCTCGATCATGCCGGTTGCGCCTCGCGTCTCTTGGTGGAGGTCATTTCGATCACCGCATCGAGGATGATGGCGGCGGCAAAGGCCAGCGCCACCGTCGGGATGGCGCCGAGCAGCACCAGGTCCATCGCGGTCTGGCCAACGCCCTGGAACACGAACACGCCGAAGCCACCGCCGCCGATCAGCGCCGCGATGGTGGCAAGGCCGATGTTCTGGACCAGCACGATGCGGATGCCGGTGAGGATCACCGGAAAAGCCAGCGGAAATTCGACGCCGAACAGGCGCTGGCGATCGGTCATACCCATGCCCCGCGCCGCGTCGTTGGCTGCGCGCGGCACGCCGGCCAGCCCGACCACGGTGTTGGCCACCACCGGAAGCAGCGAATAGAGAAACAGGGCGACGAAGGCAGGCGCGGTGCCGATGCCGCGAATGCCGAGGGAGGCGGCGCCGGGCACATGCGTTGCGACCCAGCCGAGCGGCGCGATCAGCAGGCCGAACAGCGCGATCGAGGGAATGGTCTGGATGATGTTCAGAACGTTCAGCACACCGGCCCGCAATTTCTCGACGCGGTGGCAGAGGATACCGAGCGGCAGTCCTGCGATTACCGCCGCCGCCAGCGAGCCCAGCGCCAGCGTCACATGCTTGGAGCCTTCCGCCCAGAAACTGTCGGCACGGTTGGCATATTCCTTGAGGATCGACAGGCTGTTCCAGCTTCCCGAGACCAGCAGCACGCCGATCGCCGCCGCCGCGACGACGAGCACGCCGATCCGCGCCGCTGGCGACAGGTCCAGCCTTGTCAGAACATCGGCGAGCAAAAGCGTAAAGGCGAAGATGAGCAGCCAGAAGCCCGAGGCCGGCGAGATGCGGGCGAAGCTGTTGCCCTCAGGCGTCAGGAAACTGCCGGCGACCCCGATCAGCAGCGCCAGTGCTGCAAGCGCGGCCACGCTGGCGGCAAGGCGCAGGGTCAGCGGCGTCTTCAACAGCGCGATAAGCGCCGCGGCGACGACGACCGCCAGCAGCAACGGGCCGACGGAGGCGGGCAGAGCCTCGAGGATCGAGCGTGCCTCGCCCGGCACGATGCGATTGGCACGGAAGGTGGCGAAGGGTGCCGCGAAAGCGGCGTAGGCAACGATCGCGGCAATGACCACGCCGAGTTTGTCAAAGCGGATGGTCATGACGTGCCATTGCGATGGCGGCGACTTGAGGACCTGACGTCAGGACCGCCGCGCTCCGTCGCGCCCCCCTCTGTCCTGCCGGACATCTCCCCCACACGGGGGGAGATCGGCAGCTTCATTGCCGCCGATCCATCTTCGCCGTTAGCGATTGGTGAAAGCCGAGCGGGCATCCAATCTCCCCCCAAGTGGGGGAGATGGCCGGCAGGCCAGAGGGGGGCGCCTCGCACCGGCGTCATTTTCAAAACGGGCTGACTACTTCAAGAACCCGTTCTTCTTCAAAAAGTCTTCGGCGACACCCTTGACCGGTTCGCCGCCGACCTGCACGCGGCCGTTCAGTTCCTGCAGGGTGACAAGGTCGAGTTTGGCGAAGACCGGCTTCAGCAGCGTCTCGATTTCGGGATGCTCCTTCAGCACCGCCTCGCGGATGATCGGCGCCGGCTGGTAAACCGGCTGCACGCCCTTGTCGTCATCGAGCACGACCAGGCCGGACGGCGCGATGCCGCCATCGGTGCCGTAGACCATGGCGGCATTGGCGCCGTTGGTCTGGTTCGCCGCAGCGGCGATGGTCGCCGCCGTATCGCCGCCGGACAGCGTGATCAGCTGGTCCGGCTTCAGGGTGAAGCCATAGGTGGTCTGGAACGCCGGCAGCGCGGCGGCCGAATTGACGAACTCGGCCGAGGCCGCCAGCACCACCTGGCCGCCGCCGGAGACATATTTGCCGAAGTCGGACAGCGTCGCCAGCTTGTTGGTTTCGGCGACATCCTTTCGCAGCGCGATCGCCCAGGTGTTGTTGGCCGGGGATGGCGACAGCCAGACGATCTTGTTGGCGTCGTAGTCCAGCTTCTTGGCCGTCTCATAGGCTTTCGCCGCATCCTTCCACACGGGATCGTCGGCCTTTTCGAAGAAGAAGGCGGCATTGCCGGTGTATTCCGGATAGACGTCGATCTCGCCGGCGGTGATCGCCTTACGCACCACAGGGGTGCCGCCGAGCTGGATCCGGTCGGTGGTCTTTATGTTGTTGGCGTTCAGCACCAGCTGGATGATGTTGCCGAGCACGCCGCCCTCGGTGTCGATCTTCGACGACACCACCACCTGAGCGTTCGCCGAGGCTGCGGTGATGCCGAGCGCCAAGGCAGCGCCGGCCAGAACCTTGACTGAAAACATTTGACAAATCCCTTGCTGTGAACCGGACTACGGCTGCCGCATATGAGCATGGCTTCAATGCTCCGTCGGGGCACACGGTTTCATAAGAAGGGGGATGGGCGCAATAATTTTGTTCCGATGCGGTAAATTCGGGCGTGGCTCGTCCCGACAGCGTCGTGTCAGCTAGTCCCGCGCGAGCCCGTCATCTTCAATGCGCCCAATGCCACGAAGCAAAGCACCGTCACCGGGAAGATGATCCAGTTGAGCATTTCCCAGCCCCAGGCATTGTAGACCGCGCCTGACATCAGCGAAGCGAAAGCGACGGAGCCGAACAGGACGAAATCGTGAAAACCCTGGACCTTGCCTTTTTCGGACGGCCGATAGCTATCGGCGACCATGGCAGTGGCGCCGATGAAGCCGAAATTCCAGCCAAGACCGAGCAGGATCAATGCCGTCCAGAACTGCCATAATGCCAGCCCGGACAGCGCCACCACGGCGCAACCGATAAGCAGGATCAGGCCAGTCGCCACGATGCGTTCGGCGCCGAAGCGATGGATCAGCGAGCCGGTAAAGAAGCTCGGCGCGAACATCGCCATGACATGCCAGGAAATGCCGAGCGTGGCGTCATCCGTCGACAGGCCGCAGCCGACCATGGCCAACGGCGCGCCGGTCATGACGAAGCTCATCAGCGCATAGCTGCCGACGGCGCAAAACAGAGCCGCGACAAAACGCGGTCTCGTGACGATCTCTGAAAGTGGGCGGGCGTCGCTGCCGGCGATTTCAGCCTTGCCGGTTGCGCTGACCGGGACGTGAAGGAAGGAGAGAATAGCGGCGCCGACCGCGGCCAGCACCAGGATGGAGGCGAACGAGCCGGCAAACATCACCGGCGAGAACAGATCGCTGGTGAAGATGACGATCTGCGGCCCGAGTATGGCGGTGACGACGCCGCCGGCCAGCACGAAGGAGATGGCGCGCGCCTTGAACTCCGGCGTCGCATTGTCGGCGGCGGCGAAACGGAACTGCTGGACGAAGGCGCCGCCGACGCCGATGACGGTCAGGCCGAAGGCGAACAGCCAGAAGCTGGGATGGAAGAGTGCCAGTGTCGCTATGAGGCCACCCAGCGCAGTAACAATCGTGCCGGTCATAAAGCCGTCGCGCTGGCCGAGCCAGCGGATGATGGCCGCGGCCGGCAAGGAGCCGAGCGCCACGCCGAGGTTGAAACCCGTGACCGGCGCCGTCGCCAGCGACTTGTCGGCATCGAGCAGATGCTGCCCGGCCAGCGCTCCCAGGGAAATGGCGATGGGCGCGGCCGAACCGATAATCGCCTGCGAAGCGGCGAGGATGAACGCGGTGCGGCGCGCTTCCTTAACGGCCTCGACGGCGACAATGGCCGTCATGACGCGTCCTTGCCGCGCCCCTCGCCGCGCACCCGGCGCGACACGCGATCGAGCACCGCGTTGACCAGCTTCGGTTCATCTTCCTCGTAGAAGGCCTTGGCGATGTCGACATATTCGGAGACGATGACGGCGACCGGCACGTCCTCGCGCTTCATCAATTCGTAGACGCCGGCACGCAATATGGCGCGCAGCGTCGAATCGAGCCTGGACAATGGCCAGTCCTCGGTCAGCGCCTGGCGGATGATCGGGTCGATGGTCTTCTGGTTCTCGACGACGCCGGCGAGGATAGCGCGAAACCATTGCGCATCCGCCTCGCGATAGAGCGCCCCATCGACTTCCTTGCCGAGCCTGAACGCCTCGTATTCGGCGGTGATCTCGAAGACGCCGCTGCCGGCCACATCCATCTGGTAGAGCGCCTGCACGGCGGCCAGACGGGCAGCACCGCGCTTGTTTGCGTGGCGTACCGCAGGCTGGCCGGGTGATGCGGGTTCGCTCACGATCGCTCTCCCAACCGTTGCTTGAGGGCAATCATAGTCAGCGCCGCACGCGCGGCAAAGCCACCCTTGTCGCCTTCCGAGCGCCTGGCCCGCGTCCAGGCCTGCTCGTCGTTTTCGGTGGTCAGGATGCCGTTGCCGATGCAGACCGCTTCCTGCACGGACAGATCCATCAGCGCACGGCTGGATTCGTTGGCGACGATGTCGAAATGATAAGTGTCACCGCGCACGACGGTGCCGAGGGCGACAAAACCGTCATAGCCCCGCCCGCCTTCGGTGGCGCCGTCGAGCGCGAAGGAAATCACCGCGGGAATTTCGAGCGAGCCCGGAACGGTGACGACATCGTATGTCGCGCCCGCTTCCTCGAGCGCGCTTGTCGCGCCTTCGAGCAGCGCGTCGGCAAGGTCGTCATGAAAGCGAGCCTCGATGACAAGAAGGTGGGCCTTCTTCTTCGGGCGAATGAACGCTTTGCCGTGTTGGGATGTGCCAGCCATAGATGTCTCCGGGGTCGCCGGTGACTTAGGCCGAAGCGGCCGCGTTCGCAAGCTTTGTCAGAGGGTCGGGCTGCGTCTAATTTCCAACCGCGGCTCAAAGCCCCTCTTTCGCCGCCTCCGCCAGGCGTGCCGCATAGCGGGCCATGGTGTCGATCTCTAAGTTGACCCGGTCGCCGACATCGCGTTCGCCCCAAGTGGTCACCGTCAACGAGTGATGGATCAGCAGCACGTCAAAGCGCGTGCCATCGACCTTGTTGACGGTGAGCGAGGTGCCGTCGAGCGCGACGGAGCCTTTGGGCGCGATGAACTTGGCCAGTTCGCGCGGTGCTTCGAGCGTGAAGCGCACGGCGTCGCCTTCCTCCTTGCGCGCCACGATCTCGGCCGTACCGTCGACATGGCCCGATACAATGTGGCCGCCGAGCTCGTCGCCGATCTTCAGCGCCCGCTCAAGATTGATCCTGGTACCGGATTTCCAGTCCGCCGCTGTCGTCAGCCTGAGCGCCTCTTCCCACGCCTCGACTTCGAACCAGCGTGTATTGGCGCCGCTTTCCGGGAGCGCCGTCACCGTCAGGCAGACGCCGCCGCAGGAAATCGAGGCACCAATGGCTATCGTCTCAGGGTCATAGGCGGTGTCGATGCGCAAACCGACGCCCTCTTTCAGCGGCTTCACCGCAGCGACGGTGCCGACATCGGTGACAATCCCGGTAAACATCAGATACTGTCTTTCAGTTTGACCATGATCTTGTCCAAAAACCGATTCCCACTTTTGGGGATCATGGTCTTATCCACTCGGCATAGCTGTCTTCGCCGAAACGCATGCCGCGCAATTTGCGAAATCCTGCCGGGATATGGTTGGCGTCGATGGGCGATGCAATGCCACCCTTGCCGATCGGCTCCGGCCCCTGGAACAGCACGATCCGGTCGACCAGCCCTTCGGCGAGGAAGGCTTTGGCCACCTTGGCGCCGCCCTCGACCAGCACGCTCGCCATGCCGAGCGCGGCCAGATCCTCGAGCAGTTCCGGCAGCGCAATATCGCCTTCATAGGTCTCGGTGCCGATGAAGCGCACGCCGGCGCGTTCGAGTGCTGACCGCCGCTGCGGATCGGCTTCGGCACAGGCGGCGACGTAAAGCGGAACCCGGTCGACGCCGGCGACCAGTTTCGACGTCTCCGGCAGCCTGACCTGGCGGTCGAGCACGATGCGCGCCGGCGAACGGTTTTCCAGCCCGGGCAACCGCACCGTCAGCGCCGGATCGTCCTCCAGCGCCGTGCCGATGCCGATCAGTATGCCGTCGGCTTCGGCCCGCATCAGATAGACTTCGCGCCGGGCGATGTCGCCGGTGATCGAGACCTGCCCCTCGCCTTCCATGCCGATCTTGCCGTCGCTGGAAAGCGCAAGTTTCAGAATCACTTCGGGGCGCTTTTTGAGAGATCTAGTGAGGTAGCCGGCCATGTGCTCGGCGGCTTCTGCCACCAGCACCTTTTCGACCACCTCGACACCGGCGGCACGCAGGATCGCATAGCCGTTGCCGGACACGCGTGGATCGGGGTCGCTCGCAGCCCCAACCACCCGCGCGACGCCGGCATTGACCAATGCATTGGCGCAAGGCGGTGTGCGGCCATGGTGGGCGCAGGGCTCCAGTGTGACATAGGCAGTGGCGCCGCGTGCGAGTTCGCCAGCCTCGGCCAGCGCCTCGGTCTCGGCATGAGGCCGGCCGCCAACAGCGGTGACACCGGTGCCGACGATCATCGGCCCGGTGCCGTCGTCGCGCACGATCAGCGTGCCGACCGAAGGGTTGGTCGAGGTCCGCCCGGCATTTTTCCGCGACAGCCTAAGCGCCGCGGCCATGAAACGGCGATCAAGAACCTCTTGTTCGGCTTGAGTGCGTCTTGCCATGCTCAGCCGGCGTCCTCGTCTTTGAGCTCATCCCCCTTGAGTTCGCCCAGCACGTCGTGGAAATCCTTGGCCTCGCGGAAATTGCGATAGACCGAGGCGAAGCGGACATAGGCGACGTCGTCGAGCGACTTCAGCGCCTCCATGACGAGGCGACCGACCTCACCCGAGGCGACTTCGGTCTCGCCCGAGCTTTCGAGCTGGCGCACGATGCCTGTCACCGCGCGGTCGATGCGCTCGGGATCGACATTGCGCTTGCGCACCGCGATCTCGACCGAACGCAGCAGCTTGTCGCGGTCGAACGGCACTTTGCGTCCGGACTTCTTCACCACGACGAGGTCGCGCAACTGCACGCGCTCGAAGGTGGTGAAGCGGCCACCGCAATCGGGGCAGACGCGCCGCCTGCGGATCGCCGCGCCATCTTCGGCGGGGCGCGAATCCTTCACCTGCGTATCTTCGGACTGACAGTAGGGACAGCGCATGGAGAGCCTTGTGTACGCGATTCTCGTGGAGCGAAAGGCTTAGAGGTTTTTGCCGGGATGGCAAAGTATCGGGATGGCCTCTCGAGCCTCTGAAATAGCGAGGCGCAAGCAAAATTGCCAGCCCGACGGCAATACCGGTCGACTACGGTGCGACGTCACCGGTCGGAAACCCACATGACAGACCGAGGCTGCGATAGGCCTTGGTGAAGCCGTCCATCGATACCGTCGCGACCGGCTTGTCGGCAAAGACGATATCGAGCGCGCCGGCGCGGCGCATGGCACGCAGCAGCGCCAGACTGACCTCGGTCTTGTTGTTCAACATCCATTTCCCGCCGGCAAGCGCATTGACGGTCGCCTTGACCTTGCCGTTGCTGTCGCCGAACACCGCCGGGATGTTCTCGCCGGTCGGCAAGTCCTTGTTCCTCATCGCGATGATAAGGGTTGGATAGCCATTGGGCGGCAATGCATCACCGTTCGAGATGGCGAGCGTAAGAGTGCCGCTGGTACCGCTCGCGTCGAGAAAGGCGGTCGAGGCGACGCAGGTCTTGCGCACGTCCTCACCGGTATCGATCTCGTCCACGGTGGTGGACCATTTGCCGAAGGTTTCCGTCTTCGGTGCGGCTGGGGTCGGCGCGGACTGTGCCAAGGCGGCGGACAGCGGCAAGATGGTCAATGTGGCCAACACGCCAAGCGCGCCAAAACCAGCGACACGGAAAATCTGCATCATCGTCAAGGCTCCTGTCCGGACTCCGTGCCCGCTGAAACGGTCGTTCTCCTACGGCCGATAAGGGACGACAGTTTGCGAGAGCTCAACCGAGATAGGGATAAAGCGGAAAACGATCGGTCAGCGCGGCCACCTTCGCCTTCACCGCTGCCTCGACGGCTGCATTGCCTTCGTCGGAATTCGCAGCCTTGAGCCCGTCCAGCACCTCGGCGATCAGCTTCCCGATCTCACGGAACTCGGCCTGGCCGAAACCGCGCGTGGTACCGGCCGGCGTGCCGAGGCGCACGCCCGAGGTGACGAACGGCTTTTCAGGATCGAACGGGATGCCGTTTTTGTTGCAGGTGATGTTGGCGCGGCCAAGCGCTGCCTCCGCGCGCTTGCCGGTGGCGTTCTTGGGCCTGAGGTCGACCAGCATCAGATGATTGTCGGTGCCGCCGGAGACGATGTCGAGACCGGTCTCCTGCAGGCTGGAGGCGAGCGTCTTGGCGTTGGCAGCGACGCTCTCGGCATAGAGCTTGAAGCTTGGCTTCAGCGCTTCGCCGAGCGCCACCGCCTTGGCAGCGATGACGTGCATCAGCGGCCCGCCCTGCAGGCCCGGAAACACCGCCGAGTTCATCTTCTTGGCGATGTCCTCGTCGTTGCACAGGATCATGCCGCCGCGTGGGCCGCGCAACGACTTATGTGTGGTGGTGGTGACCACATGCGCATGGGGCAGCGGCGACGGATGCACGCCGCCGGCAACCAGGCCGGCAATATGGGCCATGTCGACCATCAGATAGGCGCCGACCGCGTCGGCGATCTCGCGAAAACGCTTCCAGTCCCAGACGCGCGAATAGGCGGTGCCGCCGGCAAGGATCAGCTTCGGCTTGGTCTCCTGCGCGGTCTTCTCGATCGCATCCATGTCGAGCAGATTATCGTCCCTGCGCACGCCGTAGGAAACGACCTTAAACCATTTGCCGCTCATATTCACCGGCGAGCCGTGGGTCAGATGGCCGCCCGAGTTCAGGTCGAGACCCATGAAGGTGTCGCCGGGCTGCAGCAGCGCCAGGAACACCGCCTGGTTCATCTGGCTGCCGGAATTCGGCTGGACGTTGGCGAAGTTGCAGCCGAAGAGTTTTTTGGCGCGCTCGATGGCCAGTTCCTCGGCCACGTCGACGAACTGGCAGCCGCCATAGTAGCGCTTGCCGGGATAGCCCTCGGCGTATTTGTTGGTCATGATCGACCCCTGCGCTTCCAGCACGGCGCGGGAGACGATGTTTTCCGATGCGATCAGCTCGATCTCGTGGCGCTGGCGACCGAGTTCGTTGCGGATCGCGCCGAAAATCTCAGGGTCGGCATCGGCCAGTGTGGTTTCGAAGAAGGATTCGAATTTGTTCGACACTGCCGCTGCTGTTGCCATGGGCTGAATTCCTCAGGTTTGGGGGTCTGCCGCGCCATTAACACAGTTGCTTTCGCCCCGCCACGTTTGCAGCGCGAAATTTGCTGGCCGGATTGCGGCAGCAAGGCGAAGAGCCGGCTATTTCCTCGCCTGCCAGCCCTTCAGCAAGGCCTCGGTGAGAGTAATCTCGGTCAACAGTGCCCGCATTGTGTGGTCGTTGATCTCTCGGCTGCGAAACATGGCGCGCACCGCCGTGCGCTCGGCCTCGATGCCGGCGAGCCTCAATTCAAGCTCCATCCGTCCGGCTTCACGGGCTTCGGCACGTGCTTCATCGGCTTCGTCGGAGGCGGCGATGCGGCGGCGGTAGCCGGCGACAATACTGTCGGCCGCGGCAAGCAGGGCGCCGGGCACCTCGCCTTCGTCCCCATCTTCCGCGGCGGCCATGTTTTCGATACGGGCGATGGCGGCCTTTGCCGCACCGACGCGCGCCAGGCGCTCCTCCGCCGCCCCTGGATCTTCGCCCGGCTCGACCAGCCCGTGCGCGATCTTCGGCAAGGCAAGGCTGGCGATGGCCAGCGAGCAGATGATGACGCCGGCCGCCAGGAAGATCACTTCGTCGCGCGCCGGAAACGGCGAGCCGTCCGGCATGGCGAGCGGCAACGACAGAATGCCGGCCAGCGTTATGGCGCCACGCACCCCGGCCACCGAGCCGGCGAGCCGGATGCGCAGCCCGAACGGTTCGGACTTGCGCTTGCGCAATCGCGCCAAGACGCGGGCTGTGGTGTCGCCAATCCAGATCCAGACGAAGCGCAGCCCGATCAGGCACAGCGTCAGCGCCAATACCGTCAGGATCGGCTGGATGACCGGATAGCGGCCGCTGAGCCCGGGCGGCACGTTGCCGATGATATCGGGAAGCTGCAGGCCGAGCAGGATAAAGAGAGCGCCGTTGAAAACGAAGGAAAGCGTCGTCCAAAGCGACATCGTCTGCATGCGCGCCGAAACGCCGAGGAAACGGAAAACTCCGGAACCGCCGGTCAGCATGCCGGCGGTGACCGCTGCCAGGATGCCCGAAGCCCCGAAATGCTCCGCGCCGAGATAGGCGACGAAGGGCAGCAGGACCATGACCAGCACCTGCGCCTCGGCCGGCACGCCGCCGATGCGGTTCAGCAATTGCAGCGCCTTGGCGGCAACGAACAATGCCACCACGCCGGCCAGGATGCCGATTGCCACGGCGTAGAGGAAAGTCAGGGATGCGGCGGCGAAGGAGAAGCTGCCGGTTAACACCGCTGCCACGGCGAAACGGAACATGACCAGCCCCGACGCATCGTTGAGCAGGGACTCGCCTTCCAGAATGTGCATCAGCCGCGCCGGAACCACATTCTTGTCGACGATCGAGGACACCGCCACCGCATCGGTCGGCGACAGGACCGCGGCAAGCGCGAAAGCGACGACGAGCGGAACGCTCGGCACCAGCCAGTGCAGGGCGTAGCCGAAGCCGACGATGGTGAAGAAGACCAGCCCGATGGCAAGGTCCAGTATCGGCCCGCGCAGCGCCAGCAGCTCGCGCTTCGGTGCCGTGACGGCGTCGCTGAACAGCAGCGGCGGAATGAACACCAGCAGGAAAAGCTCGGGATCGATCTCGACATGGAGGCCGCGCACCGGCAAGGCGAGTGCGGCTCCTATGGCAATCTGCAGCACCGGCAACGGGACGCGCACCAGCCGTGCCAGCGCGCCTGATACCGCGACGAAAACGAGTACAATCAGGATGAAGATGGCGACTTGCATGGCCCTGTACCGAACGACGCTTTCCGGACTTTGCGCAAAGCACGCCCTCCAGCCGGATACAAAAAGGCCGCCCTCAGCGGCGGCCTTTTCAGCAGAAAGATCAGCTGCTTAGAGCGCAGAAGTGATCTGCAGCTCGTTGGCTCCGTCGAGCCCATAGATATCGTCGCGGAACTGCACGACACCAGGCCCCGTCGACCAGGCCGAGATGTAGAGGAAATAGACCGGCACCGGATTGTTGACCTGTACCGGGATGTTCTCGCCGCTTTTGATCGCCGCCTCGAAATGCTGGCGGTTCCAGCCCGGCGTGTCGCGCAGGATCCAGGTGACGAGGTCGCGCACGTTCTGGACGCGTACGCAGCCCGACGAATCGAAGCGCATCATCTTGCCGAACAGGCTCTGCTGCGGCGTGTCGTGCATGTAGACGCCGTCCGGGCTCGGGAAATTGATCTTGACCGAAGCCATCGCATTGCCGGCGCCCGGATCCTGGCGGAAGCGGTATTTGGCGGCGTCGTCGGTCGACCAGTCCACGGTCAGCGGATCGACCTCGCTGCCATCCGGTGCGAACAGGCGGATCTTGCTGTCCTTGAGATAGTTGGGGTCCTTCCGCATCAGCGGAATGATGTCCTTGCGCACGATCGAGACCGGCGCGTTCCAGTAGGGATTGACGATGATCTCGTTGATCTTGGAATCGACGATCGGCGTCTGGCGGTCGATCTTGCCGACAACGGCGGTGTGGCGCAGCACCACGCGGTCGTTCTCGACCGCCTCGATCTGGGCGCCCGGGATGTCGACCAATACATAACGGTTGCCCAGCGTGCCGGCGCGCTCATTCAGCCGCTGCAAATTGGTCTGCAGCTGGCCAAGCCGGACCTGCGCCGAAACGTTCATCGCCGCATAGGTATATTGGCCCAGCGTCCCGTCGGAAGGCAGGCCATGGCGCGCCTGGAAGCGCTTGACCGCCGCATCGACATAGGAATCGAAAGCCTCCGAAAGACCGGCGCTCTGCGCCAGGTCGCCCGAAACCATCAAGCGCCGGCGCAATGGCACCACGTCTGGGTCCACGACGCCGAGCTGCAATTTCTTGGTGTCCGGGACCGGCTCCCAGCCGCCCTGCGCGACAATATTCTGATACTGCGCGATCGCCTGCTCGGTGTACGCAACGGTCTGCAGGCTGACGATCGGCAGCGTCGAGGCCACCTTGCCGCCCTGGCTGGCGCGGGCGTCGAACTGGTCGTTCCAGTTGCCGCGGCCCGAGGATTTCAGGATATCCGCGATCACGTCCTGCGCGCTGGCGCCACCGGCCACCATTGTCGCTGCCAACGCGGAGGCTCCGGAAAGGAAGAAACGGCGACTGGTTCTCATGTACGCTCCAGACAGTCTTGTAACAATTCTCTTCACCGGGCGATCCCGCCCGCACTCTAAAGTTGGCAATGTTAACAATTAGCCAACCATGGCCCCTATCACTTCGATGTGAGAACACGCCGGGCGCGACGCGCGTTTCAGGGGGACGCTTGGCCGTGCCGCAACATCACCCGCATTCTCGCTTTCACCGGGAATATGGCGGCAACGTGGCCCTGACCGCGATTTGGATCGGCTGGCCTCACGAAACAGAAAGACCGGTGCTTTTCGGCACCGGTCTTTAGCTCGCTCCCCGACCGCGCCTCTTTTGACGCGGTTCCTCTTCAAATGGCGGATCTACCTTACATCCGATAAGCAATCGTGTCGTTCCAGAAGCGATCCAGCCGCTGCAGGGCGCGGTTCATCTGCTTGAATTCTTCCGTGTTGATGCCGCCGACCTGCTCGATCGAGCCGACATGGCGCTCGTAGAGACCGCCGACGACTTCCGCCACCTCACTGCCCTTCGGCGTCAGCGAGACCCGCACCGAACGGCGGTCGATGCGCGAGCGCTGGTGGTTGATGAAGCCGAGATCGACCAGCTTCTTCAGATTGTAGGAGACGTTCGAGCCGAGATAGTAGCCGCGCGAGCGCAGTTCGCCGGCGGTCAGTTCGGAATTGCCGATGTTGAAGAGCAGCAGCGCCTGGATGGCGTTGATGTCGGAACGGCCGTTGCGGTCGAATTCGTCCTTGATTACGTCAAGCAGACGGCGATGCAGCCGCTCCACCAGCTGCAGCGATTCCATGTATAGCGAACGGATTGCCTCGCGGCGGTCATCGGATACGTTGGCGGTCTTCGCCGCCGGACGGGAATTGATCATTGTCTTTGCCTCTCGTTTGTCGCCTGGTGATTTTTTGTTTTTCACCTTGATCGCGACACTATCGAATACTCATAAAATTCGACTTAAACGCTAGGGCTAACAAGAGCTTACCGGTAAGAGGTTTCGAAAGAGGCTTAACGAAGGGTCACCCCAACAAGGATGATTAACCTAAAGATTTAGCCAATGATTCCGGACGGAAATTTTGTCCGTCCAATGAGGCGCGCCGCGCTCTTCTTGTTGATCATCCGATGCTCTATCGCCGAGTCTGGCGCTTCTGCAGCCAGATCACCACGCGAAAGACGATGTAGAGCAGCGCCACCGCCGCATGAGCGGCGACGATCGGCAGGCGGTGGCCGAAGAGCTCGGGAAAGCCGGCATACATGACGGTCTCGGTCACCGCGCAGATGAACCAGATCACCGGCCCCCAGGAAGCCAGCATCCACAAGCCGGCGGCGGCGAAGGGAAAGAAGACGGCGAGCATCACCGCCGCCACCTGCCAATGCACCGGCATCAGGTCGAAGCGCCACAACGGGCCGGGGTAGAAGCCGATCAGCCGGATCCAGTACAAAATCCCGAACAGCAGGCAGTAAGCTGATACGACGCGCTGGAACCAGGCGAAGACGATCTCGACCGTCGAGGGCTGGAGCACGACGCGTCTTGACGTGACCTCGCTCACAGTTCGAGTTCCCGTTCGCCGAGCGGAGCGAAATAGGCATCGACGTCGGCGGCGCTGATTTTATCGATGTCTGCCGGCCGCCATAGCGGCGTCGAGCCCTTGTCAATTATGGCGGCGCGGATGCCTTCGTAGAAATCGTGGCCGGCAAGCATGCGGTTGAGGATGCGGAACTCCATCCGCATGCACTCGTCCATCGACAGCGTCAGCCCGGCGCTGATCTCGCGCCAGGCGACATGCAGGCTGGTCGGCGAGCGGCTGCGGATCGTCGCCAGCGTCTTGGCCGCGAACGCATCGGTGAGCGCGGCGCGCTCGAGGCTACCGATGATGTCACCCAGCGACGGTTGCGCGAAATGGCGGGCGATCGCCTCCAGCGTCGGCCTGTCCGTCTCGCGCCGAGCCGGGATGAAGAAACCGCGCAGCACCGATTCCGGGTCGCCTGATGCCACCAGCCGGTCGAGAAAGCCGGCCTGGTCCTCCGCTTTGATCGTGTGCGTCGCCAGGCCCGACCACAAAGCGTCGCCATAGCGGATGCGGTTGCCGGTCAGGGCCAGATACATGCCGAAGCTGCCGCCGAGGTCCGGCAGGAGATGACTGGCGCCGACATCCGGGAAAAAGCCGATACCGACTTCCGGCATGGCGAATTGCGCATTCTCGGTCAACACTCGCTGGGAGCCGTGGAACGAGATGCCGACGCCGCCACCCATGACGATGCCGTCGATCAGCGCGACATAGGGTTTCCTGAACCGCGCGATGCGGGCGTTCAGCCGATATTCGTCGGCGAAGAAATCGACAGGCGGCTTTCCCGCCCGGGCGGCCTCGTAAACGTGGAGGATGTCGCCGCCGGCCGAAAACGCCCTGCCCTCGGCTTTGACGACGACGACATCGATCTCATTATCGCGCTCCCAGGCACGCAGCGCCTTGTCGAGCGCCTTGACCATGCGATGGGTGACGGCATTGAGCGCCTGCGGCCGCGTCAGCGTGACGATGCCAGCCCGACCCAAATGTTCGAAGCGAATTTCGTCGCCTCCGTCAAAATCCATCGCCAGAGAATCCCTCCCCGCGCCTGCGGGACTGAAGTGCTAAAGCCCGGCGCATGGGCGCGTCAATGGAGGGCAAGCGCCGGATGATTTCAGGTCGAGTCGACCTGAATCTGAATCCGGCTCTAAATCAAGGAGATAGAGCATGACGTCGTCCGAAACCGCGTCAAAACTTTTCGGCATCTTGCTCTCGTGGATTGAAGTGGATTGTCAGATGCGAGCACCACCGCGCTCTCCCAATGGCGCACCGCCCCAATGACGATAGGCGTACCGACGGCAACCGAAAATGAAACCAACCCATGGTAAGGTTAAGAAAAAGCTGCTAGACAATGTCGGGGCAATTTTGGCGGGGAGAATACCATGGCTACGGTCAGTGGTGGTACGGTTTTTGGCCTGAATTTCGATACGTTGGACGCTGCGGCGCTCGTCGACTACGACCAGTCGGATCTGCAGTCGACCTCTGCGCGGTTCTTCGATGACCCGTCGAACTACACGCTTTTCCAGGGCGTCGGCTTCTCCTACGTCTCCGGGGTTCCTGTTGGTGGAACGGTCACGTCCGTTCAGTATGTGGTGAATGGCAGCACGGTGCTGCGGATCACCGGCTTGAGCGTGGCGGTCACCGACGTCATGGCGTTCGTCGACAGCGGCGACACGACCGGTCTTCTCAATCTTGCTCTGGCCGGCAACGACACGCTGAACGGGACGCCGTTGGCCGACGTGCTCTACGGCTTCGCCGGCAACGACGTCCTAAAGGGCGGGCTGGGGCTGGATACGCTCGACGGCGGCGTCGGGCTCGACACGGCCGACTACAGCGACAAGACCACGGCGGTCGCCGTGACGCTGAA
>NZ_JBEPMC010000010.1:0-262743 GCF_040545535.1 Mesorhizobium robiniae
CACCCGATACGACAAGCTCGCCAGGAACTTCCTTGCTGGCATCCTCCTCGCCGCCGCAATAACTTGGTGGCTCAATTGAGTCCGGACCCTAGTCTAAGACGAGCGAAAGTCTAAGACGGGCGAAAGTCCAAGACGGGCGAACCGCCGAGTGGCCGGCCCAGTTACGGTGTCTCGGGGCCGACACTTGAGCGCCAGCATCAACTTGCGACTGACTTGAAGCTGCGTATGAAGCGCTCCATCACATCGTCGACGTCCGCCATCGACAGGCAAAGCGGCGGGCACATCCTGATCACGTTCCTGTAGGGCCCGGACCGGCTCGCAACCAGGCCGTTGCGGCGCGTTTCCTCGAAAATCGCAAGGGTCGCCTCCGGTGCCGGCTCCTTCGTGGCACGATCCTTCACAAGTTCGATCGCCAGCATCAGGCCACGGCCTCTAATATCGCCGATAAGAGGGAAGTGGTTCTTGAGGTCTTCCAGTCTTGCCTTAAGTGCGGCGCCGACCGTTCGCGCATTCTCTTGGAGCCGCTCTTCACGGATGACCTTGAGCACCGCGCGCCCAGCGGCGCAGGCCACGGGATTGGCGCCGTAAGTGTGAAACAGAAATTTGTCCGCCATGGATTCGGCGACGTTTCGTTTGGCGATGACGGCGCCGAGCGGGATGCCGTTGCCGACCCCCTTGGCGACAACGACAATGTCGGGAACGACCCCATGGGATTCGAACGCCCAGAAGGCGTCGCCCGTTCGTGCGACACCGGACTGCACTTCGTCGACGATGCAGACACCGCCGGCTGCGCGGACGCGCTCGAAAGCCCCCGAGATGTAACCGTCAGGCATGGGCACGATACCGCCGTAACCCTGGACCGGTTCCACGATCATTCCGGCGATGCGGCCGCTGGTCGAACTGTCGATCGCACGCTGCACCTCGGCGAGGTAAGATTCAACACCCTGGCCATGGATGCCGCGATACTGGTTCGGCTCGGCAACGAACGCCACGCCTCCAAGCTGCGGGACGGGGTGGCGAAATCCTGAAATCCCGGTCACCGACTGGGCTCCGAAAGTCGCACCGTGATAGCTCGATGCGAGCGCCAGCATATCGATGTTGCCGGTATGCGAGCGCGCCATCAGCAAGGCGAGATCGATCGCTTCGGCGCCGCTGTTGGTGAAATGCACGACCCAATCCTGGCCGGCAGGCATCGTCGCGGCCAGCTCTTCGGCATATTGGGCGGGAACCGGATGGTAGAACATCGTCGTGCAATGCGTCAGTTCGGCCAGCTGTTCACTGGCGGCCTTGACGACCTGGGGATGGGCATGTCCGACCGAGATGCAAAGGTTCATGCCGAGCAGATCGATGTATTTCTGGTCCTTCTCATCCCAGACATACTGACCCTTGCCGCGCTTGATGATCAGCGGTTCCTTATAGGGGACGAACTTTCGCTGCGAGGCCGAATAAAAGCGGTTCCGTCGCTCGACGATGGCCTCGGTCGACCAGTCGACCTCCAGATCCGAATGAATGTGAGGAGCATTCATGCCCGCCCTCCTGCGTTGGAACTCGCGGAGATTGAACACCGAATGGGATGAGCACGCACCGGCAAAAGCCCCCATCAGGATAAATGATGGAGCCGATTAGTCGTGTGCCGCCGGACGGTCGACAACATAGCAGTCGGCGGGAAGGCCGGGGAGGCGAGTGCTGATGGCGTGTGTCAGGACCTCCGCCGTGCGCGCCGCGAAGGCTTCTGGAATATTACCCAGCTCACGCTCGCGCGCGACCAGCAGGATATTGCGCGACAGCCCGGTGAACGGCAGCGCGTGCACGTCGATCTCCATGCCTTCCGCCAATCCATCGATGAGCAGGGTTGGCGTCAGTATCGCAAAGCCCATGCCGGCCGCAACCGGCGCCATGACCACGCTGGAGCGGTCGCCCTCCATGGTGCGCGGGATCTCGATGCGCAGCCGGCTCAAATGCTGGTCGACCCGCAAGCCCACCGGCGTTTCGCGAGAAAATCGCACGAAGGCGAGCTTTTTTGAAAGCTTCACGATGTCGCCGACATCGCCAGCGAAGCCTTTCGGCGTCACCAGCAAAAACTTCTCAGTCATGATCGGATAGCGCGTGAGGCCTTCGATCTCGAACAACTCGCCGGACGTCACGGCAAGATCGGCGCGCCGGGCCCGCAGCAAAGCAACATGATCGGTCGCCAGGCCGGCAAACAGGCTGAGCTCGGGAATCACGAAGGTTTTGCGGGCGAGCACGGAAAGGGCTGGCGCCAACGTCGTTGCAATGGAGGCCAGAAGGGCGACGCGCAGCAACGGCAGCGGTGCTGCATTGACCCGGCGTGCGTCGGTGCGAAGACCCTCTACTTCGGCCAATATGACAATGGCGCGGCGATGCAGCGCAATGCCTGCCTTCGTCAGTTCGATCGGCCGCAGATTGCGATCGATCAGGCTGACGCCCAGCGCGGTCTCCAAATTCTTCAGATGCTGGGAAGCGGCCGATTGCGTTATGCCCAGCATCTGCGCCGCCTGGGTGACGTGCCTCGTCTCGACGACGGCGGCAAAAACCTCGATCGATCGAAACAGATTGAAATCGAAACTGCCGCTCTTCACCATCAACTCCGGTCCGCAGGGGCTTCATAAGTTTTCCTAATGTTGCAAAAAATCGGTTGAGTGCAAGGGGCTTGGCGGAAAAGATCGCGCCATTGCATCCAACAAAGGTAGCCCGGTCGGTGAATGACAGCGCACGCATCGTGATCATTGGCGGCGGCGTAATCGGTCTCGGAATAGCGTATCACCTCGCTGAACTCGGAGTGACCGATGTCGTCCTGCTGGAGCGCCACCAGCTGACCAGCGGCACATCCTGGCACGCAGCCGGGATCGTCGGCCCACTGCGCGCCAGCCTCAATCTCACGCGGCTGGCGCAGTATGCGACCGAGCTGTTTCCACGCCTGGAAGAAGCGACCGGCCAGGCGTCAGGCTACAGGCGGACAGGCGGTCTGTGGCTGGCGCGCCGGCCGGAGCGAATGGACGAGTTGAAGCGTATCGCCCATATGGGCGACGTCTGCGGCCTCACGGTTGGGATCCTCGACAAAGCATGTGTCGCGGAGCGCGTGCACGGCATCGTCCCCGACGGCATTGAGGGCGCACTGTGGGTCGCGGAAGACGGCCAGGCCAATCCGGTCGACATCTGCGCGGCCTATGCGAAAGGCGCCCGTTCGGCCGGCATTCGCATCCTGGAGGGGACTGCGTGCTCAGGCTTCGTAACGAAGAACGGTCGCGTCGCCGGCGTCAAGCTGGCTTCTGGTCTCACCATCGACTGCCAGGCGGTGGTGAATAGCGCCGGCGCGTGGGCGCGCGATATCGGCGCGCTTGCCGGCGTGCCTGTGCCATTGCAGGCCGTCGAGCACATGTATGTGGTGACGGAGCCGATTGCCGGCCTGCAGGACCCGTTTCCGATCGTGCGCGACCTCGACGAGGGCATCTACATCAAGGGTGACTCGGGAAAATTGGTCCTCGGCGGCTTCGAGCCGAACGCCAAGATCTTCGACGTGCGCGGGCCGGCGGGCGAGAGGCCTTTCCTCGAATTGCCGGAGGACTGGGACCAGTTCGAGCCCTTCATGTCGGCAGGTCTAAGGCTGCTCCCGGCATTGTCGGAGACCGGGATCAGACACTTCATGAATGGCCCGGAGAGCTTTACGCCCGACACGCGGCCGTTGATGGGCGAGTCGCCCTATCTGCGCGGCTTCTATGTCGCAGCCGGGTTCAATTCCACCGGTATGATGTCGTCGGCCGGCGCCGGCAAGGCCATGGCAGAATGGATCGTCGACGGTGAACCCGGCCTCGATCTGTGGGCGCTCGATATCGCGCGCTTCGACCGGTCTGCCGCGGCGCGGCCCTTTATAGGCGCCAGGATGGAAGAGGCTGTCGCCGATCTCTTCCGCATGCACTGGCCCTACAAACAGGCGACGGCCGGCCGCGATGTCAGGCGTTCGGCCTTCCACCGGACCTTCGCAGAGGCCGGCGCGGTGTTCGGCGCGCCGACAGGCTGGGAGCGGCCGCTCTGGTTCGGCGGGGCCGAGCGGGCGCTTGGCTATTCCGTTGGCGCGCAAAAATGGTGGGGTGCAGCCAAGGCGGAAGCCGGCCGCATGGCTCAAGGGGTCGGCCTGTTCGAACTGTCACCCTTCACCAAGTTAGACGTTTTCGGACGCGACGCGGCCAGGTTGATGCAGCGATTGTGCGCCAACGATGTCAACGTCGCCGAAGGCGGCGCCGTCTACACACAGATGCTCAACCGGCGCGGCGGCATTGAAGCCGACGTGACGGTTACGCGAGACGGGGAGGATAGGTTCCGCGTCATTTCCGGCGCGGCGACACGGCAGAAGGACCTTGCCTGGATCCAGCGCCATGCCCAGGATTTGGGCCTAGATGCCTCGGTCTTCGACGCGACATCGTCAGAAGCCGTGCTCGGCGTCATGGGGCCACGCTCGCGGGAGTTGCTCCAGAGCCTGACCGACGCCGATCTCTCGGACGCGGCTTTCCCATTTTCGACCTCTCGTCGCATCGACATCGGCATGGTCAATCTCCGGGCCACGCGCGTCTCCTTCGTCGGCGAACTTGGTTTCGAGCTCTACGTGCCCGTCGAATGTGCGGAAAGCCTGCTCGCCACGATCATCGAGGCAGGCGGCAGCTATGGCCTCGCTTTTTGCGGCCATTATGCGCTCGACGGCTGCCGCCTGGAAAAAGGCTATCGCCATTGGGGGCATGATATCGGGCCGAAGGACACGCCATTGGAAGCGGGCCTGTCTTTCGCCGTTTCCTGGATGAAAGATGATTTCATCGGCCGTGAAGCGCCGTTGGCGCAGAAGGCCGAGGGCGTGAGGCGGCGGCTGATGCATTTCGCAGTCGATGGTGCCAACCCGCTCCTTCTGCACGACGAGCCGATCTTTCGGGACGGTAAGCTGGCCGGATTGACGACGTCGGGCGGTCTCGGTTTTCGCACTGGCTTGAGCCTCAGCCTCGGCTACGTCGCCTGTGAGCCAGGCGAGACGAAGGCGCAGATGCTGGCGTCCGACTACGAGATCGCCGTGGCTGGCACGCGCTATACGCTCCGGGCGCTCGGCAAGCCGCCCTATGATCCAGCCGGAACACGAATGCGCGGACACGAGGAGAAGAATTCATGAGACAGCATGCCCGCGTTGTCGTTATCGGCGGCGGCGCCATGGGGGTTTCCCTGCTCTATCATCTCGCCAAGCGCGGCTGGAGCGACATCGTCCTCGTCGAGAAGCATGAGCTGACCGCCGGCTCCACCTGGCATGCGGCGGGGCTCTGCACGCATTTTGCCCATAATGCGACGATCATGGAGATGCGCGCGCATTCGGTGCGACTCTATCGTGAAATCCTGACCGCCGAAACAGGACTACCGACCGGTTTTCATGCGAGCGGCGCGCTGCGCATCACTCGCTCGCCGGACCGCATGGACGAATTCCGGCACGTGCAGGGCCTTGGCCGGTTCGTGGGGCATGATTTCCATATTTTGAGCCCCGGCGAACTCAAGGAAATCTATCCGCTCTGCCTGACGGAAGGAATTATCGGCGCGATCTACGAACCCAATGACGGCCATGTCGATCCAACGCTGGCGACCAATGCCATGGCGGCCGGAGCGCGCTCGCGAGGTGCCGAGATCGTCCGCCACAATGCGGTCCTGGCCATCGAACGGAAAGCATCCGGCGAGTGGCTCGTCCGCACGGCACAGGGCGACATCACCGCCGAGCACGTGGTGAATGCGGCCGGAACATGGTGCCGTGAGATCGGCGCCATGATGGGTCTCGACCTGCCCGTCGTGCCGATGCTGCACCAATATGTCGTCACCGATACGGTGAGCGAGATTGCGGATCGCATCGCGGCCGGCGCCAAGGAACTGCCGATTATCCGCGATCCGGAAGAAAGCTGGTACCTGCGCCAGGAGCGCGACGGCTATATCGTCGGCCCGTATGAGAGAGCCGCTCAGCCTTGGGCGGTCGACGGGGTGCCGCCCCAATTCGGCATGGAATTGCTGCCGCCCGATCTGGATCGCGTGGAACACATTATTGCGCTGGCGATGGAGCGCGTCCCGGCGCTCGCCAATGCAGGCATCAAGACGGTCGTCAACGGCCCGATCACCTTCACGCCGGATGCCAATCCGCTGGTCGGCCCAGCCTTCGGCCTCGCCAATGCCTGGCTGCTGACCGGCTCCAGCATGGGGGTCATGGAAGGCGGCGGTGCGGGCAGCTTTCTTGCCGACTGGATCGTCGACGGGGCGCCGCCGCGCGACGCGCTTGCCATCGATCCACGCCGCTTCGGCAATTATGCCGACCGGGATTACCGCCTCGACAAGGCGGTCGAAGGTTTCGGCCTGCAGTTCGGTATCCACTATCCCAATGAGGAACGCGAGGCCGGACGTCCGCGCCGCACGACACCAGCGCTCGAAATGCAGAAGAGCCAGGACGCAGTGCTCGGCGCTGCCTATGGCTGGGAGCGGCCGAACTGGTTCGCCGTTGACGGAGCCGATGCACCACTCACCTTTCGCCGGCCCGGCTGGTTCGATGCAGTGCGTGGCGAATGTCTTGCCGTGCGCGGCGGCGTCGGTGCAATCGACCTTTCGGCTTTTTCCAAGTTCGAGGTCGGCGGCGCTGGAGCCAGCGCGTTCATGGCCTCGCTTGGTGCTAACCGGCCGCCGGCGCGCCAGGGCCGCATCGGCCTCGTTCACGCGCTGACGCTAAAAGGCGGCGTGGCATCGGAATTCACGGTGACCCGTCTCAACGACGACTGGTTCTACCTGACCAGCGCAGCGTTGGCGGAGAGGCATGATGAGGACCTGCTAAGGTCGCGCGCCGCCGCCTTTGCCGACGTCACGATCGAAAACGTCACCGAAAGGCGCGGCGTGCTTGGCATCATGGGGCCTCGCGCACGCGACCTGCTCGAAACCGTGAGCGAGGCTGATCTGTCCAATTCGGCGTTTCCCTGGCTTTCCGCTCAGATCATGCGCGTGGCGGGCATCAAGACGGCTGCGCTCAGGGTGTCCTATGCCGGCGAGCTGGGATGGGAACTGCACGTCCAGCTTGCGCAGTTCGGCAAGCTCTACGATGCGATCACCAGAGCTGGCCGCCGTTTCGACCTGCGTCCGTTCGGCATCTATGCCTTGAACGCAATGCGGCTGGAGAAAGGCTATCGCGCCTGGGGCGCCGATCTGACGACAGAGCGTACGCCGATCGAGGCTGGACTGGGCGCCTTGGTCAAAGCTGACGGGCGAGCGTTCGTCGGCCGCGAGGCCTTGCTGGAGCGCATCGGCAAAGGCTCATGGACGATGGCGCTTCTCGACATCGACGATGACGGTGAAAGGCTGCCCTTCTACGCCCATGCGGTGATGCAGGCGGGCCGGCCGGTCGGCATCGTCACCTCCGGCGCCCACGGCTTCCGCACCGGCAAGACCTTGGCTCTGGCCTATCTGCGGCCCGGTATCTCGCCCGAAGGGCTGACCGTCTCGATCCTCGGTAAAGAACTGGTGGCGCGGGAACTCCGGGAAGCCGCTTACGATCCGGGCAATCTGCGGCTGCGCGGGGTTCACGCCGCCGAGCCGGTTGCCTTCACGCCTGCCTGACGTCGGAGAAGAAGATGGACAAGGACGCGACGACCACTACCGAAGCTCCCGCTCCGCGAACCGGGGGCAGGGCCGGAAGGCAGGGCCAGCGTGTCGCGCAGCAGGCGCCGCGCCGTCCCTTCATCAACCGCAGGATCGGTACCTTCAACATCCTCGACGAGGAAGGGTTGAGCCTGATCGAGGCGAACGCGGACCGGCTGCTCAAGGAGATCGGCATGGAGTTCCATGACGATCCCGAGATCCTCGACATCTTCCGCAATGCCGGCGCCGACGTGCAGGGCACGAGGGTGCGTTTCGAACCTGGCATGTGCCGCAAGATCGTCCGCGCCACCGCACCGTCCCAGTTCAAGCAGCATGCCCGCAATCCCACCAACACCGTCATGATCGGCGGCGACAACACCGTGCTGTGTCCATCCTGGGGGCCGCCTTTCGTCCACGATCTCGATCGCGGCCGCCGCTATGCCACGATCGCAGACTTTCGCGACCTGGTGAAGATCCACCATATGATCCCGTATCTGCACCACTCCGGCGGCGTCGTCTGCGAGCCCGTCGACCTGCCGGCCAACAAGCGCCACCTCGACATGCTTTACACGCACATCCGTCATTCGGACCGGCCCTTCATGGGAGCCTTCATCGGGTCCAGACGAGCGCAGGACGCGGTCGACATGGCGAAGATCGTCTTTGGCGATGAATTCGTCGCCAACAATGCCGTGCTCTACAACGTCGCCAACACCAATGCGCCGCTCGTGCTCGACGCCAACATGTCCGGCTCGCTGAAGGTCTACGCCCGCAACAACCAGCCGGTCGCCTGCACGCCGTGGACCCTTGCGGGCGCCATGAGCCCGTGCACGGTCGCCGGCACGCTTGCCCAGGTGCTTGCCGAGGCGCTCGCCTGTCTCTGCCTCGTGCAGCTGATCAACCCGGGGGCGCCGTGCCTGATGGGCAGCTTTGCCAGCACGATCTCGATGCAGAGCGGCGCCCCCACCTTCGGGACCCCGGAGGCCGCAAAGATGGTGCTTGCCTGCGGGCAATTGGCGCGTCGCGTCGGCGTGCCGTTCCATACTGTCGGCTCGCTGTCGGCCTCCAAGCTTCCCGACGCTCAGGCCGAACAGGAGGCGACCTGGGGCATACTGATGTCGATGTTTGCCGGCGCCAACGTCATCAATCACGCCACCGGCTGGCTGGAAGGTGGTCTCGTCACCGGCTTCGAGAAGACGATCATCGACGCCGACCTTTGCGGCAAGGTCGCCAGCCTGTTCGAAGGCATCGATCTTTCGGTCAACGCGCAGGCAATGGAGGCGATCGAAGCGGTTGGGCCCGGATCGCATTTCCTCGGCAGTGCGCATACCCAGGCCAATTTCCTCTCGGCCTTTTACCGATCCTCGACCAGCGACAACAATTCCTTCGAACAGTGGAACGAGGAAGGCAGGCTCGACGCCGCCCAACGGGCCAACCGGCAATGGAAACGGCTGCTCGACGAATACCAGGACCCGGGCCTCGATCCGGCGATCGACGAAGCGCTCCAGGCTTTTATTGCCGGCCGCAAGGCAAGCGAGCCTGATCAGGCCTATTTCTGAGTCCGTTTCCGCCCAAGGCATTTCATCACGGCGGCGCGCGCTTATGCGCTTCATCGTTTTTCCTAATGCGATGAAATTTGGGATGGATTGCCTGCGCGTTCCGCTAACCTGATGGATAGACTGAAAGAAATTCAGCGCAACTCGATTGGGGAACATCATGAAACATCTTCTCGAAACGGCTCTTGGCATCCTGCTTCTTGCGCCCGTCTCATCGGCACTCGCCGCTGATGTGACGATGCCCGACCCGAATTATGCCACCGCGACGGCGGTCATGAACGTCATCAAGAATGCGGCCGAGCAGGAACTGGGGCTCGAGGTTTCGACCGTGACCACCACGGCGGTTCCGGTGATCTGGGAAGCGATGGACCGTAACAAGGGCGAGGTCGACATCTGGCCGGATGTCTGGCTGCCGAACCAGCAGGGTCTCGTCGACAAATATGTTAAGGGTGCCGGGACCGTTAAGCTCGCGCAGAATGGCTACGAGGCCAAGCAGGGCTACTGCGTCACCCAGGTCACCGTCGACAAGCATGGCATCAAGGACGTCTCGGATCTCGCCAATCCGGACAATGCGAAGCTGTTCGATACCAACGGCGACGGCAAGGGCGAAATCTGGATCGGTGCATCGGGCTGGCAGTCGACCAACATCGAGAAGGTGCGGGCGCGAGACTATGGCTTTGCCGATTTTTTCGATCTTCAGTCGACGGATGAAGCAGTGGCGGCGGCTTCACTCGACCGTGCGGCAAAAGCCGACAAGCCATGGGTCGGCTATTGCTACAGTCCACATCAGAATTTCGCCCGCTACAAGCTCGCCTTCCTGACCGAGCCGAAACACGATCCAGCCAAGTTCGTGATACTGCAGCCAAGTGAGGACCCGCAATGGCTCGAAAAGTCGAAAGTGTCGTCCGCTTATGCTGACACGACGGTGCATGTCGCCTATTCTGCGTCGCTTTCGCAGCGGCAGCCGGACCTGACGGCCGCGCTGGATCGCATCAGCTTCAATCCGGACGACGTCAGCAAATGGGCCTATGCGATCATCGTCGACAAGAAAGCGGCCGACGAGGTGGCCAAGGAGTGGATCAAGGCTCACCCCGACGACGTCGCCAAGTGGTTCGGCCACTGATTGTTGCGCACCGCCGGTATAGCAGCCCCGGGTCATCTCTGCGGTCGTTCGATCGGCCGCATGTGACCTGGCTGGAGCGATAGCTGTGGACGCCGCACCGACTACCGGCATTGGTATGGCTAGGCCTTCGGAAAATGGCCTGCAGGCGGCCGCTGCTGCCATTGCCATGAAAGGTGTCTGGAAAGTCTTTGGCCTACGTGCGCCGGAGGCGATGGCGGCCATCCTCCGCGAGGGGCTCGACAAGGACGAAGTCGTCAAACGCTTCGGCTGCGTGGTGGGCGTGGCCGACGTCAGCATCTCTGTCGCGCCAGGTGAAATCTTCTGTGTGATGGGCTTGTCGGGCAGCGGGAAATCGACGCTTATCCGCCACATAAACCGTCTTCTCGAACCGTCGGCTGGTGAGATATTCGTCGACGGCGAAGATATCTTGGCCAAAACGCCAGCCGAATTGCGGGCGCTGCGGTCCCGCAAGATCGGCATGGTATTCCAAAGCTTCGGCCTGCTGCCGCATCGGACCGTTCGTGACAATGTCGCTCTGCCCCTGGAGATCCAGGCGGCAAACAAGCAACGACGCTTCGATGTTGCCGAGGCCGCGCTCGCCAAGGTCAACCTTGCAGGCTGGGGCGACCGCTATTGCCATGAACTATCCGGTGGTATGCAGCAGCGCGTCGGCCTGGCCCGCGCCTTGGCGGCAGATTCGGCGATCCTTCTGATGGACGAGCCATTCAGCGCCTTGGACCCGTTGATCAGGCGGCAGCTTCAAGACGAGTTCCTGGCGCTGTCGCGCTCAATGGGCAAGACGGTGGTGTTCATCACCCACGATCTCGACGAGGCGATCCGGATCGGCGACCGCATCGCCATCATGAAGGATGGCGTCATCATCCAGATCGATACGCCCGAGGAGATCGTAACCAACCCCAAGCACGACTACGTCGCGAAATTCGTCGCCGACATTTCGCGCCTCAAGGTGATTACCGCCGGTCGCGTCATGGAACCGGTCGAGGATTTCAGCGCGCGGGATTCTCTGGATATCAGGCGATTGCGGAAAGTGGCTTCGCAGGAACCGCTTGCGGAACTTATCGAACTCGCAGCGCAGGATGCCGCTCCGCTCGCGGTGACCGACGGCGATGGGGTCGTCGTCGGCATCGTCGACAGACAGGCACTTCTCCAAGGTCTGAGAAAGGGCGGCCCATCGTGAACGCCCATAATCACGTTTCCGAACCGTCGGTCGAGCAGCATCGACGCGCAGAAGATGACCTTGTCCGGGAATTTGCCGTTCAAAATCCGGCCTATTACGTCGACGCGTTCGCCCGCATCAGACGCGCCTCCAAATCCGTCTGGCCGTTCAACACCGCAGCGGCGCTGCTCGGGCCGGTCTGGGCCGCTGCCCGCGGCACCATGGTGCTGTTCTGGATTGCCTTTTTCCTTGAGATGCTTGCGGTGGTTCAGATCGGCGTCGGCGCGGTGGGCAATCTCGGCACGGCAGAACAGGCGCGTGCCGAACGGCTCACCAAACAGGCCGAAGCGCGCGCCGAACAGGCCAAGGCCGCTGAGGCGGCGGGAGCCGACAATGCGAGAGGTTTGAAATCGTCTGCGGCGGCTTTGCAGAAGGCTGCGAACAACGCCAGGCTGCAGGCCGATACCGCAAAGACCAAGGCGCCGCTGCTGATCGCTTCGGGTCTCGTCACTCTACTTTTCGCCAAGCTTCTTACCGGATTTCTCGCGAACCGAATGCTCGAGCGACGGTTCGCCCGGTGGCGATCATTCCCAGCACTGCGGCACGGGCTCGACTACCCGCTGGCGGCATGCGCTTTCGTCTTCTGTGTGCTGGCTTATGGGGTTTCGGCTTATCGTTTCGCTGCGGCGGCCCCGGCCGCATGGCTGACGGTTGCTCCCTCCAACCGCGACTGGCAGGCTGCCCTGTCATCCAGCCTGGACGGCCTGATGGAGGGCGTTTCGCATGTCGGCGAAGGATTCTTCGGCGCCATTACCGGGGCGATATCCCTGGTGCTCGACGGTTTTGCCTATGCGCTGACGGGAACGCCCTGGCCAGTGACAATGGCCATCATCCTTATCCTGTCCTGGCAACTGGCGGGACCGCGCGTCGCTATCTTCACTGCTGCCGCGCTCGCCTATCTCGCGGTGCTCGGCTTTTGGGAAAAGAGCCTCGAAACAGTGGCTTTGCTGGGCACAGCGGCAATTCTCTGCCTGGCAATCGGCATCCCGCTCGGCATCTGGTGCGGACGCCGCCCGCGCGTCTACACCGCTTTGCGGCCGGTACTCGACTTCATGCAGACCATGCCCGCCTTCGTCTACCTAATCCCGGTGATTGCTTTGTTCGGCATCGGCAAGCCACCGGGTGTGATCGCCACGCTGATCTTCGGCACGCCGCCGGTGGTCCGCTTGACCGCGCTTGGGCTGCAGGGCGTTCCACCAGCGATCCGCGAAGCTGCGCAAGCCTATGGCGCCACAAAATGGTTTCTATTGACGCGGGTCGACCTGCCGCTTGCGATGCCTTCGATCATGGCCGGTATCAACCAGACCATACTGATGTGCCTTTCGATGGTGGTCATCGCCTCGCTGATCGGCGCAAAAGGGCTAGGTGAGGATGTCCTGAATGCCCTTCAATATGCTGCGGTGGGGCAGGGACTGCTGGCGGGCTTCGCCATTCTGCTCTGCGCCATGATCATCGATCGTATCGTGCAGGGAAAATCCAGGTAGCGACGGCCTGACCCCTGCGACCATGCGGCAGAGCGCTCCGGCCTGATCCCGGACCAGTGCCATCGCTGCAGACGCTCATCCTCTTTTCCTCAGGCGGTCACGTAGACGCTGTCGGCCTCAATGGTGACTGGAAATGTGCGTGCGCGTACGGAGGGGTTGACCAATGCCGTGCCGGACTTGATATCGAATTCCCAGCCATGCCAGGCACAGCGTACGATCTCGTTCTCGCGATGGTAGATGAATTCCGCCAGGTCGACGGGCGCGGTGGTCCCGCATTGTGGCCCTTCGCAGAGCGGAGCGCCGCGGTGTGGACAAACGTTCAGTAGCGCGTGGAATGAATCTCCGACGCGGAAAACTCCGACCGAAAAGCTGCGGATCTTGGCGATGTAGGGCGATCCGATCTCGATCTCATCGACGCGGCAAACATATGTCTTCTGGGCCATCGTCTGCTCCCGTCAGGCGGCGTTCGCGGCTTGCGCGCGCGGGATGCGTTTATAGACCTCGAGGGCGTTCAGCCCCATGACCTTGCTCTTCCAGGCGGGCGGGATTTGCAGCGTGTTGGCGTCGTCGTAATCCCAGTGCGGATAGTCAGATGCAAACATCAGCGTATTCTCGCCGTCCATCGCTTCGAGAGTGGACCAGAGGTGCTGAATGTTCGCCGGCTGCTCGAGCGGCTGCGTGGAAAAGCGAATGTTGCGCCGGCAGTATTCCGACGGCAGCATCTTCAGCCATGGCGTCTCCTTGCGCAGTGCTTTGTAGTCGGCGTCCAGGCGCCACAAAACAGAGGGCACCCAAGCCACGCCGCATTCGACGATCACGAAATAGAGATCCGGCCATTTCTCGAAGACGCCATGCGCGATCATGCTGGCGACATGCGACATTGCCGACATGTGCAGGATGGCATGGGTCTCCCAGAAGAACGTGGTCGGGGCTGGAGCAATGGCGGTTGAATTCACCCCACCATGGCCGCCAAGGTGAATGGCGAAGGGAAGCCCGACTTCGGCGCAGGCTTCGTAGATTGGATGATAAAACGTGTCGCCATACGGCTTGACCGAACCTTGCGAGGCAAGAACCTGGACCATGCGCGGATGATTGCCCAGGCGGCGTATCTCGGCAGCCGCGAGCTTTGGGTCCTGTGGTGCGATGATGATCGAGCCCATGAAGCGCTTGTCCTTGGGCAGCCACTGGTCGATCTGATAGTCGTTATAGGCGCTGACGAGGGCGCTGGCGTAGTAGGGATTGGCGAGGGTTGACGCCTCTATCGGCTCATCGCCGGTCAGGATCGCCACGTCGACATTGTATTTGTCGAGATGCTTCTCCTTCATGATGAGATAATTGTCGGCCTCGGTCTTCGGACGGACGTCCTTGCGGGAGAAGTCCTGCGGATGGAACCAGGGGCGATGGCCATGCGGAAACGCGCCGACGGGACCGGTCTTCTCGCCCTCGAGGAACATGTCTTTCCACAAGCCGGAAAGGTAGGGCTCCAGTACGGTAGCGCTCGACCAGTAATTGTGACAATCGCAATCGACTAGGAACACGTTGTTCTCTCCGTGAATTCATCCCGGTCGACGGCGCCGACCGATCTTCCGATGCAGCTTCCGCCTTGAGTATCGTTTGATCAAGCTTATGATCCAGCAGATATGATCGCTTTTTTCGATTGGAGGGCGCGTGCAGCTGGATCAGATCGAGACCTTTCTCGACATTGTCGAGTCGCGAAATTTCAATCGCACCGCCGATCGCCTGGGCTTGACCCAATCGACAATCAGCGCCCGCATCAAGAACCTGGAGAGCGCAATCGGTTCCGAACTCTTCCAGCGCGGCCGCGCTGGCGCTGAGCCGACCGCTGCAGGACGCCGGTTCGAAGCCTACGCTCGGTCAATGCTCTCGACCTGGTCGCAAGCCCGCCACGACGTCCGGGCGTTCAACCGTTTCGAGGGTACCTTGCGCATCGCCGCGCAGGTGGGCATGACGCGCTCGGTTCTGCCGGGATGGGTCGAGTCGCTATGTCAGGCGCTTCCGAAATCTTCGATTCACGTCGAGTCCGACTATTCCAATCAGATGGTCAGCGACTTGAGCATGGGAAACCTGGACATAGCGGTGCTTTACGCGCCCCGCTATCTGCCTGAGATCGCCTATGAGCATCTGATGGTCGAGGACTATGTCATGGTTTCAACGACCGCCAGAACGCTCTCGGAGGTAGACTCCGAAACCTATATTCGCCCCGGCTATACGGTGTTGCTGGAGAAAACCCACGCCGAACTGCTCACCGATCTGGCGATCTGCCGGCTTTCGATGGGATCGGAAACCCTAGCCGAGATGATGCTGCGCCGGACCGGCGGCACCTGCTACATGCGCAGCGACGATGCGCGCAGGTTCACCATCGAACGCCCGTCATTTATCGTCGAAGGAGCTCCGACGTTGCACCAACCGGTACACACGGCCATATTGGCGCGCCGCAAGCACGAACCGATCATTCGCAAGGGAATCCGAGCCCTTCAGGTCGCGGTGATGTCGCTGGACGTTTAATCGAATCAATCGATAATCAATGCCCGCCGACCTGCCCACGCTGCTTCGGTGCGTATCCCTGCTCACGCGGTGGACGAGGGCGCGTAGCGGCTGCCCAGCGAATAGCGGCTGCCGACATAGGTGAGCTTGTTGACGGTGGCGACCGCCGCGCCCGACCAGGTCCGCCGATGCAGAAGCAGGCAGGGGTCGCCGGGCCGGATCATCAAATGGCGGGCAGCCATCTCTTCTGCGGCGACGGCCGAGATCACGTGCTCGACTTCCGTCAGCGGCGTCGCCCGCTGCAGATAGTCGTAGGTGGTGGTCGCAACAAAATTTTGCCGGTGATAGTCCGGTGCTAAAGCCGGATTGACGAAACGCTCCTCGAGCTGGACGGGCACTTCGTCCTCGAAATGCACGATGATCGAGTGAGCGACCGGCCTGCGGCGCGTGAACTCGAAGGCGACGACGAGGTCCAGTGCCGGGTTGCGGATCTTCTCGAGCACGACGACCTCGGCCCTGTGGCGTGCGCCGCGCGCGGCGATCTCGCCGGCGATGTTCCTGATTTCGATAAGCGCGGATTGCGGTTTCGGCGGCGCCACGAAGGTGCCTACGCCCTGGATGCGCAGGAGGTGGCCTTCCGAGGTCAGTTCCCTCAGCGCCCGGTGCACGGTCATGCGCGAGACGCCGAGCGTGCTGACCAACTCGTTCTCGGAAGGCAGCCTCCGGTCCCTCGGCCATTTGCCGCTGCCGATGTTGCCGAGCACGTAGTCCTTGACCTTTCCGTAGAGCGGCCCGGCGGTTTCGGGAAGCTTGATCATTGCCCGGCCTCCATTCGGACGATGGTCTTCAGGCCGCCGCTCGCGCCTGCGATCAGGCGCTGGTAGGCGTCGGGAATTTCGCCGATCGCGATCTCCTCGGCCACGAAGCGCGACAATTCGGGGGCGAGATCGCCAAGCATCGCGACGGCCGGCGCAAGCTCGTCGGCGAAGGCATGGCAGCCGACCAGCGCGATTTCACGCTCGACCAGCAGGTTGGGGTCGAGGTCGAGGCGGCCATGCGAAATGCCGACCAGCGCCAGTGCGCCACCGCCGGCCAAAAGGTCGAGCAGCCGCGCCATGACCGCCACGCTGCCCGTCGCATCGATGGCATGACGCAGGTTTGGATCGCGGGGCAGGGCATCCAGGTCGACGACGGTCGCCCCGCTCACCTCGGCCACAAGATCCGCACGCGCCGCATTGCGGTCGGCGACGAGGACCGATCCCTCGCTGCGCCGCGACAAGAGCAGCGCAGCCAGCCCGCCGATCGGGCCGCAACCGGCGACAAGCACCGGCGCGGCGGCAGGCGGCGACAGCCGCCGCACGGCATGCAGGGCGACCGCCAGCGGCTCCGCCATGGCGGCGATTGCCGGGTCGAGCGCGGGATCGTGGCGCAAGAGCAGCCGCGCCGGCAGTTCCGTCTCTTCGGCGAAGCCGCCGTCGCAGACCTCGCCTACAAAGCCCAGTCTGGCACAGACATTATGCAGGCCGGCCCGGCAGGCAGGACATTCGCCGCACCAGAAACGCGAATCGGCGACGACCCGGTCTCCGCGCGCCAATTGGGTCACCCCGGCGCCCACGGCGGTCACTTCGCCGGCGAACTCATGCCCGGCGATGCTCGGCGCCCGGCTGATCCACTGACCGGTGCGGAAGTTGTGGAGATCGGAGCCGCAGATACCGGCGGCCGTCACTTTGAGGCGCACCCAGCCAGGCGCTGGTTCGCCCGGAGATGGCACGTCCTCAACCCGCAAATCACCCGTCGCATGGAGTCTGGCCGCCTTCATCGTCCGCTACCGCACCAGATATCGATCGCGTACGTCGGAAACGGCGCGTTCATGCGAGGAGAAGCCTTCGTAGCGGGCAAGCGTGCGGGCATGGCGTGCGAATTCCGGATAGGCCGCGGCCGTGACGTAGCCGATGGAAGAGCGCTTGACGAAATCCGTGACCGAGAGCGGTCCGCAGGTACGCGCCCAACGGCTGGTCGGCAGGACGGCGTTGGGGCCCAGCCCGAAATTGCCGATCGAGACCGGCGTGTGCGGCCCCATCAGGATCTCGGCGGCTTCGGTGATGTGGCCAAGGTGTGCGAAGGGATCGGTGGAGAGGATCTCCAGATGCTCCGGTGCGTAGTCGTTGATGAAGCGGTAGCTCTCCTCGATCGACGCCGTCAGCACGATGCCGCCACAGGCGCCGGTCAGCACCGCGGTGGAGAACGCTACGCGCTGCTCGGTCATGCGCGCCCAGTGCTCGGGCAACGCGGCTAGCGCCTCCTCGGCCACACGGCGGCTGTGGGTCACGAGATAGGCCGATGAGTCCGGTCCGTGCTCAGCCTCGATGAGGAGGTCGAGCGCGGCCAACCCGCCATGCACGCTGTCGTCGGCGAGGATGATCGCCTCCGACGGGCCGGCGGGAAGACCTGGATCGATCACTCCGGCAAGCAGCCGCTTGGCCGCAACGACCCAGGGGCTGCCTGGACCGACGATCTTGAGCGCGGGCCTGATCGTCTCCGTGCCGTAAGCGACTGCGGCGACCGCCTGCGCGCCGCCGCATTTGTAGATCGTTTCGACGCCGGCGAGGCGCGCGGCAACCAGTGTCGCTGCGTCCACCGAACCATCGGGCGCCGGCGGCGTGAGGATGGCAAGCTCCGGGACGCCCGCCACCACGGCCGGCACTGCGGTCATCATTGTGACAGAAGGGAACGCGCCCTTGCCGCGCGGGACATAAAGCGCCACCGAACGGATCGGTGTGAAGCGGTCGCCGGCATATGCGCCGGGCCGCATTTCCTTCAGCCACATGGCTTCCGGCTTCTGCTCCTCGTGGAAATGCCGGATGTTGTCGATGCCGAAGCGAATGGCGGCGACCACGTCCTCATCCATCATGCCGAAGGCGGCATCGAACTCGGCGGGGCTGACCTTGAGCCGCGCGGTATCGAGATCTGCCTTGTCCAAGTCGCGGGCGAAGCGAACGAGTGCGGCATCGCCTTCTGTCCGGACCGCCTCGATGATCGGTGCAGCCTTCTCAATAAAGCTGGAAAGGTCGGTCTCGGAGCGCCGCATCAATGCCGCTCGACCAGCGGCGTCGAGTTGGCTCAAATCGTGGAAAGATACGTTTGGCATTGGATTTCCTTTGCGGCCCGGCAGGCCGGCATTCCTCATTTCGATTTCAGGAAGATGTCGAGGCCGACCAGCCTGTCGAGCAGGAAAATGGCGACAGCCGAGCAGGCGATGAAGACCACAGAGATCGCGGCAAGGTCGGGCGTGATGATCGAGCGGATGGAATTGTAGATCAGCACCGGCAGCGTCACGATGCGTGCATCGACGAGCAGCAGGCTGACCAGGAACTCGTTGAGCGCAAGGATGAACATCAGCAGCGAGCCGGTGATCACCCCTGGCATCACCGCCGGCAAGGTGACGGAGAAGAACACCTGGAGCGGCGGCGCGCCGCAATTGGCTGCGGCCAGTTCCAGGTCCGGATCAAGCCCGGTGGCGCTCGCCGTGACCGCCCAGATCATGAAGGGGAGGTTGATGACGCAGCAGGCGATGCCGACCGGCCAGAGCTGGCCAAGAATGCCGGCCTTGCCGAAGACCAGCATGAGGCCGATGCCCGATCCGATCAGCGGGATGGTGAAGGGTAGCAGCAGATAGATCTGGACTGACTTCTCGAAACGCACCGCGTATTTCGCCAGCGCGATGCCGGCCAGCGTTCCCACGGGAATGGCAACGAGCGTGCAGACCGTTGCGACTTGAAGCGTGCGCAGGAAAGCGTTGCGCAGGTCGGAAGCCTGCGAGATGCGCGCGTACCATTGCAGCGACAGCCCGTCCGGCGGAAACGTGATGATGTTGCCGCCGGTAAAGGATGCGCCGAGCACCACGACCGTCGGCGCCGAAAGCGTGATCAGGGCGATCGTCACCAGGGTCCACAGGACAATGGATTTGCTGCGCGAGCCGCTCACACCCGGGACCTCCCCATGGCGAGCGTTCCGGCCCCGAACAGCGCGAACACGAGACCGACAAGGACTGACCCGAGCGCGACCAGCATAAGCGCCAGCGTCGCGCCGAGGCCCTGGTCGGAGGTTCGAAAGAACTGGTCGTAGATGGCGTTGGCGATGAAGTCCTGCGAGCCGCCACCAAGGATCGCGGGGACTGCAAAATCGGTGAGCGAAAGCGTCAGCACCACCACGCCGGCGCCGATGAAGCCCGGACGAGCGAGTGGCAAAACGACATGGACGAATGTGCGAACCCAGTTCGCGCCGAGCGATCCAGCGGCCGCCTCCAGCTCTTCGGGGATGGCTGTGAGGGCCGGCGCGAGCATCAGTACGGCGAAGGGCAGCATGTATTGGACGAGGCCGAACAGCACGGCGGGATAGTTGTAGATGAGTCGCATCGGGGCGACTCCGACAAGGCCGAGCGCCTCGTTGACCATGCCCTGGTTGCCAAGGATGATCAGCCAGCCATAAGCGCGCACCACCTGGCCGATGAAAAAGGGCAGGAACAGCGCAATTAGCAGGAACTTGCGCAATCCTGGCGAACGCGTGCGCACCATCAGATACGCATAGGGAAATGCAAAGACGAGCGTCACCGCCGTGACGATCAGGGCGGCGATGAGGCTGCGCTGCGCGACAACGAGGAACAGCGGCTCCGTCAGCGCCCGTCGGAAATTGGCTATGGAATAGTCGTCCGAGAACTGGAAGGTGGTGGTGTCGAGCGTGCGCAGGCTCGCATCCGCGATCTGGATGAGACCAAGCACGAGCAGCCCGACAAGCAGCACCGCCGGAAGCAGCATCAGATAGGGCGTAGCGCGCCTGAATCGCGCCGGCCAGATGGCGGCGGCAACGCCTTCCAGCGCATCCATGATGCGCCATTTCAGGGGATAGGCTGTCCTGGCTGCCCGCATGAGAAATCCGTATCCGACGTCGTGAAGGAGCCGGTGCCGCGCCAGCGCGGCACCGGCCGACCGGTGTCAACCCTGCATGATTGCCTTGAACTTGGAAAACCACTCGCTCTCATTCTCGACCTGGACCTTCGACGAGATGCGGATGAGGCGCTGGAAATCCGCTTCGGTGGTCGGATAGGACGGATCGCCCACCAGATCCTTAGGCGGTGTGAGGCCCGGCACCACGCCCGGCAAGCCGAGGCCATCCAGCCAGACCTGCTGGGCTTCCTTGGTCAGCGCATGGTTGATGTACTGCTTGGCCCAGTAGAGTTCGTTTTCCGGCAGGCCTTTGGGGATCCACAAACCGTCCGTGTCGAACTTCGCGCCTTCTTCCGGCACGACCCATTCGATCTTGACACCGTTCTTGCGGGCCTCTCGGGCGTTGGTCGAGATGGTGCAGGCGGCGTCGATCTCGCCGTTCTGGAACCAGGTGGTAAAGTCGGGATCCTCACCGAGCAGCGGCTGCTGCGCCTTCATCTTGGTGATGAAATCCCAAGCCGGTTGCATATTGCCGGGGATGTCCTCCAGCTTGCCGCCACCGGCGACCTGGGCGGGGAAATGGAAGCCGATGCCGTCATTGTAGAAGGCAAGCCGGCCCTTGAACTTCGGGTCGAGCAGATCCTTCCAGGATTTCGGCGGTCCGTCCGGAAATGCCGCGGGCCGATAGGCAAGCACGTAGACATAGCCATAGGTATTGACGATCGGGAAGCCGTCCAGGCCGGCCGGCTTGGCAAGGTCCGTCACATTGGCAAGGTTCGGCAGGTCGGAGAGGTCTTCCGTCACGCCGCGCAGTGCCGACTTCGTGGCATTGGTGGTGGTGTCCCAGTTGATGTGGATCGGCGGGACTCGTTTCTGAGCCACGGCGGCCCAGACTTTGGGCTGGATCTCATTGTCTTCGGTCAGGTCGTGACGAACGGCAATCCCGGTCATTTTGGTGAAGCTGTCGGACACGCCGGCCTTCAGGCTGTCCACCCAGCTGCCGCCCCAGGCGCGCACGATGATCTCCGCCGGCTTTTCCGGCTCCTGCGCATAAGCGCCGCGCAGGCCGAGCGCTGAGGCGCCGCCAAGCGCGGCGGTGGCCTGGAGGAAGGTTCTGCGGGAAAGATGGGATAATGTCGGCTTGAAGCGCTTCATCTGCATTCTCCTCTGGGTTTGACCGGTTTCCGGTTCTATCGAAAAACAAGCATGTCCCTGGCATTCCACCCCAGGAACACGCTTTCGCCGATTTCGAACTGCGTGTGCGTGGCGGGATCATGGTCGAAAACGCGCATGACCTCGTCGCCAATCGCGGCGCAGGCTACCTCGTAGACCATGCGCTCGCCTTCGAAGATCGTGTCGGTGACGGTCCCGGCCAGCACACAATCGAGCTTCGACAGCTGAGCAGCATCGCCGGCGAGACGGATCTGTTCGGCGCGGATCGCTCCCGACGCCTTGTCGCCCTCCGCGGGTGGATTGGCCGGATCGCCGATCTTTCCGGCAAGCATCAGGTCACCCCGAAGGATGGAGACGTCGCCGCCTACCGAAACGGTACGTACCGTTCCGGCAATGAAGTTGGTGACGCCGATGAAATTGGCGACGAAGGCGTTGCGGGGCTGGCGATAGGTGTGGATCGGCTGCGCCTTCTGCTGGATCTCGCCTTGATCCATGACGACAATGTCGTCAGAAACCACCAGCGCCTCGCGCTGGTCGTGGGTCACGTTGATTGTGGTGACGCCGAGCTCGCGCTGGATGCGGCGGAATTCGAGCTGCATCTCCTCACGCAGTTTTCGATCGAGTGCAGCCAGCGGCTCGTCGAGAAGCAGCAGGTCGGGCTCGAACACCAGCGCGCGCGCAATCGCGACCCGCTGCTGCTGGCCGCCGGAAAGTTCGTGAATGCGCCTGCCGCCATAGCCCCCGAGCCGGACCAGCGCGAGATATCGCTCGACGCGTTCGGGAATGGTGCGTGCGTCGCGCCGACGCATCTTCAGCGGGAAGGCGACATTCTCGGCCGCCGTCATATGCGGAAACAACGCAAGCCTCTGAAAGACCATGCCGATCGACCGCTTGTGCGGTGGCACGGCGCTTACCGCCTCGCCGTTGATGAAGATCTCGCCGCTGCTCGGGGTCTGGAACCCGGCGATCATTCGAAGGAGAGTTGTCTTGCCGGACCCCGAGGGCCCAAGAATGGTGAGGAACCGGCCCTTCGGCAGATCGAACGATGCATTCTTGACGGCATGAACCCCATCGAAGTCCATCCCGACGTTCCGCACCGCGACTGCGATTTCCCTGCCGCCTTCTGCTTCGCGTGAAGCTACGGCCCGGAAAGGCTCCTGCATTGTCGTTCCCCTTTTTGTCGCCGGCCGCATGCAAGAACGATCAGCGTGTCAGGTGGTATATACAACCATATACAAGATGGGTCTACACGGTTCTTGTTGCACCGCACCCTGTCGCTCAGATAGATGCGAGATAGCCTCCGTCGACGGGAATGCAATGCCCGGTGACATAGCCGGATGCCCCGCTCGCCAGGAACACGACGGCTCCGGCCAAATCCTGCATCGTGCCGAAGCGCCGCTGCGGGATCTTGGCCAGCATCGCCGTCTGCCAGTCGAGATCCTCGTAGAAGACATCCGTCATTGCCGTATGGAAATACCCCGGGGCGATGGCGTTGACGCGGATACCGAGCGATGCCCATTCCGCGGCGAGCGCCCGCGTCATGCCGAGAAGGCCAGACTTGGACGAGCCGTAGGGCACCGCGGTCGGAATGCCGACATAGGAGGTCAGCGAGCAGAGATTGATGATCGCGCCGCCGCTCTCGCCGGCAGCCATCCGTCGCGCCCCAGCCTGTGCGCAGAAGAAGGCGCCTTTCAGATTGGTCGCCACGATGCGGTCCCACACCGCCTCGTCAACGTCGAGCGAGGGCTGGACCTGCTCATAGCCGGCGTTGTTGACCAGAATGTCGAGCCCGCCAAAGGCTCCCGCGACCTCGTCGACGACCACGCGGATGCGATTGGTGTCGAGCACGTCGAGAGACCGGCAAAACGATCTTCGCCCGAGTGCGCTAATTCGGTCCGCCGTCTCACGAAGCGATGTCTCGTCGCGGGCGGTCACAGCGACGTCGGCACCAGCCGCGCAGAGCGCCTCCGCGATAGCCTGGCCGATACCACGGCTGGCGCCCGTCACCAGCGCTTTTTTTCCTGTCAGGTCGAACAAGGGAGCGGTGTCCATAGCGTCACGGTTCCTGCATACCCGAAAATTGCATGCGGGAAGCGAACACCAGTTGCGGCCGGTTGTCTATACATCTTGCGATCTTCGCGGGCGGCCGATCACTAGCCAGCGCCAGTAGGGCGGGATTTGATGTAGAGGTTTCCGCGGCCAGCCCTCATCTCCTAGCAATCCCTGCTCGGTCAGGGCCTTCAGATAAACCGGGGCCGCTTAGCGACCAGCTCACGCTTCCGCGATCAGCAAACGATCGGTTAATGGCTATGATGGCTAGCCATCACCTGCCACCTTGCCAGCAGAGTGAGGAAGGTTTATATGTACGGCAAAGGAGTTCCACATGGCCGAACCGCAGCTTTCCGTACGCAGCGCCAAGGCGCGTGATCTTGCGCACCGGCTTGCTCGACGCGAGAACCGCTCGATCGCCGACGTGGTTGAGCGTGCTCTGGAATCCTATGAGGTTCGGGAGGCAGGTCGCGAGCCGGCATCGGCGTTCTACGCTCGTATTGCTAGTGCGTATGGCACCGAAATCGACCTTGAAGCAGTGATCCGGGCTGATCGGCAGGTTCATGCGGGACCTGAGCTTTGATCTTCCTTGATACCAACGTCATTTCCGAAACGCTGAAGAAGTCGCCCGATCCTGCCGTAATCGCATGGTTGGTCCGCCATGACGCTGAACTTGCGCTTCCGACCGTGACGATCGCCGAGATCGCCTTAGGCATCCAGAAAATCCGACCAGATCAGCGAGCCGAGCGTCTGGAGCAGGGGCTCTCGGAGTGGCGTCGTCGGTTTGCCGATCGGATCTTCGGCCTGACCGAGGAAGCCGCTATGGTCTACGGCGAAATCATGGGTACCGCCGCGCGGCAGGGCCGGGGGATGTCGGCGCCCGACGGCATGATTGCTGCAATCTCAAGGGTGAATGGCGGCCGCTTGGCGACGCGGAATTTGGGTGACTTCGGCACGACTGGTCTTAAGTTGTTCTCTCCATGGGAGTTCTGACCCGTCGGACATGAACTCATTCAGTCCGTACGACCGACCCGGCCTTCGAAGCTTCGCCACGACCGTTCCTGAGTTCGGGGAATGACGCGGTCAAGCTGTCGCCTGAGAGTTCAATTCATCCATGGCGGCACGATCTTTTTAGCGCCGCCTGTCCAACCACCCTCGTTGCATGGAGGGTGATTGGACATTTGTTGGCATCGCCATGCAGAAAATGGCGGGAACAAGTTCAGTTATCAGCGGCCCGCCCATGGTGCACGACGCTTAACAACCTTGCCGGACTGTGGTTGTTCTTCTTTCTGGGTTACCACAGACAGAGGCAAGGAAGCCGTATGACTGGTATCCAAGGTCTTTTCGTTGGTGTTGGCATCAGTGGCGAACCCGCGGGTGGGGTCGCGATCTGGGTTTTGATTGGCAGCGAGGGAGACTCCTGTCGACAAGGCGAGGAGGGCGAAAGCTGTTACAAGCTTTTTCATCGTAATTTCCTTTCTTGGAATGAGCAGACCTGCCAATGGGAGCTCGCGCAGTATTGGTTCCTGCTTGCGAAATCGCTGTCGGCTTTCTGTCGCGTCACCATGACGAGACTTCCTGCTCACCATTGAAACTTACGCCACGCCTGTCGCAGAGGTTTGCCCGAGCTCCATCGAAATGTAATCGAATGTATGCGTGAGCCCCCGTAGTTCTCGGATTTCGGTAGCTTCGACAAATTTGGCTACAATTTTTATTCGGCCGGCTGGCTCCTTTATGCCGTCGATGACCGAAGGTGCGCCGATGCGGTCATGCGACAACAGGCAAAAGTCACGATCTTCCAGTGGCCATGGAAGTTCTCCAGCGACGACCGCGGCGCCGAGCTTCAGGCCGTTGGTGATGGCTCGCAACCGCGGCTTTAAATCGCATGTCGGCTGGCGTTGATGTGCCGATGAAAAGATGGTAACGCAACATTAAAGAATGTATCGGGTCGTTACCTTGGCGGGGCGAATGGGATTGGTGATACCGCGGGCATGGCTGTGTGCCGGCCTATTGATGGGCTTGTTGATGTCCGCGACGCCGCTGGAGAAAGCTTCGGCCGATGCGGTGCCGGGTGCCATGGCTATCGGACAGCGGACCTCCATCCCGGTCGGCTATATCGAATTCTGCCGAAGGCAGGCCGCAGAATGCAAAATACGATCAGGCAATGTTCCGCCAGTCCTTATGAGCAGAGGAATGGGAGATAAACTCGCCTCCGTCACCAAGCTCGTGAACAGATCGATCAAGCCGGCGAGCGATCTTGCCGTTCACGGAACGATGGAATTCTGGTCCTATCCAGACCGGGCGATCGGCGACTGCGAGGACTACGTCCTGCTTAAGCGCCAGATGCTCAATTCGGCGGGCGTATCGCTCTCGAACCTTCTGATCACCGTCGTCAAAAAGAAGGACGGCGAGGGGCACGCAGTGCTGACGGTCAAAACCGACAGAGGCGATTACGTGCTCGACAACCTCAACGAGGAGGTGAAGCTTTGGTCGGAAACTGGATATAGATTTCTAAAAAGGCAATCGTCCTCAGATACCGGGCGCTGGGTCGCTATACTTGAGGACCGTGACGTTCTGGTCGGGTCGGTCGACTGAACCTCTTGAGTTTGCGACGGGACAACACTCGGCGCCCCCGCCATTTCCGAGAAGGATAGGGTTCGTGTGAAAACGCGATTAGCGTGGCTGGCCTAGCCGGTCGCCATCATTGACCCGAAACCTCATGCCACAATCGTACAGGCGACTGTGCGGTTTGGTCCCGTTTCCGGGCGACGAAAAGCACCCGGCTCCGCGCCTTTCAGGATTGTGTTTGTTCCTGCCGTCGCAGAAGCTAGATTTACACTCCGGAATATCGGCGGCTTCGATTGCGTTCTTCAGCCAATCCCGGCCGGGCGGGGCGCCGTTGCCGTCGAGCGTGATCGTCACTCCATTACGAAGGGAGCGTTCATGTCAACGAGCACAACAGTCAAGGAAGTCACGCGCGAGCTCTCCGCACTCGACGACCCGAAGATGCGCGAGGTCAATGAACGCCGTGGTGACGATCACGGTGTGAACCTTACTCATCTCCGCTCTCTCGCCAAGCGGCTCAAGACGCAGCACGAACTCGCACTTCAGCTCTGGGCTACGGGCGACACCGCCGCGCGCCTTCTCGCGACCCTGGTGTGCAGGCCGAAGGCCTTCTCCGCGGCCGAACTCGACACGATGATCCACGACATTCGCGCTCCCAAGCTCCTCGATTGGTTCATCGTGAATGTGGTGAAGCCAGGTCGGCATGCCGAGGAACTCCGCCTTGGCTGGAAAGACGGCGACGATCTGGTCGGCCGCGCAGGCTGGAGCCTGACAACTGGAAGAGTGGTCAAGAGCGCCGAGGGCCTCGACCTGGATGCATTGCTCGACCAGATCGAGAAGGAGATGAAAGAGGCGCCTGCCCAGAAACAATGGGCCATGAACCATTGCCTAGCCGAAATTGGCATTCATCATCCTGAACTTCGCGGGAGAGCAATCGGGATCGGCGAACGGCTCGCCGTCCTCATCGACTATCCTGCATCGCCTGGCTGCACGCCACCCTACGCACCGATGTGGATCGCCGAGATGGTTCGCCGACGCGAAGGTGTAGCTGGCGGCGTCCGAGCAGAGTAGGGCAGTTGCGCATTCTGGGAGGAGTTAACGGTGCACCGGCTCATCGGCCGAACATGCGTGAGTGACAGCTCTTTTCAGAAAGGCGTTTCGTCAATTCGATCTTGATCTTGCGGCAATTGGATCGCCGGAAACGTACATACCCGCGGCCAAGATCTCGATCTGCCTCATCGCATTCGAGGCCGTGAGGCTCCTCCCCCGGCAAGTGCTCCCACTGCGTGTTAAGCTTTTGGTAACTCTCCTAAGTCGAAGGCCAAAAGGTACTGGCTCCCTTTGCGCTCGATAGATGTTAGGGCTGACATCGGGGCGAGACAAAGGAGAAAAGACCGGGATGGCCACGGTACTGAACGCCAAGGGCGTTCCACTCCCCTACAGCGGGTCCTCCTCAAAGTGGTACTCGGCGACGAATTCCGGCCCGACACTTTATGGCAGCACATACAACGACTCGATGTACGGGGACGGCAGCGTCACCGTCACAATGTATGGCGGCAAGGGCGATGACATCTATTATCTGTATTCCTCGAAAAACAAGGCGGTCGAGCTGTCCGGTGGGGGTGTCGACACCATCTCGACCTGGATGAGCTACACGCTCCCAACGAATTTCGAGAACCTGACGGTCACGGGCGACAAACGCTATGCCTTCGGAAACGAGCTAAACAACATCATTACTGGCGGCTCCGGCCAACAGACGCTCGACGGCTTGCAGGGCGATGACGTGCTCAAGGGCGGATCCGGGGGGGACATTTTCGTCGTCAACCCCGGCAACGGCAGTGACCTGATCCTCGACCTTGGCGCGACGGATACCGTTCGCGTCGGGAGCTATGGCTTCACCTCCTTCGAGGAGGTTCGCGCCAACATGGTCCAGTCGGGAGCGAACGTCCGACTTAATCTGTCCGACAGCGAGTTTCTCGTCTTCGCCAACAAGACCATCGGCGATTTCACCGCAAGCCAGTTCAAGCTGGCCGTGGACAGGTCGGCTCTGGAGCTCACCTTTTCGGACGAGTTCGACACGCTGGACCTGTGGAACGGCTCGAGCGGCACCTGGGATTCGAACTACTGGTGGGGGGCCGAGAACGGCAGCACGCTCACGAGCAACAACGATCTTCAATGGTACATCGATACCGACTACGCCCCGACAAGTTCCGTCAATCCGTTCAGCGTTGAGGACGGTGTTCTCACCATTACCGCCGCCCGGGCTCCTGAGGCGATCCGGCCTTACATAAATGATTACCAATACACGTCAGGTTTGCTGACGACCTACGAATCCTTCGCGCAGACCTACGGCTATTTTGAGATTCGGGCCGACATGCCCGAAACACAAGGTGCATGGCCGGCCTTCTGGCTTCTCCCCGAGGACGGCTCCTGGCCACCGGAACTGGACGTCGTGGAGATGTTCGGTCAGAATCCAAACAATCTCATTTTGACAGGCCACTCGAACGCGACGGGAACTCATACAAAGGTGGGCTCGACGGCTTATGCCTCGAATACTGAAGGGTTCCACACCTACGGCGTGCTTTGGACGGAAGACGAACTCGTCTGGTATTTCGACGACGTCGAAGTCGCTCGTGCCGCAACGCCGGCCGACATGCATGACCCGATGTATATGCTGGTGAATATGGGGATTGGTGGCCAGGCGGGAGCGCCCGCCGACGGGCTTGCGACGCCTGCAGAAATGCAGATCGACTACATCCATGCCTATGCGTTGAACGATTGGGTTATCTAAGCGTAACACCTAACCGTGGGTTCGGCACGCACGCGTTCGTCATCAGGCCTGATTTCGGGCGCGGTCATTGCCGCCTGAGAGTGAACCGGGACTGATGTGAAGGCGATGTTGCATCCCCATCCATCCGAGCCGCCGCGAACGATCCTCGCGGCGGTTCTGGCTTCCTTCCGGCGAGCGTTAGCGGGAATCGCTTTGATGAGCGGCGTCGTCAATGTTCTGGCGCTGACCGGCTCGTTCTTCATGCTGCAGGTCTACGATCGCGTCGTGCCTGGCCGCAGCGTGCCAACGCTCGTCGGGCTTGCTGTGTTTGCCGGTCTGCTTTTCATTTTCCAAGGTCTTCTTGAGCTCATCCGGTCGCGGTTGCTCGTGCGCATCGGAATGGCGCTCGATGCGCGATTGAGCGGACGGGTCTATACCGCCCTTATGCATTTGCCGTTGCGCACCAAGCTCGCAGGCGACGGCCTTCAGTCAATACGCGATCTGGACCAGGTTCGCTCGTTTATGTCGAGCGCTGGTCCGATCGCGCTTTTCGACCTGCCGTGGGTGCCGCTTTATCTCGCGATCTGCTTCCTGTTCCATTTCTGGATCGGTATGACGGCGCTGGCCGGTGCCGTAATACTCTTCAGTCTGACGTTGTTTGCCGAAGCTCGCACAAGGGAGCCTGCGAAAAGGGCCAACAGCCAGGCCGCAACGCGCAACACGCTTGCCGAAGCGACGCGCCGCAATGTCGAGGTGCTGCAGGCGATGGGCTTTGGCACGCGCATCGCCGAGCGCTGGTCCAGCGTCAACGCCGATTATCTAAACACGAACGCGAAAGCCAGCGATCTGGCTGGCACGCTCGGAACGATCTCGAAAGTCCTGCGCATGATGCTACAGTCGGGCATCCTGGCGATCGGCGCCTATCTTGTCATTCACCAGGAGGCGACAGGCGGCATTATGATCGCCAGTTCGATCATGATGAGCCGGGCTCTCGCACCGATCGAACTGGCCATCGCCCACTGGAAGGGCTTCGTCACCGCCCGCCAGGCGTGGGCCAGGCTGACCCAGCTTTTGGCCCTGCTCCCCGACACTGCCACAAGTGTCTCGCTGCCGGCACCGATATCTGCTCTTGCGGTCGAAAACATCAGCGTCACGCCGCCGGGCGAGCGCCGTGTGGTCGTGCAGGATGCCAGCTTCGCACTTGAGAAGGGCGCCGGCCTTGGAATCGTCGGACCGAGTGCGTCCGGCAAGTCATCGCTCGTGCGCGCGATTGCCGGCATATGGCTTCCGATCCGCGGAACCGTCAGGCTGGATGGCGCAACGCTCGACCAGTGGTCGCCGGAGCAGCTGGGCAACCATGTCGGCTATCTCCCGCAGGATGTCCAACTGTTCGACGGCACCATTGCCGAGAACATTGCGCGCTTCGAACCTCAAGCCCCATCGGACAAGATACTGGCGGCTGCGCGTGCGGCCGGCGTTCACGATCTGGTCGTCCATTTGGAGGAAGGCTACGAAACGCAGATCGGCGAGGCCGGGTCGGCGCTTTCGGCTGGCCAGAGGCAGCGGGTGGCGCTTGCCCGGGCCCTCTACGGTGATCCGTTTCTGGTTATTCTCGACGAGCCTAACTCCAATCTCGATTCCGAGGGTGAGGTCGCCTTGTCGGCCGCAATCCAAGGTGTGCGGGCGCGAGGCGGCATTGCCATCGTGGTGGCACATCGGCCGAGTGCGCTGGCAAGCCTGGATCAGGTTCTCGTCATGGCGAACGGCCGTGTCCAGGCGTTTGGCCCGAAGAATGAGATCTTGAGCAAGGTAACCCGTCCGGCAGGCGTTCCTCTGAAGGTCGTCTCTAGCCCTGAAGAGGCTGCATCCTGATGGCGGAAGGCACTGCATCCGCGATTGACCGAACCATTCGGCGCTACTTGCTTGCCGGTGTCGCAGCCTGCATTTTTCTGGTCGGTGGCGCGGGAAGTCTCGCCGCCGTGACCGAGCTTTCCGGAGCTGTCATTGCATCGGGAAAGCTGGTCGTCGATTCCAGCGTCAAGAAAGTGCAGCATCCGACCGGTGGCGTTGTCGGTCAAATCTTCGTCCGAGAAGGCGATGCCGTGAAGGCGGACCAGGTTTTGGTCCGCCTCGATGAAACCGTAACCCGGGCCAATCTCGCGATCGTCATAAACAGCCTCGACGAATTCGAGGCCCGCTTGGCCCGCCTTGAAGCAGAGCGCGATGGCACCGACACTATCGCTTTTCCATCTTCGCTGACCTCGCGTCGGGACGATCCCAAGATCGGTCGTGCGATGGCCGGCGAGCAATCCTTGTTCGAATTTCGCCGGCAGGCTCGCGCTGGCCAGAAGGCTCAGTTGGGCGAACGCGTCGCTCAGCTGGCCGAAGAAGTTTCCGGTTTGACCGAGCAAAGAGATGCCAAAAGCCAGGAAATCAAGTTGATCGGCTTTGAGCTCGAAGGCATGCGCAGACTTTGGCAACGCAAGCTGGTTTCGATCGATCGCATAACGGCGCTTGAACGCGATGCCGTGCGGCTCAAAGGTGAGCACGGGCAACTGACTGCGGCGATAGCGCAATCGAAGGGTCGTACCTCCGAAATCCGTTTGCAGATCATCCAGATCGATCAGGATTTGCGCAGCGAAGTGGCAAGCGAACTGCGTGACGTCCAGGCAAAGATCTCCGAGTTCGTCGAGCGCAAGGTTTCGGCCGAAGATCAGCTCAAACGCATCGACATACGCAGTCCGCAGAACGGTGTCGTTCATCAGCTCGGCGTGCACACGGTCGGTGGCGTTATAGCTCCAGGCGAGCTCATCATGCTTATTGTCCCGGTGACGGACGAGCTGACCGTCGAAGCGCGCGTGGCTCCGCAAGACATCGATCAGTTGACGCCAGGGCAAGTCGCGACCCTGCGGCTGTCGGCATTCAATCAGCAAACGACGCCGGAACTGAATGGTGCGGTCAGCAAGATTTCCGCCGACCTCAATGTCGATGAGAAAACAGGTACCGGCTTTTACACCGTGCATGTTGCTTTACCGCGCACAGAGCTTAGCCGGCTCAAGGGCGTGGCCCTGGCGCCAGGCATGCCTGTCGAGGTGTTTTTTTCGACCGGCAACCGCACCATGCTGTCCTATCTCGTGAAACCTCTGGCCGACCAAATCCAACGTGCTTTCAGGGAGGAGTAAGCTACGTCTCGATTTCGTGCTCGGGTTTGACACGGATCTGCAGTTTGACGTCCGTTGGGCGGCCTTCAGCTGCGCGGACGAAGGCGGCCACGCCGTCCTCGAACTTGAACGTCTCGGTAATCAGCGGCTTCACATCGATCTTCCCGCCGGCGATCATGGCAATCGCGCGATCATAGACGTTGGCGTAGCGAAACACCGTCTCGACGCGGATTTCCTTGACCTGCAACGCGACGATGTCCAGCTCAACTGGCTTGCCCGGCATGCCGACCAGCACAAGCGCGCCGCCAGGGCGTAGGGAGTCAGCGATGCCGCGATAGGCCGCGCCCGCTCCGGAGCATTCGAAGACGACATCGACACCCCAACCGCCCGTTGCCCTCTTCACCTCCTCTGCCAGCGTGCCGTTCGAAGCGCGCAGTGCCTTGATGCCACTATACGTCTCGGCGATGTGGAGCTTGGCCTCCTGCGGGTCTACGATCAGGACGCTCGCGCAGCCGCCGGCGAGCGCCGCCAGCGCAACCAGGATGCCGATCGGGCCGGCACCCAGCACCAGCGCCTGGTCGCCCGGCTGAATGCGAGCCTTTACCGCGGCCTGAACGCCGACCGCCAGCGGCTCGACCATCGCACCTTCCGCCAGGCTGACATTGTCGGGCAGCTTGAACGTGAGCGCCGCAGGGTGAACCACCTCCGGCGTCAGGCAGCCGTGGACCGGTGGTGTCGCCCAAAAGGTCAGCGTCGGGTCGAGATTGTACAGGCCGAGCCTGCTGGCTCGCGAGGAGAAGTCCGGGATGCCGGGCTCTACACAGACCCGGTCGCCGACCGCGAGTCCCGTCACCCTGGCCCCTTTGGCGACCACTGTTCCGGCGCCCTCATGGCCGAGCACCATGGGTTCGTTCACCACGAATGGCCCGATTCGCCCATGCATGTAGTAGTGGATGTCAGAGCCGCAGATGCCAACGACTTCCATGCGGATGCGGACGTCGTCCTCTCCCATCTTCTGATTGAGTTCGATGTCGCGAAGGGCGAGTTCCCGCTTCCTTTCAAGAACCAATGCTATCGGCATAATTTTCTCTCCCTATGCTCAGATCGAGGTGTAGCCCGCGTCTGCGCTAACAATGCTGCCGGTCATCAGGCTGGACGCGTCAGACGCCAGGAAGAGAACCACCGACGCGATCTCGTCCGGTCGACCCATCCGCTTCATGGGCGTGAGGTCGATCCAGCGATCGACCATGTCTCTGCTCTGTTCCAGGTTCGCGAGCAACGGCGTCTCGATATAGGTGGGTGCCACGGCGTTCACGCGCACGCCACGCTGCGCCCACTCGACCGCCAGCGATCGCGTCAGGTGATGCACGCCGGCCTTGGAAGCGTTGTAGTGGCATTGCGGCTGTGGCGTGTTGACGATGTCCGCTGACATCGAGCCAATGTTGATGATCGAGCCGCGGCCAGCCTGGAGCATCTTGCGCCCGAAGGTGCGGCAGCATTTGAAGACCCCAGTCAGGTTGACGCCGATGATCCGGTCCCACTCTTCGTCCGTCAAGTCCTCGGCCGCTATGTTGGAGACGATACCCGCGTTGGAAACCAGGACATCCAGGGGCGGCAGGGCGTCGGCGAGCGTGCTGAGGGCTTCGCTGTTTGTGACGTCCAGGACATGTGCGTCGGCCTTCAGGCCGCGGCCCGTGAGCCTGCCGGCGACCGTCTTTGCGCGAGCGCCGTCGAGGTCGGTGACGTGGACATGGGCGCCCGCTTCCGCCAGCGCCGTCGCGCATGCCTCGCCAATCCCTTGGCCCGCTCCCGTTACCAGCGCGATCCGGCCTGTCAGTTCGAATTTGGACATGTATGACATGGGTTTCTCCATTCCGCCGTGCTCGTTCCCCGTTATAGTAGTAGAACTACCAATTTCGCTAGTACCGTTGTGCCCTCGACCGTTCGCCAAAGCAATTGCAGAGCCGACAACGCGGTGAAATTCCGACAACCCATTGGAACCGTAGTCGATTAACGGAGGCAAAGCAAAGGGTTAGTAAGCCTAGGAAAATATCTGGTGGTTGGCCGAAGCTCCGCACGGGAAGAGGTTGCGTTAACTAGTAAATCTAGTTTATGAGGGATCAGCGGATCAGGCCCCGGGCGCGTGGGCAGGTAGAGGAAAGCCGTCCTTGATAACCGAATTTGCCGAGAAGCTTTTTATAGATGGTATCTGGAGAACGGGCGAGGGTGCTCGGATTCCGGTTGAGAATCCTGCGACGGGCGAGGTGCTCGCCCATATCGCCGCCGCGACGCCGGCCGAGGTCGATCTGGCTGTTACGGCCGCCCGCAAGGCCTTCAAGAGCTGGTCGCGCCTCGCTCCGGTCGAGCGCTCAAAGGCGCTCCACCGCCTGGGCGATGCCGTTTCCGCGGAAGCGGACACGATGGCTCGAACCATGACGCTTGAGCAGGGCAAACCGCTCAACGAGGCTAGGGGTGAAATCCTGAAACTTGCCGAAGCCTGCCATTTCTATGCGGAAGAGGCGGTGCGCATCCATGGCGAGATCGTCCCCAATACCACGACCGACATCGACAGCCTCGTCGTGCGCGAGCCGATCGGCGTGGTCGGCGCCATCACGCCCTGGAACTACCCGGCCGAGCTGGTCGGCTGGAAGTTGTGCGCAGCACTCGCCGCAGGCTGCACCATCGTTATCAAGCCGGCCGAACTGACGCCCTTTACGGCGCTCGCCATCGCCAGCATGGTCGAGAAGGCGAAGATGCCAGCCGGCGTCGTCAATGTCGTCACTGGCTCCGGGTCCACGGTCGGACAAGCGCTCGTGGAACACCCTGGTGTGGACAAGATCGCATTCACCGGCTCCAGCGCAGTGGGTCTCCACATCCAGCGATCGTGCCCGACCATCAAGCGGCTGTCGCTGGAACTCGGCTGCAACTGTCCCCTGATCGTCACGGCTTCGGCCGATCTCGATGCAGCGGCGAAAGGCGCGGTCCGTCGCTCGTTCCGCAACATGGGCCAGATCTGCATCGCCATCAATCGCATCTATGTCGCGCGGCCGATCGCGGAGGCGTTCGTGCGTCGCCTCGCAGAGGCGGCCGACAGACTGGTCATCGCCAACGGCATCGAGCGGCCGGATGCCGATGTCGGAGCGATGGCTTCCGCCGAGCCGCTCAACAAGACGAAGGCACATCTGGCCGACGCGCTGGCAAAGGGCGCCAAGCTCGTCGCCGGCGGCAGTGCGCCCGAAGGTGACGCCTTCGCCCGTGGCCACTTCTTCCGCCCGACAGTGGTTGCCGGCTGCACGCACGACATGAAGGTGATGACGGAGGAAACCTTCGGGCCACTGGTCGGCGTGATGGTCTTCGACGGGCTGGACGAGGCGGTGGAACTCGCCAACGACACGCCCTACGGTCTCGCCTCCTACGTCTATGCCAAGGACATGGACGAGATCCGCTACCTGTCGAGCCGACTCGATTATGGCAATGTTGCCGTCAACAATGTCGATGCCGGCATCATGAACGCGCCCTATGGCGGCCGCAAGCAGAGCGGCGTCGGTTACGAGCACGGCCGCGAGGGCATGCTTGAATACCTCAACTTCAAACATGTCCGCATCCGCTACGACGAGCCGAAGGGGAGGTAAGTGCCGTGACGCAGGCCCTCCTCGGCATCGACATCGGCACGTCCGGCTGCAAGGCGCTGCTCATCGACGCAGACGGCAAGGTGCTGGCAAGCTGCACCGAGACCTATGGGCTTTCGCAACCCCGTCCGGGCTGGACGGAGCAGGATCCGCAGCTCTGGGTCGAGGGTGCCCGAGCAGCCGTCGCCGGTGTGCTCGCGCAAAAACCTGATATCGGGATCGCAGCCATCGGTCTCTCGGGCCAGATGCACGGCCTGACCGCCCTCGACGAGGCGCACAAGGTGCTGCGTCCGGCGATCCTGTGGAACGACCAGCGCAACGGGGCCGAGTGCGACGAGATCAACGAGCGGGCAGGCGGCCTCGAAGGACTGCTCGCACGCACCAACAACCGCATGCTGGTGGGCTACACCGGTGGCAAGATCCTTTGGATGCGCAATCACGAGCCGGAGCTGTTCGGTCGGCTGCATCATGTTCTCAACCCCAAGGACTATCTCCGTCTGCTTCTCACCGGAGAGCTCGCGACGGAGGTTTCCGATGCCTCGGGGACCGGCCTGTTCGACACCCGCAAGCGTGTTTGGGCGACCGGCCTGCTCGAGCTGATCGGCGTCGACCCGGCGCTCCTGCCGCCATGCCATGAGTCGCATGTCGTCAGCGGGCGTGTCAGCAAGTCGGGCGCGGCGCTGTTTGGGCTCCCCGCCGGCACGCCGGTGGCCGGCGGTGGCGGCGACAGCGTCATCCAGACGATCGGTTCGGGGGTCATCGCGCCGGGTGAACTGCAGACCACCATCGGCACGGCAGGCATCCTCGCGGCAGCGCTCGACGAGCCGGTGGCAAATCCGGACGGCCGGTTGCAGGTCTTTTGCAACGTGGCGCCGGATAAGTGGCATTGTATGGGCGTCTCGCTCAACGCTGGCGGCGCGATGGAGTGGTTTCGGGCGTTGCTCGGCAGCTTCTCGGGCAGCGATGCACCGTCCGCCGAGCGGATCGCGACGATTGCGGCTGGCGCGCCGGCCGGGTCGCGTGGCCTGCTGTTCCTGCCTTACCTCAACGGTGAGCGCTGTCCGCATCCCGACCCGACAGCGCGCGGTGGTTTTGTCGGGCTGACCGCACGCCACGGTGCAGCCGACATGGCCCGCAGCGTCATGGAGGGCGTGGTCCACTCGCTTTTCGATATCTACACGCTGATGGAGCGGGTCGATATCGGCCGGGCGGTGATCAAGGCCTCCGGCGGCGGTGCGCGTTCGGGGCTGTGGCGACAGATGCAGGCGGATCTCTTCGGCTGCGACGTGGTGACGACCGAAGGAGCTGCAGAAGGCGGCGCCTTCGGAGCGGCTCTGGTTGCCGGCGTCGGGGTGGGGGTTTGGCCGAGTGCAATTGAGGCAGCACGCGTGTGCCGCCCCATCACCCGCGAGACAGCGGATGCGGCCGCGGGTGAGCTGCTCCGCAAGGCCTTCGATATCTATGGCGGGCTCTATGGCGCGCTGACCCCAAGCTTTGCCGCGATCGGCAAGGCTGGACTCGACCGTTGATGGCAGAGGGATGCGTCGCATGAGCTCGCGTAAGCACAGCTACAAGGCACTCGTCTTCGACCTTGACGGCACGCTGATCGACAGCGCGCCGGATATCGCTGCCGCTGTGAACAAGGTGCTGGAACGGCGCGGCTGGGCCACTCAGAGTGTCGCCTTTGTCGAGAAGTTCATTGGTTTTGGCCCGCGCAGACTGCTGCTCGATATGTTCGTGGCCCTCGGCCTGCCGAGCGACGATGCGACGGTGGACGAGGCAGTGAAGGAATACCTCGACAACTACAACCGTGAGCCTGCCGAACGCACGCTGTTCTATCCGCATGTCCGTGAGGACCTGGAAGCACTCCATGGCGCGGGCGTGCGCCTCGGCATCTGCACCAACAAGCCTCACGAACTTTCGCTGAAAGTGCTGGAAATTCTTGGCGTCGCGCCGCTGTTCGAGGTGGTTGTAGGCGCGGACGCGGCACCCGCCTGCAAGCCGCACCCGAGCCATCTGCTCGCCGTCGCCGAGCGTATGGGCATTAATGGCGACGCCTGGGCCTATGTCGGCGACACCGCCGTCGACCAGGCGACCGCCACGGCGGCCCGCGTGCCGTTCTATGCCGTTTCCTGGGGATGCGGCGGCAAGGTCGCCGTAGAATCCGAATGGCGCCTTGACCGGTTGATCGATCTTGCAGCCAATCCCAGATCTGTTCAGGCCAGGTAAGGGGGCAATGGCGATGAGCCTGCTGCAACGCATCGTGCAGGAGGGCGACGAAATGGGCTCGGCCGAGCGCAGGGTGGCCCGCTTCGTCAGCGCCAATCCGAGCGACGTCATCCATATGAGCATGGCGCGCCTTTCGGAGGAGTGCGCGGTCAGCGATCCGACCATCATGCGCTTCTGCCGACGCTTCGGCTTCCAGGGCTACCAGGACTTCAAGCTCAACCTCGCCCAGAGCCTGGTGCCCTCCGCGCCTTTCGCCTACGAGCAGATCGTTCCGGGCGATTCGATCCAGAACGTCGTGCGCAAGACCGCGCGCAACTCGTTGAACGCGATCCAGCGGCTGCTGGAGGATCTCAGTCCCGGCGAGGTCGAAGCAGGCGCGAAGCTGCTGTCGGCTGTATCGTGGGTCGGCATCTATGCCAGCGGCATTTCCGAGATCACGGCGCTCGATGCCGAGCACAAGTTCCAGCGCCTCGGCATGCGCTGTGCAGCCCTCATCGGGCGCAAGAAGCAGTGGCTGCATGCAGAAACTTCGCGACCGAACGAGGTGGCGCTGATCTTTTCCCAGTCGGGACACACCAAGCAGATGATCGACATTGCAACGGCATCGCGTGCCAGGGGCGCGCGCGTGCTGTCGATCACCGCGGCGGGGAGCCCGCTCGCGCACGTCTCGGACCTGCTGATCGCGGTGCTGCCTTACGACCGAACCGAGATCATGACGCCGCTGGCGTCGCGTCTCAATCACCACCTCGTCGTCAACATGCTTGTGACGGCGATCGCCATGACGAGCGGCAGCGAGTTCCCCGACCAGCTGCCGGCTCTCGATTCCTGGCAGACAGAGAAGATCTGAACTGCCCGCATGCGAGCCGACGAAAGGAAGACATGACAATGAGCGCACAGGACGAAGCCAAGAAGGCGGCCGGCCGCCGCGTGGTCGAGGAATTCGTCAGTGACGGCATGAAGCTCGGCCTCGGCTCCGGCACGACCTCGCATCTGTTCGTTCGCGAGCTGGGCAAGCACGTCGCGAACGGTCTGAAGCTCACCTGCACGACCACCTCCCGGTCCACCAATGACGTGGCCCGCGAGGTCGGCATCGCGCTGACCGATCCCAACGAGATCGGCGAGCTCGATCTCACGATCGATGGTCCCGACGAGATCGATCGCGAATTCAACATGATCAAGGGAGGCGGCGCCTGTCTCTTGTGGGAGAAGATCATCGCCCATGCGTCCAAGCGCATGATCACCATCTGTGACGAGTCCAAGATCGTCGAGCGGCTCGGCGCCTTTCCATTGCCGGTGGAGGTCGTTCAATTCGCCTGGAAGCAGACCGAGCGGATGGTCGCTGAGGTGCTCGCCGACCATCGCATCAAGAATGCGATCATCGAACGCCGGATGCGCGATGGTCAGCCGGTCGTGACCGACAGCGGCAACTTCATCCTCGACTGCCGCTGCGGGGTCATTCCGTCGCCGGCCAAGCTGGAGGCCGAACTGAACCGCATTCCCGGCGTGGTGGAGAACGGCCTGTTCACGCGCGAGTCGCAAGGGATGGTCGTCGGCCGCTTCGACGGCACGACTTACGTGTCAATGCGCCAGACGTAGTGAAGCCTACATTTCGTATCAATGATATGGATACCCGGCAGGTCGCGGCGCGCAATCGGTCCGCATGAATCTAATTGTCCGGATTTTGGCGTAAATCGTTAGAAATATTAGGGTTTAGGCGGAAATTTCGACGCCGTTGCATCAGCTAACGCGTTCGAAAACTCCAACCGGCAACCGCGCTTGACTCTTGCCTTGACCCTGAATAACTAGTATTGCTAGATAATCACATCCTGGGAGGAATAAATGGATAGACTGAACGGATTGACGCGTCGCTGTCTGCTGAAGGCGGGCGGCGCACTTGGCGCGGCGATGGGCGCAAGTGCGCTCGTGGGCAGGTCGGCCTGGGCGCAGGAAGCCGGCTTCATCCCATTTAGCAACAAGAGCCTCGACTACTATTTCTTCGTCATCCAGGAGGAGGCGGTGAAGCGTGCTGTCGAGGCGAACAAGTTGCAATTCCAGGCCACCAACGCCAGCTTCGACAACACGCGTCAGCTCGAGCAGTGGCAGAGCCTGATGCTGAAGCAGCCTTTGGCGATCGTCTCGGATCCGATCGACAGTCAGGCGATTGTGTCGGCCATCCGCCGGTACAACCAGAAGCAGATTCCGGTCGCCATCATCGACACTCCGTCCGATGGCGGCGAGGTGGCGATCACCGTCAGCTTCGACAACAAGCTCGGCGGCGTCATGGCCGCGCAGGAGATCATCAAGCGCTTGACCGAGAAGCATGGCAGCCCGAAGGGCACCGTCCTCAACTGCTTCGGCGCGCTCCAGAGCGTGGCCTGGCGTCTGCGCAAGGAGGGTATGGACGAGGAATTCGCCAAATACCCCGACATCAAGTATCTGGCGCGGCCGACCGAAGGGCAGCTCGATCAGATGCTGGCCGTGACCCTTTCGACGCTCTCCGAATTCCCCAATCTCGACGCTGTCCATGCACCATCGGACTCGCCCTCGCGTGGCATCGTCACCGCGCTGCAGCAGAAGGGTCGCTGGAAGAAGGTCGGCGAGGAGGGGCATGTCATCTTCGTCAACATCGACGGCGAACCGGTGGCGCTGAAATGGATCCAGGACGGCTTCATGGATGCCTGCGTCTCGCAGGACCCGATCGCCTACGGTGAAATCGCAGTCGAGATGCTTCTCAAGCACTCCGTTAAGGGCGAGGCGGTTCCGATCGGCTCCTACGAGAACAAAAAATATTTTTGGGAGAAGGGCGAGATCGTCGCCGGTGCGACCGGCCCGACGCTCATCATCCCGCCCTTCGTCATCGACGGATCCAATTCCGGCGACAAGCGTCACTGGGGCGCGATCTCGGAGAAGGAATGGGGTATTCCCTACACTTGATCGACCGCGCAACGCGTCGTCCTCCCGTGCCACGCCGGTTTCTGCCGGCGTGGCACTTGCCGCGTAGGCAATCGCGTCGCGTGACTGCAATCCAACCGATCGGGAGTTCATGTTGACAGCCGCCTCCGCCAGACAGCCCGGCGAAGACCCGTTTATTTTCAGGGTCGAGAACCTCAGCAAGCGCTACGGCCCAACCCTGGCGCTGCGCGACGTGTCGCTCGGTATCCGGCGGGGCACGATCCATGGACTTCTGGGCGAGAACGGCGCCGGCAAATCCACGCTGGTCGGACTGATCTCCGGTCAGCGCGTTCCGTCCGGCGGTACCATTTATCTCGACGGCCGGCCGATCGAGAACGTCGACGTAAAGCAGATGGAGAAGGCCGGCGTGTTCCTGGTTACCCAGGAGCCGATGATCATCGATCACGTCACGGCGGCGGAAAACCTGATGCTCGGCATCTGGCCGAGCAGGGGCGGTTTCGTGAACTGGCGCAAGCTCAGGGCCGATGCCTCACGCATGCTGGAGGGAACAGGCATCGACCCACAGGCGATGGCCGGCAAGCTGGGCGCCGTTGCCCGCCGCAAGCTCAACATCCTGCGCGCCATGTTCAGTGGCGGCAAGGTGATCATCCTCGACGAGCCCACCGCCGCACTGACCGTCCAGGACCGCGCCCATCTCTTCAGCTTCATGCGCGAACTGAAAGAACAGGGCGTCACCTTCATCTTCATCTCGCACTATAATGACGAGATTCTTGAGATCTGCGACGCCTGTTCGGTGCTGCGCGACGGGATGCTGGCCGGCGGCACGGAAGATGTCGGCAGCTTGACGTCCGAGCAGCTTTCGGAGCTGGTGCTTGGCCGTGGTCTCGTGCTGTTCCAGCGCGAACGCCGCACGTTCGCGGGCGAGGAGCCCGCGGTTCGGCTGCGTGAGGTGGCCAGCGACACGGTCGGTGTCAAGGCGTTCGACCTGCGTCCCGGCGAAATCGTCGGCTTCACCGGACTGCCGGGGGCGGGGGCCAAGGAACTGGCGCGCGCGATCTTCGGGCTCGCGCCCACGCGGGCCGGAACCATTGCCTTCGGCACGCAGACGCCACGTCCGCTGCCTGCCACCCCGCGCGACGCCTTCGACATGGGCATCGCCTTTCTCTCCGACGACCGGCATCGCGACGGTCTCGTGGCACAAATGAGCATCGGCGAGAACATTTCGCTGTCGTCGCTCTCGGTCGTCGCGCGTGCCGGTTTCCTGCGGCCCGAGGCTGAGCAGCTGCTCTCGGACCGCTACTTCCGTGCCATGGGCATCAAGGCCGCGGGTCCCGCGACACTGGTCGACACGCTGAGTGGCGGCAATCAGCAGAAGGTCTGCCTTGGCCGCGTGCTGGCCACCAAACCGCGCCTGCTTATCCTCGACGAGCCGACGCGCGGCATCGACATAGGCGTCAAGCAGGACGTGCTGCGCATCATCGACGAGCTGAGCCGCACCGGCGTCTCCGTCATCATCGTCTCGACTGACGCGGACGAGATCGTGCGCATCGTCGACCGGGTCTGCGTGTTCGAGGATGGCACGATCCGCGAGGAATTTTCAGGCGAGGCGATCTCCAGCGAACGCCTGCGCCAGGAGACCAAAGAGAAGGCGGATGGATGACAGCCGCCGGACAAGGAAGGACATTATGAGCCAAGCGACCACAGCCGCCGCCAAGCCGACCACGACCTCCGTCCCGCAGCAAGGCGGGAAATCGGTGATGGGCTGGGTGCTGCACAACGTCGTGTGGATCTGGCTGATTGCGCTGGTGGTGATCTTCGGCCTGTTCAACGAGTACTTCTTCACCACTTTCAATCTGCAGAACATCATGGTGCAGGCCACCGTGCTCGGCATGATTGGTCTTGCGGTCGCACTCCCGCTGCTCGTCGCCGAGATCGACCTTTCGCTGCCGGCGAATCTCGGCTTCTCCTCGGCGATCGGCGCGATGGCCTATTCCGATCTCGGCCTGCCGTGGCTGCTCGCCATGCTGGTGGGAATCGCGGTCGCCACCGTGATCGGTTTCTTCAACGGCCTCTGTATCACCAAACTGAAGATGGTCTCGCTCATCCAGACCCTGTCGATGATGATCATCCTGCAAGGTGGGCTGCTGGCGCTGACCCAGGGCCGCACCATCACGAACCTGCCGGACGGCTATGTGTGGATCGGTCAGGCCGCCATCGGCGGCGGCTGGCCCGTCATGCCGATCGTCTTTGTCATAGCGCTGTTCGCCATGGCCGTGCTGCTGCGAAACACCGTGCTTGGCCGGGCCATCTATGCGGTGGGCGGCAATCCAGTCGCCTCGAATTCGGCCGGCATCCGCGTCGACCGGATCAAGATCATCACCTTCACCATTGCCGGTTTCCTCGCCGGCATCGCGGGCTTCCTGCTGGCCTCGTGGCAGATGGCCATCACCTCCAACCAGGGCTCAAGCTACCTCCTCTACGCCATTGCCGCGCCGATAATCGGCGGCGTGAGCGTGTTCGGCGGGCGCGGCAACATTGTCGGTGTGCTCGGCGGCGTGCTGCTGCTCACCGTCATCCAGGTTGGCTTGGCCATCATCTCCGTGCCGTCCTTTTATGTCGGCATGATCGGTGGTTTCATGATCTTCATCGCCGTCGCCATCGACGCGATCCGCGTGCGCTACTTCGGCTGATGCCGACCGCCGCGCTAGAGGCCCTTCGCGCCGCCCTCGATGCCACAGGCTTCATCGACGCATCGGCGCCCGAAGCGAAGCGTTACCTGCACGACTGGACAGGTGACTATCTGGGCGCAGCGCTTGCCGTGCTGCGGCCGCGGTCCGTCGAGCAGGTGCAGGCGTTGATGCGCATCTGCGCCGAGCATCGCATCCCGATCGTCCCGCAAGGCGGCAACACGGGACTTGTCGCCGGTGCCGTCGCGGGTGGCCCGCCGAGCGTCGTCATTGTCTCGCTCGAGCGGCTCAACCGCATCCGCGAGGTCGACGCCGCGAACTTCACGCTCCGGGCCGATGCCGGGGCCGTCCTCCAGACCCTGAAGGATGCGGCCGAATCCGAAGACATGCTGTTTCCGCTGGCGCTGGGTGCGCAGGGTTCCTGCCAGATCGGCGGCAACGTGGCCACGAATGCCGGCGGCATCAATGTGCTGCGCTATGGCATGACGCGCGATCTCGTGCTGGGGCTCGAAGCAGTTCTGCCTGATGGCAACCTGTGGCAAGGCATGACGGGGCTGCGCAAGGACAATCGCGGCTACGACCTGAAGCAGCTTCTGATCGGGTCGGAAGGATCGCTTGGCATCGTCACGGGCGTCGAGGTGAAGCTCTTCCCACGGCCGGCCAATGTCGAGACGGCCTATCTCGGCGTCGGTTCATTCGCCGACGCTATGGCGCTGTTTGGCATGGCGCGCCGCGTGTGCTCCGACCTGCTGACGGCCTTCGAGGTGATCGGCTCCGAATGCATCGCGCTCGCCACGCTGAGCAATCCCGAAACGCGGGTGCCGTTGGGAGGCGAGTGGCCGGTGCATGTCCTCATGGAGCTTGGCTGCAGTTCCGCCATCGACGGCCGCGCGCTGCTCGAGGCGCTGCTTGCCGAGGCGTTCGAGGCCGGCCTGCTCGGCGACGGCACAATCGCGCAAAGCCGCGCCCAGGCGCGCGCCTTCTGGGCAATCCGCGAAGACCTCGTGGAAGGGCAGGCAAAGCGCGGCCGGCATGTCCGCACCGACCTGTCCGTGCGCCTGAGCGAGGTGGCGCGGATGATCGAGGAGGCCCGCAGCTATGTGCTGTCGAACTGGCTTGGCTGGGAACCCATCGCCTACGGCCACGCCGGCGACGGCAACATCCATTTCAACGTCATGCCGCCGTTGGCCCTGTCGGCCGAGGAAGTCCGCGACCGGGGCGGGGACTTGTTGGACGGCCTCTACGGCATTGTTCGCGGCTTGGGTGGTTCGTTTAGCGCCGAGCATGGCGTCGGCCGGAGCCGCCGTGCGGTCTATTGGGAATGGCTGACGCCCGAGCAGCGGAAGGCCGTTGCCGCGATCAAAGCCGCCTTCGATCCGATGGGCATCATGAACCCTGGCTGCCTGCTGTCGGGCTGATACTTGCCCATCCGCTCGACGTTACGATCCCCGGTCAGCGTTGCAGCGGGACCGTTCCCGCGTCTGGTGGGCCGCGCTCACCCGTAGCGGGAGCAAATCGCGTATACAGCTGCCAGATATGTGAGTGCAATCGTGACGTAGGAGGCCGCGAGTTCGACTGCGATGGAGGTGATTTGAAGCAGCGTCACCGGAAAAGCCTTTGTTAACCCTAACTCAATAATACGCGCAAATTCTTACTCTTAACAGCCCTCCAGAACAAGATTGTGAGCAGGGATCATGGGCTCGGCATTCTGCTGGCCGCTGCCGACCTGTGGTCGGCGATTGCCTGCGCGCTGCCTGCGACCGTCTCTTGCGCGCCCGGAAACGAAAACATGTCCCGCTCGGCCTACCTACGATGATAGGCTGGATGGCGGAGGCTTGAGGCGATGGCGAGAAGTGCGGGCATCCTGCCTTACCGTAGAACGAGCAACGAACTGCAGGTGTTGCTTGTCCATCCGGGCGGGCCGTTCTGGCAAAACCGCGATCTGGGCACATGGTCGATTGCAAAGGGCGAGTATGGTGATGACGAACAGCCGGAAGCTGCGGCGCGTCGTGAATTTGTGGAGGAAACCGGCTGGGAGCTCAAGGGAGCGCTGCTTCCGCTGGGGGAGCTGCGCCAGCGCGGCGGCAAACTGATTACGGCTTTCGGCGTCGAAGGCGATTTCGATGCTGGCAGCCTGCGCAGCAACATGTTCGAGATGGAATGGCCACCGCGCAGCGGCCGCAAGCAATTCTTTCCAGAGATCGATCGGGCAGGGTGGTTCGGCCTCGATATGGCCCGGGAAAAGATGCTTGGCGGCCAGCAGCCGTTTCTCGACCGGCTTGTACTGTCTGTCTAAAAGGCGGGCCCGACGCTCGCGTCAGCTGGCCGTGTTGATTGCCGCAGCAATCGTGATCGCCTCCCCATAGTTCGCCCCGAAGGCGACGATATCATTCGGCGCAGAAGCGCGCATTATAAGCATATCGTTAAATTCACCCCATTTTTTTCCATGGTACCCTTAAGCGATATGCTTGGGGCCTGGTCGGTGACGACATGCCCGATGTTCTGCCACGGGGCGTATCGCGCCGCAAAAAGCCGATCATGCTTGGAATGATCGGCGACCACCATCGTCTTTGCAGCGCGCGAAATCATCGCGGCGTAAACCGCGCCGCATTCGAGAAGCGCATCGGACGGTCCATCCGGACCAAGGCCGCTCGCACCGAGAATGGCGAAATCAGCATAGAAACTGTTGAGAAAGGAAACTGTGTGGGCGCCGATCGTGGCGCCTTCTGTGGCGTGGTAGTCTCCCGGCAAAATCACAATCTTTATGGTCGGATTGATCGCGAGTACGGTCGCCACACCAAAAGAGTGAGTGAGCACTGTGATGTTCTTCATTTCCACCGCAATCCGACGCGCGGTATGTACGGTTGTGGCACCGGAGCCGATCATTAGCATCTGCGCGCCCTTGAGCACTTGCACCGCAGCTTTTGCGATCCGCTCGCGCTCGGCAACGAACAGCGTGTGACGCTCCGTCACCGACGGTTCGGGACCAAGGGAACGTACTGCGCCACCATAGGTGCGGTTGAGCAGCCCCTGTTCCATCATCTCGTCGAGATCGCGACGGATGGTTTCTGTGGAAACGCCGAGCCTGCGGGCAAGTTCGGCCACGCGCAGGCTAGGAGCAAGATTGAGCTCCCTCAGCATCTGCTCCTGCCGCGCGGTCTTCGGTTTCGTCATTGGCACTCTCCTTCTCTTGCCACCCCACTTTGGCCAGCGTGGTTCCATCGCCGCGACCAAATCAAGACCCCACGTTTCAGCGGAGACATGGACGTCGGGTATACTGTCGATACAATGTGTCCGAGCATTCATCGCTCCTGTTTTGTCGGGAACGACCGAGCCGAACAAGCCTCAGGTCAAGATCATCCCCGGGCGATGCCGGTAAACAGGGCATCCAGCCTTTGTGCGGGATGGCGCACCAAACCGCTAATCATTGTGAATGACGGTCTTGTGCATCCACTCATAAAACAGTGTCTAGGCGTCGTAGCGGACAAGGTCCTCGCTCGAAAGAGTGACCGGTCACCCACGATGGGGCATATCGATGACGGGCTGCTCTTACGAGCACGGGCGCCTCGGTTTCGGGGACACACTGAAATGGAAGGACGACGGTCGGTCTTCCAGTTCATGGACAGACACCTTATGCTTCCGGCCGGCGCCGACGCATCAGCGTGATCGCCAGTCCACCGGCCAGCAACAGGACTGCCGCCGACAGCGTGCTCATCGTGCCGAGCGCCGGTACCATCGGCGAATAACCCGCCACCATTTTCGAATACAGCCATTTCGGGATCGTGGAATCCACACCCGCCGTATAGAGCGAGAGAGGAAAATTGCCCCAGGACAGCAGGAAGGCAAACAACGCGCCCGACCAGACGCCCGGCCAGAGGATCGGCAGGGTGATTTCGCGCAGGATGAACCAGCGGCCAGCGCCGAGATCGCGTGCCGCCTCTTCCAATGTAGGGTCGAAACCATACACCTGGATGGCGATGACGAGCGTCACTACCGGCACGATCCAGACGAGATGCGCAACGACGGCCGTCTGCCAACTCGGATTGAAGCCGAGCGCATTGAACCACAGCAAAAGCGCAAGCCCTAGAACCGGCTGCGGAAAGAAGATGGGAAGAAGGATCGCCTTCTGGTAGAGCTTGCGCCCCTTCCATTCATAGCGTGCAAAGGCCAGCGCTCCGAAAAAGGCCAGCACCACCGAGATCAGGGTGACGATGAAGGCGATCAGCAGAGAGTTCTGCACGAGAACCTGGATTTCGAAGGAGGCAAAGGTCTTGCCCCACCACTCCGTTGAAAAGACGCGGATCGGAAAGCCAAAATAGCGGCCCTTAGACAGGCCCGCGAGCGCGCCGCATAGGATGGGTAGATAAATGACGAAAAGCACGCATCCCGTCCACATCCGGACGAAAGCGCGGACGCGGATTTGGGAGCGAGTTTCCATGGCTCATTTCCTCCCGAGAATGCGGTCGAGATCGAGCTTCGACAGCACATAAAGCGCAAGCCCGCTGACGACGACGACGAGCAGCAGCGCGAGCGCCGAACCCATCGGCCAGTTCTGCGCATACGTGAAAGACAGCTCGATATCCTGCGCGATGGTGATGACCGACTGCCCGCCGAGGATCTTGGATTCGGCGATGGCCCCAGCTCCGAGTACGAAGGTCAGAAGCATGCCGATCAGAATGCCAGGCATGGCGAGCGGCAACTCGATCTCCCGCCAGATCATCAGACGGCCGGCCCCGAGATCGCGTGCGGCATCCACCAGATCCTTTGGGATCATCGCGATGCCCAGCGTCATCGGAAACAGCATGAAGGGCAGGTAAACATAAATCATGCCGAACAGAATCGCGCCCGGCGTGTAGAGGACCTCCGGCCCACCGGAAAACCCCAGCCATTTCAGCGAGCCGTCGAGCACGCCGTTCTTGATGAAGAACAGCACCCAGCCATAGAGACGGACGTTTTCCGAGACGAACAGCGGAAACACGAAGAGCACACTGATCAGGCCCGACCATTTGCCGAACATGCGGTTCAGCCCATAGGCGATGGGATAGGCGATGACGGCTAGCAGGGCGACCGTCACGATGGCATAGGCAATCGACCACGCAAAGGACATCCAGACCGTATTGGTCGGATCGAAGATGGCCTGGAAGTTAGCAATCGTGAAGGAGCGGAACGCGTCGAAGCTCCTCGGCGTGGCAAAGGCATAGGCCGCCACCGTCACCAGCGGCGCAAGAAAGCCAAGCACCAGCAGAGCAACGACGGGACTGGCCGCCTTTAAACCTGCCGGAACGGCAGCTACGGGTGGAGCTGAATGGGGCATTTCGTCGGCGGTGGCGATCGCCATGGTCAATCTCCCACCACGATCGCATCACCCACATCCCAGCCGATTGCCACCGTATCGCCTGCCGAAAGGCCGGTTGCCGCCGCGCGCGGCGCCTCTACGAGGAAGATCCGCTCGCCGGAATGGACCTGATACTGCATGCGCGATCCCAGCGAGTACTCGTTATAGATCTTGCCGATGATGACATTGTCGGCGGTGGCCGGAGCCATTACGAAGCGCATGGTTTCTGGGCGGACGATGACGGTGGCGGTGTCACCGATCGTTTCATCGACAGATCCGACGGCGAGGGGGCCGCCATCGCTCTGCCGCCAGATCCCGGTTTCATTGCGGGTGACGGCGAAGCTGTTGACCTCGCCGAAGAACTCGGCGACGAACCGATTGGCGGGCCGGGTGTAGATTTCTTCGGGCGTGCCGATCTGCACCATCTTGCCGCGGTTCATGACGCCGACGCGGTCGGACATCACCATCGCCTCTTCGAGCGAATGGGTGATGTAGACGAAGGTCTTGCCGCTTTCGCGATGTAGATCCTTCAGCTCCTTTTCAAGCGCCTTCTTCAGCTTGTAGTCGAGCGCGGACAATGGTTCGTCGAAGAACAGCACGTCGGGATCGTAAGCAAAGGCGCGGGCGAGGGCGACGCGCTGCTTTTCACCACCTGAGCAGCGCATGACGTTCTTGCCGTAATAATGCTCCTGCAGGCGCAACATTCGCATAAGCTCCAGCGCGCGGGCCTTACGCTCTGCGGCGGGCACCTTGCGTACCTTGAGCGGAAACTCAATGTTCTCACCGACCGTCTTGTGGGGGAAAAGTGCCAGAGACTGGAAGACCAGACACGTCGGCCGTTTGTCGGCCGGCATGTCGTTGATCAGCTCTCCGCGTAGCGTGATATAGCCATGCGTCGGCCCTTCCATACCGGCCAGCATGCGCAAAAGCGTCGTCTTGCCGGATCCGGACGGGCCAACAATCGTGACGAACTCGCCCTCTCTAATATCGACATCGATACCGTCGACGGCGGCGAAATCTCCGAAGATCTTCTTGATGCCAACAAGCTGCAGCACCGGTGCTGCAGTCTTCTCAGCCTCCGTCGCTTGCGCGGAAAAGGCAGTCGACACGGGCGCGATCATCGCAAGACTCATATCTTTCACTCCGTCGATACGGGGTCGATCAGCCGCGAAGACGTTTGGCGGCGGTCATCAATTCGAGCGCCTTGTCGTAATCAGGGACGATGTCGTATTGGGCGGAACGCTCCATTTCTTCTTCAAGGCTGTCCCACTGAATCGCTTCCAGTTCGTCCTTGGTGAAGAGCTCGAGGCACTTCGGATTGCCCATCTGGCTGACGGGGTTGAACGTGCCCTCTGCGAAGGCAACCGTATGAGCGACGTCCGGTGCCTGAACATATTTCAGAAACTCTGTCGCTAAGGGCGAGATGTCCGGATTGTTGACGACAGAAGTGATCTCGATCCAGGAAATGCCGCCCTTGCCATCGATAGGGCCTTTCAGCGGAGTAATGGCACGCATGTTCGCATAGCCATCCGCACGGGCGGGCGAGATGGAGTAGGTGCCACCCGTCATGTAGAGGTCGATTTCACCGGAAACTAGCGCCTGATTGAGCGAAGCCATGTCGCCAACCATCTTGGCGCCTTTGAACACCTTTTCAGCAGCAGCGGAAAACGCCTTGAATTCGTCCTCGCTGTGAATTTTGAACGGATTGATGCCGGCGACCATGAAGATGTCAAAGACGTTCCAGTCGTCGGATTCCTGGATACCGTATTTGCCGGCAAGCGATGCATCATTGAACAGATCCCAGCCCTGCTCTTCCGCCGTGCTGCGGCTGATCTTGTCGGTATTGACGACGAAGCTGTAGGGACCGAAACGCTGCGTCATGCCGAGCAGATCCTTGCCGTCCTCACTCATCGCCCACTGATACGGCGCTTTGAACTGCGGAAGCATGGTGTCAAAAAAGGGCTCGAATTCAGTTCGCGGAAGGGGCTTGATCAGCCCGGCCGGTGCCATGACCTTGCGCGCCCAAGGATTGTTGACGTTGATCAGATCCCAGATTTTGGTCTCTCCAGCCCGCAGGCGGTTGATCATAGTAGGATCGTTGGTGAGGCTCTCAGCTTTCACCGTCGCGCCCTGGCTGGAGCGGAAGGGATCGAGCACCTGCGAGGAATTGTAACCCTCCCAGCAGAGGATATTCAGCTCCTTTTCGCGCGCGGCGAACGCGCTTCCGGCACCCGCCAGCGGACCGGCTAAGGTCGCAGCGCTCATCATCTGCATCATGTGCCGTCTGGAAAATTTCATCATGATCGTTCCCCTATTTTCTTGACGAGCCTTGGTTTTGAAACGTGCAAGGCTCATTGCGTAATCATACAATGTTGCAAGTGTGTCTCAAGGATGTGTGCTTTACAACAAAAATTTTGTGCGCCATTCTAGTTTCCAAAATAAGGGTACAATGTCTGCGTTCAGCAATTTGAAGCCATGCCTAGGTAGGCTAAATGACTGAAATATTTCGCATTTATTTTGAGCATTCAAGTTCAAAAATGTCTATGTTTTGAGCTCTGAGCGTATATTTGAGGCAGTTCGTACACGAAGCCGATAAGTCCAGCCGCAAAAAGTGAGAGAAAATGTTGAAGTCACTACAGGGAAAAACAGTCATCGTCACCGGCGGCAGCCGCGGCATCGGCAAGGGTATCGCGCTGCGCTTCGGAGAAGCTGGGCTCAACGTCCTGATCGTTTCTCGCAACCAGGCCGACGCCGATCAGGTCGCGGCTCAGATTGGCGCGAACGCGGCAGGCATCGCCGCCGATGTCAGTACCGAGGAGGGATGCGCTGCTGCGGTGGAAGCCGCGATCTCCCGGTTCGGGGGCATTCACGTGCTCTGCGCCAATGCCGGCATCTTTCCGGCCGCCAAGCTCGGGGACATGACGGCCAGCGATTTCGACCATGTCATGACGGCGAACCTCAAAAGCACCTTCCTCAGCGTTTCCGCCACTCTGCCCGCCATGACCGAGGCAGGTAGCGGACGCATCATCATCACCTCATCGATCACCGGGCCAATCACCGGTTTTCCCGGCTGGTCGCATTACGGTGCCAGCAAGGCGGGCCAACTCGGGTTCATGCGCACGGCAGCAATTGAGCTTGCGCCGAAGAGAATCACCGTGAACGCCGTCATGCCCGGCAACATCTTCACCGAGGGTCTCGATGGCATGGGCAGCGACTACATCGCGAAAATGGAAGCCTCCATCCCGATGCGTCGGCTTGGCACGGTGTCGGATATCGCAAACGCCGCGCTGTTCTTCGCTTCCGAGGAAGCAGCCTATATCACGGGCCAGACACTGGTGATCGATGGCGGACAGGTGCTGCCTGAATCACTCGGCGCGCTGGAAGCTATGGCCTGACGAGAACCGGGCCCGAAAGCCGCGTCCGGTTCTCGGTGATGACAAACCCTTCTGCCACCCGCGGACCGTCCTCGACTTGGAGCCAAGGATCCTCCTTTTCAGAGCCCTACGGATGGTCGACTCAGGTGGCCGTGACGAAGGGGAGGTTTGAGGATCTCATCGGCGGTCTGAACCAGACGCGAAACGGTGCCGGGTTTTTACCTTGCTTCGAGAATCGTATCGAGCGTCGCAACAAACACAGCCGCATCGTCGCTGGAAAAGCAGAGTGGCGGACGGATTTTGAGCGTCGCGCCGAATTTGCCGGCGGCACCTATCAGAATACCGTTCTGCTTCATCTCGTTGATGACATGTGTGGTAAGCGCGGAGTCCGGCGCGACCTGTTCTGGGTCAATAAAATCAAGACCGATAAACAGTCCAGCGCCACGCACTTCGCCGATTTGCGGATGAGCCATACGCAATGCCTCCAGCGCTTGCCGGAAACCGGTGCCGACACTGCGCGACGCCTCTATCAGCCCCTCTTCCTCGATCACCTCCAGAACGGCGCGGCCGGCGGCGGCGGCGACGGGATTGCCGCCGAACGTGTTGAAGTACCCAGTCTCCTCGCAGAACATCTTCAAAAGGTCAGGCCGCGTGACCACACCGCCCATCGGGAAACCATTGCCCATCGGCTTGCCCATGGTGACGATGTCGGGCGTGATACCATGGCGCCGGAATCCCCATAGTCCGCCGCCAGAACGACCGAAGCCGGGCTGAACCTCGTCGGCGATGAAAAGCCCGCCCGCGCGATGCACGATATCGACGGCCGTCTTAAGGAAGCCCGGCGGATCTGCATAGATACCGTCGCTCGAGAAGATCGTGTCGACAATCATGCCTGCAAGCGCCAGGCCGCGCGCGCGCAATTTGGCGATCGCCTGCTCAACGGATGCGGCAAAACTGTCTTCAACGCTCATGTCGTCGTGGGCTGTAGGCGCCGGGATCACCTCGACGAACAACGCGGGTTCGCGCCTGCGCAGTGAAGAGGGTGATATCTCCGTCACCAGTGCCGTGTTGCCGTGGTAGGCCGCCTCGGTGACGATGAAGCCTTCGCCACCCGTCCCGATCCTGGCGATCCGCATCGCAAGATCGTTGCTTTCGCTACCAGTGCACGTCATCACCAAATTCCCGAGCGGCGACGGGAAAGTTGCGAGCAGCTTTTCGGCGTAATCCTCGACAACGCGGTTCAGATATCGCGTGTGGATGTTTAATTGCCCGACCTGCCTGGCAATCGCCTCCACCACCCGTGGGTGGCAGTGGCCGACCGATGGCACATTATTGTAGACGTCGAGATACCGGCGTCCATTTACGTCGTACATATAGGCGCCGCTAGCCCGCACCATTTCGATCGGCTGCTCGTAAAAGAGAACCGACGAGGCTCCGAAGCTGGATTGGCGCCTAGCCACCCGTTCGGCAAGTTCCGGTGGAAACCCGTCGGTTCGCGTCGCATCGAAACGATTGAGATCGAGAATTTCCTTTGGCGCTACGTTCATCTGCATCTCCTCATGCAATGGCGCCGAGATAGCGCTCTGCCAGCATCACCGTGCCATCGGTATAGGACGGTCCCAGGGATTGGGCGGTGGGCGTTTCCGAATGTGAGGCAATCCAGGCGGTCAACTGCATGCGACGCAACATAATCAGCATAGGTAAGGCCTTCTCATGCTCCGCTTCGAACCGCGCTACGCGTCTGTAACCGTCAAGCCAAGCAGCCATTAGATCGGGAACATTGGGCTCATGCTCGATGAAGCTGATTGCGGCGGCGAAGTCATAGGCAAACCAGCAGATGCCGCAATCGTCGAAATCGATCACACCCAGACGCTCACCATCGACAAGCAGGTTGGCGGCGCGCATATCACAGTGAACGAGGCCGAAACGGTCGGCACCATAACCATAAGCATCCGTCTGCGCTTCGAGCAGGGTATAGGTGCGTTCAAGAATGGTCATTCCCTCGGGTGTCAGACCAAGGGCCGCGCGCCAATCGCCCCAATAGGCGTTCTCGCCGACAATCCGGTCGAAATTCCAGGTCTTTCGGACGAAATGCTTAGGTCGGCTCCATTCGCGGCTATGAGCATGCAGGCGAGCGTTGATCTCGCCAAGCGTCCGATACCACTTCACCAGATCCGATCCAGCATCCGGCTCTTTGCCCGACATGAACTCAAAGGCTACGGCATGTCGGATCGTTTCCCCATCGGAAAAGGCGTGCAGGAGACGACCGTCGCGAGCGGCGACAGGTTTCGGTGTCGCAACAATGCCATCCATGCTTAGCGCATTGATCCAGTCTAGTTCCGAGAGAATCTCGGATTCCGTATGATAATCGGGCCGATGGACCCGGACGATGAGGTCACGCTCAGCACCAGAATCCACGATGCGGAATGTCGCGTTCTCGGAGATCGTCAACAAAACCAGATCGGCGTTTGGCGATACATCCCAGACAGGAAGAAGCTCTTGCAGTCCCTGCTGCAACCTCAAAAGAAAATCTGCATCGTACAACATGTTTAAGGCCCTTTCGGCGTACGTTTGGTCGAAAAACAACAAAAATGTTGGGATTGCAACATAAATATTAGAGCCTGTTCGCCTTTTGCAGCCAACCGCCGTTCGCCTTGGCCAAATCGCCGGATCGCGAGTGGGATCGTGCGCTAGCCCTTTAAATCGGCTCGGCTGCACCAGTGCCCTTAAAAGACGGCATAGTGTTGGAAGTACGCTGAACAACGTGGTCTTTATCAACCAAAGACAGCTACGGCCGATTTGACGAGCATGCCGCCATTCACGGGCGAAGAGAATCTGCCAGCCGGCCGGCCCTGGCAAGTGATCCGGCTGGATGTTCCGACACTCGCTTGAGGACGGGCATGCGCCAGAATCAGAACACGAATTCGACTGACGTCAGCGGCCAGGAGCCGCGGGTCCACTCGATCGGTACGCCGTTGCGGTCCTCGTTGACGGCATTGATGCGGAATACGGGTGTCCCGGGCGTCAGCCGCAGGATCTCCGCTTCATCGGCGGATGCAAAGCCGCCACTGATACGTGTCTCGGCTCGCCGGTAATTCTCGATGCCATGCGCGCGGAAAACATCGGTCACCGACTGACGCACATCGTATCTCTGCTCGAAGTTGGGAAAGAGATGGGCTGGGAAGACCTTGGTATTGACGTAAACCGGCTGCTTATCGGACGTTCTTATCCGGCACAGCCGGATGATGGTGGTATCAGGTGCGAGACGCAACCGCTCCGCCACGGCCGCTCCGGCCGGTTCGCGGAGAACCAGCAGCGTCTGGGTGCCGATTTCCTGGCCGTGGGCTTCGAAATTGTCGAGAAAGCGTTGTCCGTCGCGAACCGTGAATGTCGAGGGCAGGTTTCGCACGAAGATACCTACGCCCTTGCGGGCGGTGAGGTGGCCCTCATGCTGTAATTGCTGCAGCGCCCGGCGAAGCGTAATGCGGGTGACCGCGAGTTTCTCCGCCAGATGCGTTTCTCCGGGAAGTTGGCTGCCCGGCGCAAGACTGCCGCTCTCGATCAGATTGAAGATGTGATCGTAGATCTGCTGCCAGATTGGCGTATCGCTGCGTGGCCGAAAGACCAAGCCGTTAAAGGCCAGAAGGCGATTGCCGCTGCGCTCGTGTAGTGTTGGAATTTTCGTATTCTGGTTCATGAAGCCCTGTTCACCGGCGATCGTTGTGCCGACCGTCGGTCTACGCGGGAGAGTCCAGAGGAATAGACAATTTGTCCTTGAACCATCGTGGCCACCACATGCGGATGCGCTGGATCGCCGGCATCGACGAGGATCAGATCCGCCCTGCGGCCGGCAACAAGCGAGCCGCGATCGTCGAGGCCGGCTACCCGAGCCGGGTTTGCCGAGATCAGATTCCAGATCAAAGGGAAGTCGCTGGCGTCTGGCGAAGACAACCTGAAGGCCGCATGCAGAGGCGAAGGATAGTGGTAGTCACTGGTCAGCACGGTGCAAAGCCCGGCTCTGACAGCGTCTGTGGCGTTTAGCGCACCATTGTGGCTGCCGCCGCGCACGACGTTGGGCGCACCGAGGATCACATCCTCGCCCATTTGCCGCGCGGCCTTCGCTGTTTCGAGCGTCAGCGGAAATTCCGAGGCCTTTGCGCCGAGCGCGCGGAAATATACGCGTTCCTCGGGCGATGCTTCGTCATGGGCAAGAAGCACATTGCCATTGGCCCGTGCGGTCGCGGCCAGTTGCTCGATCGCGATCGCCACCTCGGCCCGGCGGGACCAAATCTGGTCGAGCAACGTCATATAGTCATCTCGGCTCAAGCCGGACCGTTCCGCCATCTGGCCGATCTTGCGGGCGATCGTGCCGTTCATTACCGACCCGGTTGTATGATCGTTGAAAGCCATGATCGGTCGTGGCGAAAGGGACAGCCATTGTACGACCTGCGCCATCTGATCAAGCGCGAAGGTCTCCCAGCGCAGATGCAGACGCGTATCGCAGCTGAGAGTGTCGCGGAGGTCGCAAACTGCGCCGATCAGTTGTTTGGCAGCGTCGAGCGAGCGAAGTCCGGGCTCCCATGACACCGTGACGCCGTGGAAGGCCGTGGTTACGCCATTGGCGACAAGCTGGCGGTCCGTATCTTTCAGCGCCAATGCGGTGTCGAAGCGGACGCCCGGCCGCGGCATGATGTGCCGCTCGAAGCCGTCGCCGTGGATATCGACGATGCCCGGAAGCACGAGCAGACCATCGGCATCGATTGTGGACGCATGGGCCGCCTTCACCTCCGACAGTATCCCGCCGGTAACGCTCAGATCCGCCGTTTCAAGCCCCCGGTCGGTAAGGATGCGACCACCCTGGATGTGCCAGTTCACACTGTATCCCTCAAAAAGCAAAGGCTGCCGGAGGCGCCGACGAAATGTCACGAGCACGTCATCTGCTGCGTATACGGGTAAGCGGGTAACAGTTTCCTGTCTATACAGCAAAGGAAAAATGATGATCCGCACCATCGCAACCGCACTCGCCATAACACTCGCCACCGCCCTTCCGGCCTTTGCGGAATCGGTGAAATTCGCGGTAACCGACATGGAGGGGCTGGAAGCTCTTCAGCAGGAATTCGGCGCTTTCCAGACCGCTCTCGAAGAGGCGACCGGTCTCGATATCGAGCTGTTTCCGGTCAGCTCGCGGACCACTGCCGTCGAGGCCATGAATTCCGGGCAGGTCGATCTGGTCCTGACGGGTCCTGCTGAATACGTGGTCATGAAGGAATTGAGCCAACCGAAGATTGTTGTTGCCTGGCAGCGTCCCGACTATTTCGCTCAGATCGCCGTGCTGGCGAATGGACCGATCCGCTCGATTGAAGACCTGAAGGGCAAGAAGATCGCATTCGGTTCGGTCGGCTCCACCTCCCAGCATCTCGGCCCCGCGCAGGCACTGGCCGATTTCAATCTGAAATACGCCACCGATTACGAACCAGTGATCATATCGCGCAACATCGCGGCTGAGGCTCTCATCCGCGGCGACATCGCCGCTATCGGTCTGAATTTCGGCTACCTGAACTCGGTCCGGGAAGCGTTCCCCGACACCGCCTTCTCGGTAATCGCACGGGGCCGCGATCTGCCGAACGACATTCTTGTCGCCCGCAAGGACATTTCAGACGACGTGTTCGCCAAGGTCCGCGATGCCTTTGCGAAGAATGGCAACGAGCTGATGAAAGCGATCCTGACAGGAGAGGACAACCAGAAATTCAAGGGCGGTTTCTTCCTGACGGACGTCAGGGACTCGGACTACGATTATGTCCGCTCGATGTACCGCACGATCGGAATCGAGACCCTCACCGACTTCGTAAACTGAGGCCTGCTCTTTGCTTCATCATAAAGGCCGGCGGTTAACCGCCGGCCTACTTCGTAATTCCGGTCTGGGCCAAGGGGTCAACATGACAGCAATCATTCGCGCGCACGATCTTGCGAAGAGCTATGCGAACGGAAAGATCATTTTCTCCAATATCGGCCTCAACATAGCATCGCGCGAACGGGTTGCCCTGATTGGCTCGAACGGTGCTGGAAAATCCACCCTGCTCAAATGCCTCATCGGTCTTTTACCGTCGAGCGATGGCGAGGTCGTCACCCTCGGCGAAAGCTTCCGCTCGGCGCCGTCCGTCGCCCAGCTGCGGCGCATACGCAGGCAGATCGGATTTGTCTTCCAGCACCACGGATTGGTTAGCCGCCAATCCGTTCTTACAAACGTCTTGCAGGGCAAGCTCGGGCTGCCCGGGGGCTGGCGCGGCTGGCACCATTCCATCGCAAAGCAACACTGGCGCGAGGAAGCGATGCAGGCACTCGCCGACGTGCGGCTTCTCGGCAAGGCAGGTGCCCGCGCCGACGCGCTTTCTGGAGGGCAGGCGCAGCGGGTGGCGATCGCCCGTGCGTTGATCCGGCGTCCGAAGCTTTTGATAGCAGACGAACCGGCGGCAAGTCTCGATCCGGCAGCTGGACATGATGTGATGCGAGTCTTCTCCGAACTCACCCAAGAACAAGCGATAACCTTGGTCTACACCACGCACGATATGGAGCATGCTCTCAACTATTCCGATCGCTTGATAGCGCTCAAGGCGGGCAAGGTCTTCTTCGACCGGCCGACGGCGCAGGTGACCCGCGCTGATCTGAAAGATGTCTTCGATGCATGACCGCCTTTCGCCGAGCCGGGTTCCATCGGTCTCGCCCCTCACTTTCAGCTTTGCCGTCGCTTTGGCCGCTCTCGTGATCGTTTCCGCCGGGCAGGTCGCACCTTCGCCTGAACAACTGGCAGGTGGAGTGCCCCGCATGGCTCATCTCGTCGGCCGCATGATACCCCCAAATATCGAGCCAGGTTTCCTCCTGCGGGTTTTCTGGCGCATGGTCGAAACCTTTCAAATAGCGCTCGTTGGGACAGCAATAGGTGTCGTTCTCAGCTTGCCGTTTGCCTGGCTCTCGGCCAAGGACATAACTCCGCTCGGCCCGTTCCGGCATGTCTCCAGGATGCTGGTCTCGTTATTTAGGACCGTGCCAGATTTGGTCTGGGCGCTTCTTTTCGTGTCAGCCGTTGGTCTCGGGGCTGTTGCCGGAACCATGACCATCGTCATCGATACGATCGGTTTTTGCGGGCGGTTTTTCGCCGAGGCGATGGAGGATGCCGACGAAAGACCTCAGGAAGCGCTGTTTGCAATCGGCGCCGGGCGGTTTTCTGTTCTGTGCGGGGCAGTTCTGCCTGACGCCATGCCGTCCCTGATAAACACCACGCTCTTTGCGCTTGAAAAGGCAGTGCGCTCGTCCGTTGTTCTCGGTCTCGTTGGAGCCGGTGGCATCGGCCAGGAGCTCAAGGTTGCGTTCGATCTTTTCCAATACAAGAATGCCTCGACCATCATTCTCGTAATCTTCGTCATCGTGGTGTTGATGGAGTTCGTGACGGATCGCTTGCGCTCAAAGGTCCAGTAGCCGCAGGCCAGCCATGTGCGCGCAAATCGACACGATAAGGTCCCGCATCAGTCATCATCATGTGACATCGTCCGTCCTTGTCTTTTCGTTCAACATTCCTTATGTGTCGTTGAACACATGGAGAGCTGTGATGACCGCCCGCACCTCAACGGCAGCCGAAAACGACAAGCGGATCGCCCACACCCGTAACCGCCTGGTGCTCGAACAGGCCAGGGCCGTTGGTCTTCTTGGGACGGCGAAGGACACACGCCTGTCGGGCAGGGTGCCGTCGGAATTGATCGAGGCCGCAAAAAAGCGCGCCCATGTGACTTCCGATACCGAACTCCTGGAGCTCGCTTTGTCGCGCCTGGCCCTGGAGGATGATTTCGGCACCCGGCTTGTGCGTCGCAAGGGCAGCATCGCTGCGGATATCGATCTTGGCATTTGATCTCAGGAGCGCGCTGCGCTCCCTGAAACCGCAAAAGCTGGTGGCGCGGCTGGAACGACGCCCGGATTCAGACCTGTCGTGGGCTGGGGACGAGCCGCCGGTCGGCGGCGTCCTGCTTCTCGATACGAGCGTCTATCTCGATGTGCTGCAGGGGCGCACGCCCGAAGCGGTTGACGATCTCCTGACCTATCGGCTCTGCCACCACTCCGCCGTTTGCCTTGCCGAACTCACACATGTGTTCGGCCGTCTTAACCCAGCCCACAAGACGACCAAGACGGTTCTGAAAGCGGTCAATGAGACGATCGAAGATATTCCCGCACATCGGCTTCATGCTCCTGACGCAACCGCTTGGGGACGCGCCGGTGTGGTCGCCGGACTGTTGTTCCGGCTCGGCCATCTGCCAAAAGGGGAGGGGCACGAGCGTCGCTTTCTCAATGATGCGCTGATCCATCATCAGGCCGGCCTGCTTGGCGCGACTGTACTGACAGGCAATATCCGCGATTTCGATTATCTCAACCAGCTTGTCCCGTCAGTCCGCGTGATCTTCTACCGAACAGTCGCAGGATCACTGTCGCAGATCTGACTTCGCGGCGGCCACTTGGCGTGAAGTCTGCAGGCCTGAAAGGGGTTGAACACCGCGCACGCATGCGACGCACACCGGTGGCTTTCCAGGGCGAACTGACGGTGTTTTTCAAACGCCCGATTGCAATGCGGTATCTGCCGGCACGAACGCGCCATTCGTGATCCCCCTGGATCCTGACGGACCTTCTGCACGTCACTGCCATCGATCTCATGCTTGCCGGCGACAATGCAATCGTCATCGGTCTTGGCGCCGCCGGCCGGCGGCCTTTGAACATGACAAACTCCCAGAAGTCACGAGGACGGTTGGCGATCGCTATCCTACGGCACGAAGATAAGAAACAGATAGGCGACGAACACGACGAGATGAACGAGCCCCGTCAGCATCGTTGTTCTGCCCGTCCCAAAGCTCACGATGCTGATGGCAAGCGCGAGGATGAGAAGTACGGTATCCCCCGGACCCAGGCCAAGCGTCAGGCTTCGTCCTGTGAGTAGGCTCGCCGCACCGATTGCCGGGATTGTCAGGCCGATCGTAGCGCAAGCTGAGCCGAGGGCGACATTCAGTCCTCGCTGAAGCTCGTTATTGAGTGCGGCCCGAACCGCTGATAGCGCCTCCGGCATAAGCACAAGCGAAGCGACGAAGAAACCCACGATTGCGTCCGCCTGGGTAATTTGAAGAGCCGCGAGCCCGTCTTCGATGCTGCCGGCCACCTGCTCGGTCAGAAGAACGATCCCTGCCAGCCCGACAAATAACAGGAGTACGTTGGCGGTCACTTTCCCACCCTCGGGTACATGCTCCTCATGTTCGGCGCCGGATGTCAGATCCTCGATAAAATCGCCCCGTTGGCGCACCATCTGTGCGAAGACGAACGAACCATAGAGGAGAACTGAAAGGACGCTCACGAATGCGAGTTGCGACGCGGAGAACGCACCGGGACTTGTGGCAAGCGTGTAGTTTGGAAGGATCAGCACAGAACCGTCAGCGCCATGATGACGGCAAGGGAAGCGTTGGTGCCCTGTCGTTTGATGTCCTGATATCGATGCTTCAGCCCACCCAGGGTGAGGCAGACCCCGACGACACCAGTGCACACGATCATGACCGTCGAAAATACGGACTCCCGTGCCAGTGTCGGGTTGTTCTCGCCGTGCAGCATCATCGAAACGATAACCGATGCCTCGATCGCCGTGACCGAGAATGTCAGCAGCAGCGTGCCGTAGGGTTCACCGAGCCGCCGTGCGACGGCTTCTGCATGATGCAAAACCACAAACACGGTCGCGAAGATGAAGATAGCGACCACGATCAACGCCAGGATCTTGATCGAAAGCAGCGAATGCTCGATCGGCGCGCCGCCGAAATGAATTAGTGCGGCAAGGCCCAAGGAGCCGATTGGGAACAGATATTGGCCGATCTGTCGTCGATGAACAGCCAAGCCGGATTTCCTTCATCGCATCGGCGGTCGCAGATCACAAAGACCGATCGAACTCCATGATATCAGTCTACTTGCGAGTACCGGTTCGTTCAATGGCCGCGAGACGCCAAGCGAGCCGGCGGAGATGCGAAGCTGGGCCTTCGATGCGGTGAGCTCGAATCGGTAACATACCGCAGGCTGAGCTTGAGGGTGGTATCGCATAGGCCGGATCACATTTTAGGCCTTGAGTTTTCGCGTTTGCGGCAATAGGTAGGTGCTACCAGACCGGGCCCCTCTGGCAGTCCATCGGGACTGTGATGTCGGACTGGAATTCAATCCGGGTGGCCTGGCTTTGAGATTTCTCCAGCTGTAGCGGCATTTCTCCTGTCATACGCGGTGTTCGCGTTGCTCTACGGTATGCTCGCAAGCCGCGTCACCCCTAGCTGAACGCAAGGGTGCCGTATGACAGAATTTTTTAGTCCTGAAGCAATGACCGCTCTCCTGCAGGTCATCATGATCGATCTGGTGCTGGCCGGCGACAACGCCATCATTATCGGCCTTGCCGCGGCCGGGCTGCCCAAAGAGCAGCGCAGAAATGCGATCGTTATTGGTATAGCCGCGGCGGCGATTCTACGCATCGGCTTTGCGGCCGCGACAACTCAGCTCCTGCAGATCGTCGGCTTGCTTTTGGCCGGAGGCGTGTTGCTGTTGTGGGTATGCTGGAAGATGTGGCGCGAACTCCGGCAAGACCATTCGCAGGAAATGCAGGCGATTGAAGCGCTTTCGGAAAGTGACGTCGACTACGATGGCACCGTAGCTGGCAAAGCTTCACGCAAGACCCTGGCGCAGGCTACCTGGCAGATCATCATCGCCGATGTCTCTATGTCGCTCGACAATGTTCTGGCGGTAGCGGGTGCTGCGCGCGAACATCCGAACGTATTGATCTTCGGCCTTGTCCTTTCCGTAGCACTGATGGGCATTGCCGCAAACTTCATTGCCAATCTGCTTCAGAAGCATCGCTGGATTGCCTATGTCGGTCTGGTGGTGATCCTCTACGTAGCTGGCGACATGATCTATCGCGGTACGCTAGAACTCCTGCCTCACGTCGGCGGCTCTTAGACGCAAACGATAGATCGGCCGGAACGACGTCGTTCTGGCCGATCTATCCCAAGACCATGCGAACCGAGGCAGCCCGGAAACCGACGGTATTCCACCCTCGCTCGTTCTTTTACGATTTTAGAGAGCGTTGGCGCGATCCGGCCGCGGCTTGCCCCCGCGCAAACGCCCAAATCGGAAGGCATCTGAAACGGCCGAGCGGACCATAAGCATCTCGCCTATGGTCTCGTGCGTCATCAGCCCGACCAGCCGATCGGCATTGTCGACGACGGCAACAGCAGGCACATCTGCCTTCTGCATGAGGCGCAGGCATTCCTCCAGACTTTTGCGATAATGTATTTTTGGGATGTCATTCCGCATTGCGCCCGCGGCCGGTGCAGCGGGTCCCTTCTCTTTCAACGTCCGGATCATGTCGTCGCGTGTCACTAACCCTTCAAGATGACCGGCGGAGTCGACGACAGGGAATTCGTGCTGCGTGGTGGCGAGCAGCATCTCGATTGCCTCGTCGAGCGTGGCCGACCGGTCCAGCCGGGCAAACTTGGTGATCATCACGTCCCCGACAAGGACGCTTGTGGCGACCTCTCGGATCTGTGCGTTCTGCGCTTCTGCTGCCGCGGCGAGATAGACGAAGATACCGATGAAGATCAGCAGCGGATTGTAGAACAGCCCAATGAACCCAAAGACGAAGGCTAATCCTTGGCCGATCGTGGCGGCAATCTGAGTTGCGCGCGACCAGGAAAGGCGGGCGGCGAGGGCGGCGCGCAGGATGCGGCCGCCGTCCATCGGGAAGGCAGGGATCATGTTGAAAAGGACCAAGAAGATGTTGACCCCTGCAAGTCTGGCCAGAAAATTGGTACGCGGGTCCTCGATCCCGGCCATCTGTTCGACACCTGTCGACCCACCGAGCAAGGCAAAAATCAGCGCCGCGATCGCGACATTGACCAGCGGCCCCGCGATCGCGATCACGAACTCCTGTCCCGGCTCTTCCGGCATGCGTTCCAGCCTGGCCACGCCGCCGATCGGGAAAAGCGTAATGTCCGGCGTGCTGATGCCGAAGCGCCGTGCGGCGGCGATATGGCCGAACTCATGCAGGACCACGCAGGCAAAGACGGCAATTATGAAGGCAACGCCTTCCCAGGCCGCTGGCGTGCCGCCGATGCGATAGTGGGTTAGCCAAATCCAGACGAGCAGAAGCAGGAAAGTGAAGTGAACGCGCACGGTCGTGCCTGCGATCGTCCCGAGGTTCAGCGACCAACCCACATTTATCCACTCCGAGAGGCCTCGCCTTCACCATAGGCTTTGGCAGGGCGCTTGCAATCATTCGAGAACATCAGACGCTGGCACCGTCGTGTCGGCGTCGGGTCAGTGAGTGGTTTGTGAGTGCTCGCCGCCCGGCTTCGAGATGCCGCTTAAAGCTTCTCCCGCTTCTGCCGCTTCGCCATTCGTCGCGAGATCGCCAAGCGAGATGATCCCGACGAGCCTCTTGTCGCGGTTCAGAACCGGAAGCCGACGTACCTGCAGGTCGCCCATGTTCTCAAGCACATGCTCGACGTCTTCGTCATCGAAGCAATATTTGACGTCGGGGCTCATGACATCGCCCACCTTGGCGTCAGGCCCCTTACCCAATGCTACGCCGCGGATCGCGATATCACGATCCGTGATCATTCCGACTAACCGGTCGTGGTCGCCCACGGGCATCACGCCGGCGTCGAGCCTGCCCATGATCTGCGCTACTTCGCGAATGGACTGTTCGGGGGTCGCGACCTGGACATTCCTCGTCATGCAGTTGCCGACTTTCATGGCAATCTCCCTTCTACTTGCGAAGCCCGCCGCCGATTCGGTGTTGATGACTCATGCAACGAACTCTTCGGCGATAACGTTCCCTGGACCCCCGTGGTCGCAGGAGGTTTTTCATCCGTCGCGGCAAAGGCATGGAGGCAGCCATCGCTGCGCCTCCGTTTGATGGTGGCGGGCGCGCGCCAGTGCATTTGTCGAAACGCAAAGCCCGGCCAAACTGGAACCCTGACGGCGATGCGGCGTTGGGTGGAGACGGCGCAGCCAACGGAGAAGTCGAATGCAGCCCCTAGCCGCAAATTCCGCCCGCCATCCCAGCGCGCTCACGATTAGCCCGTTCAACGGAACCGTGACGGTCAGGTTCTCCGACGCGATTATTGCCTCCACCGAACGGGCAAAGGTAGTTTACGAAGAAGGGCATGACCCTGTCTTCTATATCCCTTTCGAGGATATCTATTTCGAGCTTCTGGAGAAGACGAACACCACAACGCGCTGCCCGTTGAAGGGAACGGCGAGCTACTGGCGGGTGCAGGCGGTCGGCGGAGCGGCTGACGATTTCATGTGGGCCTATGAGACGCCCGATACCCCGGCATTGGCCATCGCCCGCCATGGCGCGTTCGATCCTGACAAGGCGCGGATAGATGCCGATCCTGCCGAGGATAAGCGGCATAGGCCCCACACTCCCGAGTAGAGGGCGCTTCGTTTCCCCATCGGCCATCACGCCATGGGCGGCGATCTTTTCCGTCAGTCGGCGAATTCTTCGTCGAGTATACGAAGGCCGTCTTCATATTTCGAGGTCGAGGTGCCAACCTGCCGTGCCTGCCGCAGATTGTCAGCGAGATCTGCGCGCTTGACCGGCAGCGCCAATGGATTGGCTGCTGCTCTGCGCACGAAAGCGAGGTCGTCCTCGTCCGGCCTGCGGGTCATAGCATCCACTGCCGACACGATGGACGTTCCGAAACCAGCCGCCTCAAGGAGATCGCGGTTCCAACCGTCGCTTTTCTCAAGAACGTCGTGAAGGTAGGCAACGATCTTCTGGTCGAGCGTTTCGACGGCGTCGACGACCCGGCGACAATGCTCGATGTAGGGCCGACCGGTCTTGTCTGTCTGCCCGGCATGAGCTTGTTCGGCGATTTTTGCCGCGCGGTACAGGAAGCTCACTACCTCGATCCCTGGTGCCCGTGTGAAGACGCATTCCGTCTTGCTTTGATGTACCACCTGCCTCAAGCGTGGCATCGAAGCTCGGTCACCGAACGCGCGACGATTGCCTGAAGTTCCCAAGTGCGGGCAAGGCTCCGACAGACTTTACCGAAGCATCTTCAGTTTCGCGCTGAAGACGGCCTTATGCCGCCGATTCTCGGGAACCAGAAGTTGCTGGCCACGCCAGATGCGCGGTGTTCGAGAGGCCTAGTCTCCGGAGCCTCCATCGACAATCCCGGAACTGGGCAGAATTCCAAAATCCTGTGACTTGGCACCTTGTGCTGCCGTCAGAAACCCGTCTGCATGAAGACCGCGCCGTAACAACTCTCTCACCGCCGCCGACCGGCTTGGCATGCGTCTTTCGAAGCGCCAATTTTCCAATGCAGCCAATTCGTCAGCAGTTAGCATGATCTGCAGTCGTTCGGGTCTTTCCAGGTCGGCCATTTTTGCCTCCAGCCGCTCAAAGTTAGTATTTGTCTAAGAATTAGGAAAAGTCTCTTCGACCGTCAAGATCGGTTCATGGGCTATTGGCGTGAAAGGCTGACAGTTACTGCGAGTCATCGTCTGCGCAGTTCGCGCTTTATGATAACTAATTGATTTTACATAGTAATTTTGTTAATTTCCCTTGCCATTCGGGTCGATATGGCACATGCTTATAGCGAGGGACAAACCGCTCCTGAAAGAGAGGGTTTTCCATGAGATACCGTTACTCGGCTCATTTGTGTCACGATGTTGAACTGCAAGTTCGGGCGGCCGCCTGCTGCGAGAGGATCGTCAATGTCACCGCGGTGGCCGAGGCGGTGCGACGGCGAAACCTCGCAGAAAACGTAGCGCTTGAAGACATCGAGTCCCTGGTGCTGCAAGCGGCCCAGTTCTGCGGGGCGGCCATGGAATTCGATAGCCTCACAGTTCTTGAATCACATCATCTCCATCGGCACTCAATGAATTGCGATGCTCTGCCTGGCAGCGGCGGCTTCGATATTCTGGAGGATAGGACTGTTTCGCTCTATCATCGCCAGCCGGGCCGAGCGCAATAGGTTCGCGCGAGCATCAGCACAGTCGGTTGGAGGGGGAAGGGCTCAGCTTCACGGGCGTTTTCAAACGGCCGCGTCATCCGCCACTGACGTCTGGACGAAGGGCAGCGGCGCCTCCAGCATCCAGGTAACGCCTTGCTCATGGAATTCCAGCCGTCCGCTGCCGCTGAGTGCCTGCGGCGCCACCCGCTCGAGGACGACGGATCCGAAACCGCGCCTTCTGACCGCGTCCAAGATCGGCCCGTCCAATTCGCGCCAGGCCAGTCGAAAGACACCGGCACCGTCGCCGGCAGGGATCACATTCCAATCGATTTCGACGCGTCCGTCGCTGCAGGACAGCGCTCCATGTTTTGCCGAATTGGTGGCGAGTTCGTGAAAGGCTATGCCGAGATACTGCACGGCGTTCGGCTGCAGCATCACCTTTGGCCCAGTCATCGACACGCGCGACTGCACTGCGAAGGCCTTGAGCTGTGCCTGGATGAGCTCGTCGACCGTCGCGCCTCGCCACTCGGCATTGACCAGGAGATCATGGGATTCCGAAAGCGCCGTGATACGCTCCCGAACCTGCCCGAGGAAAGCCTCGGGCGTGCTCGTCAGTTTGCTGGTCTCGCGGATCATCGAGATGATCACCGAGAACTGGTTCTTCACCCGATGGTTGACCTCGCGCATGAGCAGACGGATGCGCCGTTCGTTCTCCTTATGGGGACTGATGTCGCGCGCGATCTTGGAGGCGCCGACCACCCGCCCTATGGCGTCGCGGATCGGCGAAACGGTGAGCGACACCGAAACGAGCGTTCCGTCCTTGCGTAGGCGCATCGTCTCATAGGAGGGGATGCGTTCGCCGGCGCGAATGCGGCGGATGATCGAGACTTCCTCGTCGAGGCGGTCGGGTGGAATGAGCATCGTGACCGGTCGGCCGATCGCCTCGGCAGGCGTGTAGCCGAACAAGCGTTCTGCCGCTTCGTTCCAACTGGTGATGATGCCGCTCATGTCCTTCGAGACGATGGCGTCCATCGACGACTCGACGATGGCGGCCAGACGCATGCGGGCTTCATCGCCCAGCGTCTCCGTGCGCAGATCGAGCAGCGTGTTGATGGCACCCACGACGTTGCCCGCTTCGTCGCGAAGCAGGCGTGGGTGAGCCCTGAACGGAACGAGTTCGCCGTCCGGCCGCTCCGCAATCGCCTGGTCCCAGGAGACGTCCCGTCTTTCGCGCAGCGCCACGGCCATTGGACACTCGCCATGCGCCATATCCCGACCGTCCAGATAACGAAGCTTCCAGGAGCCGCACCATAGATCCCGTCCGATAACCGGACGATGGCCCCAGAGCTCAGCGGCGGCTTCGTTGAAAAAGGTGATACGTCCCTGTTCGTCGACGGTGTAGACGGCAACGGGCAGTGCCTGCATCAGATCGGCAGAAGGCAGGCCCGGAACTCCGAGGCCGACGTCGGCTTGTTCAACGAAGTTCACTTATGTGCCATTCCAGTGGATTTCAGCAGCGGCTACAATGCACTTGGGTAATTTCGGTTCCCTTTTGCGACTATCACGTCTCCCGTTTTGGCGCCAGCCGTAGGCATATTCCCAGCCGTATTCCTAGGCCACAAGGAACGCGCGGGCAAATTGTCGGTCTGATCGTGCGGACCCTAAATGCGTCCGAGAAGGACCAGAATAATGACGATGAGCAGCACGAGACCGAGTCCGCCGCCGCCATAATAACCAGTGCCATAGAATGGCCCACCACCCAGACCGCTGAATCCGCCAAGCAAGGCAAGGATCAAGATGATGATGAGTATGGTTCCGAGACTCATGATGGTCCTCCTTGCGCTGCCGCGCCATTTAAAGGGCGCGTCCATGCGCATGTTGATGATGGTATGAACTCCCAGAAGGGCTTCCTGTTCCACCGGAAGTAGTATCGTTAGGCTCGTTCAGCCGGAGAACGGTAGGTCCACGAGAAAGCCTGCCGGCCGAGGAGCCAAGGGGCGGCAGGCTTTTTACAACCGGACCGCTCGAGGCACGCGCGATTACAGCGTGACGCGGTCCGAAGTTGCGACGGTCGGTCAAGAAGCAACAGTTGGGGAATTTGGACCCGCAAGGGAACTCATGCCGACGTAATCCGTTCACGAGTGACTGTGCGCAATAACCGGGAGGACGGTAAAGTGAGCGCAACAGGTCCCGACGTCTTCGACAAGACGCTTCATACAACCAACATCTGGCTCAATGACCTGATGGAGGAGCTCGGCCCGGATAGGCAGCTCTCCTGGAATGTGTTGTCGACAGTCCTTCAGATGTTGCGGGACCGGCTGCCGTTGGGGCTAGCGGCGCATCTAGGCGCCGAGCTGCCGGTTCTGGTGCGTGGCGCCTATTATGATCGGTTCGAGCCGGCAAGGCAGCCGAGCGATTGGGACTGGGACGAGTTTGTCATCGAAGTCACCGACCGCCTGTCCGATGCACGGCTTCTGGATGCCAGCGATGCGGTGCGTTCCGTCTTTGCTACGCTGTCGCGGCATATCTCGCGTGGTCAGGTCGCGAAGGTTCAAGCCACTTTACCGGAAAAACTGCGCACCATGTGGCGCTCGGCCGAAGAACGGGTCACCCCACCGGGCCAAAGCGCTGCCCAGCCCACCGCGCCGTCATTGCCATGATGGGTTGAGACAATGCAGCCGGAGCCGCCGCGTGTTGCAGCAGACTGCCCAATGGTTGGCGCCCCGCGTTTCAGCAAAAATGCCAGGCCCACGCCAATGAGATGCGAAGAAAAGAACCATTCACTTTCCTTTGTGGGCCGGTCGGGTGCCGCCACCTTTCTTTTCGGGGTCATGGGTGTGATGGCTGTCGCGTTCGCCTCCGCCACCTGAGATCTTGCTTTGGCTGCGCTGATCGGAATCGGCTGGCGGCTTTTCTATCACCAACGGCTCCTTGGCGTTTTCGTGCGATGCGCCAGGACCGCCATGGCGGATGCTGGCAGGGGTCTTTTTCGACGTGGACATGTATCACCTAACGGTCCTGCTGGTGGCCTTGGTGGGTCGTGTTGACCTTCACATTGCCTTGCTGGCCCTGTTTGTCGGGATTGGGGGCGGAACGGCCGTGCGGCGTCTGGTCGACAGGAACCGACTTCTTATCGCCGGGACCCTTCGGACTTTGGTTTTCTGCCGGAGCGGGTGGTGGCTTTGTGCTCATGACGATCCTCCTTCCAGTAGCCCAAACAAGCTAGCCCCCGAGAAGGTTCCTGATACGAACCCTTGACGGGAGGCAAATTCCTCACATTGCCAAATACGGCCTTGTCGGCGCGCTGCAGCGCAATAATCTTCTGTGAGGGCGTGGGCGCTTCGACCTATCGAAAGGAGCCGACCATGAAACACCAAACACTCGACCAACTGCAGACAATTGCAAAAGTTGAGCCCTCGGCGACATACCCGACCATGACTCGGACGCAGCGGATCGAGCGTTGGGCAGAACTTCTCGAACAAAATCCACGGCGCTGCCTCGGAGCGCTTTCAGGCACCGAATATCTCAGCCCTGAAGCCCGTGCTGTCGCGCGTGGTGCGGGGTCGCCGATCACCGTAGCCTACGAAGATCCGGTGCTGCGCGCCATGGGACTGAAAGATGATACCTATGGTGAGGCTAAGCGCTTCTTCGAATTAAGTGACCGGCAGTTGCACAACATCGTCTGTCACTGCCACGTTGGCGCTACGATGCAAGCGCGTTGGGCTGCCGCCAGGGTCCGCCGGACAATTACCGGGAACAGAATTCTGGCTTGGCTGAGGGCAAGGTTTATGCATTGAGCTTCGCAGAACGGTGACGAGACAAGGTCTTGATCGTTCTCGTGGGTGCTTGCCCGTCAAATGCCGGTGACCTCGCCGGCAACGCAGTCGATAGGGGCCGACGCCCTGCTTCCAGAGCGGCCGGGTGAACACCTCCTGCTCGCCCGGTCGCGCTTCTTGTCGGCGAGCATACAACGATCATAAAGAGAGGCGGAGCGGACCATGTAGAGGGCGACCGGAAGAAGCCCGTTTCAGGTAACGGGGCCGCGCCCATACCTTAGCGTCACATGTTGTCGTTCTCGGAGAAACAGGAGGAACAATAGCCGGTTGTGGTGGTTGGGACCGCTGAAGTGAAGCCGCGGTGCGTGCGCCCGAAGCCTCCATTTCGACCGACCCAGCATGGAGAAAAGTGATGGCGTTCACTTTGACAAGTCCCGCCTTTCGGAGCGGCCAGCCGATTCCGGACCGTCATGCCCGGCGCGGCGATAATCTCTCCCCATTTCTGGAATGGAACGATCCGCCGCCGGGCACGCGCAGCTACGCGCTCGTCATGGAAGATGCGGATGCACCGTCACAGGCGTCCCGGCATTGGGCGGTCTACGACATCGGCGGTGAGCGGCGTCATTTAGCCGAGGGACGGAGCTCCAAAGCGCGAACCGAGGATTTGCCTCACGGCTTCAACGATTTCGGCAATCTTCACTATGACGGACCCGACCAGCACCCCGGCGACAAACCTCACACCTATCGCTTCAGGCTGGCGGCCCTTGGCATTGCCAACCTTCCCATCGGCCCGGAACCCGATGCCTTGATAGTATGGCAGGCTGCCCGTGAAAACATGCTGGGTGAGGCGGAATTAATGGGCACTTACGAATAAACCCGAACAGGTTCATTCTTCTGCTCGGTCGCTGAATGCAGTCCGCAGTTGTTGAGGACCTCGGCGGCGGTTTCGAACATTCCGGGAAATTTCGAGCATTCCGGCCTCAGGCGGCCACCTGAAGCACGATCTTTCCGCGCGTATGCTCCCTCTCCAGCCGCTCTTCAGCCTTGGCGACCTCCTCCAGAGGATAAGTTGCCTGCACGAACGGCGTTATCTTGCCGCCATCGATGAGGCCGCCGATCCTCGCAAGCTGCGCCGCATTCGGCTCAGCCACGCAGGAGATCCCACGCGCCTGATGCAGGCGTGCCTGTTCCGCCGAGGGCTCCGAAAGGGTGGAAACAACCGTTCCGCCGGGCTTCAGCACATTCCAGGAGCGGTCCTGTGTGTCGCCCGCCACCAGATCAAAAACCATGTCGATGTCCCCGACCTCGTCCTCGAAGCGCTGGTTCTTGTAATCGACTGCCTGGTCGGCCCCGAGCTCACGGACGAAGTCGAAATCCTCGGCAGCAACAGTCGTCGCGACAAATGCCCCTGCAGTCTTGGCAAACTGGATCGCCAGATGACCGACGCCGCCGGCGCCGCCATGGATGAGAACCCGTTGCCCGGGTTTGAGGTTACCATGGTCGAAAAGGCCTTGCCACGCAGTAATGCCGGCAAGCGGCACGGCGGCGGCTTGCACGTGGCTAAGACGTTCCGGTTTTGCTGCCGCCTCCGTCGCCCTGACCACGACGTATTCGGCATTGCCGCCCCGGCCATGACCAAGCATGGCAAACATCGGATCACCCTTCTTCAACGTATGAGCCCGCGTGCCGCACAGTTCCACCACGCCGGACACATCGCGGCCGAGCGTAACGGGCAGATCCCCGCCCGCCGAACCCTCACGGGTCTTGTAGTCGACTGGATTGACGCTTGCTGCGCAGACCTTAAGTGTGACCTCGTCGTCACGGGGGTGAGGCACGGGAACCTCGTCCAGCGAAAGGGCCTCTGGCCCGCCAAAAGTATGAATTCGAACTGCTTTCATGGTCGCCATGGGTATCCTCCTCGTTTCGAGGTCCAGTGCAGGACATTCTTCTTTCGATCCAATCCACTTCGCGGGCTGGAAGTTCCAAGGAATCGACGGGCGGGTCGCGCCATTCGACGATTGTTCTCTCGGGATCCATGAGAAATCTTGCGCCGGGATATCCGGTAACCGCAAAATCTCATCAGGGAACCTTTCCCGGGGGACATGGTTGGAGGGTGTGGCCGAAAGAATCCGGCCGCCCGCCGTGCCAGGGAGGTTCGCGATGAGGCTTCGCGAGTTGATGAACCAGGTGAAGGATCTGCCACCGGAAACGCTGGTCTGTGCCGCCGAGACCGACGAGGCCTTCGCAGTCAACATTGCGGGCGTCGAAACGGTAGAAAGTGCCCGAGTAGAAAGCCACAAACCAGACGGCACCGAAGCTGTCGAACTCGCCAACGGCAACGAGAAGGTTGTCGTAATCCGCTGGTGAAGGGCTCTCTCGTGCTGGAACGCTGATCACTGAATGCCGAAGGAGTCGCAGACCATGTTTGCGGTGTTGAACAAGAGACTTTGCGCCGGCCTCATTGCCGCAATTCTGATATGCCCGGCCGCCGGCTTTGCTCCGGTCGCAGCCCAGGAAATCCCAAACGACTTCACAGCGATCGTGCGCCAGAAAATACCGGCCGTGGTCGCGATAACGACCCGGCAGATTATCCAGGACCAGGCGACGTTGAACGACTTTCTCAGTCCTTTCGACAGCCGCGGCCTGGGGCCGGCTCAACCGCGGGTGCGAGAGGCCCTCGGCTCTGGCTTTGTGATCAGCCTTGAGGGGTACGTCGTCACCAACAACCATGTCGTCGCCGATGCAAATGAAATCCATGTCGTATTCTCCGACAAGCAGACTTCGCCTGCGCGGCTCGTCGGCCGGGATCCGGCAACTGACATTGCGGTGCTGAAGATCGATCCGCGACCCAATATGACAACGACCACTTGGGGTGACTCCGATGCTATGCAGCCTGGCGCATGGACGATCGCGATCGGCAGCCCATTCGGCCTCGGTGGGACTGTTACCGTCGGCGTGCTTTCAGCTCGTTCGCGCGACATTCAGGCCGGCCCCTATGACGACTTTCTCCAAACGGACGCCTCCATCAATCAGGGCAATTCCGGCGGTCCCCTGTTCAATGCACGCGGCGAAGTGATCGGGGTCAATACAGCCATCGTCTCGCCTTCGGGGGGCAGCATAGGCATTGGTTTCGCCGTGCCATCGCGGACTGCGCAGAGCGTCGTCGACCAGTTGATCCGCACTGGCAGGATCGAGCGCGGCTTCATCGGAGTCCGCCTCCAGGAGGTTACGCCCTCGATCGCCGAGGCGCTTGGAATAGCGGGCAGCAAGGGAGCGCTCGTGGCCTCGGTCGAGCCCGACAGTCCGGCAGCGAAGGCAGGCATACAGGCAGGCGACGTGATCACGCGCTTTAATGGCAAGGACATCCAGAGCGTCCATGACCTGACGCTCGCGGCTGCGAGCCAAAAGCCGGGGACAAAGACGACGCTGACGAGAAACCGCGGTGGCTCCCAGGAAGACGTAGCCCTGGTAATTGGCCAGCGCAAAGACGAGGAAGTACAGACCGGCGCCGTTCCGGGGCCGGAAGCGGCGGACCAACGCCTGGGACTGTCGCTCAGTCCGATCCCTGACGAAGCGCGCCAGCAGCTCGGATTGCAGCCGGGCACCACCGGGGTGTTTGTTCAAGACGTGGCGCCCAACAGCGTCGCCGACCAAAACGGCCTCCGCGCGGGAGATGTGATCGTGTCAGCCAATAACCGCGATGTGACACAGCCGTCAGATATACAAGAGGAGTGGGCGAAATCCCGTCAGCAGAACAAGCCGATCCTGTTCCGCATCGAAAGACAGGGTCAATCGCTTTTCGTTGCCGTAGCCACGGCCAAATCTTGATGAGTCAAATCTGACGGCAGCGCATTGAGCGTAGGCTTGGCGAATAGATCTTCGGGAAAGACGGCGTTTAGGCCTGGGGACGGGAACAACAGCCGACCAAGGTCGTTTCGCCTCATGGATCATTCAAACAGCTGACAGAAAAAGGAGGCTTCGATGAACGCCACCGGACTCGATGTATTCGACAAGACGCTGCAGACGACGAACATCTGGCTCGACGAGATCATGACCGAGATGGGACCGGATCGGCAGATCGCGTGGCATGTGCTCGGAGCAGTGCTCCATGCCTTGCGGGACCGTATGCAGCCGGATCTTGCCGCCCACCTCGGCTCGCAGCTGCCGATCCTGGTACGCGGCGTCTACTACGACCAATATCAGCCTTCCAAGACACCCGAGAAGTTGCGGTCGCTCGACGAGTTTCTGGCCAAGATCAAGGCGGAACTGGAATTCACCCGACCGGTCGATTCCAAGGATGCGTTCAGGGTCGTATCCAAGGTGCTTGCCCACCATGTCGAAGAAGGACAGATGCTCAAGGTTTGGGAATCCTTGCCAGGAGAAATCAGACGCGTCGCGGAAGCTCAGCAAGCGGCGTGAAATGGCGCCCGGACTTCGCCAGTCCCGACCGCAACGCTTCTTTGGGAAAATGGAAGAATGCCACTCACCCTGATCAGCCCCGCGTTCCCGCCAGGCGGGGAAATCCCTGAGAGATATACCCGTGATGGCCAGAACGTCTCGCCACCGCTGAAGTGGTCCGGCGTCCCGGATGGTACGAAAAGCCTCGTTCTTGTCGTGCAGGATCCTGACGCGCCGAGCGGAACCTTCGGGCACTGGGCGGTGTTCAATATCCCGCCGAATGCCAGCGAACTCCCGGAGGCGCAAGATGGCAAGCCGGGACCGTCGGCACTGAGGCAAGGCACCAACGATTTCGGTAATGCCTATTACGATGGCCCGCAGCCGCCGGTGGGTCACGGCATCCATCACTATCATTTCCGGCTTGCCGCGCTCGACGTGCCCAGTCTCAGTGTGCCGGGGCAGGCAGGCGTGCAGCTTGTCTGGAACGAAGCTCGCAAGCATGCGCTGGAGCAGACTGAGCTGGTCGGAACCTACGCGCGGTAACGCCGGGCCGTGTCGGCGCCGCCTTTTTTACAGCGCGGCCGGGGCAAGCGGTTTTCGAGCCGGGCCGTGGATTACTGAACCGTCGGTGGCGAAAATCGACCCATGGCAAGGACAATCCCATGTGTTGTCCGCGTTGTTCCAGGTCAGTGTGCAACCCTTGTGGGTGCATGTCGCCGAAACGGGGTGCAGTACCCCTTCAGTGTCTCTCCACGCCGCGATCTTTTCGTCACCCCTGACAATCACACCGCCCATGCCGGGCGCTATGTCGTCGGGGTTTGAGACAATAGATTGGCTGCGGCCATTCCTATGAAAGTCCTCGGGATAGGACCGCGCCGGATCATAGAGCTTTTGCCATGGGCTCGGCCGAGCGCAGATCAAATCCGCAATCATCGCGCCAGCGGCGGTTCCGTTGGTGATGCCCCAGGCGTTGAATCCCGTGGCAATGTGAAAGCCGGAGGCCTTGTCCGGATCGGGCTCGCCGGCATACGGAACTCTATCGGCCGTATCATAGTCCTCATTACACCAGCGCCACGCAGCCTCCCCAACTGGAAGGTGCATTCTTGCCCATTGTTCCAGGTCGACAAACCGTTTCGCCACGTCGCCGTCCTGGCCCGTGTCGAACTTGGGACCGAGCGTGACCAGCAGCGGGCCTTTGGCATCGCGGCCCGTGCGGATGGAATGGGTCGGATCGTCGATGCCGATGAACATGCCGTCGACAGCAAGAGGGTCATCGATCCGAAACGCTATGGCAGTGTGGCAGCGCGGCTGGGTCCGGTTCGCCATACCGATGGGACTCTTCACTGTCATGTTGGTGGCGACGACCACATACTCGGCGTGAACGGTGCCGCTGTCGGTGACGACGCGCCAGCGGCTTGCTTCGCCAATAGAGATCGCACGACTGTTTTCGAGAATCCGTCCGCCACGAGCCGTAACCGCCTGAGCCAGACCAACCAGATACATCGCCGGATTGAACTGCGCCTGGTCGGCAAAACGCAAAGCGGCGGCCGTTTCGAAAGGCAGCGGCGCACGCTCGAGACTATCGGCGCTCAGCCCGACTTGGCGCGCGGCCTCTGCTTCGGCGACGATTTCCGCGCGCCGCCTGGCATCGCAGGTGTAGGCATAGGCGTCCTTGGTCTCGAGATCGCAGGGGATGGCATAGTTGCGAACCCATTCCCGGATTTGGACGGCGCCGGCGGAATTCGCATCGGCGTAAGCTTGCGCCACGTCCCGGCCGAACGTATCGATGAGATGACGATAGATCAGCGCGTGCTGCGTCGTGATCTTGGCCGTCGAGCGACCGGTCACCTGGCCGCCTGTCCGCAGACCTTCGATGACGATCACCGACCGACCTGCCTCGCAAAGGCGAAGCGCCGTCGTCAGCCCGACAATCCCAGCGCCCACGACAACGGTTTCCGCATGGATCGAGCCCTCGATCGGAGGATAATTCGTAGCGGTGGCGGCAGCCACCCAACAGCTTCCCGGTTTTCCCGAAAGATGGGTCATTTCACCCGCGTCCCTTGCGTCTTCGATGCATTGTTCATCGACAACCCCACCGGCAGGAGAACGTTCCCGGGATCTACCGTCTTCAATCGTTGTTTGGCTGTCCGGAACAAACAAACGCGCCGGGGAGACGCGAGGTGCAAGCCATCACCCAGGTGATCGCCTCGCGATCGTATTCGGTTGGAGCTAACGGAATGTACCCGCATCAAGCATTCTGGCGATAAACCAATTCGCACCTTGCTCCTCTGCGAAATTCTGGAAGGCTAAATGAGCGACTGGCGGATCGATTCGGAGCTTGTCTATGCGCGGACTGCAAGCAGCCTTGGCTGCGGTGATCTTGAGCACCTCAGTCAGTTCTGGACACGCCGACGACAATTCTCCCTTTATCTATTTTGCGACGCAGGATCCTTTCAGGAGGGTGTGCCGACCAAGAATGATGTCTACGTCTTTGGTGGCGTCTTTGCGCGCGGGTCCTTCGGGGATGCGATCAACGTCTTTGGTGCCGACTACACTGACAACTATATAGTCGGGGCCGCATACGGTCGCGATCTCGTCGATATAGGCGCTGGTTTCGTTCTCGGTGGCGTCACCGGCGCGGCCATAAGATTTGGCGAGGACGATGATACGTCGGGCGAACTTTGGGCCGGAGCGCGACTTCGCCATCAGGGCCTCGTCATTGGTGATTTGGCGATTGCGCCCGCAGTAACAGCTGGATTCAGTGCGGTTACAGCCCCTACCGAGATCGAGCACAACCGCGAAATCCGTGACGGTGGCGATGCATCGTTCCTCGGCTTCATTGGTGCAGAGCTTTCTTTCAGAGTTAGGCAAGCCCCCAATGTCGAACTTGTCTACCAACTCCACCATCGATCCGGTGCCGATGGTACATTTGGAGATATGAAAGAGGGTTCTAATGCAAACACTCTTGGGATCCGGTATCGTTTCTGACGCCTAGTGCTGCAGACCTGCAGCGCCGGTTCACAATCATGCGAGATCCTTGAGAGTGTCCAGGCGTCCTTCAGCGCGGACCTTGCCGGACACAGCTGGGCGCGATCAATCACCACGACGGCGGCGTTCATTTCGAGAACCCGAACGGTCATTTTCTCGAGATCATTGCCCCTCAATACGGCAGCAGCGGATGGAACCCGTAACCGGGCGGGGGACGTTCTCAACGCTGATGAACTGGTGCAGCTTATGCGCTGAATTCCGGAACAAGGGCGCGATTTTGCCGTTACGCCTGAAACCGGAAGCGATCCATATGTCCCAGTTGCCGAATGAAGAGATCGAGGGGCGGCTGAATGCCCAGCGAGAGACTTTGTCGCTTATCGTCGCGCTGCTTGCCGGCCTCGATGCGTCTTCCGAGCGAATATGGGCCGAATTGGAGGCCCGCTTTCAATTCCAGAATAATCAGGAAGACCCCGGCGTACTGCCAAGCAGTGCGTTCGCCATTGAGAGTGCGATGATGCGGGAGTTCAAGCTGATCGTCGACGAAGCGCGGGCACGCAAGGCGGAATGGAACGACACGGGCAGGCCACCCGTAAGAGGCGCCGGCTGAAATCGCGAGCCCGGCGAGTGCGATGCTGCGCTAGGTCCGCTTCGCCGCGGAGTGACCAAGTGTAGCAATTTTACATCCGGCCTCGAAACATTTCCGGCATGCCCGTGTTTAACCACTAAGTGACCGCCCCGAGACGGTCTCTTCTCTGTGAGGCAATGATGAGCGCAGTTGGATTCCGCATTTTCGACAAGACATTGCAGATCGCCAACATCTGGCTGAATGGAACGGCCAACCGTGATCCGGACCGGCGGGTTACCCGGTTGAAGTCCAGACGGCGTGGCGAGCAGGCCTGAGCTGTGGCGAGTAACGGCGCGCCCCGTCCGACGGTTCTTATCACCGGCAGCAGCGGCTTCCTGGGGCAGGCGATTGCGCGAGGCTTGCTTGCCCGCTACCGCGTCATCGGTCTCGATGTTGTAAAACCGAAGCATCCTCCCGCAGGCATGGAGACGATCGAGATCGATCTCACCTCCGATGAGAGCCTGAATAGAGTGGTGGAGGCGGTGCGGGAGCGCAGCGGCGGCCGCATTGCCTCGGTCATCCATCTTGCTGCCTATTATGATACGACCGGCAAGGACAATCCGAAATATGACGCCGTCACCGTGCAGGGCACGCGCCGGCTCCTGAAGGCGCTGACAGCGATCAAGACCGAGCAGTTCGTATTTTCCAGCACGCTTCTCGTCCATGCGCCAAGTCCGGGGAGGGGCACGAAAATCAATGAAGACTCGCCGCTCGACCCGGCCTGGGCCTATCCGAAATCGAAAGCCGAAACCGAAGCATTGATCTCGAGGGAGCACGGGGAAATCAAAACGGTGATCCTGCGGTTCGCCGGCGTCTATGACGAAGACTGCCGGGCGGCGTTTATTGCCCAGCAGATCGCTCGCATCTTCGAGCGTTTGCCGACCGCCTATCTGTTCGCCGGCGATATCACCGCCGGCCAGCCCTATTTGCACAAGGACGATCTCGTCGATGCGGTGGCGCGCACCGTCGACCGGCGCGCCGAGCTTCCACCCGAGACGGTGCTTCTGATCGGCGAGGCGGACACACCATCATACGAGGAGATGCAGAAGCGCATCGGCGGGCTCATCCACGGCGAGGACTGGCGTACCTTGGCGCTGCCGAAAGATCTGACGAAGCTGGGCGCCTGGCTGCAGACGGAGGTGCTCGACCAGGACACCGACATCAAGCCGTGGATGATCGAGAACTCGGACGATCATTACGAGATCGATATTTCGCGGGCCGACGCTCTGCTGGGCTGGAAGCCAAGACATAGGCTGCTGGACACGTTGCCAGAGATGATCCGCCGGCTGAAACAGGACCCCACGGACTGGTATGCGGCCAACAAGCTCAATCCGCCCGTTGTCGCGGCTTCGGATCCCGAGATCGAGCAGGCCGAAAGGCGCCTCAAGGGGCCGCTCGAACGAAGCAAGGAAGACGTCGAAGCCGCCATAAAACGGCATCGGTTCAGAACGCTTTGGGCGCCAATGACCAACGCTGCGCTCGGACTGTGGCTGGTCACGTCGCCGATGACGGTTGGCCTGTTCGATCCCGTCACGGCCGCCATGGCCCCCTCTCTTGGACACGCTATTGCGGAGCCCGAATTCCGCAACGCCGGTCTCGGGGTCAGCGAGATCGTTTCCGGCCTGCTCGTCACGGTCTTTGCGTTGCTGGGCATGCTCCAACGCTGGCGCTGGGTGCAGTGGATCACGGCGGCGCTCGGTCTGTGGGTGATGCTTGCGCCGTTGCTGTTTTGGACGACCAGCGCCGCAGCCTATGCCATGGACACGCTCGCGGGCATGCTGATCGTCGCTTTTGCAGTGATGATCCCGCCAACCCCCGGCATCAGCCGCCGCGCGCTGGCCGCGGATGACGATCGCCCGCTGGGCTGGACCTATTCGCCATCGACCTTCACGCAGCGCATCCCCATCGTGGCGCTGGCCTTCGTCGGCCTGTTCGTTTCCCGCTATCTCGCCGCCTACCAGATGGGCCACATAGACGGATTGTGGGATCCGTTCTTCGGGCCTGGCGGCGCGCCGGCGCGCAATGGCAGCGAGGCGGTGGTGACATCATGGGTCTCGAAAGGTTTCCCGATTGCCGATGCCGGGCTCGGCGCCTTTGCCTATAGCCTCGATATACTCGCCGGCGCGATCGGCGACCGCCGGCGCTGGCGCACCATGCCGTGGATGGTGATCCTCTTCGGCTTGCTGATTGTTCCGCTCGGCGTGGTCAGCGTCTCCTTCATCATCATTCAGCCACCGCTGATTGGCGCGCTGTGCACGCTCTGCATCCTCCAGGCCGCCGTCACTGTGGTGCTGATTCCCTACTCCGTCGATGAAGTGCTGGCGACCGTCCAGTATCTCTGGGGTGCTACGAGGGCGGGCGAGCCGTTCTGGCGTACCTTCTGGATGGGCGGACCGGCGCTGTCAGAGAACCAGACACCTGCGACCGACCTCGACCGTCCAGCTTCCGAGCTGCTGAAGGAATTTGTCACCGGCGGCGTGAACTTCCCGTGGACGTTGATAGCGAGTACGCTGCTCGGCGCGTTGCTGATGACGACGCCGTTGATCTTTGGCACCGAGCCACCGCTCTACTTCAGCGATCACATCATCGGCTGTCTCATCGTCATGGTCGCAGTCACAGCCATGGCCGAAATTGTCCGGCCGGTGCGCTTCCTCAATGTAATGCTTGGTGCATGGATCGCGGTGTCACCCTTCGTAGTTGCCGGTGGTGGAATCGCGGCGGTCGTGGCGGACGTTGCGATCGGTCTGGCACTGATCGCGCTCAGCCTGCCGCGCGGCACGCGCAGCCTGCCGCGCGGCACGCGCAGCGATCAACATTATGGCGGTTGGGATCGGGCGATTGTCTGAGCAACTCGACTTCAACACCTGGCGATCTTGCCCAAAGCCGTCACGGGTCCAGTGACCAGGTCCGTCACTACGAGATTCAGCCGATATCTGGTGGCGGTTGGTCCGCAGCAGGTTGGATGGAACCAAGCTGCAAATCTGCCGTTTGGCCTCATCAACGAAACACGTGCCAAAGGCGAGACGTACTTCGCAATGTGTCGCGCAGCCAAAATCGGGGAGCCGGAGTATGACCAATATGCCAGACGAAACAATTGACGGAGATCGGATAGGCTCAAGCACAGACAATACTCAGCGTGCCGATGAGCACAGTCCCAATGGTCATCAGGGCAGAAAGGACAAACGACAAGACGAAGCTGCCGAGCCGGGTAACAACCGTCCGCAAGAGGATCCGGCAGAAGGTTCGCGCGATACAGTTGAGCACGAGCTGGACAGGCAGAAACAGTCGGGTTCGGACGTACCTCACCGCGACGCGAAGCGCGCGCGGGACGATCTGCAGCAGGAGGTCGAGCAAGAGATCGAGCTGCCTCAACGAGGCTCGGCCTGACAGCGCCGATTTAGATTTGTTCGCCGAGCAGGATCCTCGCGTCCTTGGCCGCGACGATGAACGCCTGGCGCGCCACCCTTGGCGGCTTTTCGCCGCGGATAACAGCAAGGCAGGCTTCGATTGCAGCGAGTCGCGTCTTGGAAGCTGGCGCCGGCCAGTCCCTCAGCAGCACTTCAGCCGCGTCGGAGACCGACAAAACAACCCTGTCGCGATCGATCCGGCCAGGTTGAACGACAATCGGCTTTCTGAAACGTCTCGTACGCACGACACTCTCCAAAGCGGCGGTATGTTAGCCGCGTCTGATTTTCTTCGCCACCTCAAATGTTAATTGCAGTCGGCCTTGCCACTGCCCTGTCGATGCGAGGTTTTGCGATCTCACCACACCGCACAGTTTGGCGTAATACAAAGGTGGCGCCACGAAGGTGCTCTCCCAGCCACATTGTCGGCTGGATTTGGCGATCAGGTACCAGCTAGAAGCAGACCGACGCTGCTTCAAGGAGGCCAGGCAGCATTATGAAATCACTGATTGCAGGAGCGGGCTGCTTGGCTCTGCTCGTGACGGCATGTACCTCATCCCCCGAACAACAACACAGTGTCTCGAGCGCGGCGGTGAAATTGGCGGAGCCGCGGGTCGTGATCGAGGCCGACCCTGCGCCGCCGTTCACGTATTGGGCGCCGGAGGGTTCCACTATCCGCAACCATCCGCGAAATCCCGCGATTTGGGTCGCGCACATCGCTGGCCAGCCGCAGCGATACTATTACGGAGATCAGTGCCAGGCGTCCCGTTACCAGCATCTTCTCGGCCGACCACTCACTGCAATGCCGGATGCGCCGAAGGAAGCCGTCTGGCGTACCCAATGTTCGACATGCGCCCGCACCTCGGATCTAGGTTGGGGCCGGATGAACATCAGCTACGATGAGGACACCAGGACAATTGTCGAGATCGCCTGCGGGTGACCGACGATCTCTAGCTTGCCCATCGTCGCGCCGCGTTGGGGATACGCTAAGGCCATGGGCTGCTCGATGATCTATTTCACGGCCGACACACATTTCAACGATCCCCGCATACTGCGCATCGATCGTCGCCCGTTCGGTTCACTGGCAGAACACGATCGAACGCTGATTTCGCTGTGGAACGAAACCGTCGGGCCGGACGACGAGATCTGGCATCTCGGCGATTTTGCCAAGGGATCGGCCGAGTTCGTTTCATCGCTCCTGTCGTCACTTCATGGCCAGAAGCATTTGATTATCGGCAACAACGATGGCGCATCGACCATCGACGCCGGAGGCTGGGCCAGCACACAACACTATAAGGAACTGACGATAGATGGCAGGTTGCTGATCCTTTGCCACTATCCGTTTCGCACCTGGAATCAGATTGGCAAGAAATCGATCGATCTGCATGGCCATTCCCACGGCAGACTGAGCCCGGCTACACGCCAGTACGACACAGGCGTCGACAGCTGGGATTTTCGCCCGGTCACCCCTTTCCGCCATCCTTGCAAGTCGACCCCGGCGAACGGCCCTCCGGGATATTCAGCGCGAGTGATCGAAAACGCGCGACGGCTGTCGCTCACATGTTGGCATTCATTTCCGTCGGTTGAGATGCATTTCCAGCGCCTAGATTTGCCGCGAACTCTGCATGCAGTTCATTCTCGCGTCCGAGATAGCGAGGCGAAAAATGCATCGGCACGGCATGTTCGACGCCCGCAAGTCTGGCGATCGTGCCGGCTTGGGCTGCCGTGAGATGCCGTTTCGCGGCGGCCAGCCGCCGATCCTCGTGCAGGAAGCCCGCTTCGATAAACAGTTGGTTCGCACCGTGCGCAAGCGCAACGACACGCGCAAGATTTGCCTCGTTGAATGCGAGGTCGGTAGCATAGACGATCCTTTGTCCGGGCCCGGTCCTCAGGGCCCCGGCCCCGAGGAGTTCGCCGACCGAGATATGCCGATCGGCGGTTGGGGCGAGCGTCGTTTCCGGATCAGCTCCGCGCCGGACCGCACGCTTGGCTTGGTTCAACCAAGGTCCGACAGGCAAACCCAATGCTTTCAGCTGTGGCTTTTGCACATTGACCCGGATCTTTCCTGAAATGCGAATGCAAGGCATGGAACGCCGTGGTCGAGCATTGCTGCTTCGATACGGAAATCGGGATCATCGAGCAGGATATTGCCCTCGGCTGGATTTGAAGCAGTGTCCTGTCGGGCGAACCCCGCTCGTGCTCGAAAGAGGCGGGAATGACGAAATCCGGCCGGCGTCCAGTCGCAGGCTGCTATCATAAAGTCGTGGGACTGTTCGTCGAGAAGATTCCACGTGTATGCGTTGAGCTTGGCTTGCACCGCTTCGGTCAACCCAGGCGGGCCGAAGAAATGCACTGTTTTATTCCTGTATAGAAATAGCCTCAGGAGCCGATCGAAGCCGGCGAAGTGATCCATGTGCATGTGTGATACGAATACGTGGCTGACGCGCAGGATTTCGCGCGGCGAAAGTGGCGACAGATCGCCAATGTCGAAGAGCATCGCCCGGTTGCCGAAGCGGAAATCCAGAAGAAGCCCAGCGTCCGAGAAGCGGTCGTTGACCAGCCGCGGCTGAACCAGCAACATCACCGGATACACTCGATACTGTTTTCGAATTTTGCCATTAGGCGCTCATCTTCCGACAGGACCTGAACCGGACGTCTATCCTCTCTAATTGTGCGCTCTGGGTAGCGGTTCCCATGGATAGCGTTCGAGATGAGGCAGAAGACGGCGAGTCGGCCAAGCCACGCTGAACGTTCTGCCACATTCTGCGTTCTCTCCGTTCGGGGTGAGTCGCGGGGTCGCAACATCGGCACCGCAGCCATACGAGATATCACCAGAGACAAGCGAGATGACCGAGCACAGAGGCACTCAGCCGAGTGAGGCAAAGGGAACCGTGATCGCGTTCTCTGCGCCGGGCTGCGAACCCCTCTACGCTCACGAGCGAGAAGTCGTGGCTACCGTTGCCCGCACGATCGCGTCGCTCAAGGGATTTGCCTTCCGGCAGGATATGGGCAACAGCAACGGCGGCGGTGTGTATTTCGTGCCCGACGACAGCTTGCTTGCCGCCGATGCGGCACGGCTGGGTATCAACGGACCGCAAGACCTCTTCGGCGGCGTCGTGCCTTGGCGCTTTGCAATGACCAAGGCCATTACCCATGAATTGGTGGACGGCCTGGCCAAGCGACCGAAAGAATGGTCGGGCAGCTTCGGCAGGAAAGTCCGCGCAGCAGTATTGCCTGGCTATACTGTGTTTTCGCGGCACGACGCGCTGCGGGCAGGGGAGCGTCTGCTGAAGCTCGGGCCGGCCCGAGTGAAGCCACCGCTCTCCTCGCGAGGCCAGGACCAGCACATCGTTCGAACGGTCGCCGACGTCGGGAGACTACTTAAGCGATACCAATCCTGCGACTTGGACGAGTGTGGTCTGGTGCTCGAAGCGAACCTCAGTGACATCGTCACGCTGAGCGTTGGCAGAACGGAAATCGACGAAATGGTGGTCGCCTACTACGGCAGTCAACGGACGGCGATCGACAATGCGGGACGCTCCGTTTATGGCGGATCCGATCTCGTTGTCGTGCGCGGCGGTTGGGAAGCTCTCGACGACCTTCAGCTTCCTCGCGCACTAGCTTTGGCAACGATGCAGGCGAGGGCCTATGACGCGGCGATGGCTGACTATCCCGGATTTTTCGCTTCGCGGCGCAATTACGATATCGGCCAGGGTGTCGATTCGTCGGGCATTTGGCGATCCGGTGTGCTCGAAGCCAGCTGGCGCATTGGCGGCAGCAGTACCGCCGAACTTGCGGCAATAAAGATCATGAAGGATGACCCGGACATCCAACTCGTCCGCGCGTCCACAGTTAAGGAGTTCGGCAACACCGGCCGGCTGCCGGTGAACGCGGACGTTCACTTTCAGGGAGACGACCCCGATGAGGGCCCGATCACACGCTATACCGTCATCACCCATGCAATCCGGGAGCCCGCCAATCGCACCGGCTTATGAGTGTCGAATGTAGATCGCAAAACGGTTGCCGCCAGGGAACATCTGGGGGCGGCTTGAGTTGTTCGGGAGATCCCTGAAGCCAGCTCGAAGGAGGAAAAAGTGATCGAGGTTATTTCTGCTCCTGAAAACGTCGCCGCATTTCGGGTTGCCGGTACCGTGACTGCACAGGACTACGATAAAATCATTCCAGAGATCGAAGAGAAACTGAGCGAACATGAAGAGATCGGCGTCCTCGCCGATCTTACGGATTTGGAGGATATGACGGGCGACGCTTTGCGCCGTGACCTGCAATACGGCCTGAGCAAACTTGGCGAATTCCACCGCTTCCAGCGTGCCGCAGTGGTGTCCGAAAAACAGTGGATCAAGGCAGCTACGGAGATGACTGGCGCGCTTTTCCCGCAGATCGAGGCGCGGGTGTTCTCAAAGAACGAAAAGGCCCAGGCTCTGGAATGGGTTGCAGGTGTCCAATAGCGGCATCCAGCTGGTCATCTTCAGACTGTTTTAGGGAGCGGCCATGCCAACCACTTACAACAAACGGCGGGATTCGGATGGCCTGTGGGAGGTCTATGACGGCGAGAGCGAGGAAGCCGTCGTAGTGGACGGTATGCCGCTTTCCGGACTGGACGAAATCGAAGCCGACGAAGCGATCAGAAAACTCAGGCGGGGTGAGTTGACATCCGACAACATTCCCCCGACGGCTCAGTCCGGGTGGCCTCCGACCAAAGACGGCATATAATGGGTTCAGGCTATCTTGAGCCCTCCATCGTCCTCGGACCGAGAGCGGGACTGCTTCGGTGTTGCAAAACCGCGAGCCGCGTAAGCCGTTGTCCAAACCGCACTGGCGACTATCGCCATTATCTGCGCGCCAGTTCTTGCTGCGTTTTTCATCTGCCTCGAATATTCGGCCCCGGACGGAAGGGCCCTCATTATCCCCGGATCGCAACAAATCGCCGTGATGCGTCTCTCGCTGACAAGCGCGAGCGAGGTTGCAGGGGCGGCATTTCCAGTGCATTCTCGACATCGTCCATGACCAAGCAGTATCTCAATCATCAGTTGGAGTGCCCTTATTGCCTGACAATAAGGTTGCGGATTCCGGCCGACGCCGGTCCTGACGACCGGATCTTTTGCGACGACTGTGGCGAGTTCCTGGGAACCTGGGACGATCTGCTTACCGATTTTGAGAGGCAGGGCGGGCAGGACGGAGTATTCCGCCTCGACAAGGGTCGCATCAGGCGGATCGATTGAGCCCAAGCGAGGCAACCGTCGCCTCGGCGGCCTCTGCTCACCAGCATGACGCTTGCAGCGCCTGACCATGCGACGCGAGGCGCCGGAAAATTTTTGGCTATGCTGAATTGATGTGGAACTTGTTGCTGGCCGGTGGGGTTATCGGACGCCTTCACGTTTTAGGAAGGCTAGCTCCAACCCCAGCGGGAGACGACCATGGCCACTGCGAAGAAATCAACGAAAGCGGCAACCAAGGGTCTTGAGGACCTGTTCCTAGACGGACTGAAAGACATCTATTACGCCGAAAAGAAAATACTGAGAGCTCTGCCGAAAATGGCGAAAGGCGCAGAGTCGGAAGAAGTGACTGCCGCCTTCGAAAAACATCGCATGGAAACGGAGGGCCACGTCGACCGCCTTGAGGAAGTGTTCGAGAAATTCGGCAAAGCAGCACGCGGCAAGACCTGTCCGGCAATCGACGGCATCATTGAAGAGGGCTCGGAGATACTCGAAGACTACGAAGGTGCTCCGGCGCTCGACGCCGGACTGGTCGCGGCGGCGCAAGCCGTCGAGCACTACGAAATCGCCCGGTACGGTACTCTTATCGCCTGGGCAGAACAGATGGGAAAGGCCGACGTTGCCGCCCTTCTCAAGGCGACGCTCAAAGAAGAGCTCGCTACGGACGAAGCGCTGACGGGCCTGGGCGAGGGCGGTGTCAACCAGCGTGCTCTTGAAGCGGCCGCGTAGTCCCGTATGCCACCGATTTGCGGAGCCTGGGCAATGGATCGCCCAGGGCTCCGCTTCGAAGATGCAGGCACGGCTTAGTTATTTGTTGTCCCGGCGCCGTTCTTTTTGACACTGCTGCAGAATTCAGGATGGCTGTTGGCGGCATTGGCGTTTGCCGCCTCCTCATCGCAGACTTTTGTCATCGCCGTGCGGTCCTCGTCCGTCAGCGCTTTCCATGCCTTCGTGAACTCGTCGTCGGACCGCAGAGTCGTCATGCTGGAGTCTGTATAGAACGGCTGCATCTTTGCGGGGTCATCCAAGGCAGACGTACCCGTGTCGGCGCCTGCCGCGAGAGAAACGCCGCTTATCATCGAAAGCGCCATCGCGCCTAAACAGATCATCTTATAGTTCATGGCAAGACCCTTTCCGTTGATTAACGACCGCTAATGCAGCGACCTGCTGGCAAACGGCGAGTTTCAAAAAAGGTTCCTGTTCCACTTGTCGGCAATCCGCGTGGCCGTTCGGTGCATCCGGCCCTGTCCGCCACTGTCAATGCGGCATGGCCTGCCGACGGAACAAAGCGCCTGCTTGGCCGGATGAATGGAACATCTGCCGACAATTGCCGTTGATAATGCTCACCAGGCGAAAGGGGCGCATATGTCAAAACTTCAGGCGGCAACTCCAGAGGACTTGCAACGGCTTAAGCTTGAGGCGTCGGCTTACTTTGGCCCGAAAATGCTCAAAGAGGCACTGTTGCGCCTTTGCCGGGCTTGCGGAAGCGATAGCCTTGGCCGGTTCGAGAAAACAATGGTCGATCAGATCGAGGCAATGCAAGATGATGATAAAGCCAACTTCGAAACACTGAAGGAATTCGGCATCGAACAGCTTTATGCCTGTGTTCGAGAGGTCAAGTCTTCACCCGACATGAAACAGCCGCTGGAGGACACCGAAACCCGAAGGACGCCTGGTCGATCGCAGAAGCCGGAAACCCTGGAAGACCAGCTGCAGGCCGGCCTTGAGGATTCCTTCCCGGCGAGCGACCCGCCTGCCGTGGTGTCCACAGCGATACCCGGCGGGTTGAAAAAGCTTGTCGGGACTGATGAAGTTTTGAAAAAGCGGCGAGAGGAGGGCGGCTGAGACGAACAGCCGGTCATAGATATCCGAGTGGAAGGGATGCTTCCGCCCAGTTGGTTGCCGCGACTCCAAACAGACGGCCGGAATGCACCGGCCTCAGAGCTTGACGGCTGCCTCTCGCGCCCACAGCCGCAACCTCCGGCAGGCCTGTACAAATTCCTCAGCTGCCTCTTTTGATTCCAGCCTTATCAGCCCTTCGTCCGCATCCGCATCGACACCTGCCTTGGCCAGCAGCGGTTCGGCTCCCGACGTGAAACCGATGAATTTGCAATGCGCGAAGGCGTCGGAGACGAAATCCTTCGCCGCGGCTTCCTTGGCCAGCAGTTGGGCGCCCGGTTCCGAGAGCATAAGCACGACCGCGTCAAACAGGACCGATGGTCCGCCATCGATCATGTGCTTCGCTTCGATTTGCGTCCCGTCGGCCGCATCTACGCCGCCGACCTTTGCGGCGATAACCTCCATAACTGCGCCTTCCGTTTCGATCGCGGATCGGAGTTGCTCGAACAGCGCCGCATCCACCCCGTCGCTGACCAATACGCCAACCTTGCGGCCTCTGAAGCTCTCCGGTCCGTTTTCGATGATGCTAAGTGCCGGCGAGGGCTCCAGGTCGTCCCGTGGCGGCACGGCAGTGTCCGCCGGATTGGGCATCTTTCGCATGCCAAGCTTGTCGGCGACGTTGGCCGCCAGCGCCTCGTCGATGTTGAGCAGATGGGAGACCATTCGCTCACGGATTGCCGGTGTCTGGACCTTGCTCAGCTCGAACGTCAAAGCCATGGCGATGTGGCGTTGTTCCGGAGGCGTCTGGCTGTTGAAGAACAGCCGCGCCTGGCTGTAGTGGTCGGCGAAGCTCTCTGCCCGCAACCTCACTTTCTGCCCCTGCTCGGCATCGGCAAAAGAACGGAAGCCGCGCCGGGGATCTTCGCGCGGACCCATGCCCCACGAATTCGGCTCATAATTGGCGCGGCCTACCGGGTTATGCATGGCCATGTGCCCGTCCTGCTGAAAATGAGCAAACGGGCACTTTGGGGCATTGATCGGAAGGTGGGTAAAATTCGGGCTGCCGAGCCGCTTCAACTGGGTATCGAGATATGAAAAATTGCGCCCCTGCAGCAGCGGGTCATTGGAAAAATCAATGCCGGGCGGCACGTTTTGTGTCATGAACGCAACCTGCTCGGTCTCGGCGAAGAAATTGTCGGGCATACGATCCAGGACCAGTCGGCCGACGGGGATCGGCTCGATGATCTCCTCGGGAATGATCTTGGTGGCGTCGAGGACGTCGAAGTCGAATTTGTCCGCAAAATCCTGATCGAAGAGCTGCACGGTAAGTTCCCACTCCGGGAAGTTGCCGGACTGGATCGCCTCCCACAGGTCGCGGCGATGGAAATCCGGATCGGCGCCGTTGATCTTGACTGCTTCGTTCCAGACAACCGACTGCATGCCCAGCTTTGGTTTCCAGATGAATTTGACGAAAGTGGATTCGTCGTCGGCGTTGACGAAGCGGAAGGTGTGGACGCCAAAACCCTGCATGAACCGGAAGGAGCGAGGGATCGCACGGTCGGACATGATCCACATGATCATGTGCATCGATTCGGGCATCAGACTGATGAAGTCCCAAAAATTGTCATGCGCGGTTTGAGCCTGCGGGAAGTCGCGGTCCGGCTCCTGCTTGGCGGCATGGATCAGGTCGGGAAACTTGATCGCGTCCTGGATGAAGAAAACCGGGATGTTGTTGCCGACCAGGTCCCAATTGCCTTCCTTGGTATAGAGCTTTACGGCGAAGCCGCGCACGTCGCGGGCCAGGTCGAACGAGCCCTTGTTGCCGGCGACTGTCGAGAAGCGCACGAAGACCGGCGTCTTTTCGCCGGCTCGCTGGAAGATGTCGGCGCGCGTGTATTTGGCGAGCGATTCATAGGTTTCAAAATAACCGTGTGCGCCGTAGCCGCGAGCATGAACGACCCGCTCGGGAATCCGCTCGTGATCGAAATGGAAGATCTTGTCACGAAAGTGGAAATCCTCGATCAGCGACGGGCCACGCTCGCCGATCTTCAGCGTGTTCTGATCGTCGGAGACAGGGGTGCCGAGCGCAGTGGTGAGGGCGGGGATTTCGCCTTCCGCGGTTTGGTGAAGCTCACCGCCGCTTCCTCGCCCGACATTTTGGTCGCGACTGGTCGCGGGCCGACTTTCTGAACGTTGCCGGGATTGGGCCATGATTATCGCTCCTCGATGGATGAAGGCCGGAACCACCGGCTCAAGCCGTCGAACTGTCGGTGCGCGGCTTTGTTCCAGCAAAAGACTGCCGGCTTTTCTCGCCGAAAAGTGGCGATCGAAGTCACTGCCTGCCCACAAGGGCGGAACGTTCCCGTGACAATGGGGATCGGAGAGTAGGACCTGACAGGACGACCGGAAGCGCGCGCGATGTCTCAATCGAACCGGCGGGATTCGTCGCAACAGGAACTCGGTCGCACAGGTGCGCCCGTGCTTAGTTCGCCCATCCGAGATTTTCTAGCGACTTATTTCAATGTCCGGAACGATCCAAACCTTCATGCATTTAGCTAGGTCTACGTTCATCAACTCGTTCTTGCTGGGAGTTGGACCATTGTCCTCCAGGGGGTACGCCTTGGCCAACCAGGAAATGGATGAAGTTTCCATCGTTGACCTGATACCTGCCTTGCGAGCCTTCGCCCGCACCTTTTGCCGCGTTCCTGACGATGCCGACGACCTGGTTCAGGAGACGTTGACCAAGGGGCTCGCCAACATCGACAGGTTCGAGCCCGGGACTCGTATGAAGTCGTGGCTCTTCACCATCATGCGCAATACTTATTATACGCGCATCAAAGCGGCCGACAGGGAAAGACCCGGTCTGCTTGACTGCGCCTCTTTGATCCCGGTTTCGGAAGCTACACAGGAGTGGTCCGTTCAGAGCAAGGAAGTCTATGGCGCGGTCCAGAAGCTGCCGGAACATCAACGCGAGGTCCTGATGTTGATCGGGGTTCTTGGCGTCAGCTATGAAGAAACTGCCGAAATATGCGGTTGCGCGGTGGGGACGGTAAAGAGCCGCCTCAACCGAGCGCGCGCTGGCGTCCTGGAATACCTCGGCGAAAGTTCGCCGCAGACATTGGTGGAAAGACGCAATCACCTGTCCGAAGCGGAGGGAAATTTCGCGGTCGACAGGCGTCGATAATTAGTCCTCATTCTTTGTCTTGCATCGACGCTTCTCGACAAGCGCGTTCTGCAATTGAACTGCAAGGTCGGTCAATCGATCGGGAACCTTTTCCTGCTCGATCGCAGTCAGCAGAGATGCGATCTTCCGGTCTATTGCCAGCCGGTTTCGCGGGCTGATGGTATCGTCGCTCGAGCGAGACATCGTGTTCTCTTAACGAATTGGTCCCTTCACCAGTGTGGTGTCAGCAATCAGAGTTTGCAAGGATTCACGCGCCGTTCTCACAGTTAGCGCCGAGCCTTGCACAGCATTGTTTTCGAAGCCGCTGGTTCTTCGGGAAAGCGCATGCATTTCCCTCTCTTCCTCCCCGGCAATTTTCGTCTCTCGCGACTTCAGCCACTGGTCATGATTCGCGTCTGGGCGCAGCAGTCGGTCTTAAGACAGCCGATCTGCGGGGTGCTCCTGATCGGAGTTGATCCGACTGCCATTGAGCCAAATTCGGTCAGCGAGCCGTCGCTTCGACGGCCGAGATGATATCTCTCTTGCCGCCGCATGCCACTTCGTCCTCCTTCGGATCGTCGGCACTCACAGGTGCCTTTTCTATTTGACGCCCGAACAGTTATTGGCCCGTAATGTTCCGTCGGATGCAGCAAGAAGAAAGGCATTGCCATCCCAAAGCCGGAACGGCTTCTCGCCGTTCACCACCATTTGCATGCCGTGGACTTTGGCGAGGCGGTGAACATCGGCGCGATCCAGCGCCGGCGATCCGCGATAGGAGTAATTCAGAAGTGCCGCCATGCCTGACGTCTTCAGAACACGCGCAATCTCCTTGAAATACCGCTCCGCCAAGCCGGCCAGCACCAGATAGGGGAAGCTGTCGACAGCCAGCACGCAATCGAAGCTTGCATTGCCGAAATCGGCAAGATCGAGACCGGAGGTCGGCCGCACTTCCACATTGCGCAAACTGGCACATCGCTGACGAGCGATCGAAATCATCTTTGAGGATATGTCGATGCCGACGATCCGGTGCGCCGCGCTGGAAAGCGCGCTTTCGAAACGCCCGATGCCACAACCGATGTCCAGAATATCACGATCGGTGCCGGTGAAGCCCTGTGCTGCCAGCCACGCTACCACCTCGTCGGTGGCTGCGGCGAGGTTCTCCTCATCTCCCAACGAAGAAAGCTGAACGCTCGCCGCCAGCGAAATCGCCGCCGCGGCATCAAAGCCGGAGGCCAGCCGCCTGACGACGGCTGCATCCGTTTCCTCCTCATGACGTTCGTGGCGAACGGCCGCGCCTGTTTCACGCAGCATGGCAAAGATGTCAGGCCTGTGACGCAGCAGCTCGGAGATCCGCTCCAGTCTGTCGCGTTTTCGAACGTCGGCGGAATACATGCCCAGCGCCACATCGGCCAATTCTGCCGCATCGATCCCCGTCTCGAAGCGAAGCGCCAGTCTGGCAATGACGGCTTCGACGCAGGCGCCGTCGGCCATGCACTCATCGAGCACCATTCTTGCTGTCGACGCCTGTGGCGATGGTTTTCGTCCAGTCGCGCTCATTGAGCCATGCCCCGCGTCCAGACCCTTCGCATCGTCCATTGGTCGACGGCACCCCAACCATACTTGTAGGTTTCCTGGCCGCGCAGAAAATCGAACTCCCGCGCCCCTTCACGAGCCGCCTCGGCAATCGCGTGACCGATCAGGATTGCGCCGGGGCTTTCCTCTGCATGGGCCGGATCAAAACCGCCGAGATAGGCATAGGCCCGGTGCCGATGGTGAAATCCGTAATAGGCGCCGACGACCGCATCGTCGATGGCGACAAGCCAGCATCGGGCAAGGCCTTGTGCGGCAAGCAGAGGAAGCGCCTGACGATGGAATTCTTCTGCAGCCGGATCGGCCAGCACGCCGTCGCCGTGCCCGGCCCAACGCGCACCGTGAAGGCGGATCAGGTGATCGAAGAATGCTTTGGGATCGGCATGCGCCGGCATGATGGAGACGCAGCCGCGCCTGCATGCGGCTTTATGCGCGCGGCGTAGCTGGCGTCTTCTCCGCGCCGGAATGCAGACCGCAAGCGCATCGTCACCGGCGATCGGGAGCACGGGACAAGCCGCATGATCGATGAGTTCACCCGCCTCCAGCGCAGGGTGCGTAATGGCGAAACCCGCAGCACCGGCCGGTAGGTCCGGCAAAATCCATTGTGACCACTCGATCGCGAGAGCCCGGTCGGCGATGGCGGCGGCGACCGCCGCTTCGATGCCGGGGGAACACAGGACATCCAGATAGTCGCTCAACGAAATCCCGACCGGAAGCAGTCGCGGACCGGAAGACTTATTCTCCAGGTAGAACGGCGCCAATCCCACCAGATCGTCGCCACGCCAGACGGCGATCGCCGCCAGCTCTCCCGGCGCGAATGCGCGCCACCACGGTATTAGCCAGGCGGGGCATTGGAACGGCGTCGCCGTCCGGCTGTGCGCCCACAGCTCCCACCAGCGCGGCGCCAGAGCCTCGAAGGCGGCCGCATCGTCGATGATCTCGGAGCGGAACACGAAGACGCACTCACTGCGCCGTCGCGAGGCGCCTACGGCTGGCGCCAAGTCCTGCCAGCGCATGATAGGCGTCCAGATAAGACGAAATCATGCGATCGAGCGAAAAGCGCCGGCGCGCCTCGGCCCGGCATGTCTCGGCGTCCAGGCTGGTTGCTGCGACGATGGCGTCAGCCATCTGGTCGACGTCGTTTACCAGAAATCCCGTCTTGCCGTGCTCGACCACATCCGGCAGCGCGCCATTTGGAAAGGCGACGACCGGCGTACCGCAGGCCAGCGCCTCCATCGCGACCAGCGAGCTGGTTTCCGCGGCTAGGCTGGGAATGACCAGGCAGCGGGCGGCATTGAGAAAGCGCCGCTTCGCGGTGAAGCCGAGCGGACCGAGGAAGCGGCGCCGCTTGTCGAGACGCGGCTGGACTTGGTCACGAAAGTACAGCGTGTGCGTTTCATAAGGGTAGACCTTGCCGCCGATGACCAGCGGCACGTCAGCCTGTTTGGCTGCGTCCAGCGCCAGATGGATACCCTTTTCCGGGCAGATGCGGCTGAGCACCAGCGCGAAGTTGCGCTTGGACTGCCGACCGCTCAGCGCGTCGATGTCGACGCCGTTTGGAATGGGGGCGACCAGCCTGGCGCCTGGTGGTGCGGTTCTCTGCTGGGCCTCTGAGACGGCATGAAGCCATAGATCGTCGCGTAGCGGGCGCAAAGCATCGGCCGGATACCAGTCGAGCGGCAGATGCAGGCTTACCAGTGTCGGACCATGATCAGGCAGGTAGGCATCAAAATCGATGCCGTGCAGATGGATCACGTCGATTGGCCAACGGGCGCGTGCGACTTCTATCGCGGCGCGGTGGGAGCGCTGTGCACGTATCTTCGCCGCATCGTCGAGCACGCCTGGTTCAGCAGGTGTCTCGATGAGGGCCCCTGCCGCTTTGGAGCCTTGGCAGCCGATCACGATCGAACCGTGTCCCGCGCGCACGAGTGCCTGATCGAGCGTCGATAGGACCTGCTCGGCACCGCCAACCGCATCCGGGCCGACTGGCGCGAGAGAGTAGGCGACATTGAGGACGGTGAGGGTCATGGCCGGTCGAGCCGAAGCTCCTCATACGCAGCCGCCGCGGCGTGGAGCCAAACCGCCGGCTCGAAGCCGAGCGGCAGTGCATCGTAATAAAGCCTGCCGTTGTTCGGCAGCGCCAAAAAATCATAGGCGGGCGCCACCCGGAAACGTTCGACGCGCGCTGCAAACGGCGCCAGCGTCCGTTGTTGCGTCCGGTGACAGGCCAGCATGCATTGCTTGCGTTCGAAAGCGGCTTCCGTAAGGTGCAGTTCGATGCACTCAATGTCGAGATCACTGTTGAAGTCCTGAAGGACCGCGCCCTCGCGTCCGGCGCAATAGAACGCCATTTCGATGATGGCCGGCGCCTGGCGTCCGTCGCGGCGCAGTAAATGGCAGGCCGCATGGACGGCAAAGGCGGTCGCGTCATGATCAGGGTGACCACCTTCATAAGGATGCGTACAGACGAAGCTGACATCGCGATCGGCCAAAAGGCCGATCAGTTCCCGTGCGAGCGAGCTAAGGTTTCCGGCGGCTTGCTTGTCGGGATAACCGAGGCTGATCAGTCCCTTCGACGGAAAACCCGCTGCCGACAACGCCGTCTCCAACTCCCTCTGGCGGGCCGCGGCGTAGTCCTGCCACGTCTCGAAGCCGTGCGCCCGCGCGTCGTCAAGATCTCGCGGCGCGCCGTCGGTGACATGAACGATGCGAGATCCGCGCAATCCGGCAAGATGCCCGCCGATGCCGATGGTCTCGTCGTCAGGATGCGCGACAACGATCATGATTTCGGCACCGTCCGACGAGTGCGGTGCGGTGCCTAGCAACAGAGCCGCGAATTCGGCAAGCGTTCCAGACCTGTCAGCTTGGCGTTGCATGACACACTCATGCTGCCGAAGCTCGCACAGATCTGACCGGCGAGACAGCCATGCCGGGAGCATAGCGACGGATCATCGTCGCACAGAATTCCGCGAACTCCTCCGGCACCAGCGGCGGACTGGTGTGATGCGGCATCATTCCGCGATGCTCGGGCGTGAAGCAGAAGGTGACGGTCACGTCGAAATCGGCCAGCGCTTCCATTTGCCGGTCGTACCAGTCCAGCGCATTCGGCCTGAAACTATCGGCCCAGGAAAGCCCGGTACGCAGACTGGTGACGCCCAAACGCTTCAGCCAGGCGACGGCGTCGTCCAGCCGGGGATCTTCAAAATGAAACCACTGCGCCAGTCCCATGGCCGGGGTGTAACGCAGGAATTCCTCGAGCGCGGGTTTGGGCGTGCCGTCTTCGCGCAGCAGGCCCATGTAGAAGTGGCGATAGTAGGAGGAGCCTTCCGCTTCGCGGTGACGCGTCGTTGCCCCCCATTCGCGCGGAAGGTCGTAGAGGCTATACCATTGGATGTGCGGCGCATTGCCGAGCAGCAGTTCGGCGGTCCGGCGCAAGCCCCAGAGCTGGACCTCCTCGGCACCGAAGCTCGACACGCCAACTTCGCTGACCCATACGGGAAGATCGGTGACGGTCGAAATCTCGCCGATCTTCTGCGGCCATTCCTGAATCTGCCAAAGGTTCCAGTCGAGCGGGAAGCCATGCACGCCGACGGCATCGACGTGATCCAGCACGCCATACTGCTTCATGAGCGCCATGAAATCGGCATCGATCGGCGAAATGCCGCCCAGGATCTTGGTCACGGCGGGGTTTTCCGCTGCGATCGCATCAGCGGCCAGTATTGCCATATTGGCGAAGCGGCTCCAGTCGGGGTCGAGTTCGGGGTCCCAATGGGACTTGTTGTTTGGCTCGTTCCAGATCATCGCGGCTTCAATCATGAAGTTGGTCCTTTCCAAGGGTAGACGGCGCCGCCGCCGGCCGGCTCATCGGCTGCGCGGCAGAAATAGACCTCCTGCTCCGGGTGCAGCACGATCTCGAAGCCGGCGCTGCGCAGCATCGCCTCCGTGCAGGCGCGATTGGGAACCCACCAGTTGGTCGGGTCGTCAGCATAGCGATGCTCGATGAAATGCAGCTTCGGAAACTCCGGTCGGTCGAACAGATCGTGTGTCCAGAAGGGATAATTCTCATCGAGTGCAGGCAGATCGGTGCTGCCGCGCTGCATGGACTGGAAGATCATCAGGTCGCCGGCGACGTGCTCGCGGATCAGGTCGAGAGCGAGCAGCGGGTGACGCAGGTGATACAGCACACCCATGAACAGGACGATCTCGAATTTCTCCCGCAGGGCGCCGACGTCGTAGACCGACAGCTGCTGGAATTCGATGTCGCAGTCCGCGATCTCGGCGGCGAAGCGCGCTTGCGCCAGATAGGCTTCATCGAAATCGATGCCGAGGACGCGGCCGGCGCCGCGTCGCTTCATCTCGATCGAGTAGAAGCCGGCGTTGCAGCCTATATCGAGCACGGCCTTGCCGGACAGATCGGCCGGAATGGCGTCGGCGAACTTGCGCCATTTGATCAATGGGTAATTGCCGAGGAAATGGTCGGGGGCGGTTTCGACGCCCGCCAACTCCATATTGTGGAACCACGGGCCCAGGGCATCGATGCGGCGGCGGATTTCGGCATTGGAATGCAGCATCGCTAGCCTCCTTCGCCTGGAAGGCTTGGTATCTGCGACTGCCCTTGCAGCACGAATAGGAGGTCTTTCGGATTCTCCAAAATAGTGTCGTTATTTTCAAGCAGCCGAAGTGCCGTGCGGTAGCCGTTAAAAGTCCCAACGTCGACATAGGCGGTGCCTGCCTTGACGCCATAAGCTTCGCCGCCGGTTGCTAGATAGGCGTTGATCAATGTGCCGACGTATTCGTCATAGCGGTCCCGCTCGCGCCAGAGCGTCGCAAGCTGATGAAAGATGCGGCCGGGCATTTTGAATGCACCCCAAATCCAGTTCGTTGCGGCGTCCTGCTGCTTGACCTGGATCTCTCTCACTCGGTCATCCTGGTCGAGAACGACGGCATCGAAGAGTTCCGGGCGATCCACCGGGAAGAGTAGAAACGACAGCCGGTCGTCCGGCATGCGGCAAAAGCCATCTTCCGGAAACCAGATCGTATCTGGCAGGCCGATCAGAACCGTCTCGTCCGGCGCGACGAGCGGCGCGGCGCGGAAGATCGCATCGCAAAGACCGGTAGGAGCGGGCTGCACGACAAACAGTGCGGAGGCGTCGCTGTAGCCGGCAGCATAATATTCGAGGATATCCGATTTTCCCGAACCGATGACGAAGCAGATCTTGTCGACGCCGTTGCGCACCATGCGACGCACCAGATATTCGCTCACCGCGCAGGGACGCTCGGTCTGGCCGTCGATGCGGCTGCCGACCGGCAGCAATTCCTTCGAGAAGCCGAGCGGCTGAATGCGGCTGCCACGCCCGGCAGCAGGGACGATGCCCAACATCAGATTGCTTCCTTCAACGGCTCGCCCGCCGTCGAGCCCTGCAGTGAATCGGACAGAAGGCGGTCCAGTTCCATGGCGCGCTGCGCAGAGGTGTGCTCGTCCAGCACCCGCTCGCGCGCACGACGCCGGATCGCGTCAATTTCGCTGTCGGGCAGGCAGACTGCCGCGACCACGTCATCGGTGGTGTCCGCCAGGATGATCTCGCTGCCGGGTTGAAAAAAACTGCTCAGACCGGGCCATGTGTCGCTCACGATCGCCGCGCCACAGGCTGCCGCCTCGAACAGCCTGCCCGAAGGACACCAGCCCCTCTTTGCCATCGCCTCCCGGGTCACGTTCAGCGTCAGACGCGATGAGCAGAAGAAGGCCGGATGATCCGCAGGCGGAAGGTGCCTGACAAAGAAGATGTTGTCGCTCCATGGAAATTCGTGCGGGTATTGGGCGCCGCCGATGACGAAGCGGTGGTCCGGCAGGCGCGCTGCCGTGTGCACCAGCAGCTTTTCGACGCCGGCCTGGCGATCTGCGGCATAGGTTCCGAGATAGGACAGATCCCCGGCAAATTCGGCCCGGGGCTGCGCCGGGCGGTGCCGCTCGGGATCGACATGGCCGTAGAGAGGCAGGACATGGCGCGCGCCCAAAAGTGTCTTGAGCGCGTCGATTGCGGTTCCCCCGGTGTAGCTCAGGACAAGATCGAAATCGCGAAGGCCTTCGGGCCCGTAATATGCCGGCCGTTGACCTTGCTCGATCCGGGCGAGTGTGACCGGGGTGTCAAGATCGTAAAAGACCTTCAGGCCGTGACAGGTCTGCTGCGCCAGGCGTGATGCCTCGATGGCGTCGGGGCAATAGGACGTGACGATGACGACGTCCGATTGCCCGATCGCCTGTTCCGCGACATGGCGAATGTCTTCCCAATCCGGATAGAGAACGACATTGCCGCCATCGAGATGATCAAGATCGCGCGCGCCGGCATAATAAGGAGTGTTGCGTTCGAAGAAGGTGACGGACCAGCCCAGCCCGCCGAGCGCCCGGATCAGCCCGCGCCACAGCGTTGCGTGTCCGTTTCCCCACGAGGAGGTGACGGTGAGACCGAAAATGACCATTCGCATCCGGCAGTCCTCGTCAGGCGGCTTCGTTTAATCGGATCAGCTTGGAGCCCCAGTCACCGGATACGATCGTGGTGATCGAAGCGGGGTCGATGTCGAAGCGAAAACAGTCTCCCAGCGGCAAGCCGAGCACCTTGCAGACGGCAGCCTTGATCACATCGGCGTGGCTGACCAGCGCCACGGACTGGTTCTGATAGCGCGTGCGAAGCTTCTGCATCAGCGACATGATACGTTGCTGAACGTCCAGCATAGTCTCGCCGCCGGGCGTCCTCGCCTGCTGACGTTGACTGTTCCACACCTGCCAGTCGGCGTCCCGGTTCAACTCTTCGAAGGACTTTCCCGACCACGCGCCGAAGTCGATCTCGTCGAGCTCTTGGCAGATTGTGACCTTGTCGGGGCTGCAGGCGATTGCGATCGGTTTTGCGGTTTCCAATGTTCGTTCGCGCGGGCTGCAGCAGATGGCTGCAAGCGGTTCCGACGCCATGTGGCTGGCCAGCCGCAAGGCTTGTGACCTGCCGGTTTCGCCAAGGCAAACTCCAGCCATGCGTCCGGCAAGATAGTCGCCGACATTGTCGTGCGCCGCATGGCGGATCAAGAAGAACGTCGTCATTCCGCGGCATCGAGCATAGGCTCGTCCCTCCCGGCGATGAAAGAGAGCGTACGCAGGCGTGCTTCGGCGTCGGTGAACTGCTCAGGCGGCGACTTCATGAAATAGCTGCAGGGGCCGGTCAGCGCCCCTGCGATGCCGCGGTCAAGCGCCAGCTTCGCGCAGCGGACAGCGTCGATCACGACGCCCGCCGAGTTGGGTGAATCCCACACCTCCAGTTTCAGCTCTGCATTCAGCGGCACGCCGCCGAACGTCGTGCCTTCGACACGGATGTAGGCCCATTTTCGATCGGTGAGCCAAGGCACGTGGTCGCTGGGGCCGACATGGATGTTGCCGGCCTCCAGGGGAACGTCGAGTTGGCTGGTCACCGATTGCGTCTTCGAAATTTTTTTCGATTCCAGCCGCTCGCGTTCCAGCATGTTGAGGAAATCGGTGTTGCCGCCGAAATTCAGCTGGTAGGTGCGGTCGATGCGGACGCCGCGCTCACGGAACAGATTGGCGAGCAACCGGTGCACGATTGTCGCGCCGACCTGGCTTTTGATGTCGTCGCCGATCAGCGGCAGGCCACGCTGTTCGAAGAGCTGGCGCCATTCCGGCCGCGAAGCGATGAAAACCGGAATGCAGTTGACGAAGGCGCAGCCGGCCTCGAGCGCGCATTCGGCATAAAAACGCGTCGCCTCTTCCGAGCCGACCGGCAGATAGGAGACCAGCACGTCTGCGCCGCTTTCCCGCAGCACTGCGCTGATATTCGCGACCGGCTCGTCTGCCTCCTCGATCTCATCGCGCAGATATTTGCCGATGCCGTCAAGCGTCGGTCCGCGCTCGACGTGAACGCCGGTAGCCGAGACGTCGGCAAAGCGGAACGTGTTGTTGGGTGCCTCGTATATGGCTTCCGCCACATCGCGTCCGACTTTGCCCTTGGCGACGTCGAAGGCACAGACCACCTCGATGTCATCGACATGATAGCCGCCGAGATCGGCATGCATCAGGCCCGGTATCGGCTCATTACCTCTGGCATCCCGATAATATGAGAGGCCCTGGACAAGAGAAGACGCGCAATTGCCGACGCCGGCTATTCCAATCCGTACCTTTTTCGATCCCACGAAACTGCCGCCATCGCTGTTGAAAGGTAAGTTCCTCGCGCCGAACTGCCAGTTGCCAGGAATGTTCCTTGCGGCCTGGAAAAATCACGAACTCCATGGCGGGATCCATGTCGCGCGCCGCATTTGAGGCTGTCTGAGCGATCGACGCCCGAGCGCGCAGCCTCAGTCGAGCTTTCGCAGCATATCCGCTTCTTTTTCCAGGATGGTGGCCACTTCCTCGCGCTCAAGATGCGTCATCATCAGGCTCACACAGCATTCAAGATAGGTGATCGAGGCACGGCGCAGAAAGGCAGCCGTTTCCCTTGCGGCCATTTGCTCGATGTCCTTGGCGGATCGTTTTCGATGCACCTGTCCGTTCTCCATGCCGGTATCCTCGCCCAACGGCGAGCTCGGCTGGATGTTCCCGCAATGAGAAAAAGTGAGAGCGCGCGTTCGCACGTCCTGGTCTCGCATCACCATGCCGGAACGCGCAGCTCCTCCTTGACTTCAGGCCGGCAGATTTTGCAGTCGGCCTGGAGCGGACCTCACGCTTGTCGCAATCGGGGCAATTCGATCCTCGTTACGGCTGGCCTCGAGCTCCGTAAAATAGCCGATCGTCTGCAGCAGGCCTTGCTTGAGCGGCACCTTTGGCGACCAGTTGAGAAGGGTCTTTGCACGGGAAATGTCCGGCTGCCGCCGGCGAGGGTCGTCTTGCGGCAGTGGCAGGAATTTGAACACCGACTTGCTGCGGGTCATATCTCTCACCAATCCGGCCAGCTGAAGAACGGTGAATTCCCCGGGATTGCCCAGATTGACCGGTTGGCGCGGATTGGGATCGATATCCATGAGGCGGATCAAACCGTCGACCAGATCCGAGACGTAGCAGAACGATCTGGTCTGCAGCCCGTCGCCGAATATCGTCAGGGGTCTCCTCTCGAGGGCCTGCATCACCAGGTTCGAGACGATCCGGCCGTCGGCAGGATCCATCCTCGGACCATAGGTGTTGAAGATGCGCGCGACCCGGATGTCGGCCATTTCGGTTCTCAAATAGTCGAAGCACAAGGTTTCTGCGGTTCGCTTGCCTTCATCATAACAGGCGCGGGGACCGGTGCAGTTCACGTGGCCGACATAGTCCTCCCTTTGCGGGTGCTGTTCCGGATCGCCGTACACTTCGCTTGTCGATGCCTGCAGGAAGCGCGCATTGTTTCGGGCGGCTAGCTCAAGCAGATTGAGGGTTCCGATCACGCAGGTTCGCGTGGTGTGAACCGGATCGGCTTGGTAGCGCGGCGGCGATGCCGCGCATGCCAGGTTGAAAATGCGGTCCACCGGCTCGGTAACTTCCAGCGGTCGGCAGATATCCTGCTCGATCAACCGAAAACGCCGATCGTCCATGATCGATATGATGTTTTCCATCCGGCCGGTAAGGAAGTTATCGACACAGATCACGCGGTAGCCGGCCTGAAGCAGTGTTTCGCAAAGATGCGAACCGAGGAAACCCGCGCCGCCGGCGACAAGCGCCGTTTTGGTCCGTTGCGTCCTTCTTGATTGCCGCATCTCTATTTTCTCCTGTCTGCCAGTCATGCTGCACTTTCGACGTCCAGATCGAGGGCCGAACGTGCCGATCTTGATCGCGCCAGCAGCAAAACGAATTCGCGAGCTCTCGCGGCGCCGGTATGTGCTGCCAGGATCGTTTCGCGTGCCCGCTTGGCCATGGCCAGCCTGGCGCGGTCGGATTGCCTGGACAGGATGCCGATCACGTCTTCGGCTTGGCCGGCGGTGTTGATCGTGGCTGCCGGAAAGAAGCTATCCAGACCTGGCCAGCGATCGCTGATGATCGCCGTGCCACAGGCAGCCGCCTCGAAGAGGCGTACGCTGGGAGACCATCCAGCCGCTATCATGGAGCTGCGTGTGACGTTCAACGTATAGCGCTGGCGGCTGTAGAAGGCGGCGTGGTCCGCGGGCGGTAAATGCTCGATCCGATCGACATTGCTCGGCCAGACGGTCTCGGACGGGAACTGGGAGCCGGCTACGACGAAGCGACGGTCCGGCATGCGTCTTGCCGGTTCAAGCAGGAGAGTATCCAGCGTCGGCTGCCGGTCCGCGCTGTAGGTGCCGAGGTAGCCAAGATCCCAGCAGATCGGATCGGCCGTTCGGCGATGCCGTTCTGGATCGACGGAGCAGTAGAGCGGCTCGGCGCGCCGTGCACCGAAGTCCGCCGCCAAACGGGCGAGCGTCGGCCCGCCGGTGAATGAGAAATAGACGTCGAAATACGGAATCTGCCGCCGGCAGATGTAGTCGCAATCATCCGCTACGAGTTTTGCCAGCGTGACTGGCGTGTCGATGTCGTAGAAGCAGAACTGCCCCGTGCACAAGGACGCGGCGATGTCGACGACTGCTCGCCCCTCCGGAACGAAGGACCCAACCACCACGACATCGGCCTGCTTCAGGCAGCGGGCGTGTTTCCCACGAAGATCGTTCGTCGTCTCGTAGTAGCGCAACGTGCAGAAATCCGGGTCGCGCAGATCACGATGGTTTGCGTACCAAGGCACGTCGCGCTCGAGGAAGGTGACGCGATGGCCGAGCTCGTGCAAGCCCGTCAGCAACCCCCGAAAGGTCGTGGCGTGGCCGTTTCCCCACGAAGAGGACAAGGACAGGCCAAGGAAGACGATATCGAGCCGCTTGGTCATTCCGCTGCCTCCACGGTGGGGCGCTCGAAATGACGCCTGAAGACAGCGTCGGCCACATCTGCCCTTAACGCATAAGTATGCTCGGCCAGAACGCGCCGAAGCGCAGCTGCGCCGATCGCCTTTGCCCGCTGGGGTGTGAGGGTCCGCATGATTTCGGCGACATCGTCGCCGTCGCGCGCCACCAGGATCTCTTCCCCTGGGACCAGGAACAATTCGACGCCGAGCCAGGCGTCGGTGATGAGGCATGCGCCGGCACCCGCAGCCTCGAAGACGCGTGTGGCAGGTGAAAAACCATTGGCGGCCATGCTGTCGCGGCTGATGTTCAGCACCGCCTTGGGTGTGACGTTGAACGCATTGTGGTCGCGCGTGCCGACGTGGCCGAGCCAGGCGACATTTGCCGGAAGCTGCTTGTCGCCCCAACCCGATCCGCCGAGCAGGAAACGCTGCTCGCCCGAACGGCTGGCCGGGTCGAGGAAGAACGCCTCGACGCGCGCTTCGCGGTCCGGCAGGCGGTTGCCGAGGAAGGCGAGGTCGCAAGCGAAGCGCTTATCCTTCGCTACCGGATGATGCGTTTCGGGATCGAGCGCATTGTAGATCGGCACGCACTCGGCCGCCCCCAGCGCACGATAGGCCCAGACGACGGGGTCGCCGCCGCCATAGGTGAGGACAAGGTCGATCTCCCGCAACGCGCGGTGCAGGGGGTGGTCCGGTTCGTCGCGCAACTGGCCCAGAGTGGCCGGTGCGTCGACATCCCAGAACACCGTCAGCGCATCGGCGCGGGCGTGGTCCAGAACCGCCCGCAGCAGCACCTCGTCCTCGAAGCCTACGCCGCTCGCCTTGACGACGATGTCGGCTTCGCCGGCGCTTGCTGCCACCTGCATCAGCGCATGCGGGGTCGCCTCGTAGATGACGACATTGCACCAGTCCGGTGCCTCGATGTCGCGGTTCTTCTGCCTGTCGTAGACGTCCGGTTCGTAGAATGTGATCTCGTAGCCGAGCTGGGAAAGAGCCTTGAGCAATCCGCGGTAATAGGTCGCCGCGCCGTTCCAATAGGAAGACAGCAGGCTCGATCCGTAAAAGGCAATCTTCATGCAACTGTCTCCTCTATGGCGATGGGATTGGCGGCTTGGCGATTGCCGCATTCGGCGAGCACGTCGAACAACTCGTCCGCCCGATGCCGGCATGTGTGTCGCGCCCGGATGGTTTCGAGCCCGGATTTCACGAGAGAGGCGGCCAGGTCAGCATCGTCCAGCACATTGCGCAGATGACGGTTCATCTCGGCTCCGTCGCGGGCGAAAAGGAAGTCGATGCCTGGCCTGAAGAGTTGTTCGACGTCGGCCCAAGGCGCCGAAACGAGCGGGATGCCGCAGGCGAGCGCCTCGAACATGCGGATCGTCGGGATTCCGGGCAGGCTCTCCCGATACGGACGCCGCGGGATATGGACGGTAACGCGATGTGCTGCGAATGCCTTAGGCACGTCGGCATTGGCGATCCAGCCTTCGTAGCCCAGGCCGGCGGCGGCAAGATCGGCGAGCGCTTCGCGTGGATAGCGCACGCCATGAACAGTGCCGCTCAGGCCAAGTTCTTCCACCGGACCGATCAGGAATTCCTTGATTTCGGCACTGCGCTCGTCATCGCCCCAGTTGCCGATCCAGATGACGTCGGATGTGGGGTCGATCTCGGGATGCGGCTTGAACAGGCGCGCATCCGCCGCCTCGTGCCAGGTGAAGGCACGTTTACCCCAGCCGGCGCGAAGATAGCTTTGCCGCAAAGCTTCGCCGAAGGTGAGCACGCCGTCATAATGTTCCAGCCGCAGAGCCGAGATCGCCTGCGTCGCCGAGACGGCGCGATGATGGGTGTCGTGGAACAGAAGCGTGAAACCGCCTCCGTTGGCCTTGGCCCTGCCGATGCGCGCGACAAGGGCCGGGTCCGTCCATTCGTGGACGATCACCACATCGGCGTCGGCAACCCAGCCTTCATGGTCGAAGGAGGCGTCGTAGGTCACCGGCATCAGCTCCGGAAAATCCTTCCTGAAGCGCTCGATCGCGTAGGGGCCTTTCTCTGCCAGCAGGTTCGAACGGCTCCAGCCGTCCGCGGGCTCCAGGGCGATCGCCTGGTGGCCGCGCGTAACGAGCTCCCGCATGATGCCGCGCAGGAAATGTGCGTTGCCGTGGTTCCAGTCGGAAACGACGGAATGGGTATAGAATACAAACCGCATCGTCAGCGTTCCGCAACGGCCAGGGCGGCCCGATCGTAGATGTCGCGCATGGCGGCCGCCTGTCTTGCCGGTGAAAACTTGCGCGCTCGGCGTGCGGCGGCTTCGCCGAGCCGGCGCCTATGCTGGGCGTCGCAAGAGAGACAATCGATAGATCTGGCGAGATCGCGTGGATCATGGGCGTCGTAGAACATGGCGGCGCCGTCCCACAGTTCGCGATAGGTTGGCATGTCGGCAAGCACCAGAGGTGTTGCCGATGTGGCTGCCTCCAGAACGGCAAGGCCGAAGGGTTCGTAGACTGACGGCGATACGAAGATACCGGCCCGCCCCATCAACAGACGCACCTCATCGTAGTAGACAGAGCCAAGAGGGATGACGTTGCAGAACCTGGCGCGTTGCCCATCGGCGCCCTGCAGCGGCCCGGCAGCGAAGACCGGCCATTTGGTCAGCGATGCCGCCTGATCCAGCGTAGCTGCGTTCTTGCCTTCATCCCACCAACGCGCGGCGGCGAGAACCACTGCTTCCCGCCTCTGTGCTCTTGGACCCGGCCGCGTGCCGTTGCTGACGACGCTCAGGCGGGCGATCGGTCCGTAGCAGGCTTCGAGCATGTCGGCATGGCTGCGGCTGGGCGCGATAACCGCATTTGCCCAATCGAAACCGCGTCTGTTGCGGTCCTTCTGCCAGCCCCATTCGCCGTCCGCGGCCAGTCCCTTGACGGCGCGGAGCCACGTCACGACGCAGGAATGCGACACCGCCACGACAGGGCACGGCACATCAAGTCCCACGGCCTGCGTCGGCGCATTGAGATGGACGAGGTCGATCGCATAATCACGAACAAGTGGCCCCAGTTCCTGCGGCAACCTGTCCAGATCGGCCTCATTCCTGGTCGTCCAGTCCGGCGGTGTCTTGAGCCACACCAGGGCTGCGAAAGCCTGCGCCTCCTTCGCCTGCTCCTCGGACGGCTCCGGCCCCAATCCGGCAAGCACGATGCTGTCGCCGCCCTGAGCCAGCTCCCGCGCCAGATCAAGCGCGTAGCGCCAGACGCCGCCGACGGCATCGACGGTCATCAGGATTCGCCGCGAACGCCGGATCAGTGACTGCAACATGTGGCCTCCAACTCGGCCAGCGCACGTGGACGCTTCTCCTGGATGTCACTGAATGTCCGGAACGAGGCCAGATAGTGCTCATGGGCGCGCTCCCAGGCGAGATCATCCGGCTCGCCCCAGATCTCGCGATAGCTGGGCGAACTGGGGTAGGGATAGAGCGGCACCGGTTCGTTGGCCCACACACCACGGTCGATGAGGTGCTTGCGCCAATGATCGACCAACGCGGGATCGTCCTCGACCACGCCGATCAGATTGGCCTGGACGAACGGAACGTGACGTCGTGCATTGACCAGCAGCGCAGCCAGTTCCTCGGTGCCCAGCCGGCAACGCTTTGCCAGCATGGCCCGGCCTTCCACGGTCAGGCTTTCGAGACCGGCCTCGATCGAAACGCAGCCGGCGGCACCCAGCAATTCGAGAAGTTCCGGCTTCCAGAGATCGATGCGGGTCTGCACGCCGAACTTGACGTCGCGATCGACCAATGCTTCCAGCAGCGCTTTCTGCGGCAGGAAGATCTCGTCGATAAAATAGATGTAGCCGACGCCTTGTCCGATCAGGCGGTCGATTTCCGCCATGACCGCATCGTGGTTTCGGCGGCGGTAGGCGTCGCGGAAATCGATCTTGGCGCAGAAGCTGCAATTGTAGGGGCAGCCGCGGGACGCCTCGACCTCCGCTCCGAAACCCACTTGGTTGTCATCGAACCTGTGGTGATGGTGCGGATGGGCGGCAATCCAATCGGACGGCCATTCGAGGGGCGGATGACCGACAAAGGAACTGGCGTGGACGCCGCCATTGCCGACCAGTTTTCCCCCGTGGAGATGGGCGGTATGGGGCACCGCGCTCCAGTCGTCACGGCTGGCGAGTTCCGCGACGATCTCTTCGCATTCGCCGCGCACGACGACGTCGACGCCAAGCTTGCGCAGCGTCGGCGTCGGCGTCGCCGAACCGTGCGGTCCGACAGCGACCGTGCGGCCGCCGCGGCCGGCGAGGCGGTTGAGGAAATCGGCGGGCACGCGCAACTCGGGCGGCGCGCAGCGCCAGAACAGATAGGTCGGCGCCGTGCTGACGACGGTTATGGCCGGCGCGAAGGCGGCGACGCGATCGGCAAGCATCGCGTTGTCCAGTTTCTGGATTTGCCCGTCCAGCATCAGCACCTCATGACCGTCAGCCTCCAGCAAAGCCTTCGAGTAGCCCAGCTCCAGCGGCAGATGCGGCTGGCGGCAGCCGAAATAGATGCTGTCTTCGTAGGTCCAGAACGGATTGACCAGGGCGACTTTCATGCCACGTACCTCGCTGCTTCGGCTTGCGGCTCAAGGCGATGACGCTGCAGCCAGTCGGTGAGATCGCGGATGCCGTCGCGCCAGGAGACCTGCGCTTTCCAGCCGAGCCTCGCTTCTATCTTGCGGGTATCGGCAACAAAGAACGGCTGGTCGCCGGTGCGTTCCCGGTCGTAGCGGATCGAAAGGCTCCGCCCGGTCAGCTCGCCGATCTCCTTGAGCAGCATGCGCAGGCTGACGGCGTTGTCCGGTCCGCCGCCGAGATTGAATGCTTGGCCCCCGATGTCCTCAATCCCCGCAAGTACCGCGCGATAGGCGGCAACGGCATCGGAGACATGAAGTATGTCGCGCACCTGCTTGCCGTTGCCGTAGATTGTGATCGGCCGGCCGGAAAGCGCGCTGAGCAGAAAATGGGCGACCCAGCCCTGGTCCTCCGTGCCGAACTGGCGCGGTCCATAGATGCAGCTCATGCGCAGGACCGCGGTCGGCAGGCCGTACGACTTGGCATAGTCGAGCACATATTGATCGGCCGCGCCTTTGGAGCAGCCATAGGGCGTGCAGAAGTCGAGGCCGCAGGTCTCGTCTATGCCGTTGGCGCGGATGCCGGCGTCGCAGGGCACGCACCGGTCGTGCTCTTCGCGCACCGTGACATCGGGCAGGCCGCCATAGACCTTGTTGGTGCTGGCGAAGATCACAGGGATGCGCTTGCCGCTCCGGCGGGCGGCTTCCAGGATGTTGAATGTCCCGCGAAGATTGATGTCGAAATCTTCGCTTGGCTGGACGAGGCTCGTGGTGACGGCGGTCTGCGCGGCAAGATGGAATATCGCCCTGGAGTGCGCCACAAGCGGCGCCAGAACGTCCGCATTCCGGACATCGACGGTCTCAACGGCAAGGCGATCGCCGTGCTTCTGCGCCAGCCATGCGAGGTTCTGCTCCACGCCCGGACGGCTGAGATTGTCGATGACCAGCACCGGCACGCCGTCAGACAACAGGCTGTCGGCGAGGTTCGAGCCGATGAAACCGCTGCCGCCGACGATGGTGACCGGCGCTTCGCGAAAACCATCGGGCCTCATGACACCAGTCCCCGCTCTTCGAGCTCCCGTTTCATGTCGGCGCCGCGGTCGATGGCAACCGTGTTGCGAACCCAAGCGACGAACTCGTCGAGGGAATGCTCCAGCCGGTGCCGCGGTTCGAAGCCGAGCAATTCACGCGCCTTCGCGATGTCGGCGAAGCAGTTGCGGATATCGCCGGAGCGCGCCTTGCCGAGGATTTCAGGCTGCCGCCCCGGCAAGCCCATCGCATCGGCGAGCAGCCGGGCGACTTCGCTGATCGCATAGGCCTTTCCGCTGCCGATATTGATGACATGGCCGCGCGCCTGGCGCTGTTCCAAGGCCAGGCGAAACGCGCGGGCGACGTCGCGCACATGGACGAAATCGCGTTTCTGCTCGCCATCTTCGAAGATCATCGGCCGCTGGCCATTGGCGAGCCGCGAGGCGAAGTTCGCCAAGACGCCGGTATACGGGTTTGAGAGCGCCTGTCCGGCGCCGAAGACATTGAACAGGCGCAGCGCCACCGCATCGACGCCATAGGCATCCCCGAAGATTAGCACGGCGCGCTCCTGAGCATATTTCGTCAGCGCATAGATCGAGGCGAGATCGACCGGCTTTTCCTCGTCCGTCGGCAGCGGCGACAGGCTTTCATTCGCCGCCGACAGCGGGTTCCATTGGCTGCTCTTGATGTCGCTCGGCTGCCGCCGTGCATTGTCGACGCGCCGACCGTCCGGCGTCGCATAGAGGCCCTCGCCGTAGACGCTCATCGACGAAGCGACGACGATCCGCTCGACCGGATGTTTGATCAGCGCTTCAAGCAAAGTGGCGGTGCCGAGGTCGTTTGCGCCGACATAGCGGGCGATCTCGTACATGGATTGGCCGACGCCGACCTCAGCCGCCAGATGGATGACGGCGTCGACGCCTTGAAGCGCCTCGGCGACGGCGTCGCGGTCGCGAACGTCGCCCTTGATCAGTTCGGCTCCCGCCGGCAGGCTGATCGCCTCGCCCCCGTGCACTTGTTCCAGCAGCGCATCGAGAATGCAGGCGGCATAACCATGTTCGACGAGTTCCTGAACGACGTGGCGGCCGATGAAACCGCAGCCCCCGGTAACCAATATGCGTTTCACGACAACTCCTTGCGCAGATGGCCTTGGCGCCCCGAACTGTTTGGCAAAAGGTTTGTTCCCTCTCCTTCAACAAAGATGGTTTTGGGTCCCTCGAACCGAGGTGAACGCATCGCGAACAGGCCTTAGGCCTGCGGAACATTGCAGCTTGTTTGGGGTTAGGGCGCTGATCCGGCCGTGGTCGGAAGCAGCGGACAGACAGGTAGCTGTCATCGAGCAGTGGCGCGCCAGACCCGGCCGTGAAGCTCGCAAAGCCCGGATCGAAAGGAGATTTCAATGTCTGACTCGAAGACGACTACCAATCACGACGAGATCCGCCAGTGGGCCGAAGATCGGGGTGGCCGACCTGCTGTGATACGCACCAAGGGCGAGGGCGGCATCCTGCGGATCGATTTTGGCGAACCCGAGGAGGAGTTCGAAGCCGTCGAATGGGACGAGTTCTTCCGGATTTTTGACGAGAACAATCTGGCCTTCCTCTACCAGGACGAAACCGGTGGCGGAAAAACCAGCCGGTTCAACAAGTTCGTCGAGCGAAACCAGGGTGGCTGATGGGGCCGCCGCGTCGTTGGTCCCTCGGTAGCTCTTAGGGCACCTTGCATTTCGATGGAGAGTTTCACCCCAGACCGCTGAATTAGTGTGCTTTTTCGGAGTCTTGCATCGGATATCGAGCGGTCAGGCCCGATGGAGAAAATAAGAGAATCAATAAAAGAGACCAGGACCTCGATCGTCTGCGATCGATCGCGCTTCAGTGCAACAGGCTCGTTCCGCTCGACCGGGCGACGCTTCGCATGATGCCGTTCAGCCAATCTTCGGTCGACACGCCGGCCCGCCTCCTGTCGATCTCGCCGATGGCTCGCTCCAGCGTTCGCTCGACCAGCCGGTCGGAAGCGCCCACGTCGCCCAGCAGCAGACGCGCCGCGAGCCTGAGCTTCGGCAAGAGTGAAAACACGTTGTCGGACAGGTTCACGGGAGGGCTGCCCGCCAAGGCCGACATTTCGGGAGGGAACAAGGCATCGAAGATGGCGTGGCTATCCGATGATTTTCGAAGATTGCTGGCGTGGCGCAGACGTTCCGGGATGACGATGTCCTCGTCGCCGCTGAAGAAGACGAAAGGCACGCCGCGGCGCATCAGTTCGTCTGCGATCGGAAACACCCGCCGCCCGTTGAGATTGACGTCGAGGATCGCCGCCTCGGCCGTCTCGGTATGCGCTGACGCCTGCTCGACTGTCGCTGCAGGGCCGAGGACGACCGCGCCCATATTGCCGAAGTACCTGGCAAGATCGCCGGCCAATACCCAGTCGTCTTCCACGATCAGGATGTGCACCCCTCGCAGATCGCGCACCTCATCGTCCTTTCCTAGAGCGAGATTTCCAATTGTCGGCGCGGGCCTGTTCGACATGCTGCTGCAAGGCTTCCTGCAATCGTTTCGCCAAGGCGAGCATTCGGGGCGGAATGGGATCGGTTGCAGCAAAGCCCGGCAGTTCCGAGGATCGCAGCAACGTTTGTTTTGTCGGCTTTAGATCAGGTGTTCGTTTTGACATTGAAATTACCACAAAAGTTCCTGAAGTTAACGCCTTGTGCGCTGACTTGTTCCGGTCCTCTCGTCCGTTATATGCTGGCTTTGCGTTCAGCCCGATCGTGGTTTGGGTCAATTTGGCCGCCCTGTGGTCGAGGCTGTTCAACCAGGGGCGTGCGGTGACATCCCAGATGAAGAGATTTCCCATTGTGGGCGTCGGCGCTTCAGCCGGCGGCATCCCTGCGATGGAGGGGCTATTCAAAGGCCTCAGCGGCCAGCCCGGCATGGCGTTCGTCATCGTTACCCATCTCAGCCCGGAGCGCGAAAGCCTGCTTCACGAGGTGGTCGGGCGTTATACGCGGATGCCGGTTATCGTCGTCGAGGACGGCACCACCGTCCTATCCGACCACATTTATGTGATGCCCCACAACGTCGTTCTCACGATCGAGAAAGGGGTGCTGCACCTGCGGCCGTCGAATGTGCTCAACCGCGAGCGCAAGCCGATCGACATCTTCTTCAGCGCGCTTGCCGAAGATCAGGGCGAATATGCGGTCGGGGTCATTTTGTCGGGCGGCGATTCCGACGGCACGCTGGGCGCAAAGGCGATCAAGGAGCGGGGCGGATTGACGGTCGCCCAAGCTCCGAACGGTCACGGTCCGCGCAACCCCGACATGCCGCGAAGCGCGATCTCCAGCGGGCTGGTCGACATTGCGGCGCCGGCCGACGAGATTGGCGCGAAGCTTGAGGGCTTTGCCCGCAGCTTCGATATGCTGAACGGAATCGCCGAGGACGGCGGCGGGAACGGTGCGGCAGACATCGATCGGCTGCGTGAGGAAATCTACGCCATTCTGCGCGGTCATTCTGGTCACGACTTCTCCGGCTACAAGGCCAAGACATTCCTGCGTCGCGTAAAACGGCGCATGCAGATCGCGCAGCTTCAGTCGATTGCAGCCTATGTCGAATGGCTGAAGAAGGACCCTCGCGAGGCGATGGACCTTTTTCGCGATCTTTTGATCAACGTCACTGATTTTTTCCGTGATCCCGATGCCTTCAAGCTGCTCGAGGAGAAGATTATCCCGCAGCTGTTCGAGGGCAAGACTGCCAGCGACGCCGTCAGGATCTGGGTGCCTGGCTGCGCCACCGGTGAGGAGGTGTTTTCCATCGGCATGCTGATGCGCGAACACATGGAGACGCTCTCGGTTACGCCACGCGTCCAAATATTTGCGACTGACATCGATGAGGCGGCACTCGCGGTGGCGCGTGCGGCACGTTACCCCGCGGCATTGCTGCAGGGGGTTTCGCCCGAACGCAAGCAGCGTTTTTTCAGCAGCGACGGCGACAGTTACGTGCTAGCCAACGAGGTACGGGAGTTGTGCGTCTTTTCCCCTCACAGCGTCGTCCGCGACCCGCCGTTTTCACGCATGGACATGGTTTCATGCCGCAATCTGCTGATCTATTTCGGCTCGAACATCCAGAACCGGGTTATTCCGATCTTCCATTACGCGCTGAGGCCGGGCGGTTACCTTTTCCTCGGCACGTCCGAAAGCGTCGGCCAGCACGACAACCTCTTCGCCACGGTGGATAAGAAGCAGCGCATTTTTCAGGCACGGGAACATGCCTCGCCCCATATAACGCTGCCGACGCTGATCGGCGACGGCCGTTCGGGCGCCTTTCTGCCCGAAGGCATGCGGTCGAAGAAAGGGACCGCCAGCTATCCGCTTCGGCAGGCGGTCGAGGCACAGGTGCTGGAGCGTTTCGCGCCGCCGCATGTCCTGGTCAATGGCGACGGTGACATCGTCTACTATTCGGCCCGGACCGGCAGATATCTCGAAGCGCCACAAGGCATTCCAAGCCGGCAAGTGCTGACTTTGGCCCGCCGCGGGCTGCGGCTCGACCTGCGTGCGGCGTTGCGGGAAGCGGTCGCGACGCGCCGCACCGTGGTGCGGGAAAATGTCATCGTCGATGAGGACGACGAACCGGTCCAGTCGATCAAACTCACAGTCGAGCCCCTGGCCGAACGCGGCAAGGGCGAACGGCTGTATCTTGTCCTGTTCGAACCATCGGGCCCGGTGCAGGCGCGGTCGGACGTGGGACGCGAAGAGCGCGATAGCGAAGGCACTGCGGATCTCGAGCGGGAGCTGCGCGACACGCGCGAGCGACTGCAATCGACGATCGAGGAGTACGAAACCGCCCTGGAAGAGGTGAAATCGTCGAACGAGGAACTCGTCTCCGTCAATGAGGAGGCGCAGTCGACCAACGAGGAGCTTGAGGCGTCGAAGGAGGAGATGCAGTCGCTCAACGAGGAGCTCAACACCATCAATTCGGAACTGACCAGCAAGATCGAGGAGCTCGATCACGCCAACAGCGACTTGCGGAATCTGTTCGAGAGCACCCAGATCGCAACCATTTTTCTCGACCGCAATCTGGTGATGCGCACCTTTACGCCGGCGGCCTCGTCGTTCTTCAGCCTGCGTCCATCCGACGTCGGCCGGCCACTGACCGAACTTTCGAGTCAGCTCGACTATCCCGAGCTGAAACAGCACATCGATGCCGTGTTCGAAACCGGAGAGACCCTGAACCATCACCCGGCGCGCGACGCCCAGGGCCGGTTTCATATGGTTCGCATCAATCCCTATCGCGATAAGGACGATAGAATTCAGGGCGTTGTGGTCACGTTGGTCGACGTCACCTCCTTGGCCGAGGCGGAAAAGCAAGACCAGGTGCTCATTTCGGAGCTGAACCATCGCGTCAAGAACATGCTGGCGGTCGTCGCCAGCATCGCCAACCGCACCCGCGAAAATTCGGAAACGAAGGAGGAGTTCGCCGAGGCATTGATCGGTCGTTTGCATGCCATGTCGCGGGCTTATGGGCTGTTGTCGAAGGAGCGCTGGAAAGAAGCCGCTATCAACGAACTGTTGCGCCAGGAACTCGAACCTTTCGGCATCGACCGGTTCGAGCTTGACGGGGCTGAAGTGAAGCTCAGTCCGCAACAGGGTCTTTCCCTCAGCATGGCCATCCATGAACTGGCGACCAACGCCGCCAAATATGGTGCGCTGTCGAAACCCCAGGGCAGGGTCGTAGTGAAATGGTCAGGCGAGGGCGATGTCTTCACGCTCGCCTGGCGCGAAAGAGACGGCCCGCCGGTGAGAAAGCCCGAAGTAAACGGTTTCGGGCTTTCCCTGTTGCAGGGCGAGATCGGCTACAGGCTGGGCGGAAACGTCGAGACCGCCTTCAACAATGATGGCCTTAAGGTCCAGGTCACATTTCCAATGACGCGCAAGGAGACGTCGTGAGCGACCGGCTGCGCGTTCTGGTGGTCGAAGATGAATGGCTCATCGCCGAGGACGTCGCTGCTTGTCTGCGCGCTTCGGGGCATCAGGTCGTTGGCCCGGCCCCCTCGGTGGCGGTGGCGCTTCGCCTTATCGGCGAAGATCATGTCGACGTGGCGCTGCTGGATGTTCAGCTGAATGGCGAGACAAGCCTGGCAATTGCAGAAGAATTGCAAACCCGCGACATTCCGTTCGCGTGTCTGAGCGGATTTGGACCGCACGATGTTCCATCCGCCTTCGCCACCTTCAAATTTGTTCGCAAGCCGGCGGATCAGGCTGCCATTTTGAGTGCCTTGGCTGAATTGGCCCGCACTTCCTAACTTCTTTCAGCAGCTCGTCATGGATCGGAAGGCGGAAAGCGATCACCGGCAAATTGCTCCGCCCAAGGTAATGCCATGAGCCAGTTCTCACGGCGCGGTACCCACAGTTCATACTCCGGAATGAGGTCGCTGGGAGCCATGTCGAGCGAGCCGAGCATGATCTCGGCCTCGTTGTCCCGCAGCCAGGCGATATGCGAACCGCATTGCGGGCAGAAACTGCGTCTGGCGAATATCTTCATTTCTCCGCTGCCTTCATAGGCCGAAATGGGCCAGACGCCGAACGGCGTGAAGAAGCTGCCGCTGGCGCGTCGGCAATCCTGACAGTGGCAGATTCCGACGCGCTGCGGAGCGCCGCTCACTTTGAAGCGAACGGCGCCACACAGGCAGCCGCCGTCCCGTTCGACCCCGGCCATCGATCTCAGTCCAGCGGCTTTTCGGACGGCCGTGGTGTGGTGCCTGACTGGCGCGGCCGGCCCGCATTGCGGTTCGCCACCGGATTGTCCAGCGGAGCAGTCGAGGGCTTTGAGGTCCCGGCGGTCTTCGGCGTCGGCGGCTTCGCGCCCGCATCCGTATTGTCGGCGTCCCGCCTTGGATGGGGCAAGCCGCCGGCATCCGTCTGCCGGATTACCGGCTTCGATGTCGTATTCTCTTTGCCCATGGTGTCTCCTTCCTGCTGCGAGAGTGTCGGTGAACAGCTCATTTCGCTCGCTGCTCATCACTCGTGCATGTCAACCGCCGGCGAGGTGCGAAGTTCCACGGCCTGAAGCTTCAAGCGTCTTCTTGGGTGCGCAACGTATGTTGCACGCGCATTCCTGTAGATGGGAACCATTTTCGCCACCGGCTGTTCGGCTCGCAGGAAGGAGCCGGACATGCAGCGACGCAACGCTATACTTTCGCTGGCCATAGCCGCGATTATTATCGTCGGCTTTCTCATAGGCTTTCTGTACGGCGACATGGGCTGGCAAACCTCGCCGGTTAAAAGAGCGCCTGAGCAGAACCAAGGTGGCAACGCCCCGGCCGACACCTCGCCTGCGGCGGGCGTCAAGAAGAATCCCCGGGAGAATACCGAGATGCCGGACCAGCAATAATCGCGATCCTGCGGGCCAATGCCGGCACGCTTCGGTGGGCAAGCAGCTCTTTAGTTAGCGACCGCCCCGGCGGAACAATTCGTCAGCCTCCCAATTAAAGCAGAGAAGCTGGCTTGGAGCAGATGGATGGGTATTTTTTCCGACCTCGACAAAAAGCTGACGGACAATCTCTACGCGCACGGTAACGATCTCATCGATCCTGCCGCGGACCTTCCCGAGAAGATCGAGGAGAGGGTCGAACTCCTGATGCCGTTCGTTCAGCCCGAGGCTCGCGAGTTGGTTCGATCGCAAATCCTTGGCCTTATTCAGGAGTACAGGAATGAGGATGCCGCGCCCTCGACCTAGGCGAGGATCGCGTCAACTGCGAGCCTTGCAGGCCCTGTTCGGAATGGAATTTGGCGGGCGTCATCCATCCTGGTCTATGGCATGGGGCGCGGGCTGGGTCTCGACGCTGGTCTGGCCGGTCTGGTCGGCCCACAGCCAAACGATGAAGAGTACCGCCACTACGATCACTCCCAAGGAGATAAGACGAGGCATGGGCATTTTCCTTTCCGTGCCGGACAGCCGGTCAAGATTTCGGCTTGCGGTTAGCTCCGCGCGTCGCCTGTACGGGATCGGAGCCGGCTCCAACGGTCGGGTCGGGAACGACCGGACCTCGTTCTGCTTCGGAACCCTCTGCCTCGATCTCTTGGACAGCCCGATCCCAATGCTCCCGCTCCCGCCCTTCCGGACGGCCTTCACGCTCCCATATTTCATGGGCTCGTCGCCTGATACGCTCTTCCCTGTCCATGATGGATCTCCTGCTGCTGTCCTAAATCCCGCGGTCGATGGTTTTGTTCCGCGCTGCCCGGACAGTTCTCGCGCGAGAGAGCACGTCGAATATTCGCGGGCCGGAGAGTAAAGTGAACAATATGCCTCCAGCGGCCGAGATCGAAATCCAATGAGAGTCCTCGTCGTCGGCGCCACTGGCCTGATCGGCGCTTCGGTCTGCGCCCGCCTCGTTTCCGAAGGCCATGAGGTGGTCGGCATCGTCCGCAGCCCTCGGGACAATGGAGCTCGCGGCTACCAATCATTGGTGCTGGACATGGCGACCGCGCTACGCCCTGAAGATTGGCTGCCGCATCTCACCGGCATCGATGCCGTCGTGAATTGTGCCGGCGTTCTGCAGGATAGTCCCCGCGAAAACACCGGGCAGGTTCATCGCGATGCGGCGGCGGCTCTTTTTCTCGCCTGCGCGCGGGCCGGCGTTGCCAAGGTGATCCACTTCTCTGCAATGGGTGTGGATCGTGCACAGCCTTCGTCGTTCTCGGCGACGAAACATGCCGGCGATCAGGCTCTGATGGCGCTTGATCTGGACTGGATTATCCTTCGCCCTTCCGTCGTGCTCGGCCGGCCTGTGTTTGGAGCCAGTGCGTTGTTTCGCGGTCTGGCCTCGCTGCCGGTCCTGCCGTCGATGCCCGATACCGGCCGGCTGCAGGTTGTGCAGCTCGAGGATGTGGTCTCGACGGTGCTCTTCTTTCTCGATCCCGGCAGTCGGTCCCGTATTGCGCTGGAACTTGCCGGCCCCGAACAGCTGACCATGGACGAGATCGTCGGCACTTTCCGCGGCTGGCTCGGCTGGGCTCCAGCATCGAGACTTGTCTTGCCGGGATGGGTTGCGCGGCTTCTTTACCGCCTCGGCGATCTTGCCGCGATGCTCGGCTGGCGGCCTCCGATGCGCAGCAACGCCGCCAGGGAGATCACACGAGGGGCGATCGGAGATCCCTCGGACTGGATTTCCTTGACCGGCATACAGCCACAAAGCCTGGCGCAGTTCCTCGCGCTCAATCCCGCAACCGTGCAGGAAAAATGGTTTGCCGGGCTTTATTTCGCCAAACCTGCGATCTTCGTCGTCCTGCCCTTCTTCTGGATCATGACGGGGATTGTGTCGCTGACCACTGGCTTCGGCAACGGCATCGGCCTCATGCAAAGCACCGGGGCCGGGATGTTGTCGGCGCCGACCGTAGTCGCCGGCGCTCTCGCCGACATCCTTGTCGGCGCGCTCATAGCCTGGCGGCCAACGGCGCGAAAAGGCCTCTACGCTGGTATTGCGCTCTCGCTGTTTTATCTGATCCTGGGCACCTTCCTGCGCCCGGACCTTTGGAACGAACCGCTTGGGCCATTCTTGAAGGTCTTGCCGATCATCGTCCTGCACTTTGTTGCCTTGGCAATACTGGAGGAGCGCTGATGCTTTATTTCGTGCTGAAGTACCTGCATGTCATCGGTGCCAGTGTGCTGCTTGGCACCGGCGCCGGCATCGCCTTCTTCATGCTTCTCGCCCACAGGACCGGCAATGCGGCAACGATTGCGGCCGTGGCGCGCATCGTGGTAATCGCCGATTTCCTCTTCACGGCAACCGCGGTTGTGGCGCAGCCGATAACCGGCGTCGCGCTTGCCTGGCAGGTCGGTTACCCGCTCTCCGAAGGCTGGATCGTGCTCTCGATCGCACTCTACATCGTCACCGGCGTTTTCTGGCTGCCGGTGGTATGGATGCAGATGGAGATGCGTAATCTGGCATCCGCAGCCGCTAAAGCGGGCACCCCGCTGCCGGCCCGGTATATCAGGCTTTTCTGGCTGTGGTTCGCCTTTGGCTTTCCCGCCTTTGCTGCCGTCCTCGGGATCTTCTGGCTGATGATCGCGCGGCCAGCGATCGAGTGGTAGCGCTTGCCGCGACAGCCCCGTGCGGCTTCGATTTTCGGCGCCGGAACATCTTTCCCACGAGTGCGTTCGGCGCGGATGGATCAAGCCGTACGCAAACGCCGACATTCAGCCTCATCCTGGACTGACGCGGATGTCCTCATCGTTGGTGGCGGGCCTGCCGGATTGGCGGCCGCGATCTATCTCGGCAGGTTCCGCCATCGGGTCGTCGTGGTGGACGCGAATGAGGCGCGCGCCACACTGATTGCGGAAAGCCGCAACTGTCCGGGATTTCCGGAAGGGATCAGCGGCGCCGATCTTCTGCACCGGCTTCGTGCGCAGGCCGACAAATACGGAGCGACACTGGTGGAGGGTCAGGTGTCATCGATCGAGCCGACCGTAGGCGGGTTTGGCGCCGAGACAAACGCAGGGCGGATCGGCGCCCGCAAGATTTTCCTGGCGACGGGTATTGTCGACCTTGTACCTGCTATTCCGGACTTGCGCGAGGCCATTGCCAGAGGCAGCGTACGCCTATGCCCGGTTTGCGACGGCTACGAAGTCATTGATCATCGGGTCGCCGTCATCGGGGAGGAGGCGAAGGCACTGCGAGAGGCCATGTTCCTCAAGCAGTATACGCAGCACGTCACAATGCTGGCTCGCTATCTTCCGGATTTTTCGGCCAGCACGCGGCGCGTGGCGATGGAAGGAAACATTGCCATTTGCGATGCCTTCGAAAGGTTTGTTCCTGCCGGCAGCGGCTACGATGCCGTCTTCGGGGACGGCGCCGTGCGCCATTTTGACGTCATCTATCCGGCGATGGGTTGCCGGGTGCGTTCCGAGCTCGCGCTGGCAATGGGCGTCAAATGCTGCGACGACGGCTACGTCGTCGTCGACAAGCATCAGCGGACCTCGGTCGAGGGGGTGTATGCCATCGGCGACCTCGTCAAGGCCTTGAACCAGATCGCTGTCGCTTTCGGCCAGGCTGCGATAGCCGCAACAGATGCACACAACGACTTGGCCCTCGGGTACGAATGAGCTCCGGAAGCATGTCTGGCTAGCGCAGCATGGCTGCTATCACGAAGACCGCGGCCGCTACGAGAACGACTGCGGCAATCACCAGCACCGGCCAGTTCTTGCCAGGCTGAAGATCAGGCTCGCTTCTTACCGGGCGCATCGCATTGGCGAAGCTTGCTTCGTTCTTGAACTCCGGCTGTCGCCGGGGACGAGCCTCGGTGGCAGGAGTTGGCACGTCTGCCGCTTCTGCGTCAGTCTCTTCAGGTGCAGCGGCAGGGTCGAATCCCGGGTTTTTGTCCTGCGTCGCCTGAATATCGCCTCTCGCTTTGGCGGGCGTCTGATCTCGTTGTGCGGCCATCATCGTCTCCCTGGCAACCAAACTTCAATCTGCCTCAGCGGTTCCAGTCTGCGCCCGAATTGCTGAACACCGACATGATCCGGCCACTCCGGAACAGACGCAGCCTTTCGCAGTTGTGTTGGATCATTACCGGTGAGTTGGCTATGCCGTCTGCACTCGAGCAACTGGCTCAATCCGTGAAAAAGCGACGAGCGATCTTGTTCGTCGGAGCGGGGGTGTCGATGAGCGTCGGCCTGCCATCCTGGGAGAAGCTCATCGAGCATATGGAGGATGAACTCGGCCTCGACCGCGCCACGGCCGATATGCCTGAGCCCAGCTACCAGGCGCTTGCCGAATACTACCGGCTAAAGCATGGGAGTATCGGCTCCTTGCGCAGCTGGATGGATCGCGAATGGAGCGTCTCGCGGAAAAACGTGAAAGGATCCGCGATCCACGAGCTGATCGTGTCACTCGATTTCCCGATCATCTACACCACCAACTACGATCGAAATCTTGAGGTGGCGTTCGAACTCCACGACCGGCCGTTCGTAAAGGTGGCCAACGCCAAGGACATCGCCAAAGTGAACGGCGAGGCTACCCAGATCATCAAATACCACGGGGATTTCGATGACGATGCATCGCTGGTTCTGGCCGAGTCCGACTATTTCGAGCGGCTGTCGTTCGATTCGCCGCTGGACGTGAAGTTTCGCGCCGACGCGCTGGGGCGCACCATTCTGTTCATCGGCTACAGCATGTCCGATATGAACATCCGGCTGTTGCTGTATCGGCTGTGGGAAACCTGGCGCCGGTCCGGCTACGAAAAGAACCGTCCGAAATCCTTCGTTTTCATGCCGCAACCGAGCGTCGTCCAGGAAGCCGTTCTCGGACGCTGGGGCATCGACATGTTGACCGAGGAGGCCGATCGGCCGGAAGACGCTCTGGTGACATTCCTGAGCAAGCTCAAGGATAAGATAGACCAGGGTTAGCACGTGACGTTCTGTTCAGCCCGGCCGGGAACATTGTCGATCGCTGCCGCGTTCATAGCCGGGAAGGGACGCTGTTTGCGGAGGCCTATGATGGGCCACTTCGATATGATCGATCTCGTTTCCGTCATCGATGCCTGCACGACCGGCCGCGCGGCAGGGCGATTGGTGTCGATGGCCAAAGCCGTGGAAGAGTTGCGGGTGCTGACCGGTGATTTCATCTCGCCGGACGAAACCGTGGCCAATGCTTTGTCGCCGGTGGCGCTGGAGCGCGGCTGCGCGGTCCTGTTCGACGAGCAGCCGGGCGCCGACATCCTGCACACGCTATGGCAAGAGGTCTGACTGGCGAAAGCCGCCTGAGTGTTGCCGTGCCGGCGGGCGCGGCATCCGTTTGACGGCACGGTGCCGCGCGTTGCGGCCTCCGTCCGGAGCGCTAGCGGCGGTTTGAACCCGGACCGTCACAGGAACGTTTAACCGCCGCAGGAGACAATTGGAGAGACGCCATGACTGAAAACGAGACCCGTTACGAACATGGTGCGACCAAGTACCCGGCCAAGAGAGATGCGGACGCGTCTGATCAATTCTCCCAAGAGGCGGCCGCCAACAAGAAGCCTGCCGGGGGGATGGGCCTGACACGGTCAAGAAACGAGGTGGAGGACAAAACCCATCAGTCCGAAGGGAAAAATCCGCCCGGACAGTCCACCCCCAGTGCCGCGACGGAAAAGACGTCCGGCGCCGGTCCGTCGATCGCCGAGCGTTCCAAGGATGCCAAGGCCCCGAAGAGCGGCCGCCAGCCAGGCGCCTACGTCAAGGAGTGACCGGCTAGCGAACCTTCAGTCAGCCCATCATCGTCTTCAGCGGCTCCCGAGCGAGGTTTGCTTCGATTTCCTTGCGGCCCGGCGTTTCCCGCAGCGCTGTGCGCATGTTCTTGCGATATTCATCCGGCATGCGCGGCGGCAGCATGGGTTCATATGCGTCGACGACCGCCTCTATGATCACCGGGCCTTCCGTGGCAAAGGCGGCGTCAAGAACCCCATCGACGTCCTCCGGCCGGGTGACGCTGTAGCCGATGCCTCCCATGGCCTCTGCGGCCAGGGCGAAATCGATCGGCTGGAGCTCGCAGGCAAATTGCGGATTGCCGAGGAACATCATTTGCTCCCAGGCGATCTGGTTGAGCATGTTGTTCTTGATCACCAGAAGCTTGAGCGGAATCTTGTAACGCACGGCGGTGGAAAATTCGCCAAGCTGCATAGCCAGCCCGCCGTCGCCGACCACCGCGAAAACCGGCCGGCCTGGGAAGGCGATCCCGCCGGCAATCGCATAGGGCAGCCCGCAGGCCATCGATGCCAGCGAGCCGGAGACGGCGAAATCCTGTCCTGCCTTGATGTCGATATGACGGGCGGCAAGTTCTGTATTCTGACCGGAATCAGTAGCGAGGATGGCGTTGGCCGGCATTCGATCGCCGAATGCCTTTACGATGCGTTGCGGCTTGAGCGGCACATCGTCCCTGCTTTCCGCCTCCGCCATCATCTTGCGCCAACGTTGCACGCTCTGCTGCGCGTTCTCGAGAAAGGATCTGTCCTGCTTTGGCTTCAGCCTTTCGTTGAGCAATTGCAAGGTGATGGCCGCATCCCCGACCAGACCGGCCTCGACGGGGTGGCGAAGGCCGATGCGCTGCGCATTGCGGTCGATCTGCACGCCGCGCGCCTTGCCCGGCTTGGGATAGTATTCGATGTAGGGGAAGGTCGAGCCGACGATCAGCAGCGCCTCGCATTCCTCCATGACCTCCTGCGAAGCCAGCGTGCCCAATATTCCTATTCCGCCCATGACGTGCGGGTGATCGTCCGGCAGGACGGCTTTGCCGAGCAAGGCCTTGGCAACGGGTGCGGCGAGGAGTTCCGCCGTCCTCTCGAGCTCGGCCTTCGCATTAAGCGCACCGCGCCCGGCGAGGATTGCCACTTTCGAGGCGGTGTTGAGGATGTCCGCTGCAAGAGTGAGCTGGGCGTCGTCGGGTCGTTTGTCCCCTTCGAACCACCGCTCAGGTGTATGTTTTGGAAGATTGCGCAGCGAGCGCTTTGCCGCCGTCTGTTCCTGCACGTCGCTTGCTATCGAAAGATGCGAAACGCCGCGTCCCGCAAGCGCCGAACGACAGGCCAGGCCGGCGACGTTTTCCATATGGGCTGCGTCGCTCACTTGCGTGTTGAAGACGGTGACGTCGTTGAAGACGCGGGTGAGATCGACGTCCTGCTGGGTGAACGTCTCGATCAGGTCGTGAAACTGCATGCCGGTTATGGCAAGGACCGGCGCCTGGTCGAGCTTTGCGTCATAGAGGCCGGTGAGCAGGTGCGTGCCTCCTGGCCCTGAGGTGGCGAGACAGACGCCGAGCTTGCCGGTCCATTTGGCATAGGCTGTCGCCATGAAAGCCGCGGATTCCTCGTGCCGCACCTGTACGAAGCGGATCTTGTCCTGCCTTGTGCGCAGCGCCTCCATGATGCCGTTTATGCCGTCCCCCGGCAGGCCGAAGATCACGCGTACGTCCCAGGCGATCAGTGTGTCGACAAGGATCTCGGCAGTGTTGGGCATGGTTGCCTCCTGTGCGTCTGGTGGATTTATCCCCTGCAGCTTTGCGCGCTCGCTGCGGCGTCGGGCGTCAGTGGTGGAAATCAGCGATCGGTTGCCGAACGACTGAGATAGCCTGATGTTCCATCGGAACGGCGGCGTTGCGAACCGCGCAGCGGAAGCCGATCGGAAATGGCCCGTCAATGGCTACTCGCAGTCTTGTGGGGTAGCGCCGAAACAAAAAACCCGCCTTGGCGGCGGGTCGTCGGCGCAAATCAGCACCATGAATAAATTCCTAGCATAACTGCCGTCACGTGTCAAGTTGAAACCACGGATCGCGAACTCGCAACGACATCCTTCCTGGTCATGTGCTCCTCTTCGCGTTCGCTCCGCCCTGCGACGACAAAGGCGCCAGCGATTTGGCCAATCGTAAACATCGGCAATTGGCGGCGGAACCCAGGAACGGTTTCGGCGCCTTCTCGGTTGTGAGGAAAAGGAGATGGTCCATGTTTGAGAACAGCATGTGGTTGCTCGTCGTTGCAGGCGGTCCGCTGATACTGGCAATCCTGATCGCCTACGCACTCGTTACGCGACGCCGCCGCGGTCCCGCAGAACGCAGGGAGAGCGAGCGGGCGACCGAGCGCTTGTATCGCGAAGAGAAAGACTGAGATGAGCGAAGGACGGCTTATTCGACCGCCATTTCGGAACGATCCCGCCGCCCTGCCATTATCGCCATAGGACAGGCCCAGCTCGTGGAGAGCACGATAGGTCGGCTTCGGCACGGCCTGCACTCACCGGGAATCCGACGATTGCCGCCAACGACCTGGGCACCAATCGAAGCGAGGCATCTTGGAGGAACCAATGGCTGGACGCAGGACCCATGAACAGCAGATGCGCATCATTGAAAAGCGAGAGAACACGAAGGGTGCCGACAAGGATTTCGACGCAGAGGCGGACCTGAAGCGATCGGCAGAAGAACGTGAAGCGTTGCGCAAGGGATCGGAAATCAGGTCCGACACACCCGACCTTGTCGATCCTGACGACCGCAACATCCTTCGCGGAAAAAATCAGGAGAGCGTTCATCACAAGAACCGCCCCGACGACTGACCCCGACGACTGGCCCGGACGGTTAGTCGCGTCATCCCACACGAATTGGAGAAAGCCCATGGCAAAAGGTAGCAAAAAGCACATCGGAGCAGGTTCACAGGGGAAGGGTTCTGGTACAGGCGCCATGACCACGACCCCGAAGGATAAGATCGGGGAAAACCAGGTTCTGTCCAACCGGGACAAGGCCCAACATACCAAGGAACGCGGTCTGGATTCCAAGCAGATAGCGACCGACCAACGCCAGGATCACGCTGCCAATCGTTTGCGGGACTGACAGCCACTCGCCGTATGGCGCGGTCGCCTGCCCTCCAGGGGAGGCCTCATTCGGCATTGCCGATGCGGCTTTTACCCGGCAGCACCGCGACCGACGAAAACCTATTCGCGATGACAGAAACAAGTGACGCGAGAGCGGGCAGCAACTCCTGCAGATGATGACGACAGAGCACTTCGTGCTGCAAACCGCCCGGGCAGCCACGATTCAGGAGGCGAACCAGCGCGCCAATTTGTTCCTGACCTCCGTATCGAGCGCGACGATTGCTCTCGCCTTTCGTCGCTCAGGTGACGAAGATGGGCCAGCCATTCGTGCTGTTCAGCCTGATCCTGCTGCCATGCCTCTACTTCGTCGGACTGGTCACCTTTGTCAGGGCCGTGCAGGTGGCAATTGAGGATATGGTCCACGCACGCGGCATGGCGCGGATCAGGCACTACTATACCGAGCTGGCGCCATCCATGGCGCGATATCTTGTCCATTCGACGCATGACAACCAGCTTGCCTTGCTTGCCGATGTCGGTCTCAAGCCTACCTCTTGGCAGTCGTTCACCAGCACCGCCGGCATGGTCAATGTCGTCAACGGTGCGATCGCCGGCGTCTTTGCCGGTGTGATGACCAATGCCGTCCTTGGGTCGACGATCAGCCTCGCCGTGGTCGTCGGAATGCTGGCCTTTGCGGTGAGCAATGGTTGCCTTTGGCAATATCACACGCGCAACTGGGCCGCCGCGGAGCACAAATTGCGAGTGTTGTTTCCGAGTGCGCCGCGGCCGTCGTGAGGCGCATCTATCCGATACCTTGCATCTTCGGGATTTCGGCAATCTGCCGAAATCGGCCATTTTCCACCACATAGAGCGCCGTGACAGCGGCCAGGTTGTCGCCTTTTTCGTCCCACTGCACCGGATCGCTATAGGCAATGCCCTGGAAACGGAGCTTCCGCATCGCAATCAGAACGTCGCGTCGGCTCGGATTTCCATTGGATTCGGTGATCGCGTCCTTGATTGCGGCGATCAGCACGCGGGCTGAATCGTAGGAATTCACGGCATAGTTGCCGATCGGTCCAAACAGCGCCGCGTAGCGCGCGGCGAAATCGCTCGAACCCGCGACCTTGCCCAGTGCGGGCGTAGCGGACAACACAAGAACGCCTTCACCCAAGGTCGCGGTTTCTCCTGCAGGCTCAAGGAAATTCACCGCGTCCCAACAGCCGTCACCGCTGGCAAAGAGCTGGTCGAGACCTGCACGGCGCATTGCTCGCAGGATGAACGCACCCTCGAAACTGCCGCCGTAGAACAGCAGGTCGAAATCGGCCCGCAGGGACGCGACTACGGGTTCAAAATCGCGGCTCCCTTCGCGAACCGTTCGCCGCTCCGCGATGCGTCCTCCGAGCGACAGGAATGCCCGCGAGAACGCGCTGCCCATGCTGTGGCCGTACATGGTTTCAGTTTCGACCAGGACGGCGCGGCGCTTGCCCATGACGTCGTAGAGATGACGGGCAATGGCTGCTCCGGTCTGGTCGTCGCGGTTGGTGAAGCGAAAGACGTTCGGCAGAGCGCGCTCGGTGAGCGCCGTGTCGGAAGCGATCGGCGTGATCATCGCGAGGTCGTGGGCGGCATAGGTCTCCGCCGCAGCGATGGTGACATTGCTGTTGTAGTGGCCAACGACGCCAAGCAGATCCGGCTGGCTGCAAAACTCGTCCGCAATTTGCCGTCCGCTCTCGACCTTGCCCTGATCGTCCGCGGCCTCAAGCAAGATGGGAAGCCCCGCAATGTCCGCGATCTGCTCCTCGACCGCGAGCTCGATCGCCTGCTTCATCTCGGCGCCGAGCGCTGCCGCGTTTCCCGACAATGGGGCGCCGATTGCGATCCGGATCGCTTCCGACATTGAAATGGTCCTTGCTGCCGAGCTGTCTCTCCCGAACTGCGCTTGCGCTCATCGGTTCCGTCTCGAACCGGAAAATGATGAATTCGACGGCATCAGGTTTCCTGAGGGTCGAAGACGAGCGATCTTGCTCGCGAGCCTGGGCGCGCGACGAAACGCAGCTGGAACAATCGATACCCTGGTGCGTTCGGCTGTTTTACATCTGCCGGGGTTCCCTGATGGCGCCACGTCCTTTCTGGAAAGGCTATCTGAAGCTTTCGCTGGTGACCTGTCCGGTCGCGATGACGCCCGCTACCACCGAGAGCGAAAAGGTCCGGTTTCATACGCTCAATCGCAAGAGCGGGCATCGGGTCGTCAGCCAATATGTCGATGCCGTCAGCAGCAAGCCCGTTGCTGAAGACGACGAGGTGAAGGGGTACCAGCGCGGCGAGGACGAATACGTGCTGCTCGAGGACGACGAGCTCGACGCGGTTGCGCTTGAGAGCACCCGTACGATCGACATCGACATGTTCGTCGATGCCGACAGCATCGGCTGGATCTGGTACGACAAGCCCCATTACCTCACCCCTGACGACCCGGTCGGGGAGGAGGCATTCTCCGTCATTCGCGACGCCATGCAGTCGACAGGGACGGTCGGAATATCGCGACTGGTCATGTATCGCCGCGAGCGCGCCGTCATGCTCGAACCCCGAGGCAAGGGCATTGTGTTGTGGACGCTGCGCTATGGTGACGAGGTTCGCGATCCCGAGGATTATTTCGGCAAGATCGACGACGCCAAACCCGACCCGAAAATGATGGACATGGTCTCGACGCTAATTGATGAGCGAACCAAGCAGTGGGATCCCGCCATGACCGGGGATCCCGTCCAGGCGCGGCTGCTGGAGATCATTGCCTCGAAGAAGAAGGGCAAGAAGCGTCCGGCCAAAGCCAAGGCCAAGCCCGAGCAGCCCAGCAACGTGATCAACATCATGGATGCGCTGCGCAAGAGCATCGGCTCGGAGGCCGGAAAGCGAAAATAGGCGCACGGAGTTGCTCGGGAGGACAAAGGCGGCACAATGAAGGTCATCCCTCGCGACGGCGGCTTCCCTCTGCCGCTCGATACGCCTCCAATGGAAGCCAAGGCCGCTGATGCGATTCCTGAAGGAGACGGATGGCAATACGAGCGCAAATGGGATGGTTTTCGCTGCCTGGCATTCCGGCAGGATGACGCGGTGGAGTTGCGCGCAAAGTCAGGCAAGCCGCTCGGACGCTATTTTCCCGAACTCGTCGCGACATTGAAGGAACTGCCGTCGCGCCGTTTTGTGGTCGACGGTGAAATCGTCATCTCGGTCGACGGCAAGTTTTCGTTCGACGCGCTCCAGATGCGGCTTCATCCCGCCGAGAGCAGGATCCGCAAGCTGTCCGCCGAAACCCCGGCTCGCATCGTCCTGTTCGACATGCTCTGCGATGAGCACGGAACCCTCTGGTTGGCGCGGACGCTGAAAAAACGGCGAGCGATCCTTGAGGCTTTCGTCGCTTCGGCAAATCGCAAGGACATCGTGCTTTCGCACTGTACACGCGATGTGAAGGAAGCCCGCTCCTGGCTAGGGGCTGCCGGACATGGCGCGACGGACGGCGTGGTCGCCAAGCGCCTGGACGGTCCGTACCAACCGGGGGTGCGCGCGATGGTGAAGGTAAAGCGGTTGCGGTCGGCCGATTGCGTGGTCGGCGGCTTTCGCTATCTCAGCAACAGCCGCCAGGTCGGCTCTCTGTTGCTGGGTCTGTACAACCAGGCCGGCAAGCTCGATCACGTCGGCTTCACTTCGACCATTGCCAAGGACGACAGGGCCGAACTTACCCGCAAGCTCGAAGCGATGCGCGAGCCACCCGGCTTCACCGGAAAGGCGCCGGGCGGGCCGAGCCGCTGGAGTACCGAGCGCAGCGGCGAATGGGAACCGGTCCGTCCCGAATTGGTGGTGGAAGTGCGCTTCGATCACGTTACCGGCGACCGTTTCCGGCATGGCACCAAATTCCTGCGCTGGCGGCCCGACAAGGCGCCGGAACAATGCACGTTTGAGCAGATCGCCTGATTGCCCTGATGCATGCCCTTCGTAAGGCAGGCCTCAAGCCGCTTTCTTGCGCCGGCTTCCCGGTTCTTCGATCGGCGCTGCGGCCGCGCGGAAATCCTGCCAGGGATCCGACGATAGCGAGGCAAGCCGGACGGGTGTGTTCTCGACGGTAAAATAAGCCGGTCCGATGCCGGGGCCGAGCTCGTCCCAGGAAAGCGGCATCGACACCGCCGCACCCGGTCGGGCTCTTGTCGAATAGGGTGCGACTGCGGTCGCACCGCGCTGGTTGCGCAGATAGTCGACGAGGATTTTTCCGCGTCGTTTCGATTTGGTGATGGTCGAGACGTAGCGGCTGGGATTGTCCGAGGCCATGGCGTCGGCAATCGCTTTGGTGAAGGCCTTTACTTCTGGCCATTTCGCTTTCGGTTTCAATGGCGCCACGACGTGCAGACCCTTGCCGCCGGAGGTCTTGATGAAGGGGACAAGCCCTGCATCCTTCAGTCGGTCGCGGGTCTCGACGGCGGCTTCGATCACCGCCTCCCAAGCCACGCCTTCGCCGGGATCGAGGTCCATGATGATCGTGTCCGGACGCTCCCAATCGCTCACCATCGAGCCCCAGGGGTGGATCTCCAGCGCCGCCGACTGGACAAGACCGATCAGCCCATCGAGGTCATTGATGCTGATCAGCCGCTCGTCGGGCGGGTCCTTGGGATCGTGGACCAGCACGATATTTGGATTGAGACCCTTCCAGGCATGCTTCTGGAAGAACTTCTCGCCCGAAATGCCGTTGGGACATCGCAGCAGCGCCAGTGCCCGGCCGACGATGTAGGGCGATGCATAGCGCCAGACTTCGGCATAATAGTCGGCGAGACCCTCCTTGGTCACGCCCTGGTCCGGCCAATAGAGGCGGTCCGGGTGGGTGAGCTTGACGGTCCGGCGCTGAGGTTTGGGTGCTGCCTTGTTCGTCTTCGGCGTTTCGCGGACGATCTCCTTCGCCGGCTTGTCTTCGCGCAACCCGCGGAACGAGGCGTGGCGCAGATTGCCGTCGGCGGTCCAGGCGCGGAACTCGATTTCGGCGACCAGTTCCGGCCTGACATAGCGGGCTTGCCGCGCCTCCTCAGCGGTCAGCCGCTCGTCGAACGGGCTCGACGGAATGCGGATCCGCTCGAGCTTCTTGAAGAGGCTCTGCGCGACCGCTGCCGTGTAGCCGGTGCCGACGCGTCCGACATGATGAAGCTTGCCGTCGTCATAGACACCCAGGACAAGCGAACCGATCGCGTTGCGCGAAGTTGTCGAGGGGACATAGCCGGCCACGACGAATTCCTGCCGTGCCGAGCATTTCGACTTCACCCAGTTCTTGCTGCGGCCCGCGCGGTAAGGCGCATCGCGAAGCTTGGAGACGACACCTTCCAGGCTCAGCCGGCAGGCGTGTTGCAGGACCAGAGCGCCGTTCTCCTCAAAATGTCCGCTGTAGCTGATGATACCGTTATCCCCGCCGATGATCTTTTCCAGCAGCTCCTTGCGCTTGATCAACGCCACGTCGCGCAAATCGTACCCGTCGAGATGAAGCAGGTCGAAGACGTAGAAGCGAAAGCGATCGCTGCGGCCCTCGCTGAGATCGGCTTGCAACGCGGAAAAATCCGATGCGCCGGCGGAGGTCTCGACCACGAGTTCACCATCGATCAGCGCCGTTCCGACAGGGATATCGGCCAGCGCCGAAATGACCGCTTTGCCGAATTTTTTCGTCCAATCCAGACCGCTCCGCGTCAACAGTTTGACGCGGCCGGCTTCGATCCTGGCCTGCAGCCGGTAGCCGTCGAATTTGATCTCGTGCAGCCAGCGTTCTCCGGACGGCGCTGACGGGACCAGAGTCGCCAGCGTCGGCTCGACGAAATCGGCAAGCGCTGCCTTCTTGGCACCCTTGATCTTTGATGGCTCCGGAACGTTGGCGGGGGCGGGCTGTTTTTCCGGTGGAGCGGCCCTCGTGCGGCCGCGGCGCTTGCCGATGCGTCCTGTCTTCGACGACCAGCCGGGCGCTTCGCCGGCGACATCCTCGATCTTACGGCCGGTGGCGACGGACTCCGGCCGCTCGTCCAGAATGTCAGGATCGCCTTCGGCGCGTGCAGCCTCATCGTCGCCCTTGATCAACAGCCAGTTCTCGCGCTTTTCCCTCGGCTTTCCGGCCATCCGCACAAGATGCCAGCGGCCGTCGAGCTTCTCGCCGTGAAGTTCGAAATCGAGATGGCCTTTCGCATAGCCGCGATGCGCGTCGCCGATCGGCGCCCAAGTGCCTCTGTCCCACAGAATGACGGTGCCGCCGCCATATTCGCCCTTTGGGATGGTGCCTTCGAAACCGCCATATTCCAAGGGATGGTCCTCGACATGGACGGCAAGACGCTTCTCGCCGGGGATCAGGCTCGGCCCTTTGGTAACAGCCCAGCTCTTCAGGACGCCGTCCATTTCTAAACGAAAATCATAGTGGAGCCGCGTCGCATCATGCTTCTGTATGACGAAGCTGTTCCCAGTCCTCGGCGCCTTGCGGCCCTGCGGCTCCGGGGTGACCGAAAAATCGCGCTTCTTGCGGTAGGTCTCGAGCGCCATCGGTCAGCCGGCCTTCCGACGCGGCGCCGTCTGCTTCGCCTTCGCGTGTCGCGCCGGCTTTGACTTTGCCGCGGGTTTTCTTGTCGGGGGCTGTTTGCCGCCAACGCCGGCGCTTTGGCGCAGCGCATCCATAAGATCGACGACCTTCTCCCGCTTGGCCGGCTTCGGAACAGTGATCTTCTTGCCTTCGAGCTTCGCCTTCACAAGTTCGGCCAGGGCCGCCTCATATCGGTCGTCGAATTTGGTCGGATCGAATTTGCCCTTCTTGGTCTTGATGATGTGTTCGGCCAGTTCGAGCATCTCGCCCTTGATCTTCATGTCGGGCACGTTGTCGAAGGCCTCTTCCGCCGAGCGCACCTCGTAGTCGAAATTCAGCGTCGTTGCGACCAGCCCTTCATCATAGGCCCGGATGAGCAGGGTCCGGACGCGCCGAAATAGGACGGTCTGGGCGATCGCAGCGACTTTCTTCCTGCGCATGCCTTCGCGGATCAGCCCAAATGCTTCTTCCGCGTGTTTGTCCGGCGGGGCCAGGTAATACGGCTTGTCGAAATACACGTCGTCGACATCGGAACAGCCGATGAAGGCCGAGACCGACAGCGTCTTGTCGCTCTCGGGGACGGCGGCTGCGACCTCATCGGGTTCGAGCACGACGTAGTCGCCCGAGCTGATCTCATAGCCTTTGACCTGATCGTCCTTCTCGACGGGTTTGCCGCTATCGCTGTCGACGAACGCGCGATGCACCCTATGGCCGGTGGCGCGGTTTATCGTGTGGAAGGCGATCCGCTCTGAAGTCGAGGCAGCCGTATAGAGCGCCACTGGGCAGCTGAGTTCTCCAATTTTCAGGAAGCCCTTCCAGTTTGCTCTCGGCGCCAAGACAACAGCCTCACTGTCACAAGCGTTTGCACTGGAAATGCAACGTGGCGGCGCGCAGATTTGTTCCTTGGCTCCTTCACGGCGATGAGAAGGTCCTCGGCCAACCCAGATAATCATTCCGCTGCAACCAATTTCACGACCCGCCGTTGTCGAGCAGGAAGGAGCGGTTGGCATGGCGAAATCGAGGTTGACGAGATTGTCGTTTTTGTCGGTTCTGGTGGCGGCTTTTGCTTTAGCGGGCTGCAGCAACGAGGCCGAACCGACACAGGGCAACACCAGCAGCACTGAACCGACTCAGAGCAACACCAACACCGTCGAGCAAAGTCCCGAGGTCGACAAGGATCCTACGCCCAAGTCGTCGACGGGCGGCGATCAACCCGGTACGCCGCCGGCGCAATGAAAAGACCGGCCGGCCGACGCTTTCTACACAAGCCATCGCTTTCCGGATGCACTGCCGACGACTCACCCCGACTGACTCTGCTCGACCAGATGGTAGCTATACCGATCTCGAATGAACGCGTTGAAGAAGCGGCCTTTTGACGGGGCTTTGCGGAATTCAGTGTAAGTTTGCGGCGACACGTCGTTGTAGTCGTAGCGGTTTCCACTTGGAACAAACCATACAGAGAGGGTTCTCGTCGCCGGATCGTAATTCATGCTTTGGATAGCAGCCGAAGGCATTTCCCAACACTCGATCCCAACACTCGGCGCGTCTGGGCAATAACCCGCCTGGGCAAGCCAGGTTCCATCTAGCGCAAGATAGGAGGCGATGGTCCGGCGCGGCTCCGCGTCTCCAAGGCCTTGCCGTCGCCGGCCAGCTTCACCAATTAGGGTTGATGCCATCGCTCAAAACCAAGCAGCCGGAACTCGCCGGCCAAGGCGACCTGTTTGGCGCGCCCGATTTTCGCGTCCTCGACGATCTGCCGGAGGGGTTTCACTATCAGCCAGGGCTGATCACCGTCGAGGAAGAAGCTGAGCTGGTCCGGCAGCTCGAAAGTCTCGCCTTCCAGCCCTTTGATTTTCATGGCCATCTCGCAAACCGGCGCGTCGCCGGTTTTGGCCTGCGCTACGATTTTGACCAGCGCAAAGTCGTCGAGGCGCCGGCGATCCCAGCTTTTCTGATGCCGCTCAGGGAGAAGGTGGCGGCATTTGCGCGGCTGCCCGTCGATGCTTTCGTGCAGGTTTTGATCAACGAGTACCGACCTGGCGCCGGTATCGGCTGGCATCGCGACAAGCCGCATTTCGATGCCGTAGCCGGCGTTTCCCTGCTTGCCCCATGCAGCTTTCGGCTCCGCCGGAAGAACGGCCCGAAATGGGACCGCGAGACCATCATCGTCGAGCCAAGGTCGGCTTATCTGATGACGGGTCCGGCGCGTACCGAATGGGAGCACAGCATCCCTCCGGTTGCCGCGCACCGCTATTCGATCACCCTGCGCACCCTGCGGCCGAACGGCCGCCTCGATCAGAAGCGATAGTTCGATGAACAGAATCGAGGCCGGCTCCTGTTTTTGCGGTTCGATAACGGCTGAGATGCATGGCGATCCGTTCTGGATTTGCTCCGATCACGACGACGATTGCCGCAAGGCCATAGGAAGCCCGCTGACGGTCTGGGTCGGATATCGACCGGCCCAGTTCAGATTGCTGACCGGCACGCCGAAGACGTTCTCAAGAACCCCAGGCGTGTTGCGCACCTTCTGCGCCGATTGCGGGACATCCATAGCCTATCTCGATCAGGGGCTTCCCGAAGAACTTTATGTGACGATCGGCTTCTTCGATCACCCCGAACGCTTTGCGCCGCAGGCTCATGCCTATTGGGACATGAAGCTGCCGTGGGTGGAATTTCGTGACGATCTGCCGCGTGTGGAAAGATATTCGAGACGGCGCGATCCGGCGCTCGGAAATCCAGCCGATCGGTAACCGGCAAAACGCCGCCGATGGAACCCAAATGGCCCTAATCTCGTCAGCGAATCTACCTGATAACCGCTACACTGATTGCCAAGCGGGCCTGGCACCGATCAGGCAGCATCGGCAGCTCGAAACGGGCATCATCGCTTCTTTACCCCGCTTTCGATACCTATCTGTTGAGCGCAAGGCATAGATCGGCAACAGGCGGCAAGATTTGGCACAACGATCGGGAAGCGCAGACCTTCCACTTCATGGTGGACGCGTGCCGAAATGGCTCGGCGACCGCATGACGCGCCTTGGCGCGGTCATGTGCGAGGCGATCATTCACCACTACGGTCGCGAGGAGCTGCTGCGCCGGTTGGCGCATCCGTTCTGGTTCCAGTCGTTTGGCGCCGTCATGGGAATGGACTGGCATTCCTCCGGCATCACCACCAGCGTCATCGGCGCCCTGAAACGCGGTTTGGCTCCGCTCTCCGGCGAACTCGGCATCCACGTGTGCGGCGGCCGCGGGGCGCATTCACGCAAGACCCCGCACGAGCTTGCCGTCATCGGCGAGCGCGTCGGCTTCGACGGAACAGGCCTGGCGACGGCCAGCCGGCTCGTCGCCAAGGTTGACAGCGCCGCCGTTCAGGACGGCTTCGATCTCTATCTGCATGGCTTCATCGTGACCGATGACGGCGACTGGGTCGTGGTGCAGCAGGGCATGAACGGCGACAGCAAGGTGGCGCGCCGCTATCACTGGCTGTCGGAAGGCTTGAAGAGCTTCGTCGACCAGCCGCATGCCGCCATCGAGGGCGCCAACCAGGGCGAAATCGTCAACCTGACCGACCGCCGCGCCGACGCGTCGCGCAAGGGACAGCTGGAGCTGCTGCAAGACCTCGGACCGGATCGCATCCTGAGGGAATTCGCCGCGCTGGAACCCGGCCCGGCTCCGGAGCAGGCGCCGCAACAGCAGCCGATGCTGCCGCACCTGATCATGCCGGCGCACCACGACGTTCGCGAAAGCGATGTCGTCATGCGCCGTCTTCATGGGAACATGGCGGCGGCTGCCGAACGTGGCCCGGCCGATTTTTCCGAACTTCTTCTGGTCCCCGGCGTCGGTGCGCGCACGGTGCGGGCGCTGGCGCTGGTGGCCGAGGTCTTGCATGGCGCGCCGTGCCGTTTTTCCGATCCCGGTCGTTTCTCGCTGGCGCATGGCGGCAAGGACAGGCATCCATTTCCTGTGCCGCTGAAGGTCTATGACGAGACGATCGGCGTGCTGAAATCCGCCGTCCACAGGGCCAGGCTCGGCCGCGACGAAGAAATCGGTGCCTTGAAGCGGCTGGACGACCAATCGCGGCAGGTTGAGCGCTACGTCACCGGCCCCAGCCTGAAGGAAATCGTTGCCGGGGAGTTCGATCAGTCGCATCTGCTCGGCGGTCGCAGCGTATTCGGCTGGGAGCCCGCACCCGAGACAGCGCCCGAGAAATCAAACAACAAAGGACGGACCTGAGTTTCAACGCTGGTCCGCATTTGGCCTTCAAGCGTCCAGGTCGATCAAAGCGATGCCGAGTTCGGGACGCTTCCTGCGGCGCATATGCCCAGGCGCTTCCACCAATGTGACTTCGAGTGTCGGCCGAACAATGCCGTCGAGCAGATGTCCGCCCCGCGTGGTGCCATCGCGCAAGCCGAGCACCGCGTGGACGTGAAGGCTGGGCTTGCCGTCGTCGCCGATCGCAACATCGCCGATCGCGCTGAGCACCTCGCACTGTTCCTGGACGGGGATTTTCCGATAGGTTTTTTGGTTGAAGTCGAACCAACCGACGGTCGCCCTTTCGAAGGCGCCGAGCGCGGTCAGCGAGGCGCCGCCAATGTCCTGATCGACCGCGAAAGAGGTAAGCGCCGCGAATGCTTCTTCGCCGGGATCAAGCACCACCACGAACGTCCTTTGTCCGGCGCTTTCGGCGACGAGCTGCGATTTCATGATTTCACTCCAGACGCCATATCGGCTTTTGTTGTCGTCAGCCTGAACGAAAAGACGGCTGGAGAGTTCCGAATGCCAATTCGAAGCTGGCGATCGGATTGCGCGTCTGGAGGAGAAACGATCACAGGCGCGTGAGAGAGGGAACCTTGGCTTCAGCGGATGGTTTGGCCCGCTTGAGACGCAGCCAGCCTGGAGCCAGCCATGTCCGATGCCAAATCCCGCAGCAAACCCAAATTGCCCGTCCTCAGCCGACGCGGCTTCATGACCGGATCCGTTTCGGCGGCCGCGGCTGCGCCGCTGCTGGCGAAGTCGGTGAAAGCGGCCGAACAATCGACCGCCAGTTCGGCCGGGCCGCGCGATCTGTCGACGATTTCGATGCGCATCAACAGGCAGGCCTACAATCTCGCCCTCGACAATCGCACGAGCCTGCTTGACGCGCTGCGCGATCATGTCGGCCTGACGGGCACAAAGAAGGGTTGCGACCACGGCCAGTGCGGGGCTTGCACGGTGCTTGTCGATGGCAAGCGTGTGCTTTCCTGCATGAGTTTCGCCGTCATGAACCAGGACCGGGAAGTCACCACCGTGGAAGGGATCGCTTCCATGGACGGGGCCCTGCACCCGATGCAGCAGGCTTTCATCGACAACGATGCTTTCCAGTGCGGCTACTGCACGCCAGGCCAGATCATGTCAGCCATCGGCTGCGTCAACGAGGGCCACGCCGGTTCGGAAGACGACATCCGCGAATATATGAGCGGCAATCTGTGCCGGTGCGCCGCCTATCCGAACATTGTCGCGGCCATCGTCCAGGCGCGAGACGAGACCAGGAGGGCTTGAGATGCGCCCTTTCGCTTACGAAAGACCGACCAATGTTTCCGCGGCCGTCGCCGCCGCCTCGCATTCTACTGACGCGCGCGTTCCCCCGACGCAGGCCAACGCCCAATTCATCGCCGGCGGCACCAATATGGCCGATTACATGAAGCTTGGCGTTGCGCAGCCCGAGCGCCTGCTCGACCTCAACGGTCTGGCCGAACCGGCCTTGCGGCAGATCAGGATCAGCGACGACACCATCCGTTTCGGCGCGCTGGTTCGCATGGGCGAGGCGGCAGACAGGGCCGAGATCAAGCGCCGTTGCCCGCTGCTTGCCGAAAGCCTGAAATTGGCGGCCAGCGGCCAGATCCGCAACATGGCCAGCCTGGCCGGCAATGTGCTGCAGCGGACGCGGTGCGAGTATTTTCGCGAGACATCCTGGCCGTGCAACAAGCGCGAGCCGGGGTCCGGTTGCGCTGCCCTGGAAGGCTTGAACCGGCAGCATGCGGTCCTCGGCACCAGTGACGACTGTATCGCTACCTACCACGGCGATTTCGCCCAGGCCTTGATCGCGCTCGATGCCGTTGTCGAAGCCGAGGGGAGGGAGGGCTTGCGCAGGATACCCTTCGCCAAGCTGCACCACCTGCCCGGCGATACGCCCAACATAGAGACGGATCTGGCGGCCGACGAAGTCATCGTAGCCATCAATGTGCCTTTCCGCGATTGGAGCCGCCGCTCCCGCTTCCTGAAGATACGCGACCGCGAATCCTACGCGTTTGCGCTGGCCTCGGCGGCCGTCGCTCTCGATATGGACGGCGACACGGTCAGGCAGGCCCGCATAGCGCTTGGTGGCGTGGCGACCATACCCTGGCGTGCAAGAGCGGCTGAAGAGGCATTGCAAGACAAGGTGCTCGATCGCAATGCCGCCGAGGCTGCTGCCGAAGCCGCATTCACCGAAGCGAAGCCAAGGGAACACAACGCATTCAAGATCCCGCTCGGCAAACGCACCCTGGTGCGAGCCTTGCTCGAAACACGCGACATGAAGGTTTCATCATGAACCAAGCTGCCCCCGCGCCGAAAGAGAATATGGGAAATCCCGTTCCCCGGATCGATGCCCGCCTGAAGGTTACCGGCCAGGCTGGTTACCCAGCCGACCTTGCGACCGCGAATGTCGCCTATGGCGTGCTTGCCACCAGCACCATCGCCAAGGGCGGCATTTCCGGTCTCCGGCTTAAGGAAGCTCGAGCGGTGCCCGGCGTCCTCGATATCGTCAGCGCCGGTGACATGGACGAGATCGACAAGCCGAAATTCGGCAATACCGGCGCAAGCTCGATCGCTCCGCTGCACGACAAGACCATCTTTCATGACGGCCAGATCATCGCTCTGGTGGTTGCCGAGACATTCGAGGCGGCGGCGGAGGCGGCTATGCTGATCCGCGCCGACTATGCGCAAGAAACACCCAGCGCCAGCTTCGATTCCCGGGGAACCACGATCGAGCCTGCCGCCGGCAAAAGTCCGATGTACAAGGAGGACCTCAAAGCCGGCGATTTCGACGCGGCCTATGCTGCGGCTGCGGTGAAGATCGATCAGAAATACTCGACGCCGACCCAGCACCACAATCCGATCGAGCTATTTTCCACGACGGCGTGGTGGCAGGGCGATCAGCTCACCGTGCACGAGCCAAGCCAGAACGTCACCGGCTGGAAGACCGAACTGGCACGGCAATTGAAGATCGACCCGGCCAATGTACGGATCGTCAGTCCCTATATCGGCGGTGCTTTCGGCTCCAAGGGGCCGATGACCGCCCGCACGGCGATCGTAGCGGTCGCGGCTCGCCGCGTCGGCCGGCCGGTGCGCTGCGTAGTCAGCCGCATGCAAGCTTACGACACACAAACCTACAGGGCGGAGACCCGGCACCGCATCCGTATCGGCGCGAACAAGGACGGCCGCATCACCGCCTTCGGTCACGAAGGCTGGGAAGTGACCTCGCGACCGGACCCCTATGTCGTCGGCGGCACCTCGGCAACCAGCCGCATGTATAATTACGGCTCGGTGCTGACCCGCGTCTCTCTTGTGCATGCGGACCGCAACACACCCGGCTACATGCGTTCGCCGCCCGAGACGCCCTACGTCTATGCGCTCGAGAACGCCATGGACGAAATGGCAGTGGAACTCGGCATGGATCCGGTCGAATTCCGCCGCATCAACGAGCCGGAAAAGGAGCCGATCGGCGGTAAGCCATTTTCCAGCAGGTCGCTGATCAAATGTTATGACCAGGCCGCAGAAGCCTTCGGCTGGTCAAAGCGCGAAGCGGCGGTCGGTTCGATGCGAGACGGCGACTGGCTTGTCGGCATGGGCTGTGCGACCGCCATCTATCCTACCGCCGCAGCGCCCTGCGCAGCCCGTGTCCGCCTGACCGACGACGGCCATGTTCGTGTCCAGTCCGGCTCGCACGAGATCGGCACCGGCGTGCGCACCGTGGCGGGGCAGATGGCAGCCGAACGGCTTGGCGTCGATATCGACAAGGTGAGCGTCGAGATGGGCGACAGCACCTTGCCGCCGGCGCCGGTCTCTGGCGGCTCGATTTCGACCGCAAGTGTCTGCTCGGCGGTTCTGAAGGCCTGCGACGCGATTCGCGAAAAACTCTTCGCCGCGGCTGTCGGGGAGGGCGGACCGCTGGCGGGGTCCGGCAACGCAAAGCTGGAAATGGAAAAGGAGGCCGTCGTCACCGATGGCGGCAAGTCGGCCAGACTGTCCGACGTCTTCAACGCAATGCAGATCGGCGCCCTCGAGGAATATGCCGAGTTCGCGCCAAAGGGTTCCTCGCCGGAGGCCTTGAAAAAGCTCTATGCCGGGCAGGCGGAATTCCACGGCGGCGATCAGGACGAGGATTCGGTGAAATACGCCTATGGCGCAGAATTCGTCGAAGTGCGTATCAACAGCTACACGAGGGAAATCCGGGTCCCCCGCATCGTCGGCGCCTTTGCCGCCGGCCGCATCATGAACACGCGCACCGCGCGCAGCCAGTTGATGGGCGGCATGATCTGGGGCATTGGCCAGGCCCTGCATGAGGCGACCGAAATCGACCGGCGCCACGCCCGCTACGTCAACCGCGACCTGCAGGACTATCTGGTGCCGGTCAACGCCGACATAAAGCAGCTTGAGGTGATCCTCGTCCCGGAAGTCGATCACGCGGTCAACCCGGCCGGCGTCAAGGGCTTGGGCGAACTTGGCAATGTCGGAACAGCAGCCGCCGTCGCAAGCGCGGTGTATCACGCCACCGGCAGGCGTATCCGCGATCTGCCGATCAGAATAGAGGATTTAATAGTGTAGTTTGTTCCGGTAACGGATTGAGACTACAGAGGTATTCGCCGTTTCTTTGCGGCGCTAATTTCGTCGGGCCACCAGATCGGAAATGTAGCGTTGCAGGGAAACCGTGCCACGCTCGGGATTTGTGGGCAATTCTAGCTCGTCCAGAGTAACGGCGGTCATGCGCGCATACGATTGGGCAGCGGCCTCGGAAAAGCCCATGCCCTCAAAAGTTGCTTGCCATTTTTCACGCGGAGCCGTCACCACCTGAATGTCTTTTTGCAATTCGTCGCTCAGACAAGCCGCGACATCGGACGCAGTGTAGCGCGCCGGGCCTTCGACATAGTGCATACCTGTCTGTTCGATTGGCTCTTTCAGCAGACGGGCGGCGGTGCGCCCGAGGTCGTCCGGTGCCACCATCGGCAATCTGAAGTCCGCCGGGAAAAATGTGTTCACCACACCATCCTGCTCCGCAGTTCCAAGAGCAAAATCCCAGTTGCTCATATAATATGCCGCCCGGATGATGCTGGCAGGGATCGGCTGGGCATGCAGTTTCTGCTCCAACTCGTGGAGGACGTTCAGGTCGCCGCATCGGTCGCCGGGCCGGGCGCCGTAGGTTGATTGGGCGACGATCTTTCGCAATCCAGATCCTTCAAGCGCCGCAGTGATGGCGGCGACGGTTTTACGCTCTTCAACGTCCGTGTCGGTCGATGGGTCGGCCGGCGGATTGAGCAGAAACAGCCGCTCGCCTTGACGAAAAACCTGGCGAAGGACCTCGCTGTCGTGGGCATCCGCCACCGCGATTTCGGCGCCACGCCGGGTCCAGTCGGCGCCTTTGGCTTGGTCGCGAGTTACGATGGTGACCGCTTCGCCCTGCTGTAGAAGCGACATAGCTGCAGCAGAACCAACATGGCCGGTGCCTCCGAGAATGATATGCATGGATCATCCCTTTCTCTCTATTCCTCCGGGGCGGTGGCAGGAGCCGTATAGCGGCGACGTACTGCATCCAGAACGTGCTTGCGGCTTTCCTGCGCCGAGAGCTTTTCGTCCTTTTCTGCTTCGGCGGTTTCGCGCGCCAGCTCCTTGTCCCTGATCTGATGACGAAACCATTCGGAATAGTCGCCGGCGCGCAGGTGATGCTCCCAGGTCCCGTCATCGATGCCTTCGGCGATCTGCGCGAAAATCAACAAATTGTGGGCGCGCAGGTTCATCGCATTGTCGGGGCCTCTGAAATAGAAGCTGCCGGCCTCGTCGAGTTGACCTTCTGCATATTTGCGGCTGTGACGCTTGAGCGACTGGCGCGGCTCGATCGCTTTGACCATGGCAATTTTCTTGCGGGTTTGCGGTCGCCAGAACAACACGCGCTCGCCTTTTGGCGATGGGATATCCTTTGGCGGCTTGGTGTCCGTCTCACGACAAAACGCCTTGATGACATTCTTGGCCTTGGGGCCAAGCGCAATGACGGCAGTGACCAGACGCAGGGCATCGGTCGAGATCGCTTCCGGATGAACGGTGATCAGGACAGTGCCCGGTAATTCCAACGATAGAACGGCGCGTGTGTCGTCGCGCTTTTTGGGCAGAAGGTGATGCGCCTCGTCGATGACCAGCCAATGCGGCCTCGCTGTGCGGAAGCGGAAACTGCCGAGACCGGGCAGCAGATCGGCAAAGAAGTCCGGCCGCTCATTGACCCGCAGTGCCAGCCCATTGACGACCACATTGGTGTCCGGCTTGTCGATCAGGTCGAGCACTTGTGCCTTTGTCGGTGCGCTTGAGCCGTCGCCTATCCGAACGGCGCCCTCGAGGCCATCGTAATCGCCTTCCGGGTCGAAAATGCAGAACTGAAAGCCGCTCTCGACGAAGCGTTCCGTCAGCGCGGTGGCCAAGGTGGATTTGCCGATGCCTGAGCTTCCAGCGATCAGAACCGTGTCGGTCGGCGTCAGATAGACTTCGTCGCCGCCGACCGAGCCGAGGAGGATGCCGTCCCGGCGTTTTCGGACAAGTTCCCGATCACGCTTCACCAGTTTCTCGATCAGTTCCTCGACGCCTTTTCCACGGGCGCCGCGCGTCACCAGGTCGGCTGTGTCCTTGACCGCCGCAAGTGCATTGTCGACAGCGACGCTGCAGCCGCATGCCTGCAGGAAGGCATGATCATTTTCAGCATCGCCAATGCCAACCACATTGTGTGGCGACAGTTTCAGGTCCTCAAGCGCGGCGGCCAGCCCGGTTGCCTTGTTGATGCCGCTCGGCAGCACCATCACCGCGCCCTTGTTGAAGATGATTTCCAGCTCCAGCCCTAAGTTCTTGATGACCTCAAGAACTGTTGCCTGGTGTGGTTCCCAGGTGGCAACGATCGACCGTCCGACTGAAAGCGGCTTGACGCCGTGTTTCTTCAGCTTGGCGACGAATTTGGGCGCCGGTGCCGGTGAAATCGTGCGCTCTTCCTCGCTGGCAGGCGTGTAGATCAACGCCCCATTTTCGGCGACGACCTTGTCGAACAGGCCGAGCTCGGGAAAAACGCGCTTGAGGTCGGGCAGTTCTCGTCCCGTGACCAGAATGAGTTTGCGGCCGCTTTTCTTGAAGCGTTCGAGGGCGGCAATTGTCTTTTCAGCGACGATCCCCTCGTGAGCCAGTGTGCCGTCATAGTCTGTTGCCAAGGCAATGAAATACATCTGTCGACCATTTCATGTCTGAGATCGCCGCCACCACCGTCACACGCTAGGTCGCACGACGAGGCATACCGTTCCGCAGTGTGATCGAGCCGAGCGGACAATCGTGGCGGCGCAGGACACCCACTCAGTAGCCGCCGATAATCGGCAGTATCTCGCCGGTGATGTAGCTCGAGCAGTGCGGCGAGGCGAGGAACACATAGGCCGGCGCGATCTCCTCCGGTTGCGCCGGCCGTTTCATTGGCGTGTCTGCGCCAAACTTCGAAACGTCACCGGCTTCCTTGTCCGACGGGTTGAGCGGCGTCCATACCGGACCTGGCGCCACGGCGTTCACCCGAATTCCCCTTTCGATAAGGTTGCCCGAAAGCGCACGCGTGAAGGCATGAATGCCACCCTTGGTCATCGAATAATCGACCAGTTGCTTCGAGCCCTCGATGCCGGTTATGGAGCCGCTGTTGATGATCGCCGAACCGGGCTTCATATGCGGCACGGCCTCCTGCGCCATGTGGAAATAGCCGTAGAGGTTGGTCTTCAGCGTCGTGTCGAAATGCTCCTCGGTGAGTTCGCTGAAGTCGGTGGAATGGATCTGGAAGGCGGCGTTGTTGACCAGCACGTCTATCCGGCCAAATTCCTTCACCACCTCAGCCACCGCATTGCGGCAGTGATCGCGTTCGCTGACGTCCGCCTTGACCAGCATGCAGCGTCGGCCTTCGGCTTCCACTGCCGCCTTGGTCTTTTCGGCATCCTTGTCCTCGGACAGATAGACGATCGCCACGTCGGCGCCTTCACGCGCATAGAGCACGGCGACTGCGCGGCCGATGCCGGAATCGCCGCCGGTAATGACAGCCACTTTGCCGTCGAGCTTTTTCGATCCGATATAAAATGGCGCATCGTAAAGCGGCGCCGGCTCGATCGCCCATTCGTGCCCCGGCTTCGGCTGGTGCTGCTCTGGAAAGGGCGGCTCGGGATATTTGCGTGCTCCGGCCTGCATGGCGCCTTGCTGCTTGCCGTTGCTCTTCGATTTGTCCTTGGCATCGATGCCGCGCTGGATGTGGCGCTGCTTGGCGGCCTCGCCGGCGATTTCCGATTTCATCTGCATGGCTGTCTCCTTGGCTTGGAGAAGGAACAACGCATGTCCGGCGAAAAAGTTTACGCGATGGCGTCGATTAAACGGGGCTCACTGCCACCATTCGGGGAAGGCCGTGCGTGCGGCTTTGGCCAGCGTCGCGATCTCCTCGTTGGGAACCGAGCGGTAAGGCCAGAGCAGTCGCGGGCCAAGCGGCGCCCAGCCGCCGGCCGCCGCCATCGCCTTGTCGAGCGCCGCATCGCTGACATCGTAGCGAGCCCGAAAAGGCAGAATGTGGGTGGCGAGAAAGGCCTGGATACGCGTCTCGATTTCGGCAGCGGCTGCCGCGTCGGTGCGGATCATATGCCACCACGTCACAGCGCCCTTCGGGTTGAGGCAGGCGACGTTGGAATAGCTGCCATGGGCGCCCTGGGCAAAGCCCGTCGCCAGCGTATGGCCGGGCACGAAAACCGAAAATCCCGGCAGTTCGCGGCGCATGTCGGCGTACCAGCTGGCGTCGCCGCCCGGCAGCTTGGCGCCGACCAGCGACGGCACGGCGGCACGCAGCCTGGCGATGCCTTCGAGCGTCAGGCGGCGCTTGGCGTGCGATGGATTGTAGAGCACCAGCGGCATGTCAGGTGCGGTCTCGCACAGGCCGCCGACGAAGCGCATGACCTCGTCGTCGCTGGGCGGCCACCAGTCGGGCAAGGTGAATTGCACCGCCGCCGGGCGAAACGCCGAAACCCGCATCAGCCGCTCGCGCGCAACGCGCGGATTGGACTGGCTGATGCCGATCTGGAAGGGCAGGCGTGCGCGGCCAGCTATCGCGGCCACCAGGTCGCAAAGCCGGTCGAACTCGGGTTCGGTCTGGCAGTGGAATTCGCAGGCCGTGCCGTTGGAATAGATGCCGTCGACACCGGTCGCGCAGAGCCGCGCGATCGTCTCTTCCGTCGCGTCCCAGTCGATTGCTCCGCGATTGTCGATGGCCAGCATCACCGCGCCCCAGACGCCGCGCGGCGCATGTGCAGGTAAGTGGGCCAGATGGCCCGGTTCAGCGCGCACCGGCGATCTCGTGCTCGCGCCGGGTTTCGTTCGACGCAAAAGCGGCCTCGATGATGCCAATGATCTTGCGTCCATAGGCACCGTCGACCGGCACCGGCTTGTCGTCGGCAATGGCATCGCGCATCGCCGTCCATTCGCGCACCAGCGCGTTGTGCATCCAGTTCGGCTCGAACGAGCCTGGCAGGTCGGTCCAGGCCGTATCGCGGCCAAGCATCGTGCCGCGGTCCATGTCGATGCGCAGCGTTCCCTGCTCGCAGACCAGGTCCATGGCGTAGGTGGTCGCGCCATTGCGATAGCCGATGCTCTGCACCTGGCCGAGCCCGCCGCCGGCGAAGCGCAGACCGAGCAGGGCGGTATCGTCGGCTTCCTGGTCATGGAACTTGGCCCCGAGCATGGCGCTCACCGACACGACATCGTCATCCATCAGCCAGACCAGGCGGTCGAGCGCATGAATGCCGGCCGTCAACAGCATGCCGCCGCCGGTTGCCTTGCGCAGATGCCAGTCGCGGCGATTGTGCTCCATCCACAGCTTGATGATCCAGCTCGATCCGATGAGCGGCCGGCCGAGCGCTCCTTCCTGCAGCGCCTGCCTGGCCGCCATGCAGGGCAGGGCGAAATGCATGAGATGGGCGACCATCAGCTTGACGCCACTGGCGGCCACGGCGGCATTGATTGCATCGCAGGCAGCCGCCGTCGGCGCCATCGGCTTTTCGAGCATGATGTGCTTGCCGGCCTTTACCGCCCCGATCGCCATTTCGGCATGGAGATGGTGAGGGCTGGCGATGAGGACGGCGTCGACATCCTTGTCGTCCAGCAGCTTGCGCCAGTCGGTGTAGCCGCGACCACCGTGCTCGCTGGTGAAGCCGGCCAGGGCATCGTTATTGCCGCGGCTCGACGCGACGAGATGCAGGCCGTGCACTTCCTTGATTGCCCTTGCGTGGGCCCCGCCGAAATCGCCCGCTCCTATAATGCCTATTCCAATCATCGTCCTGCCTTTTCATACGCGGCGTCGATCAGCGACATCGCCGCAACATAGTCATCGATCGAAATCGCCGGCGGCGCTTTTCGAGCCAGCCGGTCGAGCGTGTCGCTCATGCATAGCCGGTAGCGCGTCGCCGGCAATTCGATCGGCAAGTCGACGATAGCGCCATCGTCGAGCGTCGCACAGATGGCGCGCTCGCCATAGTCGATGAGGGTCGCATTCTCACTGGCGATGCGCCATTCGAAGTCACCGCCGGGGCGCATCGACGCGAAAGTGTATCCGGCCTCGACCACGAACAACGCTCCGGCATCATCTTCCAGCACAAGCAGCGCATGGTCCTCGACCGCGGCGCGGTGAATGCGGTTCTCGATCGAAACGGCTTTCAGCCCAAGCCTGCCGGTTGCCAGGCTGAGCGCGGCGTCGACGCCGTGGATGCCAAGGTTCCTCAGCGCGCCGCCGCCACCGATCGCCGGATCCACGACCCAGGCGACGCCGTCGGCCGCATAGCGCTGCGGCGGGCCGTTGACCAAGCGGAACTGGCAATGCGCAATCGCACCGGCGCGGCCCTGCTGGCGCAGCCGCTCAAAGGCAGTGACGGCCGGTCCAAAGCGGTTGGGCAGGGGAACACTGACAAAGGCCTGGTGCTGCCCCGCCAGGTCGCGCAGCGCGGCCAACGCCCCGGTGCTGCTCGCCGCCGGCTTCTCCAGGATCAGCGGTATGCCGGCTTCGATGACGGCACGCGCCCGCGCGGGCACCGTCGAAGGATGTCCCATCAGCAGGATCACATCAGGCGGGCTAGAGAGGATTTTCGCGAAATCGATGATGAGCGGCAAATGATGACGCGTCGCGAAGGCGCGCGCATGCTCGGCGTCCTCATCCCAAATGCCGGCTATTTCGGCGCCACAAGCGTGAGCGGCGTCGAGATGCATTTCGGCGTGCCAATGGCTCGATCCGGCCAGGACAATCTTCATTTCAGTGACGAATCCTCTTACTTGCAGGATATCCTACAAGTCGCTATGCTACAAGCAACGACCGCTTTGCAACGCGCCATCGGGCGCAATTGCAGCGGCGCTGGGAGCAAAATGCCGGAACCCAAGTTGATCTCAGAACCCAAGCCGATCTCGGAATCCAAGTCGATCGAGCCGCTGACTCGACCGCCGCTGCTTCACGTCAGCGTGCAGGAGAGCCTCAGGACCTATATCCAGAGCAACAAGCTCAAGGCGGGGGACCCCTTGCCTCCGGAGACCTTCCTGGCGCAGCGGCTCGGTGTCGGTCGCAACTCGGTGCGCGAAGCAATCAAGGCGCTGGAGTCGATCGGCATTCTGGAGACGCGTCGCGGCATCGGCGTGTTCGTCAAGGAATTCTCGTTCAAGCCCTTGCTGGATAATCTGGCCTATGGCCTGCAGGATTCGTTGCGCGACGTGGAAGAGCTGCGCGAGATCCGTCGCGTCCTTGAAACCGGCCTCATAGCCAAGACCATCGAAATGATCAGCGCCGAAGACATCGCCGCGCTGCGCCAGCTGACCGAAAGCATGCGGCGGCGCGCCGAGCGCCAGGAGAGCTTTGCCGAAGAGGACCAGCAATTCCACCAACTGCTGTTCCGCTGCCAGAACAATCACATGCTGAGCGCGCTGATCGACATCTTCTGGGTAGCGTTCAACAAGGCCTCGAACTTCACCAGCCTCGACAATCCGACGCCGCTGGCGACGTGGCGCGACCATCACGAGATCGTCGAGGCCGTCGCCGCCAAGGATGTCGACCGGGCGCGTCAGCGCCTCGACGACCACTACAGGGGGATTCAGCAAGTCATCGCCAAAAACCGAACGACCTGACCCAACGCCGAACTACCTGACAATGCCAAGGGAGGAAACCATGCGCATCAAGACTATAGCTCGTCATCTGGCCGTCACCGGGCTGCTGCTCGGCGGCATCGGCCTGGCCACCGGCGTCCAGGCACAGGACGCCAAGACCATAACCGGTGGCTTCGACGTCGGCCCCGGCGGCTTTCCCAAGAACTTCAATCCGCTGGCTGCGACCGGCGGCTTTACCTGGCTCAGCACCTATTTCGAACCGCTGGTCATCTACAACGCCGAACTGACCGAACTCGAAGGCGATCTGGCCAAGGACTACAAGGTCAGCGACGACCAGCTGACTTATACGTTCAACCTTGTCCAGGAGAGCTGGCACGACGGCAAGCCGTTCACATCCAAGGACGTCAAGTTCACGCTTGAACTCGCCAGGAACAAGGCGTCCGGCAGTTTGTTTGCCGCGCGTCTCGGCGATATCGCGTCGGTCGATGCGCCGGACGATCGCACCGTCGTCGTCAAACTGTCGAAGCCCAACGGCTCCTTCCTGTCCATTCTCTCGCAGGTGATGATCCTGCCGGATCATGCCCTGGCCGGGATGCCACCGGAAACGCTGGCCACAAGCACCTGGTGGTCCACTACGCCTGTCGGCACCGGCCCCTTCAAATTCAATCGCTATGTCAGTGACCAATATGTCGAACTGGCTGCCGATGACGACTATCGCGGCGGCAAGCCGAAGGTCGACGTGCTTATCAACCGGTATTTCGAGAGCCCGGCGGCGGCCGTTGCCGCGCTGCGCGCTGGCGAAATCCAGTTCACCTATGTCGAGCCGGACGACGCGGTGTCCTTCAAAAGCGACAGCAATTTCAAGGTGATCGAGGGCGCTTCTTATGTAGTCAACTACATCGGTCTCAACCAGAAGGTCGAGCTCTTCAAAGATGTTCGCGTCCGCCAGGCGATCATGTACGCCATCGATCGCAATGCCATCATCGAGAGCCTCTATGGCGGCGCGGCCAAACCGGCCAATTGCGGCTACGTCGCGCCGCATCTGGTTCCCGAAGGCCTTGAACCCTATGCCTACGATCCGGCAAAGGCCAAGGCTCTGCTTGCAGAGGCGGGCTGGGACAAGATCAACGGCGACAAGCCCATCACCTTGCTGACCTATTACGGCTCGCCGCAAGCGGCCAATGTGATGGCCGCCATCCAGTCGATGCTGGCCGAGGTCGGGATCAATGTGGTGCCGCGCGTCGTCGATACGCCGACCTATAACGGCATCGTCTACAAGGAAGGTACGCCGGACTGGAACGCGTTTGCGATGGTCTATGCCGGCCTGCAGAACGGTCCGAATCCGGCCGGCATCAGTCCGGGTCTCAACAAGTCCCAGATCCCGCCGGCAGGCTTCAACACCATGCGCATCGAGTTCGACGACCTGAGCGCCGCATTGGACGCCGCGCTCGGCCAGACCGATCCGGCCAAGATCGATCAATCCTGGCAGGAAGTCTGCAAGGTGATGAACAAGGATGTGCCCTGGGCGACATTGTGGGTGGCCAACCGCTATGGCGTGGCCTCCAACAAGCTGCGTGACTTCGTCTGGACCCCGGCGCCGGCCGGCGGTCCTTATGCGGCTCATCCGGAACGCTGGGACATCCAGTAAAACGCTCGGCGGGTCAGGCCCGCATTTGCAAGGGGCCGGCACCGTGCCGGCTCCGCTCACCATCACTACGGACCGCCAATGCTGAGTTTCATTGCCCGCCGCAGCGCTACAGGACTGTTGATGCTGGTCGCCTTGAGCGTCCTCATCTTCGTCCTTCTGCGACTGGCGCCCGGCGATCCGATCGACGCATACATCAACCCGTCCAGCCCGATGTCTGCTTCCGACCTCGAAGTCCTGCGGGACCGGCTTGGGCTCGACCAGCCGCTTCCCGTACAATATCTCGCCTGGCTTCGCGCGGCACTCAGCGGCGACTTCGGCTATTCGATCCAGCGCAGCGGCGTTGCCGTGCTGCCGCTGGTCATGGAGCGCATCGGCCCAACCGCGCTTCTGATGGGCACGGGCCTGGCCATCGCCATCGTGCTCGGCATTTCCGCCGGCATCTTAAGCGCCGTCCGCCGTAACGCGCTGCCCGATATCGCGCTGTCGGTGGTTTCTTTCATCGGCATCTCCAGCCCGGCTTTTCTGACGGCACTTCTTGGACTGTACTTCTTCTCGGTGTTGCTGCGCTGGGCGCCATCAGGCGGCATGCAGACCGCCGGCGCACCTTTTTCCGTATCGGACGTGCTCGCGCACCTCGTCCTGCCCGCCTGCCTGCTGTCCATCGGACACGCTGCTCTGATCATGCGCTACATGCGCGCATCGCTGCTGGAAGTGCTCAACCAGGACTATGTCAGGACCGCGCGTGCCAAGGGAGTGCGCGAATTCTGGGTGATCATCAAGCACGCGACGCGCAATGCGCTTTTGCCTGTCATCACCCTGATCGGGTCGACGGTCGGCATCGCCATCGGCGGGGCTATCTTCCTCGAAAGCGTGTTCAACTGGCCGGGCATGGGCCTGCTGCTGGTCAACGCCGTAGGCACACGGGATTACCCGGTGATCATGGGCGCCACTCTGGTGATCGGCATCTGCGTCATTCTGGTCAATCTCCTGACCGATATCGTCTATGCCGTCGTCGACCCGCGCATTCAGGTGTCGTGATGACAATCACCGCGCCTGATCCGACAGTCGGCCCGACAGCCGTGCCGCAAACCAAAGGACCGCTTCGCCGCGCGTTCGACCGCTTCTTCGAGAATCGTGCGGCGCGCGCCGGTCTGCTTATCGTCGTTCCCATCCTGCTGGCGGTTTCGACCTATCATTTATGGTGGCCGTTCAGCCCCAACGCCATCGATCTCAGGGCGATCAACAAGGGACCATCCGCCATTCATTGGCTGGGCAGCGACGGCGTCGGTCGCGACGTCATGGCCAGGCTGCTGCAAGGCGGGCGGATCTCGCTGCTGGTCGCCGTCTGCTCGGTCGCCATCTCGATCGTCATCGGCTTCCTCGTTGGTGCGATCGCCAGCTTCGGCGGCCGTGTTGTCGACGGCACGGTGATGCGCTTCGTCGATCTCGCAATGACGCTGCCGCCGGTGATCTTCCTGCTCGTGCTCGCTTCGATCGCCGGCACCGGCATCGCGCCGACCATCCTGGTGATCTCGCTGCTCTCCTGGCCGGTGCTGTCGCGCATGGTGCGCGCCCGGCTGCTCGAGCTGCGCGAGCGTGACTTCGTCGTCGCCGCCCGTGGCATGGGGGCAGGGCTGCCGCATCTCCTGTTCCGTCACGGCCTGCCGAATTGCATCGACATTCTTGTCGTCTACGCCACGCTGCAGATCGCCAACGCCATTCTGCTCGAAGCCGGCCTCTCTTTCCTTGGCCTCGGCATCGCGCCGCCCGAAGCCAGCTGGGGCAACATGCTCAATCTCGCCCGCTCCACCGTCGTGCTCGAACAATATCCCTGGCAATGGATGTTTCCCGGCGCCGTACTCGTGCTTACCGTCCTGGCCATCAACTTCATCGGCGATGGGCTGCGCGATGCATTCGACCCCCGTTCCGATCTCAACTGACCTGAAGGTTTTTCAAATGCCCCTGTTTACCGGCGTCGTGCCACCTGTCGTCACCCCGCTCCATTCCGATTTCAGTGTCGACTTCCCGTCGTTCACGCGAACGATCGAGAACCTGCTCGACGGCGGCGTTCACGGGCTCTTCGTGCTCGGCTCGACCAGCGAGGTGGTCTTCCATGACGAGGCCGGCCGCAGGGCCATCATCGAGCATGCGGCCAAGGTCAACAACGGCCGCGTTCCGATCTTCGCCGGGGTCATCGACCCGACGACCGATCGTGTCATCAATCACGCCAAGGTAGCCAGATCGGCCGGCGCCGATGCCGTTGTGGTCACAGCGCCATTCTATACCCGCACCAGCCAGCCCGAGATCGGCGATCACTTCCGCTATATCAAGGACGCGGTCGACATCCCCATCATCGCCTACGACATTCCGGTCTGCGTTCATGTCAAGCTGGAGCGCAAGACCACCGTCGGCCTCGCCAGGGAGGGCGCCATTGCAGGGATCAAGGATTCCAGCGGCGATGATGGCAATCTGCGTTACGTACTCAAGGACATGGCCAACGATCCGAATTTCTTCGGCATGACCGGGTCCGAGATCCTGGTCGACAGCGTGCTTGCCATGGGCGCACATGGTGTTGTGCCGGGCCTCGCCAATGTCGATCCGCACGGCTACGTCAAGCTGTGGAACCTGATGCAGGCCGGTCAGCACGCCGAAGCTCGTCTGGAGCAGGAGCGGCTGTTGAAGCTGTTCGAGATCGTCTGGATCTCGCTCGGCAGGACAAGTGCGGGCTCGGCCGGCGTCGGCGCCTTTAAGACCGCAATGAAGAGCCTCGGCATTATCGCATCCAACACCATGGCGCGGCCGCAACGCAGCTTGAACGACGAGGAAACCGCCAAGGTCGACATCATCCTTCGCGACGTCGGCTTGCTGCGCTGACCGTGGACGCTCCGATCCTCTCGATTTCCGGTCTGCGGGCGGTGTTCCGTATCGCCGGACGCGACATCGCCGCCGTGCAGGACGTCGATCTGACGATCGGCTCGGGTGAGACGGTCGCGCTCGTCGGCGAGTCCGGTTCGGGCAAGTCCGTCACCAGCCTGTCGATCATCGGCCTGTTGCCGAAGAAGATCGGACACATCGCCGAGGGATCGATCGCGCTGCGGCGCAGGGATGGCACGGTCACCGAGCTGACCGACCTCGATCCCGAGTCGCTGCGCAAGGTGCGCGGCAACGACATCGGCATGGTGTTCCAGGAGCCGATGACCAGCCTCAATCCGGTCTACACGATCGGCGAACAGATCGCCGAGCCGATCCGCATCCATCTCGGCAAGTCGCATCGTGATGCCGCCGCTGACGCGGTGCGGCTGCTGGCTCAGGTCGGCATTCCCGATCCCGATCGGCGGGCGCGGCAATACCCGCATGAGCTGTCGGGAGGGATGCGCCAGCGCGCCACCATCGCCATGGCCTTGTCCTGCAATCCGACCTTGCTGATCGCCGACGAGCCGACCACCGCGCTGGACGTCACCATCCAGGCCCAGATTCTCGACCTGCTGGCCGAGCTGCAGGCGCAACGCGGCATGGGTATTCTATTCGTCACGCATAATCTCGGCGTCGTTGCCGAGATCGCCGACCGGGTCGCGGTGATGTATGCCGGGCGCATCGTGGAATCGGGTCCGGTGAGCGAGGTGTTCGCCCGTCCGCGTCATCCCTACACTGCGGGGCTGATGCGTTCGGTGCCACGGCTTGGCCAGGCCACCACGCTGAAGGCAGCAGGAACGCCGCTTCCGACTATCGCCGGCAATGTTCCGTCGCTGGCCATGCTGCCCAAGGGCTGCTCTTTCGCGCCGCGTTGCGCCCTGGCTGTCGATGCCTGCCGCACTGCTGTACCGCCATTGTTCGCGGTGACGTCGACCCAGCAAAGCCGTTGTTTGCGCTGGGAGGATCTCTGATAGTGGACGCCCCTTTCCTTTCGGTCAGGAACCTGACCAAGCATTTTGCGCCGACGGCGTTCTCGCGCGGTCCCGTCGTCAGGGCGCTGGAAGATATTTCCTTCGATATCGCGCGCGGCCAGGTGGTCGGCCTCGTCGGCGAATCCGGGTCGGGCAAGACTACGATCGGCCGCTCGGTGCTGCGTCTCATCGAGCCGACGTCAGGCGAAATCAGATTTGACGGCATCGATATCACCAAGCTGAACGCCGGCGCCCTGGCTCGCCAGCGCCGCAAGATGCAGTATATTTTCCAGGATCCGTTCGCCAGTCTGTCGCCGCGCATGACCATCGGGCAGATACTGACCGAAGGCCTGGATATTCAGGGCATCGGCAACAGGCGCGAGCGGCGGGCGAGGGCGGAGAAGGCACTTGCCGCGGTCGAGTTGCCTACCGATGCCTATGACCGCTACGCCCACGAATTTTCGGGCGGGCAGCGTCAGCGCATCGGCATCGCCCGTGCGCTTACGCTCGAGCCTGAATTCATCGTCGCCGACGAGCCGGTCTCTGCCCTCGATGTCTCCATCCAGGCGCAGATCATAAATCTTTTGCGCGACCTGCAGGTCCGGCTCGGTCTGACCATGCTGTTCATTTCGCATGACCTGGCCGTCGTCGAATATATCTGCGACACGGTGATCGTTCTCTATCTCGGGCGCATCATGGAAGTTGCGCCGGCGGCCGCGCTCTATGCCCGGCCGCAGCATCCCTATACGCGGGCATTGCTTTCGGCCATTCCGTCGCTCGACCCGCTGGCCAAGCGAGGCCGGCAGGTGCTGAAGGGCGACATTCCAAGCCCCGCAAATCCGCCAACCGGGTGTGTTTTCCGAACCCGTTGCCCGGTTGCCCTGGACGCTTGTTCCGGCATCGTCCCGCCGCTGCGGGCAACGTCCGATGGCCATCTGAAGGCCTGCATTCGCGACGACATCGGCTAAGGCAAGTCCATGGCCGAACGTCTTTAAGATCGGCATATGATTTCTGCGTTCCGCGCCGGCCGTCTAGTCACCCAGGCGGCATGCTGATTGGCGGGTATGAGCAGGCCATCAATAACATATATTTACAATCTATCTTTTGCGTGGGATGCTAGCCGATCCGCCGACCAGCGCATTTTTGCGAGGGCAGGTCTTCGATCGCCGTCGCCATGCAAGCACAACAGGGGAGACGAATATGACCGCGAATGGTCTAAGCAGGAAAACGATCGTCATCGACGGCGTCCCGTTGCCGGACGTGCTCGACGAGCGCATGATCCGGTGCGTGGTTCACGGCTTCTATGACGAGATTGGCCGCGACGAACTTCTCGGCCCAATTTTCCACGATAGGATCGACCCCGGCGATTGGCCGCGCCATTTGGCGAAGATGTGCGACTTCTGGTCCGCGACACTGCTCCGGACGTCCCGGTATGAAGGCCGGCCATTGCCGCCACACCTGGCCATCTCCGGCCTTGGCGAGGCGCATTTCCGGCGCTGGCTGAAGCTGTTTCGCGCAACGGTGCACCGCATCTGCCCGCCCGAGGTTGCGGCGCTGTTCATGGATCGCGCATTGCGCATCGCTCACAGTTTCCGTCTCGCGGCCGCGTTCAGCCGTGGCGAGACCACGATGGCCATAGAACCGATCGTCGAGAAAGACCTTGATGCCGGAGTGACCTGTGGGTGACCTGTGTAAAGCCACCGTGATTCATCGGAGGACCCATTCGTGCGGCTGACCAACTTCTCGGATTATGCCTTGAGGATGCTGATGTATGCGGCCTCCGCCGACGATCGCCGGATCACGATCGAGGAGGTCGCCCGCACTTTCAACGTGTCCAAGACGCACCTCAACAAGGTCGCCAATACGCTGACGCGCAGCGGCTACCTGAAAGCGATCCGCGGCCGTTCCGGCGGGCTTGCCCTCGGGCGTCGGCCCGAGATGATCCGGATAGGCGATATCGTGCGACTAACCGAGCCGGATTTCGCGCTTGTGGAGTGCTTCGCCAGTGGAAATCAATGCGTGCTCACCAGATGCTGCAAGCTTTCAGGCATGTTTGGCGAAGCGATGGCCACCTTCCAGAGCGTACTAGACGGTTACACACTGGCCGACATCGCGCTGTTGCCCCAGGACTTCCTACGCGGGCCGCCCCGCATGTGCTAAGCGGCGGGTAAAAGGCCTCGTGAAGCGCAGGGTTACCTGTTCGCCAGGATTGATTGGTCCGCCGTTGGTGTTGCAGGTAGGTAGCGATCTCGGGAAACGCTAAACACTTGTTTTTTCTGGTCGGAGTGGCAGGATTTGAACCTGCGACCCCCTCGTCCCGAACGAGGTGCGCTACCAGGCTGCGCTACACTCCGTGACCAGACCGCGGGCTTATAGCCGCCGCACTTCGTTCCTGCAAGCGCCAATGGCAGCGCTTCTGTCGCATTTCTTCCGCTTTCGCCTTAACGTCATACAGGTTTCAGTTGGCTGGGGGTAAACACCGTTCAAGGGCTCGTGTTATAGGCACCGGCCACCCCAGTTGAAACCACTCTGAATCCAGCCGCTTGGAGTTGCTGTCTTGCCCCTGAAGATCGTTAGTGAAGCCCGTCCCAACACATTCGAGTTTGAAACCTCGGCGCTGATCAAGGCGTCCGGTTTTCGTGAATATGATGCACGCTGGTGGTTCGGCCACCCGGCCTCGGCTGAGCCACCGGAGCTCAATCTGATCGGTGTCCAGGCGCTCGGCATGGGGCTCGGTACGCTGATCCGGCGCTTGGGCGCGGGGCCCGATATCGTCACCGGGCATGATTTCCGTTCCTATTCGCTGGCGATCAAGCTGGCGCTGGTTTCCGGCCTGATGGCCGCCGGCGCGCGGGTTAGGGATATCGGGCTGGCGCTGTCGCCGATGGCCTATTTCGCCCAGTTCGCGCTCGACACGCCGTCCGTCGCCATGGTCACCGCTTCGCACAACGAGAATGGCTGGAGCGGCGTCAAGATGGGGGCTGCGCGTCCCCTAACGTTTGGTCCGGAGGAAATGAGCGCATTGAAGACGATCGTGCTTGCGGGCGACTTCGACCTGATCGGCGGCGGCTCCTATGACTTCGTTGCGGATTTCCGCAAAACCTATCTGGACGACCTGACCCGCGACAAGCGCATATCGAGAAAGCTCAAAGTGGTTGCCGCCTGCGGCAACGGCACTGCCGGCGCCTTCGCGCCCGAGGCGCTGGAGCGGATCGGCTGCGAAGTGATCCCGCTCGACGTCGAGCTCGATCATACGTTTCCGAACTATAACCCCAATCCCGAAGACATGAAGATGCTGCACGCGATCCGCGACAAGGTCTTGGAGACAGGAGCCGATGTCGGACTTGGCTTCGACGGCGATGGCGACCGCTGCGGCGTGGTCGACAATGAAGGCAACGAGATCTTCGCCGACAAGGTCGGCGTCATGCTCGCCCGCGATATTGCGCGACTGCATCCCGGCTCGACCTTCGTCGTCGACGTCAAGTCGACCGGGCTGTTCAACACCGACGCCGTCTTGCGCGCCGATGGCGCCGTCACCGATTATTGGAAGACCGGTCACTCCTACATCAAGCGGCGCGTGGCCGAGCTCGGCGCCATCGCCGGTTTCGAGAAATCCGGTCATTTCTTCTTCAACCCGCCGATCGGGCGCGGTTATGACGACGGTCTGATCACAGCCATCGCCATCTGCCAGATGCTGGATCGCAGCCCGGGCAGCAGCATGGCCGATCTCTATCGCGCCCTGCCGCTGACCTTCGGCACGCCGACCATGTCCCCGCACTGTGCCGACGAACTGAAATACGGCGTGGTCGAGCGGGTCGTTTCCGATTTTCAGGCCATGAAGCAGGATGGCGCTGTCTTCGCCGGCCAGAAGATCGCCGACCTGATCACCGTCAACGGCGTTCGCGTCGTTGCAGAGGACGGCACCTGGGGCCTGGTTCGGGCATCGTCGAACAAGCCGGAGCTCGTCGTCGTGGTGGAGAGCCCGGTGTCGTCAGAGCGGCGCCGGCAGATGTTCGAAGGCGTCGATGCGGTGTTGCGCCGCAGCCCGGAAGTCGGCGCTTATAACCAGACCTTCTAGGCCTCATCGCGTCCAGGGCGAGAAGCCCATGCAAGGGAAGCGGTCCAGCTTGTCGCTGATCCGCTTCCGCCGCACTTGATCGCCAACCTCGAACTCAGGCAGGCTTAAGCTGCCTGCTCAAGAACGTTCCAGTCGAACTTCTGCGTCCAGTCAGCAAAACTGTGCCAGCGGACCTCCGGGAAATCTCGGTGCAAAGCCGCGATATCGACGTCGTAGCCGACGCGGTCGAACCACTCGAACATCAGCGCTACGTCCTCGCTTTGCTGGCGGGCCACCTCGATAGGAATTTCCTGATAGTTGATCGGGCGGCCGATGGCCTGCGAAAGGATCTTCGCCTGGTCTTCGCCTGACAATTCGTCCCCGGCGAAGTCGAAACGCTTGCTGAACACGCCCTCGCGCCGCTCGACCAAGGTGGCAACGAAAGCTCCGATATCCGCCACGGCGACCAGCTGGAGGGGGCGCTTGGCGGGCACCGCGAAAGCATGCGTACCCTGGCTGAGCGCGCCGATCGACCATGGTGCGACGAAATTCTCCATGAAGGCGACCGGGGCACTGATCGTATAGGGGATGCCGAGCCGTTCGACATGCTGCTCGACGAGATATTTGCTTTCGAAATGCGGGATGCCGGTTTTCTTGTTCGCGTCGGCAACGGACGAATAGATCAGATGCCCGACGCCTGCGGCCTTGGCAGCATCGGCGGCTAGAATCCCCTGGCGGGTCTCCTCTTCCATCCCGGCCTCGTAGCTGTTGCCCATCAAGAACATGGTGTCGACGTCTTTTGCTGCCTTCACAACGGCGGCCGTGTCGCCGAGGTCGCCGGCCACGATTTCGGCGCCTGCCGACGCCAATTGCCGCGCGGCATCGCTGTCAGGCCTGCGCGTCAATGCCTTGATGCGATGTCCTCTCGACAGCAAGGCACGCGCGACAGCGCCGCCTTGCTGGCCTGTGGCGCCGGTAACCAGAATGCTTCGTTTGGTGGTCATGTGTTTGCTCCTTCTTTTTCCGATCGAGCAAAATTAGGGTTTGTCACATTGATGCATAACCGCCTATAGTCGGGAAACTTTGTCTCAGAAATAGATACAATGATCGACCTCAACGACATCGTCGTGTTCGCTCGCGTGGTCGAAGCCGGCAGCTTCACCGCTGCCGCGCGGCTGCTTGCCATGCCCAAGACAACGGTCAGTCGGCGCGTTGCCGCGCTTGAGCGCGAAGTTGGGGTCCGCCTGCTGCAACGCACGACGCGCAGCCTTAACGTGACGGATGCCGGGCGTCTCTATTACGAGCAGAGCAGCCAGGCGCTCCGGACGCTCGAGGAAGCAAATTTGCGCCTCGCCGAAGCAAGAGTGGAGCCATCAGGCACGATCCGCATTTCGGCTCCGGTCGGCTTCGGCGGCTATTTCCTCACCCAGGCCGTGGTCGACTTTCTTGCAATGTATCCAAAAACCAAGGTCGAGCTTCGGCTGACCGACGACAAGCTCAACCTGGTCGAGGACGGCATAGATCTCGCCTTCCGAACCGGCATCCTACAGGATTCGACGCTGATTGCCCGCAAGCTCGGCTCCACGCACAGGCTGCTCTGCGCCAGCCCGGACTATCTCGCAAGGCATGGGATGCCGGAGCGCCTGGCGGATCTCGCGCACCACCAATGCGTTATCGCAGGCCCTTCGACCTCGGGCGCCCATTGGGTACTGGACGGGCCACACGGCCAGGAAACGGTCACGGTGGCCGGGCGCTTCGCCGCCAATGAAATGCAGGCGGTCGTTGCGGCCACGCTCGCAGGCTTCGGCATCGCGCAATTGCCGCACAGCATTGCCGAGCCCTTCATAAATGGGGGGCGGCTGAGCCGCGTTCTCCGGGACCACACGACGCCGGTCGGCGGGCTGCATGTCCTATATCCGAGCAGCCGGCATCTTTCGCCCCTCGTCAAGGCATTCATCGAGCTTGCATCCGACCGGATTTCCAGTCGGGCAAATACCGCGGCTGACAAGCAGGGCCGCGAGCCTTAGTAGGGGCTCGCCACGTCGCCGGTCTCGACGTAGACCGACTTCAACTGCGAATAGAGCGCCAGCGCGGCAAGCGAATTTTCCCGCCCGATTCCCGACTGCTTGAAGCCGCCGAACGGAATTTCGACCGGCGTCAGATTGTAGGCGTTGATCCAGCAGGTGCCGGCCTGCAGCTCGGCGATAACGCGGTGGGCGCGCGGCAGGTCGCGCGTGAACACACCCGCGGCAAGGCCGAACTCGGTGTCGTTGGCGCGCTCGATCACCTCGTCCTCGCCGTCGAATTTCAGCACGCTCATGACAGGCCCGAAAATTTCCTCGCGCGCGATGCGCATTGCGTCGGTGACGCCGGTGAAGACCGTCGGCTCGACGAAGAAGCCGCCCTGGAAGCCCTGCAGCGAAGGCACGTTGCCGCCGCAAGCGAGCACGGCGCCGTCCTGCTTGCCGGCCTCGATATAGCCGATAACCTTCTCGTGCTGGGTCTTGGAGACAAGCGGCCCCATCTGCGTCTCCTGGTCGAGTGGATCGCCGATACGGATCGTCTTGGTCCGCTCGACCAGACGTTCGACGAAACGGTCGTGGATGCCCTTCTGCACGAAGACGCGCGTGCCATTGGAGCAAATCTGGCCGGTCGAATAGAAATTGCCGAGCATGGCGCCGCCAATGGCGTTTTCGAGATCGGCATCGTCGAAGACGATCAGCGGCGACTTGCCACCAAGCTCCATCGTGGCGTGTTTCATCTTCGAACCGGCGAGCGACAGCACCTTGCGGCCGGTCGGCACCGAACCTGTCACCGAGACCTTGGCGACGACATCGTGCTCGACGAGGCCGGCGCCGACATCGCCATAGCCTTGCACGACATTGAACAGGCCGTCGGGCAGGCCGGCCTCGGTATAGATTTCGGCCAGAGCTAGCGCCGACAGCGGCGTGTTCTCCGACGGCTTGAAAACCATGGCGTTGCCCATGGCGAGTGCCGGTGCCGATTTCCAGCCGGCGATCTGGATCGGATAGTTCCAGGCGCCGATGCCGACGCATACGCCCAGCGCCTCGCGCCTTGTATAGGCAAAGGGTCCGCCGAGATCGAAGGCCTCGCCATTATAGGCAGCGACCGCGCCGCCGAAATATTCGAGGCAGTCGGCTGCCGACGGCGCATCCGCCACCAGCGTCTCCTGGATCGCCTTGCCGGTATCCAGCGTCTCGATGCGGGCGAGATCGGCATTGCGCGCGCGCAAGATGTCGGCGGCACGGCGCAGGATTCGCCCGCGCTCGACCGGCTTCAGCCGCGCCCAGGCCGGTTGTGCTGCACGCGCTGCTTCGATGGCGAGTTCCAGCACGTTCGGCGTCGCCGAACGCAGCATCGCGATGGTCTCGCCGGTTGCCGGATAGATGACCGGCAGCGGCGCACCGCCTTCGTCTTCGATATAGCGTCCGTTGACATAGTGCGATGCCGTTGGCTGGGCGCGCATAGCTGTTCTCCAATCGTCTTCGCCAGAGCGGACAGTCCGCCGGATCATGGCCTATCTGTCCGATACCTGCCAGCGCGGATTGATCCATGGTTCCTGGTTGGACGGCGCCAGCGGCGCGCGGCCGAGAATGTGGTCGGCAGCCTTTTCGCCTGTCATGATCGACGGCGCGTTGAGATTGCCGTTGGTGACGCGCGGGAAGATCGAGGAATCGGCGACCCGCAACCCTTCGACGCCGATGACACGGCATTCCGGATCGACGACGCTCATCGGATCATCGGCGCGACCTATCTTGCAGGTGCCGCAAGGATGATAGGCGCTCTCGGCGTGATCGCGGATGAAGGCGTCGAGATCGTCGTCCGATTGCACGTGCGAGCCCGGCGAGAGCTCTTCGCCGCGATAGAGGTCGAATGCCGGCTGGCCGAAGATCTCGCGCGTCAGCCGGATGCAGTGGCGGAACTCGGTCCAGTCATCGGGATGCGACATGTAGTTGAAGCGGATCACCGGCTTCGATTTGGGGTCGGGTGAACGCAGCGTGACAGAACCGCGCGACTTCGATCGCATCGGCCCGACATGCGCCTGGAAGCCGTGCGCCTTCGCTGCCGCCTTGCCGTCATAGCGAACCGCCGCCGGGATGAAATGATACTGGATGTCGGGATAGTCGACGCCGGCGCGCGAGCGCACGAAGGCAGCCGCCTCGAAATGATTGGTTGCGCCCAGACCCGACTTGAAAAACAGCCATTGCGCGCCGATCAGCGCCTTGGAGAAGGGGTTCAGCACCGAATTCAGCGTGATCGGCTGCGTCGATTCCTGCTGGATATAGAGCTCCAAATGGTCCTGCAGGTTGCGTCCGACGCCGGGCCGGTCGGCGACCACCGGAATGCCGTATTCCCTGAGATGTTCGGCGGGGCCGATGCCGGACAGCATCAGGATCTTGGGCGAATTGATCGAGGAGGCGGCAACGATCACTTCACGGCGCGCCTTGACCACCTGAATCCGTTTGCGCGTTTCGATCTCGACGCCGGTGGCGCGTTGATTCTCGATGATCACCCGCCGGGCGAAGCCCTTGACCAGGCTAACATTTTTCCGCCTCAACGCCGGCTTGAGATAGGCGCTCGCGGCCGACCAGCGGCGCCCGCCGCGAATGGTCTGCTCCATCCGCCCAAAGCCTTCCTGCTTCGCGCCGTTGTAATCATCGGTCAGCTCGAAGCCGGCCTGACGGCCTGCCTCGACAAAGGCGCCGTAGAGTGGATTGGTCCGCGAGCCTCGCTGCACGGTCAGCGGACCGCCGTGGCCGCGCCAGCCATTCTCACCGCCGTTGGCGTCCTCCATGCGCTTGAAGTAGGGGAGCACGTCGGCAAACCCCCAACCAGCCGCGCCCTGTTCGGCCCAGTGATCGAAGTCGCGGGCGTGGCCGCGCACATAGACCATGCCATTGATCGAGGACGAGCCGCCAATGACCTTGCCGCGTGGCGTCGCCAGCACGCGCCCGCCGAGATGCGGCTCCGGCTCGCTGGCAAAGCCCCAGTCGTAGAGGCTCATGTTGAGTGGGATCGACAGCGCCGACGGCATCTGGATCAGCGGACCGACGTCGCTGCCACCAAATTCGATGACGATCACCGAATGCTTGCCGTCCTCCGACAGCCGGTAGGCCATGGCCGAGCCGGCCGAGCCGGAGCCGATGATGACGAAATCCGCCTCAAGCATGGTTCATACGCGCCATGAAATCAGCGAGCGAGGGAACAAGTGTCATCATTCGCCTCGTGGAAAGCGCTTCTGCTCTTCGAGCGTGTCGAGATTCATATGGTTGCGCATGTAGCGTTCCGAAGCCTTCTGCAACGGCTGGAATTCCCAAGGGTAGTGAGTGCCGTTGCGCAACGCCGGATAAACCACCCAGCGGCGCGCCTGGCTGGTGCGGACGGCGGCGTCGAAAGCGACCATGTCCCAGCGCGCCCGGACCTTTTCGGTGAAAGCAGCCAGCAAGGGGGCATGTGCCGGATCGGTGACGAGATTGGTCAGTTCCCGCGGATCCGATTCAAGATCAAACAGTTGCGGCGGATCGATCTCGCAATGGATGAATTTGAAGCGGCCCTCGCGGATCGCCACCATCGGCGCATTGGAGCCTTCGGCCGCATATTCCATCAGCACCGGTGCGGTGCGTTCCTTGCCGTCGAGCAGCGGTAGCAGCGACTGGCCGTTGGTCCATGGCGCAATCGCACTCATGTCGATGCCGGCGAGGTCGCAAAGCGTCGGCGCCACGTCGAGATTGGAGACCGGCGCGGCGATCAGGGCGGCTGGGATGTCTTTCCCTGCGATCATCAGCGGCACCCGCGCCGAGCCCTCGAAAAAGCACATCTTGAACCACAGGCCGCGCTCGCCGAGCATGTCGCCGTGATCCGAGCAGAACAGGATGATCGTGTCGTCGAGCATTCGCGTGCGCTCGAGCACCGACAGCAATTCGCCGACCTTATCGTCGAGATAGGAGATGTTGGCGAAATAGCCGCGCCGCGCGCGGCGGATCTGCTCCTGCGTGATCTCGAAGCTGTCGTAGTCGCTCGCCCGGTAGAGCCGCTGCGAATGCGGATCCTGTTCGCTGTAGGAAATGAAGCCCACTTCCGGCTCGAGTGCCGGGCAGTTCTCGTAGAGATCCCAATAGCGCCGCCGGGCGACATAGGGGTCATGTGGGTGGGTGAAGGAAACCGTCAGGCACCACGGCCGGCGCGAAGCATCGTCGGAGACGCGGGCGAAATCATAGAGCTTCTGCACTGCGTGGAAGGCGACCTCGTCGTCATACTCCATCTGGTTGGTGATTTCGGCGACACCGGCGCCGGCCACCGAGCCGAGATTGTGATACCACCAGTCGATCCGCTCGCCAGGCTTGCGATAGTCCGGCGTCCAGCCAAAATCGGCGGGATAGATGTCGGTGGTCAGCCGCTCCTCGAAGCCGTGCAACTGGTCCGGACCGACGAAATGCATCTTGCCGGAGAGGCAGGTGTAGTAGCCGGCGGCGCGCAGATGATGCGCGTAGGTCGGGATCGACGAGGCGAATTCGGCGGCATTGTCATAGACCTCGGTGCGCGACGGCAACTGGCCGCTCATGAACGCGGCGCGGCCCGGCGCGCACAGCGGCGAGGCGGTGTAGTTGTTTTTGAAGCGCGCCGAACGCGCCGCCAGCGCCTTCAGATGCGGCGCATGCAGGAAGTCCGCCGGCCCATCCGGAAACAACGTTCCGTTGAGCTGATCGACCATGACGATCAGGAAATTGGGTCGCTTGGACGTCACTGCGCGCTCCGGCTGAGTTTGGTTTCGAGATAGTCCTCGATCACTGCGATTGCGGTCACGGCATTGGGCACGCCGTCCTTCAACGCGCGCCTGATGTAGAGGCCGTCGATCAGCGCCGCTGTCGCCTCGGCGACGCGGTCGGCTTCGTTTCTCGGCAGGATGCCGGCCAGCCCGCTCAACAGATTGGAATGCAGGCGCCGCGCATAGACCTTGAGCAGGCGGCGAAGTGCTGCCGATTTCTGCGCCTCGACATAGAAGGCGAGCCAGGCGGCGATCGTTTCCGGCTGGAACTGGGCGTCGGAGAAATTGACGGCGACCACCGCCGAAACGCGCTCGCGTGCCGTGGTGGCCGAGCGCAGCGCGCGCCGCATATCGGCGGTCAGCTCGGCCAGGATGTGCCGCATCGTCGCCAGCAAAAGCTCGTCCTTGGCGCCGAAATAGTGATGGGCAAGTGCCGAGGACACGCCTGCGCGCCCGGCGATTTCCGACATCGTCACATCAAGCGAGCCACGCTCGCCGATCGCTGAGATCGTCGCGTCGATGAGCGCCTTGCGGCGCAACGGCTCCATTCCGACTTTCGGCATCTTTGCTCCGGCTGTTGCGAGGAGATTATTTTTTATTGACGCACCAATCAATAAAAATCCAGCGTGATTTGGTGGCAAAGGTCAGGCGCTATGACCAGATATGAAGATCAAGCGATTGTGTGGGTCTGGCCCCTTCACGAATTCGTCGGAACGGTTCATACTTGAACAATGCTGAGGCGCGCTGCGGCATCGCGTAGCCCGGCCCGCAGGATGGAGGTTGCCATGACAGCATGCATCGTCGGCTGGGCGCATTCGCGCTTCGGCAAGCTCGAAGGCGAGACGCTGGAGAGCCTCATCACCAAGGTGGCTGGCGAGGCGCTCGAACATGCCGGCATCGGTCCTGACGAGGTCGACGAGATCGTGCTTGGCCACTTCAATGCCGGCTTTTCCGCGCAGGATTTCACCGCAAGCCTGGTCTTGCAGGCCGACGACCGGCTGCGCTTCAAGCCGGCGACGCGGGTCGAGAACGCCTGCGCCACCGGTTCGGCAGCGGTCAGGCAAGGCATCCGCGCCATCGACGCCAATGCCGCCCGCATCGTTCTGGTGGTCGGCGCCGAGCAGATGACGACGACGCCAGGTCCCGAAATCGGCAAGAACCTTCTCAAGGCCTCCTATCTGCCCGAGGATGGTGAGACGCCGGCAGGTTTCGCCGGCGTCTTCGGTAAGATTGCGCAGGCCTATTTCCAGCGCTATGGCGACCAATCGGACGCACTCGCCATGATCGCCGCCAAGAACCACAAGAACGGCGTCGACAATCCCTATGCGCAGATGCGCAAGGATTTCGGCTATGAGTTCTGCCGCCACGAGAGCGAGAAGAACCCCTTCGTCGCCGGTCCCCTGAAGCGCACCGACTGCTCGCTGGTCTCGGATGGCGCCGCCGCTCTGGTCCTTGCCGACACCGCGACGGCGTTGAAGATGCGCCGCGCGGTCGCCTTCCGCGCTAATGAGCATGTGCAGGATTTCCTGCCGATGTCGAAGCGCGACATCCTGGCCTTCGAAGGCTGCGAACATGCGTGGAACCAGGCGCTGAAGAAGGCCGGTGTGACGCTCGACGATCTGTCCTTCGTCGAGACGCATGACTGCTTCACCATTGCCGAGTTGATCGAATATGAGGCGATGGGTTTGGCGAAACCGGGCGAGGGCGCAAAACTGGCGCTGGATGGCGAGACTGCGAAGGACGGCCGGCTGCCGATCAATCCGTCCGGCGGGCTGAAGGCCAAGGGCCACCCGATCGGCGCCACTGGCGTGTCGATGCATGTGCTGAGCGCCATGCAACTCGTCGGCGAGGCGGGCGGCATCCAGGTGCCGGGCGCCAAGCTCGGCGGCATCTTCAACATGGGTGGTGCCGCTGTCGCCAACTACGTTTCCATTCTCGACCGGATCAGATAAAAGCGGCCCGCTTATAGCGCCGCGCGCCCTTTAGGGCGCGCAAAGGACGCTGTAACACTTTGATTTTGCTCATGGTCCTTTTCGAAAATCGATTCCGATTTTCGAGGTCATGCGCGAGCGGGAGGATCCATGACAAATCCGGTTCTAGTCGAGGTTCTGCGCGGCGCGATCGTCGAGAGCGCTCATCGCGGTGCCATTGCGGTCCTCGATGCCGATGGCAAGCCGTTCCTGGAGATCGGTGATACCTCGCACCCGGTGTTCCCGCGCTCGGCGGTGAAAGCGATCCAGGCACTGCCGCTGGTCGAAAGCGGTGCCGCCGATGCGTATGGTTTCCGCGACCGCGAACTGGCGCTTGCCTGCGCTTCGCATTCCGGCGAGCCCGCGCATGTCGAACTGGCACGGGCGATGCTGGCGAAGGCCGGGCTGGACGAGACCGCACTTGAGTGCGGCGCGCATTGGCCCTCGAGCCATGACGCGACGGTTGCGCTGGCCAGCGCCGGCACCTTGCCGAACGCGCTGTACAATAATTGTTCCGGCAAGCATGCGGGCTTTCTCTGCACCTGCGTCCACGCCGGCATCGCTCATCGCGGCTATGTCAAATCAGGCCATGCCTCGCAGGAGATGGTGCGCGATGCGATGCAAGCGGTGACCGGGGCTGCCCATGATGTCGACCATTGCGGCACGGACGGCTGCTCGATCCCGACCTATGCCGTGCCGCTGCACAGCTTCGCGCTCGGCTTTGCCCGCATGGCGACAGGCATCGGCTTTGAGCCCATGCGCGCCAAGGCCGCTAAGCGGCTGCTTTCCGCCTGCATGGCGGAGCCCTTTCTGGTCGCCGGTACGGGCAGGGCTGATGTCGCGCTTATGAAGGCAGCTCCCGGCCGGATTTTTGTGAAGGGAGGGGCCGAAGGCGTCTATTGCGCGGCCCTTCCGGAGCTTGGCCTTGGCATCGCGCTGAAATGCGATGACGGCGCTGGTCGTGCGGCGGAAGTCATGGTCGCCGCCGTGCTGGCCAAGCTCCTGCACGCCGATAAGGCGCTGGCGGCGAAACTGATCGAACAGGCAAATCCGCCCATCCAAAGCCGGATCGGCGCCAAGGTTGGCGCTGTCAGGCCCACCGCCGCATTGAGCTGAGAACGGCATTCAGCTCACATGATTGCGCTCGATGGTCAGATGCGCATAACCGGCATTGCCAGACGAGGCGAGATCGCCGGCCACCGGCTCGGCCCAGCGGTGGCCGACGATTGCGCCGTTTTGGGCGCTGTCGATGACATTGTCGGAGATGACCGCCGTCCCTGCGCCCTCGACCACGGTTACGGCGATGCCGGTTCCAGCCTTGCGGATGATGTTTCCCGTCGCGACCACATTCCGCATGAATGGCCCCCAGCCGATGTTCATGCCGTAGAGCGGCGCATTCTCAACGACATTGCCGGAGACCGTGGTATCCGCCTCGACGCCGATGCCGACGCCGAAACCGGGCGGATCGGCAGGGTAGGGGCCGCTGGTCGAGAGATTGCGCACGATGTTGCCTGAACACACGCCCATGCGGCCGCCCTCGTTGAAGTTGACGATCGAGATGCCGTTGGCGGCGCCATCGACGATGTTGTTGCTGACGATCGCCCCTTCGAACGAGAATTCGGAATACACGGCGGTCTCGCCCGAGCGCGAGCAGGTGTTGCCGGTGATGTGCAGATTGCTGGCGCTGTTGGCGCGGATCGACGAAAACGCGCAATCCGAGACGATGTTGCCCGAGATGACGACGTTGCCGGCGCGGAAAGCATTGATGCCGTTGCCGTTCTGGCCGGTTCCGCCGCTGCGCGCCTGAATGCGCTCGACACGGTTGCCACTGACGATCGTGCCGTCCTCGGCCGCTTGCCAGCGGTGCACGAGGATGCCGCCATTGGCGCAGTCGGACACGGTGTTTCCTGATATCGCCAGGCCGGCGGCTTCGACCGAATAGATGCCGGCGTCGGCGGCGCCCGATATTTCCGAGCGCTCGATGCGGCCCGAAGCGTGCTCGAGCGCCAGGCCGCTCTTGCCGCTGCCGGATATCTGGCAATTGTCGATCACGAGGTGCGTGACGCGGCGCAGGTCGAGCAGTCCTTGCGCGTGGTCGCCCATCCAGCGGTTGCTGCCGTCAAACACCAGCCCGGTGAATTCGATGTGCTCGGCCTGTTCGGCAATGAAGAGATGGCCGCTGCCGCCATAGACGATCCGCGATGCACCCGGCACCCCGGAAAGCCTGACACGGCTGGGCAGCGACAGATTGGACACGACATAGGTTCCCGGTGGCAGGAATACCGGCATGTCGCGGTCGTTTGCGTCGCTTAGCAGCCTGGCGAAGGCTTTGCTCTGATCGTCAAGCGCGCCGGGCCGCACGCCGAGGTCGGCAGCGTTGATCGAGCCGCGCATCGAGGCATTGTCGATGCCGGGCAGGCCGGCCGCCGCTGCCTTGCCGAGCGAGAGGCCCATGACGGCAAAGCCGGCGGTCTGCGTAAGCAATCTTCGTCTGTTCAACATCGGCACAGATTCCCAGCGTTCGGTCCGTCGCGTCGCAGGAATCGTGCCAGGCCGATCGGTCCGGTCCGTTTGCCGGCAATGGCTTGTGCAGTCGCCGCGCGAGGCATAAGTTTGATTGATGAGCAGAGCTTTCACCCGCGAAGAGGACAGCGAAAACGCCATCGCCGGCATCGGCGAGCGGCCGATCAGCCAGCATCGCAATCTGGTGACGGAACGTGGCCTGGCGATGATCGACGCCGAACTGGCTGCCCTGCGCGATGATTTGGGCAGGGCGGAGAAGAGGGCCGATCGCGAGCGCATCGCGTTGATCTCGCGCGACCTGCGCTACTGGACGGCGCGTCGTGAAAGCGCCGAGCTTTCCCTACCGGAACCGGGCAGCGACCTGGTTCGCTTTGGCATGGGTGTCACGCTGGAAGGCGATGACGGTAGGAAGGTGCATTGGAAGATCGTCGGCGAGGATGAGGCCGATCCGGCCAAGGGCACGATTTCCCATGTATCACCCATGGCGATGGCCTTGTTCGGCAAGAAGGTCGGCGAAATCGCCGTGGTGAACGGCAAGGAGTGGGAAATCGTCAAGCTGACTGCCAGTTAGTCCTCGACCTTGACGACATGATCGCGGAAGAAAGCCGCCGCACCGGCCTCGTCGATCTCGCCGGCGGCAACGCCCATGACGAATTCATAAATCGTGCCGTTGTCGGCCGTCAGCATATAGCCGTTGACAATCAGGAATGCGCCGGCGGCGACGATGGCCGTGCGCTTGTTGCCGTCGACAAAGGCATGATTTCTGGCGATGCCGAAGACATAGGCCGCAGCCAAATCCTCGATCGATGGATCACCGTAGTTCGCCTTGTTCTCGGCGCGGGCGAGCGCCGATTCGAGAGCATTCTCGTCCCTCAAACCCTGCGCGCCACCATGCCGGCGCAGCTGCTCCGCGTGCATCGCTTCCACGGCGCGTCGGCTCAGAAAGTGCCAGCTCATTCGGCGAGCTTCTGAAGCGCGACCTTGTATTTGTCCATCACCTCGCGCGCAGCTTTCATTTGCCGCTCGAAGCTATCGTCCACCGGCTTCAGCGCAAGGCCGTCACCTGTCTCAACGATTTGAAGCTGGTCGCCAGCCTTCAGGTTTAAACGATCGAGAAGCTCCCTCGGCAGGATCACGCCTTCGGAATTGCCGATCTTGCGGATAGTCGTGTTCACGGCGCTGCACCCTTGTTGCAACGCAAATTATAACGCGATCCGCTCTCCGTTACAACGGATATTATAACAGGGCCACTTAGAGCAGCCGATCCATCAGCCGCTCCGCCGCTTCCGGGATGACGGTGCCCGGCGGGAAGATTTCCGCGGCACCCGCCTGCCGCACCGCATCGTAATCCTGCGGCGGGATGACGCCGCCGGCGACGATCAGCATGTCATCGCGGCCAAGCTTCTTCAACGCATCCTTGAGTTCGGGAATAAGCGTCAGGTGCCCCGCTGCGAGCGAGGAAGCGCCGACGATATGCACGTCGTGCTCGACCGCGAGCCTGGCGATCTCTTCCGGCGTCTGGAACATCGCCCCGACAGTGACGTCGAAGCCAAGATCGGCAAAGGCGGTGGCGATGACCTTTTGGCCGCGGTCGTGGCCGTCCTGTCCCATTTTGGCGACGAGAATGCGCGGCTTGCCGCCGGACTTCTCCTCGAACGCCACGATCTTGTCCTGCAGCCGGTCGACCACCGGACTGTCGCCGAGTGCCTTGCGATAGATGCCGGAGATCGTCTGGACCGAGGCGACATGGCGGCCGAAGACCTTTTCCAGCGCCAGCGAAATCTCGCCGACCGTGGCGTTGGCGCGTGCGGCGCGGATGGCGAATTCCAGCAGGTTTTCGCCGCTCTCCGCAGCGCGGCTCAGCGCATCCAGTGCGCTCTCGACCGCGCCGACGTCGCGTGTGCCTTTCAGTCTTTGCAGCTTCGACAATTGCCGAGCTCTGACTTCGGCATTGTCGATCTTCAGCACGTCGACCTCGATGTCCGTCCCGGGGCGATGGGCATTTACGCCGACCAGTATCTGTTCGCCGGAATCGATCCGTGCCTGCGTGCGCGCGGCTGCCTCTTCAATGCGCAGCTTGGGTATGCCTTTTTCGGTTGCGGCGGCCATGCCGCCCAGGCTCTCGATCTCTTCGATATGGGCAAGCGCGCGCGCCGCCAGATCATGCGTCAGCCGTTCGACATAGGCAGAGCCTCCCCACGGGTCGATAATGCGGGTGGTGCCCGATTCCTTTTGCAGGACGAGCTGCGTGTTGCGGGCAATGCGCGCCGAATGGTCCGTCGGCAGCGCCATCGCCTCATCAAAGGCGTTGGTGTGCAACGATTGCGTATGACCCTGCGTCGCCGCCATCGCCTCGATCATGGTGCGGATGATGTTGTTGTAGGGATCCTGTGCCGTCAGCGACCAGCCCGAAGTCTGGCAATGGGTGCGCAGCGACAGCGAGCGCTCGTCCTTCGGCAAGAAGTTCTTCAGCATCAGGCTCGACCACAAAAGGCGGGCAGCCCTCAGCTTGGCGATCTCCATGAAGAAATTCATGCCGATTGCCCAGAAGAACGAAAGGCGCGGTGCGAAACGGTCGATATCGAGACCCGCTGCGACGCCGGCGCGGGCATATTCGATGCCGTCGGCGATCGTATAGGCAAGCTCGAGGTCGGCAGTCGCGCCCGCCTCTTGCATGTGATAGCCGGAGATCGAAATCGAATTGAACTTCGGCATGTGCTGCGAGGTGTAGGAGAAGATGTCGGAGACGATCCGCATCGAAGGTTTTGGCGGGTAGATGTAGGTGTTGCGCACCATGAACTCTTTCAGAATGTCGTTCTGAATGGTTCCGGCAAGATCCTTCTGCGCAACGCCCTGTTCTTCCGCCGCCACGATGTAGAGCGCCATGATCGGCAGCACCGCGCCGTTCATGGTCATCGACACCGTCATCTCGTCGAGCGGGATACCGTCGAAGAGCTGGCGCATGTCGAGTATGGAATCGATGGCGACGCCGGCCATGCCGACATCGCCGGCAACGCGCGGATGATCGCTGTCGTAGCCGCGATGCGTGGCGAGGTCGAAAGCGACCGACAGCCCCTTCTGGCCGGCGGCAAGGTTGCGCCGGTAAAAGGCGTTCGACTCTTCCGCCGTCGAGAAGCCGGCATATTGCCGGATCGTCCAGGGCTGCTGGACATACATGGTCGGGTAGGGGCCGCGCACGAATGGCGGCAGGCCCGGATAAGTGTCGAGATGCGGCAGCCCCTTGAGGTCGCCTTGGTTGTACAAATGCTTGACAGCCAATCCTTCCGGCGTCATCCGCTGGCCCCTGATCTCGATCGGCGCGCGGCGCGGCGCCGACCAGCCGATCTGGCTGAAATCCGGGATCATGATGCTGCTCCGATCGACTGATCGATGCGGATCGGAAACAGCGGCTCGCACACCGCCACGCCTTCGGTGAAGGCGGGCCGCCGCTCCGCCGCCAGCGTTTCGACCGGACGCTCGGTCTTCAACGGATGAAGCGTCGTGCCGACGATGGCCCGCTCGCCCGCCTCATAGGCAGCATTGCGGCGCGCGGAAGCCGCCTGAACCCGTCTCTGGATGTGCCCTTGCTGCAGGCTGGACAACACGCCACCTTCCGCCTCGATCCGCTGGAATTCTTCCCAAGCCGCTTCGCAGAGGCTCAATGTCAGCGCTTCGACGGCGCCCGAACCGCAAGCAGGGTCGGCGACGTGATCGATATGACTTTCGTTGGCCATGATCAGTTGCGCGTTGCGGGCGACACGGCGGGCAAAGCCCGCCGGCAGGCCATGCGCGATCGTATGCGGCAGGATGGAGATCGAATCGGCCCCGCCGGCTGCCGCGGCAAAGCCGGCGATTGCAGTGCGCAGGATATTTGTCTCCGGGTCCGCCGAAGTCATCATGCGGAAGGACGTCTCGGCATGGATGCTGGCGGTCGAGGCGGAGATCGAGCATGCCTCCTGAACACGCGCCCACAGCCTGCGCAGGGCCCTGACCTTGGCCATCGACACGAACTGGTCCTGGTCGACGCTCAGTGCAAAGCCGATATGGGGCGCCGCATAGACAAGCGGCTGGCGCGCTTCCTCGAACATCCGGAGATAGGAGACCGCCGAAGCCATCATGGTGCCCAGCTCCTGCGCTTCGGTGGCGCCGGCATTGTGGAAGACGCGCCCGTCCGCCTCCAGCAGAACGCCGGGCACGCCCATCGAGAAAAAATGCGCCAGAGATTGCGGCATCGACGCCTGCAGCGCCTCGATCGACATGCGCAACCGGCCGGTCCCGGCAAATATCGCCGCCGGATCGATGCCGAAGGAAAGGTTGAGCTTTGCCGGGTCTGACCGGCGCTTGCTCAAAAATGCAACCAGCCAGTCGGCCACGGCGCGGCTCCAGGGATGCGCGTCGATGCGGATCTGGATGCGGTTGAGCGGCACGCCGTCCAGCACTGTCTCGAGCGCCTCGGCAGTCCTCGGCAGGCCATAGCCGAACGCGTTCGGCGCGCCTTCGAAGACGAGCGACAATCCGGTGGCACCCTGTGCCACGTCTTCCAGGGCCTGCGCTTTGGCACGGCCGATATCCGGGTCGTCGATACGCTGGCTGACGAACCACGGCGACCTGGGATTTGCCCGCGCGAGAGGCTCTGCGGTGGCCGAACGTTCGTAAAGCGGTTCGATGCGAATCGCATCGTCAGTATGGGATACGAGCTTTTCCTCGAAGGATCCGCCGGCCAAGGCTTTCTCCGCAAGGGCCAGCCACCGCAGCCGGTCAGGGTTCGGAAGCTCGGCATCGTGGTTCAAGGCACCGGCGCCCATCCGCTCTCCTCGTCTACAGCGCCGCGCGTCCTTTGGACGAGCAAAGAACGCTGGAGCACTTTTGATCCTGCGCACGATCCCCAGCGAAAATCGATTCCGATTTTCGGGGTCATGCGCTTGTCGGCCCACAGGCCTGGAACATCAGTCTATGGTTCCCCGTCGCATATCACAATGCAACACGCCTGCGACGATGAACCGTCAACCGATTGCCAAACATGCGCAAAATCCGCAAGCTCCAAAAACTCAATTTCGACTATGGCCATTGTCGCTGCGCAATGGCGTCATTATACCTGCGGCGAGCCCCACCAGTTTCAATACGTCAGGGCGTTCAACACTTCAGGTTTGCGGAGACCGGACAGATGGCCGACGACACCAGCATTTTCATAGGAGCCAGCCGCAAGCCGGACGACAGCTACCAGCGCCCCGAACGCCTTTTGCTGCAATATGGCAATCGTCACGGCATGATCACTGGCGCGACCGGCACAGGCAAGACCGTGACCTTGCAGATATTGGCGGAGAGTTTCTCCAATGCTGGCGTGCCGGTCTTCTGCGCCGACATCAAGGGCGACCTGTCAGGCATCGCCATGATGGGGACGGCGCAGGATTTTCTGGTCAAGCGAGCCAAGCAGATCAAGCTCGATCCTTATGAATTCCAGGAGTTCCCGGTCATCTTCTGGGATTTGTTCGGCGAGCAGGGCCATCCGATCCGCGCCACCGTCTCGGAAATGGGGCCGCTGCTTCTGTCGCGCCTGATGAACCTTTCCGAGGCGCAGGAAGGCATCATGAACATCGCCTTTCGTATTGCCGACGAAGAAGGCCTGCTGCTGCTGGATTTGAAGGATCTGCAGGCGCTTCTTGCCAACATTGCCGATCGCGCCCAAGAGATCGGGGCGCGCTACGGCAATGTCACCAAACCTTCGGTCGGCGCGATCCAGCGCACGTTGCTGGTCCTGGAGCAGCAGGGGGCGACGAACTTCTTTGGCGAGCCGGCATTGCGGATCGCCGATATCATGCGCACCACCCGCGACGGCCGTGGCGCCATCAGCGTGCTTGCCGCCGACAAGCTGATGATGAATCCCCGCCTCTATGCGACATTCCTCTTGTGGCTGATGTCGGAACTGTTCGAGGAGCTTCCCGAAGTCGGCGACCCCGACAAGCCAAAGCTGGTCTTCTTCTTCGATGAGGCGCACCTTTTGTTCGAGGACGCGCCGAAGGTGCTGATCGACCGGGTCGAACAGGTGGTCCGCCTGATTCGCTCGAAGGGCGTCGGCGTTTATTTCGTCACCCAAAATCCGCTGGATATCCCTGAAACGGTGCTGGCCCAGCTCGGCAACCGGGTGCAGCACGCGCTTCGCGCCTACACGCCGCGAGAGCAGAAGGCGGTGAAGACGGCCGCCGACACGTTCAGGCCCAATCCCGACTTCAGCTCTGCGACCGTGATCACGCAGCTCGGCACCGGCGAGGCGCTGGTCTCGACGCTGGAAGCCAAGGGTGCTCCGTCGATGGTCCAGCGGACGTTGATTCGCCCGCCGTCGTCCCGCCTTGGTCCGATCACGCCTGACGAGCGCCGCAAGCTGATCACCGAGAGCCCGGTTGCGGGGCAATACGACGAGACCATCGATCGCGAATCGGCTTTCGAGATGCTGCAGAAAAAAGCCAAGGATGCTCTCGATGCAGAGGCGCAGCAGCAGGAGAGCGGCCGCTCGCGCTGGACTATTCCGGGCTTCGGCAATGATGATCCACCCCCGCAGACCACCGGCGGCGGCCGGCCACCGGCGCGGCGCGCGTCCAATCGCCAGACGGTGGCGGAGGCAGCGATCAAATCGGTGGTTCGTTCGGTCGGCTCGTCCGTGGGACGAGCAATCGTTCGCGGCATTCTCGGCAGCCTCTCAAGAGGCCGCTGAGAACGCTAGCTGAATCGCCGCAAATGCAGAACTGGGTAGCCATTATAGGGAGACTCCTTATAACGGTCGACGAGATTGCGATAACCAAGGGGAGACGATGCGTTACATACGTCCGCTTTCAATCGAAGACGCCGTTGGCCAGTTGACCGGCTCGTCCGGCACAGCTGCCATTCTCGCCGGAGGCAGCGACCTGCTGGTGAGGATGAAAGGCGGTTTTATCGAACCCGAGCTGATCGTCGACATCAAGGCGATCGAGGGCTTGAGCGAAATCCGGGAAACGGCTGATGGCTTTAGCATAGGCGCAGCGGTCCCCTGCGCCGTGCTGGGCGAGAGCAAGGCCTTGAAGAAGGCGTGGCCCGGCGTCGTCGAAGCCGCGAACCTGATCGGCTCGAAGCAGGTACAGGGGCGATGCACCATCGTCGGCAATCTCTGCAACGCCTCGCCGGCCGCCGACAGCGTGCCGGCGCTGGTGGCCGCCGGCGCAAAGGCGTTGGTTGTCGGGCCGGAAGGCAAGCGCACAATCCCAGTGGAAGCCGTGCCGACCGCGCCGGGCAAGACGTCGCTGGCCAAGGGTGAGATCATCGAGGCGATCCTGCTGGACGGGCGCGCGCCGCGCTCCGGCGATGCCTATCTGCGTTTCATTCCACGTACCGAGATGGATATCGCGGTGGTCAGCGCCGGCGTGAACCTGACGCTCGACGAGCACGGCGTCGTCAAAGCGGCCCGCGTAGCGCTGGGCGCTGTGGCGGCGACGGTGCTTCTGGTCGAAGAGGCCGCCGAGGTTCTCATCGGCTCCAAGCTGGACGAAGCGACGCTAGAGCGGCTCGCCAAAGTCTGTTCGGGGGCGTGTCGCCCCATTGACGACAAGCGTGGCACGGTCGAATTCAGAAGAAAAGTTGCGGGCGTGCTGGCCAAGCGGGCCGCCGCGACCGCCTATGCACGTGCAGGGGGCAAATGATGGCTGGAGTTGCAGTTTCAACGACGATCAATGGCGACAATTTCGAGTACCTTTGCCAGCCGGACGAGACGTTGCTCGACGTGTTGCGCGATCGTCTGGGATTGACGGGCGCCAAGGAAGGCTGCGGCACCGGCGATTGCGGCGCCTGCAGCATCATCCTCGACGATCGGCTGGTGTGCTCGTGCCTGGTGCTCGGCGCGGAGGCTGAAGGCCGGCGCGTCGATACCGTCGAGGGCATGGCGCATGGCGACAGGCTGCATACGCTGCAGCAGAAGTTCCTTGAGCACGCAGCACTGCAATGCGGCATCTGCACGCCGGGTTTCCTGATCGCCGCCAAGGACCTTTTGGCCAAGAACCCCGATCCGACCGAGGAGGAAATCCGCTTCGGCCTCGCCGGGAATCTCTGCCGCTGCACCGGCTATGACAAGATCGTGCGCGCCGTCCAGGACGCCGCCAGTGTTATGAAGGAAGCCTGACGATGAATTTCGATCCGCGTTATTCGGGACGCAATTTCTCTTCCGTCGGTACGCGCCCCATCCGTCCCGACGGCGTCGACAAGGTGACGGGCCGCGCCCGCTACGGCGCCGACTTCAATATGGCCGGGCAACTGGTCGGGCGTGTTCTCAGAAGCCCCCACGCGCATGCCGCGATCAGGAGGATCGACACGTCGAAGGCGGAAAAGCTAGCCGGCGTCAAGGCGGTGATCACCGCGGCCGACCTGCCCGACCTCACCGACGGCGATGCCGCCATGTACGACATCCTCGACAACTGCATGGCGCGCAAGAAGGCGCTTTATGACGGCCATGCCGTGGCCGCGGTCGCGGCAATCGATGCCCTCACCGCAAGGCAGGCGCTGAAGCTCATCGAGATCGACTACGACGTGTTGCCGCATGTGACCGACGTCGACGAGGCGACGAAGCCGACGGCGCCGGTGCTCAACGAGACCATTTTCACCGAAGGCGTCGAACCCAGGCCCGGCAAGCCCTCCAACATCGCCAAGCGCAGCCAGTACGGCCATGGCGACGTCGAGGCGGGCTTTGGCGAGGCCGATTTCATCGTCGAGCGCTCCTTTAAGACCGAGCAAACGCACCAGGGCTATATCGAGCCGCATGCTTGCGTGGCGAGCGTCAGCTCCGACGGCACCGCCGATCTCTGGGTCTGCACGCAGGGCCATTTCGTCTACCGCCAGCACTGCGCGCAGCTGCTTGGCATGGAGGCTTCCAAGCTGCGCGTCACCTCGTCGGAGATCGGTGGCGGCTTCGGCGGCAAGACTCATGTCTGGGCCGAGCCGGTGGCGCTGGCGCTGTCGCGCAAGGCCGGCCGACCGGTCAAGCTGGTGATGACGCGCGACGAGGTGTTCCGCGCCTCCGGGCCGACAAGCGCCACCTCGATCGACGTCAAGATCGGCGCCCGCAAGGACGGCACGATCACCGCGGCCGAGGCGACGCTGCGCTATTCCTGCGGCCCCTACACCGGCATGTGGGCCGAGCTCGGCGCCATGACCGCGTTCGCCTGCTACAGGCTCGATAACGTCAAGTCCGTCGGCTACGAGGTGCTGGTCAATCGGCCGAAGACCGCGGCCTATCGCGCGCCGTCGGCGCCCATGGCCGCTTTCGCGGTAGAGAGCGCAATCGACGAACTGGCCAAGGAGATCGGCATGGACCCGGTCGAATTCCGGATCAGGAATGCCGCGCAGGAAGGCACCAGATCGTCCTACGGCCCGGTATATGGCCCGATCGGCATCGGCCCCACGCTCGAAGCGGCGAAGAACCATCCGCACATGAAGGCTCCGCTTGGCAAGAACCAAGGCCGTGGCATGGCTTGCGGCTTCTGGTTCAACTTCGGCGGCCAAACCTGTACTGACCTCAACATCGGCATGGACGGCTCGGTATCGCTTGCCGTGGGAACCGTCGACGTCGGCGGCTCACGCGCCTCGCTGTCGCTGGTGGCCGCGGAAGAACTTGGCATCGCCTATGAGCAGGTCAAGGCGGTGGTCGCCGATACTTCCAGCCTCGGTTACAACGATATGACGGACGGAAGCCGGGGTACCTTCTCGTCCTCCATGGCGACGATCTCGGCCGCCCGCAACGCGATCAAGGTCCTGCGGGAACGCGCCGCGCAGATGTGGGACATTTCCGTCGACGACGTCGCCTGGGAACAGGGCCATGCGGTCGCCAAGGGCGAGAAGCACGGCAATCTCGGAAAACTGTCGCTGAAGGAGATCGCGGCCGAGTCGGGCAAAACTGGAGGGCCGATTGCCGGCCACAGCGAACTCGTCGCCGATGGCGCGGGCGTCTCCTTCGCCACCCATATCTGCGATATCGAGGTCGATCCCGAGACCGGCGCCACGAAGGTGCTGCGCTACACTGTCGTCCAGGACGCCGGCAAGGCGGTGCACCCGACCTATGTGGAGGGACAGTACCAGGGGGGTGCTGCGCAAGGCATCGGCTGGGCGCTCAACGAGGAGTATATCTACGGCAAGGACGGGCGGCTTCAGAATGCCGGCTTCCTCGACTATCGCATCCCGGTCTGCTCGGACCTGCCGATGATCGACACGCAGATCCTCGAGATCCCCAACCCCAACCACCCTTACGGGGTGCGCGGTGTTGGCGAGACATCGATCGTGCCGCCGCTGGCGGCGATCGCCAATGCGGTGTCGAACGCCGCGGGCGTGCGGATGACGCATATCCCGATGTCACCGCCGCGCATCCTGGCGGCGATCGAGGCCGAACGGGCAGACTGATGGTTGAAGTGACGCTCTGGGGATCGCTTGGCGCGGCCGCCGGAGGCAAGAACAAGGTCGAGATCGAAGCAAAGGACATAAGGGAGCTGTTCAGGAAGCTGGCTGAACAGTATCCCGGCCTCGAGCCCTTGATCGACCGCGGCATCGCTGTCGCCATCGACGGTACGATCTATCGCGACACCTGGTCGAAGGAATTGCCAAAAGGCGCTGAAATTTTCCTGCTGCCGCGTCTTGCCGGAGGATGACTGGACAACCGTCTCCCTGCCATCGACAACCAAGATTTTGGCCTGTCATGCTGGGCAGCCATAGCGCATCTACGCGACTAGACGTGAATGCGCCAAGGTGGATGTAGCGGCCGTCGGCGGCGCCCTTTTCTCCATCGCGACATCACTATGAAGCCGTTCGTCTAGCCATGCTCCCTGTGGCGCGACACCTTCTCGCGGTTTCCGCAGGTCCGCATGCTGCACCAGCGGCGTTTCCCGCCTCGCGACGTGTCCAGGAAAAGCCAGCCGCAGCGCGGACAGGAGCGCAGCCTTTCGCGCGACAGGGTGAAGAAGGCTTCCACCGCCGTCACGGCCAGGAAGGCCGTGACGGCGGCCGGGTGCCGCCACTCGACCAAAGTGAGTTCCGGTCGCGTACCGTTCGATAAGATCGACCCGGCGGCAAGCCCGCTCGCCGCACCGGAGAACAGGAAGCTCAGCGCCTCCATCACGGGGGGCCTGCCTGCGGCGATTGCCCCGAAGACCCGGGCCGACGCCTCCCGAACCGCGTGGACCCCTTCCACGAATGGTTCGCCCGTTATGCTGGCGACCGCTTCTGCCTGGCGGGCATCGGCAAGCCCCGATGCCTTGAACCAGTTTCCAATGTCCTGTGCGGATTTGAGCAGTTCGTTATCCTGCTCGGGCACCCGCCGGTTGAACACGGCGTTCGCGAGATCAAGGGCGGGATGCCCACCAATGAAGTGCTCCTGCACCCATTGCGTATGTGCGTTCGCCACGGAACCTAACCTCGTCTAACCTGTTATCCGGTTACAAGCACTGTAACCGCTATATTACGGAAATCCGGTTTCGAGGCCAGGGCGTTGTCTCGTCCGGCACGAGAAGGAGGAAATGAGAGATGCAAAACTATCACCACAAGACCCGCCACGAGACCATCAATGTCAAAGGCCTTGATATCTTCTACCGGCATGCCGGCGATCCCGAGAGGCCGGCAATTCTGCTGCTGCACGGCTACCCGACTTCGTCTTACATGTATCGCAACATCATCGAGCCATTGGCGGAAACCGCCTATGTCGTTGCGCCGGATCTGCCTGGTTTCGGCTATTCCTCCGCGCCATCCGCCGATGCCTACGACTACACGTTCGAGAACATTGCCGACACGATCGATGCGTTCCTCGCCGCGCTGGATCTCGAGAGGTTCTTTCTATTTATTCACGATTTCGGCACGCCCGTTGGCTACCATCTCGCGACGCGCCGGCCGGACCGCATCCTTGGCCTGATCGTCCAGAACGGCAATGCCCATGACGAGGGGCTGGGGCAGGGATGGGACGCCCCGAAGGCGTTCTTTGCCGACCCGACCGAGGAGAACAGGGCCAAGCTCCCCGACTGGATGAATTTCGAGACGACCCGATACCAGTATATCGGGGAGCAGCCGGAGCGCCTGGCGTCTCTCTATCCTCCCGAGGGCTGGCATCTCGACTGGGAGCGCCTGTCGCGGCCCGGAATCACCGATATCCAGTTCAAGATCTTCTCAGATTACGGGTCTCACATTGCGCGTTTCCCGACAATCCGGGCCTACCACCGCGAGCACCAGCCGCCATGCCTTCTGCTTTGGGGCAGACACGATCCTTTCTTTGATATCAACGAGATCATGGCCTACAACCGCATCCTTGATGCGCTGGAGATCCACGTCTTCGAAAGCGGACACCAGCTTTTGGAAACCCATCACAGAGAATGCGCGGCTCTTGTGAGCCGCTTCATGCGCGACGTGGACGCCGGCGTGTTTCGAGATTCCGCCAAGTGAGTTGCATGAGTGCTTTGGCGTGCCCGGATCGACGGTGAGAGCGGCAAATGTCCGCTCCTCCTGCGCTTCGACCAGCTCAGAAAATCGAGTCCGAGATTGTTCTTGCCGCGCCGAGCAGGATCGATCCTTCCGGGACGCCCGCATCGATCGGAATGGCCTTGCGGTCTGCCGTGGCAACAAGCTCCTGACCGACACCGGAGGTAACGATCACCGGCGTCTTGTTGGGCACACGGTCATAAAGGTCGATAATGTCCTGATTTATCAAGCGAACGCAGCCAGATGACACCGATTTGCCTATGGAGTACCACTCTGGCGAGCCGTGCAGGCGGTAAAGCGTGTCCTGGTTGCCCTGAAAGAGATACAGCGCCCGCGCGCCGAGCGGATTCGTCAGCCCGCCGGGCATGCCGCCATTGTCGACACCGTATTTCGCGAGCTCAGGCTGGCGGGCGATCATTTCGGCCGGCGGGGTCCATTTCGGCCATTTCTGCTTCCACTGGACGACGGCGTCGCCAGACCATTCGAAACCGGCGCGACCCAGCCCGACGCCATAACGGATGGCTTGTCCGCCCGGAAGCACGAAATAGAGGTGATGGCCGGCGGTATCGACGACGATGGTGCCGGGCTGTTGGCCGGTCGGATCGGAAACGATCTGACGCAGAAATTGCTCGTCGATTTTCTCGAACGGTACACCTGGGACGTCGAACCCACCGTCGCTGATCGGTGCGTACATTGTTGCATAGTCCATGAGCGGCGGCTCGACATTGGCTGGCGGTGGAGGCTCGACCGGCCGCCCTCCTGTCGTGGTGCAGGCGGAAACCGCAATCGAGGCGGCACCGAGCGCAGCGGCGTTGAGAAAGCCACGACGGCTCAGGCGATAGGATTCGATTTCGGTTGTGAACATGGCTGCCTTTTTTAGGTCTCAAATCGAAACAAAACATGAATACGCCGATCGGTACGGCGCCAGCCCTACCAATGCCCGGCGCGATAGGCGGTTCCGATTCTGGCCTGAGGGTGGACAAAGAAAGGCAAAGCTGTGACGGCGCCGTCGCTGTTGCGCCGGGGCAACAGGCCTACAGCGCGCGCGATCGGTCATGCGTTAGCCTCCGGCCAGCAGGCCTTCGAGCGAGGGCAGGATCAGGGCCGGCGGAAAGTCCCGGTATTCCTCGGGCTGGTTGGAGCGGTTGATCCAGACTGTCCGGAAGCCGAACTTGGTGGCGCCGGCGACGTCCCAGCGGTTGGATGACTGAAACGACACCGCATCCGGATAGAGGCGCCAGCCTGTCGCGACCATGTCGTAGACCGACGGGTCGGTCTTGAAGCGCCTGACCGTATCGACGGAATAGATGTCGTCCAGGAATTGGTCGAGCGCGGCGGATTTGACCGCCGCTTCCAGCATCTCAGGCGAGCCGTTGGAGAGGATCGCCAGTTTCGCGCCCGATGCCTTGAGCGTCTTGAGCACCGCCGGCACCTCCGGATAGCAGTCCAGCCGCCAATAGGCGTCGAGCAGCTTGGCCCTGAGCCCCTTGTCTGCGGAAGGAACCTTGCGCAAGGCGAAATCGAGCGCCTGTTCGGTGAGTTGCCAGAAATCCGCATAGGCGCCCATCAGCGTCCTTACCCAGGAATATTCCAGCTGTTTGGCGCGCCAAATCTCCGACAGGAGTTGGCCGTCCGGTCCGATCTGGTCGGCATGGCGGCGTACGGCGGCATGCACGTCGAACAGCGTGCCGTAGGCGTCGAAAACGTAAGCCGCAAAATGCATGACGACAGTTTTGCGGCGCGGCAAGGCCAGGCGCAAGCACAGATTGCAATCCGCATGCCGCTGGCCTCAATAAATCTCGGTCATGCCGGTTGACGGCAGATGACAAAGCATCTTCCAATGGCGACACAGGACAGTTCTGAAACGGAACCAAGCGATGACACTGGCGACTGCGGCGCAATCCGCGACATGGACCTTCGTGGACGGCGACTGGTACGAAGGCAATGTCGCCATTCTGGGGCCACGCAGTCATGCCATGTGGCTCGGCACCAGCGTCTTCGACGGCGCCCGCTGGTTCGAGGGTGTCGCCCCCGACCTCGATCGCCATGCCGCGAGGGCGAACGCCTCGGCGATCGCGCTTAGTCTCAAGCCATCCATGAGCACCGAAAAGATCGTCGGGCTGACCTGGGACGGGCTGAAGAAGTTCGATGGCAAGACGGCGGTCTACATAAGGCCGATGTACTGGGCCGAGCATGGTGGTTACATGGGCGTGCCGGCAGATCCGGCCTCGACCCGTTTCTGCCTTTGCCTCTACGAATCGCCGATGATCTCTCCGGCGGGCTTTTCGGTCACCGTCTCGCCGTTTCGGCGACCAACCATCGAAACCATGCCGACCAACGCCAAGGCCGGCTGCCTCTATCCCAACAACGGCCGTGCCATCCTTGAAGCCAAGATGCGCGGCTTTGACAACGCCCTGGTGCTGGACATGCTGGGCAACGTCGCCGAGACCGGAACCTCGAACATTTTCCTGGTCAAGGACGGCCATGTCCTGACGCCGGCGCCGAACGGCACGTTTTTGTCCGGCATCACCCGCTCGCGAACGATGACCCTGCTTGACGAGTATGGGTTCAAGACCACCGAAAAAGCGCTGTCGGTGCGCGAATTCCTCGAAGCAGACGAGATATTCTCGACGGGAAATCATTCGAAAGTCGTGCCGGTCACCCGCATCGAGGATCGTAATCTCCAGCCCGGGCCCGTAGCCAAGAAGGCGCGCGAACTCTATTGGGATTGGGCACATTCGACTTCAGCCGGTTGACCCGATAAAAAGAGAATCGGCGCTTCATTCCGGAGTTGTTCCACATCAATCCAGACCTATGTTAGTCCGGTATCGACACCGGATTTTTCCACGAGGAGTACGACCGATGGCTTTTGAATTGCCCGCCTTGCCCTATGACTACGAGGCCTTGCAGCCTTACATGTCGAAGGAGACGCTGGAGTATCATCACGACAAGCACCACAAGGCCTATGTCGACAACGGCAACAAGCTGGCCGCCGAAGCCGGCCTGGGCGATTTGTCGGTCGAAGACGTTGTAAAACAGTCCTTCGGCAAGAATGCCGGGCTCTTCAACAATGCCGCCCAGCACTACAACCACATCCATTTCTGGAAGTGGATGAAGAAGGGCGGCGGCGGCAACAAATTGCCGGGCGCGCTGCAAAAGGCGTTTGACAGCGACCTTGGCGGCTACGACAAATTCAAGGCGGACTTCATCGCCGCCGGCACCACCCAGTTCGGTTCGGGTTGGGCCTGGGTTTCGGTCAAGGACGGCAAGCTGGCTATTTCGAAGACGCCGAACGGCGAGAACCCGCTGGTTCATGGCGCGACGCCGATCCTGGGCGTCGACGTCTGGGAGCACTCCTATTACATCGACTATCGCAACGCCCGGCCGAAATACCTTGAAGCTTTCGTCGACAGTCTCATTAACTGGGACTACGTTCTCGAAATGTACGAAAAGGCCAGCGCATGACCCCGAAAATCGGTATCGATTTTCGGAAAGGATCATGCGCAAAATCAAGCTGTTACAGCGCCCTTTGCGTGCCGGAAAGGCGCGCGCGCCGTAATCGCCGTTGAGTTGCAGAAAAGCCCCGGAAACGGGGCTTTTCTTTTGGCTCGAGATCGGCTGCTCATTCCACGCAAGAACGGCTGTCGCGAAAATTCACATAACCGTGAGGCGAATTTCCGGAATTTTTAAGCCACCTTTGCCGTTATCGCTAGGGCCGGATCCGGTCCTAAACATCTTCACCATGGAGCCAATGAATGAGAAAGCTTATCCTCGCCATCTCGATGCTCGCCTTCGCCGGTTCGGCGGCGTCTGCCGATCCGATCCAGGAGCGGCAGGCCCTGATGAAGGAACGTGGAAAGATCGCCGGCCAATTGTCGAAAGTGGTTAAGGGCGAGGACCCTTACGACGCCGCTGCCGTGCTGACGGCGTTGCAGGCGCTGCAGGCCAATGCCGAAAAATTCCATGCCAACGTCGACACTCTTTTCCCGGCGGGCAGCGACACCGGCGACACCACAGCTGCTCCCAAGATCTGGGAAGACATGGCCGGCTTCAAGGCGGCTGAACAGAAATATCTCGCCGACGTCAAGGCTGCTGCCGCTGCTGCCCCCGCGGACGTCGATGCCTTGAAGACACAATTCAACACTATCGGCGGCGATTGCGGCACCTGCCACCAGACATACAGGATAAAGAAGGGCTGATAGCGGGCGATGCGCCTGCTGAAAAAACTCGTCGGCGCTGCCCTTCTTCTGGGCGCCGCCGGCGCGGTTGCCGGCTGGTTCCTGTCGGCGCCGGTCAGGCTCGACGCTGAGACCCTGGCGCAGCTCGGCTCCGGCGATGCCGCCAGGGGCAAGCGCATTTTTTATGCCGGCGGCTGCACGTCCTGTCATGCGAAGCCAGGCTCGCAAGGCGATGCCCGCCTTCAACTGGCCGGCGGTCTCGAACTCAAGACACCGTTCGGCACTTTCGTGCCGCCGAACATTTCGCAGGATGCCAAGGACGGTATCGGCGCCTGGTCGGTCGAGGACCTCGCCAACGCCATGCTGAAGGGCGTGTCGCCGACCGGCGAGCATTTTTATCCTGCGTTTCCGTATGCTTCCTACGCGCGCATGAAGCCGGCCGATATTGCCGATCTTCATGCTTTCATGAAGACGCTCCCCGCTGTCGCGGGCAAGGCGCCGGCCAATTCGCTGGGATTCCCGTTCAACATCCGTCGCGGCATCGGGCTGTGGAAACGTCTCTATTTGGGCGATCAGCCGGTGGTTTCCTTTCCGGACGGGACGCCGCAGCTGGTGCTGGCAGGTCGTTATCTGGTCGAAGGGGCTGGCCATTGCGGCGAATGTCATACGCCGCGGGATTTCATCGGCGGCGGCAAAAAAAGCCAGTGGCTAGCGGGTGCTGCGGCCGCCGAAGGCAGCGGCATCGTGCCGAACATCACTTCGGGCGAAGGCGGGCTCGGTGACTGGTCAGAGGCCGATATCGCCTACTATCTCGAGACTGGCTTCACGCCGGATTTCGATTCCGTGGGCGGCGCCATGGTCGATGTGCAGAGAAACATGGCCGAACTGACGCCCGAGGACCGCGCGGCGATCGCAGCCTACCTGAAAGCCGTCCCGCCGCATCCCGACGGCTATCCCGCGCGCAAGTCGACGAATTAGCACCCGTTAGGCGGTTGGCTCTGGCCTATTCTCAGGCCGGCCGGCCTTCATCAGGTCGAGGATCTTTTCCAGTCGGGCGACGACATCGCTGGTTTCCAGAAGTTGCTGCTTCTGTTCGATGCTGATCGACAGCAGCGGCGCGAGCGTATCGGCTAGGACACCGGGATCGCCGATGGAGGGCAGACCGAGCCGCGCCTTGGGCCTTCGCTGGATCGAGGAAAAATCGATGTTGGCGTAGCTCTGATATGTATCGAGAACCGCGCTCGAACGTGCTGCCGCCTCCGCCGATTGGCCACGCTGCTCTTCAACCGGCGCGACCTCTGCCGCCAGAAAGTCGGCGTTGGCCAGGTGGAGGATCGCGGCTCGCTGGAGGCCGGAAACGGAGACCTTGAGAACACCATCCACCTGCGTTTGGCAATTTATCACGCTTGCAGTGACACCCACTGGATAGAGAGAATCAAGGCTGCCGGGATCATCGTCGGTCGCCCGCCTCTGGGCGACCACAAGAACGCGGCGGTCGCCTGCCATCGCGTGCTCCACCGCGCGCCGCGTTTTGTCCCGGCCCACGAAGACCGGAACAGTCATTTGCGGAAAGAGCACGAAATCCCGCATTGGAAAAATCGGCAGATCCGCGCCGGAGGAAGGGGGTGGGCTGGCCTCGGGCGTCGGGTTTCTGGGCCCAGCACCGACGGGTTGGCTCGCCTGAATCCTTGCAGCCAATACATTCCAGTCGCGGAAGCCGAGGACCCTGGCAATGAGCTCGAGGCTTTCGCTGTGGGACAGGGAAACAGATTTGGCGTTCAGCGCTTCGGACAGTGTTTGCGCCATGGCTTTTGCATCGCGGAAATCGCGCATGGAATGATCCTTTGCTTCGAAGAACGGAAGACGTCAGGGCTTGCATTACTGACCCGTTCGTTCGGGCAAAGGGAGCCTGAAGTGGCTCGATACATTCACCTTACCCCGGAGGGTGCAAGCAGCAGGTTGTATCCACCTGTCTGGAGGGTGCGCTGAAGGTCCGGTGTTGTCAATCCTGCCCGCGCTGCATTCCACGTTCCCGTTTTACGGGTGGCGATCGCCCAGGAAATCGAAGCCGGTGTCGAAGAAATGATTGTAGTCGCACGTCATTTCCTCGCCGGGCGCGATGTCGCGCAATGCATATGTCTCCTCGGGTGAGGCGACGTCGCAATTCGGGTTATCGGCATGGTTCATGTAGCGCGCGTCGTCGGCTTCGAAGACGATGTAGTTAGGGTCGCGGCGGTCGGGATAGGAATAACGGTCGAGATAGGCTTTTACCGGTCCGGTCTCGCGTTCATAGACATCGACCGGGATGCGCCGGTCGTAATTGGGGTTGAGCTTCCAAACCAGTGTGCCACGGGGAATGTGGTTCTTGGCAAAAACTCCGATGCCTTGGATGGGCGATTTGTCGAGATAGACGTCGACGAGCATCATAGCAGACCCTTTGGAGTGACTGGGTGATTTTGGGTGGCGCGGTCGCGAAAGCCGCGCATTGGGTAGCGCGCGGCCATCGGAATTGCGAGCAGAAAAATCCGCTGCGCATGACTTGGGGCAGACGCTTCGAGAGGGATCACGCAAATTAAAAACTCGTGACTGTGAGCAAGCGGCAAGGCCGTGCAAGGCTGCCGCGCATTAGCGCTCCTGCAGCGCCAGCCGGACGCCCAAAGCGCAGTAGATTCCGCCAACAACCTTGCCCTGCCATCTCAGCACCGTCGGATTTCGGCGCAGGAAAGTGCCGAGCCGCCCAGCGCTCACTGCAAAGACGACCGTGCTGAAAAGGCCCAGCACGACAAAGACGACTCCCAATGCGGTCAACTGAAGCATGACCGATCCATTTTCAGGCCGCACGAACTGAGGAAGAAATGCGAGGAAGAAAAGCGCGGTCTTGGGGTTGAGCACTTCGGTCAGGATAGCTTGCCGAAATGCTTTTGCGGCGGAGATCGCAAGCGCGCCAGCAGCCGGGTTGGCCGGCGTTTTCTCGATGATCGCGCGAATGCCGAGATAAACGAGGTAGGCCGCACCGGCGTACTTTACGATGCTGAACAGCGCCGCCGACGTGGCAATGATCGCCGAAATCCCGACTATCGCCATGAAGGTGTGAACAACGTCGCCAGCCGCGATCCCGGCGCCGGTTGCGATGCCTACCCTGGTTCCAGAACTGGTCGCCCTCGCCACTGTCAGAAGAGTGGCGGGGCCTGGGATAAAGACAAAGCCAAGCACAACCGCGACATATGCAATCAATGTGGCAAGATCGATCATTGGTTGGCTTCTCCGCAACTTTCCCCGCCAATGAAGCCACGTTGCGGAACGCAAGGCAATGACTGCTCATCCGCCGGTGCTCACGCGGCAAGGTCGGCCTTGCCTGCAACCTTCAGCGCAAAGGCATATGTATAGGCGATCTCCTCAAGCCTGGAAAACCGGCCGGATGCGCCGGCATGGCCGGAATCCATGTTGATCTTGAACAGCACCGGATTGTCGCCAGTCTTGCGGTCGCGTAGCCGCGCCACCCATTTTGCCGGCTCCCAGTAGGTGACGCGCGGGTCGGTGAGGCCGGCAAGCGCCAGGATCGGCGGATAATCGAGCGTGGCGACATTGTCATAAGGCGAGTAGGCGGCGATGGTCTGATAATCGTCCCTCGAAGTGATCGGATTGCCCCATTCCGGCCATTCCGGCGGCGTCAGCGGCAAGGTCCCGTCGAGCATGGTGGTGAGCACGTCGACAAACGGAACCTCGGCGACAATACCGCCGAAGCACTCCGGCGCCATATTGGCGACGGCGCCCATCAGAAGGCCACCGGCCGAGCCACCTTGTGCGACAATTCGGTCATGGGCCGTGTAGCGCTCGGCGACGAGGTGGTGTGCGACTGCGATGAAATCGGTGAACGTGTTCATCTTGTGCGCCCGCTTGCCGTCGTCGTACCAGCCGTAACCCTTGTCCTTACCGCCGCGGACATGGGCGATGGCATAGACGAAGCCGCGATCGACCAATGAAAGGCAGTTGGTGTTGAAGGCGGCCGGCACTGTGATGCCGTAGGACCCGTAGCCGTAGAGCAGGCAAGGCGCCGAACCGTCGAGCGGCGTTTCGCGGTGATGGATGAGCGAGACCGGCACCAGTTCGCCGTCGGCGGCGGGCGCCATCAGCCGCCGCGTCACATAGTGGTCCGGGTCGTGACCGGACGGCACTTCCTGGGTCTTCAGCAGCACGCGCTCGCGGGTGCGCATGTTGTAGTCAAAGACCTGCGCCGGCGTCGTCATCGACGAGTAGGAAAAGCGCATGATCTCGGTGTCGTATTCGTAGGATCCCGACAGGCCGAGCGAGAATGCTTCCTCGTCGAAAGAGATGAGGTGCTCCTCGCCGCTCTTGCGATCGCGCACGACGATGCGCGGCAGGCCTTCCTTGCGTTCAAGCCTGACCATATGATCCCTAAAGCCGATCACCGAGAGGATCAGCCGCCCCGCTTCGTGCGGCACCAGTTCCTGCCAGTTGGCGCGCACTGGGTCGCTCGCCGGCGCCGTCATCACCTTGAAATCCTTGGCGCGGTCTGCGTTGGTGAGAATGAAGAAGATATCGCCGCCTTCTTCGAGGTCGTATTGCAGGCCAGTCTCGCGCGGGCAAACCAGCTTCGGTTCGGCGAACGGCTCGCTGGCGCTCATCAGCCGGTACTCCGAGGTCTCGTGATCGTTGATGCCGATCATGATCCATTCGTTGGAGCGCGTGCCGCCGACATTCATGAAGAAGCCGGGATCGGTTTCCTCATAGATCAGCCGGTCATTCTGCGGGTCGTCGCCAAGGACATGGAACAGCACCTTGGAGGGGCGGTGGTTGGAATCGAGGCGGGTGTAGAAAAATCCGTCGTTGCCGGCATCCCACACGCCGCCGCCACCTGTGTCCGGAATCCGGTCCGTCAGTTCGTTGCCGCTGGCAAGATCGCGCACACGAAGCGTGAAGAATTCGGAGCCCTTGTCGTCGAACGCCCATAGGAGCTTGCCGTGATCGGCCGAATGATCGACGCCACCGAGGCGGAAATAGGCCTTGCCCTCGGCCTCGAGATCGCCGTCGAGCAGGATCTGCTGGTCGCCGCCATCGCGCGGTGTCCGGAAATAACGCGGCTGCTCGCCGCCAAGCTTGAAAGATGACCCATAGGCGTAGGGTCCGTCCTTCATTGGCACGGAAGAATCGTCTTCCTTGATGCGGCCCTTCATCTCCTTGAAAAGCTGCTTCCGCAACGGTGCGGTGTCGGCCATCAACGCCGCCTGGTAGACGTTCTCGGCTTCGAGATGGGCGCGGATTTGGCCGTCGAGCAGGGACGGGTCCCTGAACATCTCTTGCCAATTATCGGCTCTCAGCCAGGCATAGTCGTCCGTCCGGGTTACTCCATGATGTGTATCGAAGACCGGTCGTTTCTCCGGTTGCGGCGGGGTTACAGTCGGAAATGCTGGGGTTCGGGTCATTGCGTCTCGCTGTGGAAGTTACTTGAATGGAGAATGAACACGCCGATCAGCGCGGGTTCAAGAGCCGGAACATATGTTTGCACCCGCTCCAGAAGATGAGCCGGAGGAGAGAGACAATGAAATTCCGTTTTCACGCCGCCGCGGCTTTCGCCGCCGCTTCGACAGTTTTAGCCTTTACCGGCCAATCTCATGCAACCGTGTTCGCCGCTTGGCAAGTGACCAACCTTCCGTTTGGCGACACGCTCAACGTGCGCAAGTATCCGGCCGGGTCATCCCAGAAGCAGGCCGCCTATCCCAACGGAGCCGTTTTGCAGATGACCGGCAAATGCACCGGCGGCATAAACCTTCTCGACATCGCCAAGCAGCCGGCTTGGAGGCAGGAGCAGAAGATCCGTTATCGCTGGTGCGAAGTTTGGCATGATCCAGCACAGAACGGCACTTTCGTCACCGGCTGGGTCTATGGAAAATACATCGCCCCGCATTGACGGATCGGTGGCGGTCCACGGCTGATCTCTGGGCTATTCGCAGCAGCGGCCGAGACAAATCGCAACCTATGGTTTCGCGGACTCTAAACAACCAGCTAGCGCGCGCTACAACCAAGCATAGCGAAGCATTGAGATATTTTTACTAGCTGCAATGGATGTAACGGCAGCTTGACCTAGCGTCAGCCGCTGCTGGTCTGACCAGAAAATATCGTAAAGTTACAGAGTGCACGAAAGATTGAAGCTCATCGTGGAATATTTTCTTAACATCGATGAATATAGCACAAGAAGCGAATTGACTTACTTCGTTCACTGGCTCATTAGGATGCTGCGACGCGAATCGCAGAGGCTCTTTCCTGCAAAAATTTCGCGCGGTGCCCGACCTGTCAAAAATAGGGCGCAGATAGAAACACCTTTCGTTGGGGCCATGAAGCCATGGATATTGTCGAAACACCTTCCAGAAATAGTGATGCGCTGATCGAATTGACGGCCGATGTCGTAGCCGCCTATGTCAGCAACAATCCGGTGCCGGTCGGCGAGCTGCCGAGCCTTATTGCCGATGTCCATGCCGCCCTCGGGCGCGTGGGTGGGGCCAGTGAACAGCCGCCTGCCGACAAGCAGAAGCCGGCAGTAAACCCGAAACGCTCAGTCCATGACGACTACATCGTCTGTCTTGAAGACGGCAAGAAATTCAAGTCGCTGAAGCGTCATTTGATGACCCACTACGGTTTGACGCCTGACGAATATCGTGAAAAATGGGGCCTGGACGCAAGCTATCCGATGGTTGCTCCCAACTATGCTGCTGCCCGCTCCCAGCTTGCCAAGAAGATGGGTCTCGGCCGCAAGCGCAAGGGGCGCTGATAACCCGCACTCTCTCTACTTTGTGTTAGATGATCAACGGCGCCTCCGGGCGCCGTTTGCTTTTGGAGCATTGCTGCGCGACATGCGTTGCCATGTATCCGGCGCCGTCATGCCGATTGATTGCGCTGTTGACCTAATCAGCCAGTCAGGCGGTCTGCCTCAAGGCCGCCTCGGCGTCGCGCTTGATGCGCTTGACCATAGAACGAAGACCATTGGCGCGTTGCGGCGACAGGTGTTCGTCGAGGCCGAGTGCCTTCAGCGTGGCTTCCGCGTCGGTTTTCTGGATCTCACTGGCGGTTCGTCCCGAAAACAGCGCCAGCATGATGGCGACGAGGCCGCGCACGATATGGGCGTCCGAATCGCCGGCGAAGGTGACGACTGGATCGGAGCCCGACCCATATTCCGTGGTCAGCCAGACCTGGCTAACGCAGCCGGGCACCTTGTTGACGGAATTGCGTTCCTCATCGGGAAATGGCGGCAGCGCCTCGCCCAGTTCGATCACATAGCGATAGCGGTCTTCCCACTCGTCAAGCAGGGAGAAATCGTCGCGGATCGTTTGGATCGTCGTGGTCATCGCCCCGGATATAGTCACCCGGCGACGCCGCGTCACGGAAAAAGAGGAAAAACACCGTAGGCATCGAGCGGGCGATCGGCCTGCGGTGCAGTGATAGACGTGGCTGAAAAATACCTCAGTTCTTTGCCGGCAAGTCGCCCTTTGCCGGCAAGTCGACTTTCGCGGGCAGGACGATGTCTTCGGGCACGCTGCCGGTCGTTGTCGCCGTGTCGGGTTCGGCGGTCTCGTCGTCCAACATGGCGGCTGCGATCTTGGCGGTCTCCTTGGCTCGGGCGGTGATCGTGTGCATTGCGGACTTGCCGGTCTCGCAGACGTCAGGCTTGCGTTCGCATATGCCGGCAATGTCGCCGACCGCCTCGCGCGCCGCAAACAAGGCCTGGATCGGCCCGACGCTTTGGTAGCCGGTCTCGCCGGAGCCGACATTCAGCGGCAGCGCCAGAAGCACCAACGAAAACCAGAAAGCCATTCTTATCAGAAAGCCCATCTGTATGCCCTCTCATCCATGACCGGACCATGCATTCGTGCGGCATGACCTCTTTATGATTGCGATAGTGGCACAGACGCACAAAGGACGGCTTGTCTAGTCAGCGAAAATTTTCCTCAAATTTTAGGCAAATTCGAAACGAAGCATTTTGCAACGGGTTTGCCTCAGATCCAGGCTATTTTCTTCACTTAAGGTTAACCATCCATCTGACTGTTTTCTATAGTTATTTCTCAAAAGAGCAGCGTGCGGATGGCAGCTGTGAGCGGCGGGAGGGCGGTCAGCCCGGATAACGCTCCATTTACTATGGCTGCAATTGCCCAGGTTTTGCCGCGCCGGCCTCCCGATATTTGCCTCGGGCCGGGCATTGGTCGGTCCCGCCTTATCCATTCCTTAAACGCTGGATGCGAGTTTCAGATCAACAAAAGCGACCTGCGAAGCAGGGCTGTTCACGACCGGATGCGAGTGCGTTGAGTTGAGTTCGATAAGAACCAGATACGTTGAGTTGCCCGGCGCCATGGCAGCCGGTTGCGAACGTATGGTTCATCCGTCGATACTCGGACAGAACGACCGCCGGTGCCAGAGCCGATTTATCGGTGTCATGCTGGCCGCTCCGTTCTTTGCCGCAGGTGCAGCAGTCACGCTGGTCACCTCGGGCATTGGCGCTGCCGTGACCATGGCTGCGATCCTTGCGACGTTCGGCTTCTGCTGGTTTGCCGCCTTGCTGGTGGCGGCATCGGGCAAGATGGCGTTCGCCGGCCAGGTTGCCCTGGCGATGGGCAGTTTCGCTCTTGCCGGTGTCATTGCCGCAGCGGGAGGCCTGGCCTCGCCGGTCGCCATGCTTGTCCTGGCGCTGCCGTTCGAAGCCTGGTGGATCGGCGCGTCTCGTCGCGCCGCATTTTGGGGCACCGTATCCGCATCTGTCGCTATCCTGCTGCAGCCCTTTGCCGGTTTTGTCTTCCCGTTCGGCGCGGCAGAAATCGCTGCGTGGCATTGGCTGCTGCCGCTGGCCTGGGCGCTCACCCTCATTCCGCGGATAGCAGCCCTTGGCAACCCGGCCGGCGCGCAGCGTGACCCGGCGACGGACGATCGGCTCGAAAACGTCATCGACGCTGTTGTCCTGCGGGCAGGCAGGCATGGCGAGGTTCTGGATGCGTCGGCAAAAGCGCGCGCGATCCTGAAGCTGCAGCCGGAACTTCTGTTCGGTACCGGCCTGTTCGACCGCATCCATCTGTCCGATCGCGTCGCATACCTCAGTGCGCTGGCCGACATGCGCGATGGCGCATTGGCGCGCCGGCTCGATGTTCGCGTCCGGCTGCCGCAAAACGGCAACGGCCCGACGGCGGACAATTACCGGCCGTTTTCCCTCGAGCTGATGCGGGCTAAAGAGCAGGAGGACGTCTTCACATTCGTCTTGCGTGAAAACGACGAAGTCACCGGGTTGCGCGAAGAGCTTGCCGCTGCGAAAGAGGCGGCCGCGTCTGCCGAAGTGGCAAAGGGACGTTTCCTGGCGGTTGTCAGCCATGAGCTTCGCACGCCGTTGAACGCCATCATCGGTTTTTCCGACATGCTGTTGCATGAGATGTTCGGTACCTTCAAGGATCCGCGCCAGAAGGAATATGTCGGCCTGGTCAAGGAGTCCGGCCAGCATTTGCTTGCCGTCGTCACCTCGATACTCGATGTGTCAAGGATCGAAGCCGGCGCCTACGCAACCGAGCCGGAACCATTCCGCTTTGTGGAAGCGGTCGAAATGTGCCGGTCGATGATGCGCTTGCAGGCCCAAGCCAAGGACATCGAACTGCAAGCCCAGATCGCACCGGATGCAGGCGAGATAAACGCCGATCGTCGCGCCGTGCAGCAGATCCTCATCAATCTCGTTTCCAACGCGATCAAGTTCACGCCCGATGGCGGAGATGTCGTCGTCGGCGCCAAGCGGATCGGCTCGCGACTGCATTTCTGGGTCAGGGACACCGGCATCGGCATCGCCGAGGAAGACTTTGCCAATCTCGGCAAGCCGTTCATGCAGATCCAGAACGACTATACGCGCCGCTTCGAGGGATCCGGGCTCGGCCTGTCGCTGGTAAAGGGGCTGGTGGCACTGCACGAAGGCACGATGTCGATCGAAAGCATGCCAGGCGAGGGCACTACGGTGACGATCAGCTTGCCGGTGAACGGACCGAGGGGGCGTTCGACGGACAAGCCCGGCGTGCTGCCGATGCCCGCGGCCAAGACGGAAGGCGAGACGAAAGGGGACAGGCATGGCTCGCTCCGCAAAACAGCCTAAGGCGGTCAAGCGCCGCGGCAATGCCTTGCAAGGTGGCGCGGTCGCCATCGGCAGCCTGATCTCGCGCAACCCGGTTCTGGTCGGCGGTTCGACCGCCTTCCTGGTGACGCTGTTCTACGTCTCGGCGAACGCCCTGTGGTATCAGCCTTTTCCCCATGCCGGCGCGTTCTTCGCGACCAGGAGCATAGAGAACTTTCCTCGCGCAGACGCCGACGAGCCAGAGACTACCATCAACATCGTGCGGCCGGGGCCGGCCTCGGCACCGATCAAGAGCGATCCAGTCGTCGAACAGGTCCAGGGCATATTGAAGGATCTCGACTTCTACTCCGGTACGGTCGACGGGATTACCGGCCCCAACACGCGCAAGGCTATCCAAGCCTATCAGCAGAAGGTCGGGCTCAACGCCTCCGGCGAGATCGACAGCGTCCTGCTCGATCAATTGGGCGCCACGCCAACCGCCTCCACGGCGGTGCCGCATCCTGCACCTCGCCCGGGCGACACGGCCGCCGTTCCCGTTTCCGTTTCGACGCAGGCAAATGCGGCAGCGCCAGCGCCCGACGCCCGTATCATCAAGATCCAGGCCGGGCTGAAGGCATTCGGCAATGACGATATGCAGCTCGATGGCGTGGTTGGGGCACGCACCAAGGCAGCGATCAAGGAGTTCCAGTCGCTGTTCGGATTGCCGGAGACCGGCGAGCCCGACGAGGTCGTCTACGTTAAGATGCGCGAGATCGGCCTGACCAACTGAAGCTTTGACCTGCTAATGGTCGAAGCGATCGCTCGCGGATTGGCGAAAAACTCGCTAAACAGCACCCGGATCTCGTCCGGAGTTTTGTGATGCGCGTAACCACCGATCTGTGGGTGTCGGCCCTGCTGCGCCGGGTTTTCGGCGCCGGCGGCTTCGCGGCCGTGGTCAAGCGCGGCGCGACCGAGGCCGGCGCCGTTTTTGTGCTGGCGCGTGGCAGGCTGGGCGAGATCGCCCTGTTCGGGCCGGCGCCGCAGACGAGCTATGATTCAGCCAAGCCCGATGAGCGTTTCTTCAGCCTGCTCGGCGCAGGCGACGATGTCGCCGTCTTCGACGCTCGACTGGAAAGGGAGAAGAAATTCGACCCCGACATCTGGGTGGTCGAGATCGAGGCCGGCTCTGTTCCCGTCGAGGAACTGATCTCCATCAAGTCGCTCTAACGATCTTCATGAAAACAGAGGCTTAAAGCGTTCGCTTGAATCTCTTCAGACACGACGCGCCTTGACGTTAGCGGCAGCATTGTCGCTGTTCGCCTCGCGGATGTCGGCGTATGCCGCAACAGGTCCGGTATAGCGAACGGCCTTCGACAATGCCTCGGCTTTCCAGCCGCGGAGCCTGTCCAACGCTGCCTCGCGATGCAGCAGGCGGTAACGGTCGAGGAAGATGCGGATCGCCTGCGGATGCTGGAAAGTGGTGGGATAAACGGCGACGGTGATCAGGAACGCCCTGTCTTCGCCAAGATCGAGCGCGCGCAGGGCGGCCAGCAGCGACGTGTAATTCTGGTTTGCGGTAAGCAATCGCGCCGTTGAGAAATCGATTTCGAGCGCGTCGGCCAGTGCTGTCTGGAAGAACGCGGCGTTGCCGGTCAGCGCCGTCTCGCGCAGTTTGACATAGGTTTCGGCGCCGTCGGACGGACCGGTGGCCGCGCTGGCGCTCTTCGTGTCGGCATGCATCATCGACCGCAGCCGGCGCCGTGTATTTTCGGCAGCGGCGCCGGGCTCCGGTTGCGCGGCGGGATTGGGCGCGGCGAGTTCGGCGGTTTCGGGCGTCGGCTCGACGATCGCCTCCGGCTGTCGCATCCGTACCAATGTCGGCTTTTCAAGCACCCTGATCAGATCCGCGATGGTCGGGTTCAGGTTCTTGCGACGCGCGATGGCACGCGCATGCGGCAGGCCGTGCCGCCCGATCAGCGCGATGAGATCGACATCGCTGAGCGCGCGCGAGCGGATGAGCAGCGGGGCGGCGACGTCGACCGGCTCCTCGCAAAGCCGCCGGACCAACGCAGTGGGCGCATATTCGCACTCGGAAAGGGCGGCAGCGACGTAGCGGCGTGATTCGATCGACACATTGGCGAAAAGCGGAAGCGTCAGGTCTTCAAGCTGCGCGATCTCCCGGCGTGAAGGGCGGGTGAGCGAACAGAACGCCGACACCGCCGCACGGAACAGCCTTTCGGCCTTTCCCGATTCAGCCCGTATAGCGATTTGCCTGAAATCCGAAGCTGACACGAAGATACGCCTGATACTCGACACACAATCTGGACCATGCTCGACCGGGACTGTGTCGGTTTCGCATTCGCCGCGGGCCAAGGCTTCCTGACCTTTAGACAAAGATCAAATTAGCGGCGATCCGTTAGCGTTCCGTTAACCTACTGGCGTCCTTAATCAGATTGGAGGCGTTGCGTTGTGCTCCGGGGCAACCGAGAGGAATACGCGAACCATGGGCATGGTACTGTCTTTCGTGCCGCGAACGGCGGCAACCAATCGAGCAGAACAAAACACCGGAGCGCCGGCGGCGGTGATCATTTTCCCCGGCGTCCGCTATGAGCAACGGCCACTGACGGGCGAGACCCGGACAGGCGTCGGTCTGGACAAGCCGGGCTCGATGCCAGGCGCGTCGGGGACGCCAGGCTCGTCGGGGACGCTGCCTGTTCCACACCACTGATTTTCAGGATCCGCTTTAGAAATCCTGCAGCTCACAGGAGCTCTGATCGAGAAACCGCGACACGGTTGGCTTCCAGCTGTCGTCGGGAACGAAGGCGCGGATGACGAACATGCCTTCATCGATGGGTACCTCGACGAAGATTGCCCCTTGCAGTTCCTCGGGAAGATCCTTGCGCATCTCGATCATCTGCGCCGGCGTCAGGACGATACTGTCCAGCACCCTTCCGGTCGCACTGTGGTCGTTGAAGGAGTAGATGTTGTGGCCGCTGCGGTCATAGACCGATACGGACCAGAACGGGACGTTTCCTGGCGACTTCACCCGCACCATTCCTTCGGACAGATCGAACCGGCAAGCCGCTGCATAAAACAGCGGATCGACGGATTTCACCACCGGCGTCCCGCCGGCCTCTGCGTCCAGCCTGGTCATCCTATAGAGATCCGAGGCCATGGCCAGCCGCGACCAGGCATCACGTTCGGAAAATTCCGGGACGAGCAGCAGCACGACGATGTGCACGATGCCGGCGCCAAGCAGGCCGAGCAAGATCGCGTGCAGCAGCTTACGCATTGCAGCCGACCTTCACGATCTGCGGCAACTTGACATCCGAAAGACCCGTGCTGCTGGCAATTGGCGTGTCGTAGAATGTCAGCACGAAATACATCCGGCCGAAGCCGTCGGAAAGCAGCCAGTTGCCCGGCGCGGGGTGGTTGCCGACGGAAACCACCACCGAATTGTCGGGTTGGCGCACCACCTGGTAAGATTGAAGTGCCGCAAGCCTCGACTTGCCGGTCTCGACCACGCCGAGCGATTGATCGGCGGCATAGAGCGTCCAGAACCGCGCCGTGGGAAATCCGCCTTCGATTTCATAGGCGCATTGGCGTTTCAATTGTTCGCCGCCGGAATCGCGTTCGGCGATAAAGGACAGGCCTTCTGCCCGCCCGAGCGCCAGCACGCCCTCGCGCGCCACGCGGGCTCTTGAATAAGGGTCCGCCGCCTGCGTGCCGATATCGGGAAACGCCGTCCATGGGCCGATCCTGATCGCGCCGATACCATCCTGCGTCTTGAGAGCGTACCAGACGCTGCCGCCGCCGCCGCCGATGGCTATGGTAAGCGCGAGGAGCGTCAGGAAGGCATTCTTGAGCATGAAGAGCCGCGGGAAAGAGGAGTGCCGCTCGGGGATATCGCGGGGCAGGGGGCCATGGCAAGCGGACCCTCGGAATTTGCCGGCGCGAGTATGGCCTGGCCCGCGTGCCGGCATCAAAGCGCCGACAGGGTCTCCGGCGTCGTGGGTGCCTGGAGGACCGGCGCCGACTGGAACAGCCTTGTGATGTCCCTGAGCGTCCGCGTGGTTTGGCTGGACAGCACCGGCGGGCGCTCGGCGGCGGCGTTGGCCGCTGCTTGTTCGGCATTCTTCTTTTCCGCTTCCTCGGCCTTGGCGGCGATCTTTTCGTCGACGAAAGGATGATCGAGACCGGGGATCGGCTTGAGGTCGATATTCTGGTGCGCATAGACCATCAGCCGCTGCCACACCATCGCCGGCAGCGAGCCGCCGGTCATGTTGTTGGTCGGTGTGAAGTCGTCATTGCCGAGCCACACGGCAGCCGTGTAGTTGCCGGTGAAGCCGACATACCAGGCGTCTCGGTAAGACTGCGTGGTGCCGGTCTTGCCGGCCGATACGATGTTGGGAAGGGCTGCGCGCCGCGCCGTGCCCATCACCGGCACCGCCGCCAGCATGGTGTTCATGGATTTCAACGCCTGCTGCGAGAGCACTCGGTGCGGCGGCGGGGCGTCCTTGGTGAAATCGTAAACCACGTCGCCGGTACGGGTGACGAGCTGGGTGATGCCGTGCCGTGAGCCGACAAAGCCGTTCTGGGCGAACACGCTGTAGCCTGTCGCCTGGTCCATCACGGTCATGCCCGATGTGCCGAGCACCATCGTCTTGTGTGATTCGAGTGGCGATTCGACGCCCATGGCTTCCGCCATCGCCTTGATCGGCTTGATGCCGAGATAATCCTTGGCGAGCCGCACCGGCACGGTATTGATCGACTTGGCCATCGCCGTGATCAGCGTGACCTTGCCGGCCGATCCGCCATTGTAATTGTGAGGCGACCAACTGCCCCAGGAGATCGGGCCGCCGGAAACGACGGAGTCCGGCGTGAAGCCGTGCTCCATCGCTGTTGCGTAGATATAGGGTTTGAACGATGAGCCGCTCTGGCGTAACGCCTTGGTGGCGCGGTTGAATTGGCTGGCACCGTAGTCGCGGCCGCCGACGATCGCCCTGACCGCACCATTGGTTTCTATGACGACCATGGCACCCTCGGTGACGTTGTATTCCTTGCCGAATTGACGGAGATGGAACTCCATCGATTCTTCCGCCGCCTTCTGAATGTTGGCGTCGAAAGTGGTGTGAGCGACCACCGAATGCTGGCCGGACTTCGCCGCGATCTTCTTGACCTCTTCGAACGCCCAGTCGAGGTAGTAATCCGGGCTCTTCTGCTCGCCGCGGTCGACGATTTCGGCCGGATGCAGCCGCGCCTGCAGCACCTGGCCCTCGCTCATGAAACCGGCCTCGACGAGATTGGACAACACCACATTGGCCCGTGCCCTGGCAGCAGGCAGGTTGATATGAGGCGCGTATTTGGTGGGGGCCTTGAACAGGCCGGCCAGCATCGCCGCTTCGGCGAGATTCAGATCCTTGACGCTCTTGCCGAAATAGAAATCGGCGGCCGCTTCGATGCCGAAGGTGCCGCCGCCCATGTAGACGCGGTCCAGATAGAGCTGCAGGATCTCCTTTTTCGACAGATTGGCCTCGAGCCACAGCGACAGGAAGGCTTCCTTGATCTTGCGTTCCAACGTCCGTTCATTGGTCAGGAACAGGTTCTTGGCCAACTGCTGGGTGATGCTCGAGCCGCCCTGGACCACCGAATTCGCCCGTACATTCTCGAAGATCGCCCTGGAAAGGCCGAGCGCGTCGATGCCGTGGTGATCGAAGAAACGCCGATCCTCGGTGGCCAGCACCGCTTTGATGACCTGGTCGGGCATCTCGTCGACCGGCACCGAATCGCGCTGGATGATGCCGCGCTGGCCAATCTCGTTGCCGTAGCGGTCGAGGAAAGTGACGGCGAAATCGCCCTGGGCACGCCAGTCGCCGGCGGTCTCCTGGAAGGCCGGCAAGGCCAGCGCCAGCATGACGACGATGCCGCCGGCGCCGAGCGTGAAGGCCTCGCTTGACAGTTCGACGACGCCGCGGCGCCAGCCGGAGACGCGGAAGCGCCGGAAAAAAATCGTGGCCGCTTCCCAGAACCGGCGCGCTTTGAAGCCGATCTCGTAGAGCGAGGAATCAAACCACGCATCCGCCGCCAGCAGCCTTGCTGCAATCGGACCTCTTCTCTTGCGTGGTTTCAAAGGACTGGCCATTCCAGGATCCGGCTGCGGCTACGCCTCCCACTGAGAAACTGCATGGGGGCAATTTCAGGGCGGCGCGCCCACCAAGACTATTCGTCCATTTTGGCGCCGCTCACAAGGGCGAGGAGGACTTGCGCTGTACAGTTTATATACGGGAGTCGGGCTTGTGGGCCACCTCCAACGCCTTGCCGGCGCGCATCCGCTTTCAATACTACCGCGCCGCGATAAAGCGCATGAAATGCGCCACGTCGGTGTCGCTTGGCTCCTGGCCGGTAAAACTGCGCAGATAGGCGGCGAGATGACTGACTCTCGCCTCGACCGGTTCCTTGAGGTCGAGCACATAATAGCCGATCTGCATGTAATAGAGCACGCGGGCGCGGATGAAGGCATCCTCTTCATCGTAGCCGTGGCGGCGATACATGTCGCGGATCGCGCCCAGGCGGTCATTGTCGGCCTGGTCGATGGCCCGGCGCACGTCGTCGGAGCGACGCGCCCATTCCCGGATGGCAAAGTCGAGCCTGGGATCGAACAGGCGCTCATCGGCCCAGCATTCGAACACGTTCATCACACCCATGATGATGCTTTCGGCCGGCCGCTGCGCGCGTTCGACAATCGCCTTGGTGTTGGTGTCCCGCCAATGGGCAAGCAACTGGTCGAGCAGATCCTGACGGCTCTCGAAATACCAGTAGAAGCTTGAGCGTGAAACGCCGAGCTTCTGGCCGAGCGGCAGCACGCGCACGCTTTCGATGCCATCTGAAATCAATGTCTGGAGCGCAAGATTGATCCAGTCCCAGCGCGTTACCTTGATGTTGCCGGGCGCCGGCTCGTCCTGTGGAGCAATCATGATCATGCACCCACAATTGGCATGACGGATAACGACGCGCAAGCGGACTGGACAGCTATGCCTACACTCTAGACACATATGTACAGTACATATATGGTGCCAGGATTGAGCAAGCGTCGAACAGCCGGAGGAAGCCGTGAAGTCGCACTATCGTGCAGTCGTCATCGGGGGTGGCGTGGTCGGAGCATCGGTGCTCTACCATTTGGCGCGGTTCGGCTGGACCGATGTGGCACTGATCGAGCGCGCCGAGCTGACGGCCGGTTCGACCTGGCATGCGGCGGCCGGTTTCCATGCGCTCAACGCCGATCCCAATGTCGCCGCGCTACAGGACTACACCATCAAGCTCTATCGTGAGATCGAGGCCGAATCCGGCCTGGATGCCGGCCTGCACATGACCGGCGGCGTCAACATGGCCAGCGACCCCGCCCGCTGGGAGTGGCTGAAATCGGCTTGGGCCGTGTTCCAGTCGGTCGGCATCGAAACCGCCCGGCTGGTGAGCCCGGAAGAGATCAAGGAAATCTGCCCAATCGTCGATGTCAGCGACGTGCTCGGCGGCCTCTACGATTCCAACGAAGGCCATCTTGACCCTTACGGCACGACGCACGCCTATGCCGGGGCGGCAAGAAAGCGCGGTGCCGACGTCATTCTGCGCAACCGCGTTCTCGACCTGAAGCCGCGCGCCGATGGCGGTTGGGATGTGCTGACCGAGCAAGGCATGGTCGTTGCCGAGCATGTCGTCAATGCCGGTGGTCTCTGGGCAAAGCAACTCGGCCGCATGGCCGGCGTCGACCTGCCGGTGACGCCGATGGAGCACCACTATTTCGTCACCGAGGACATTCCGGAAGTCGCCGCCCTCGACAGGGAGCTCGGCCTTGCCGTCGATCTCGACGGCTTTGCCTATCTCCGCCAGGAGCGCAAAGGCGTTTTGCTCGGCATATATGAGCAGAACCCAAAGCACTGGAACATGGACGGCGCGCCGTGGGATTACGGCATCGAACTGATCCCCGAGGACATCGACCGCATCAGCCCGGAACTCTCCAGGGCTTATGAGCGCTTCCCCTGCCTGGCGACGGCCGGCATCAAAAAATGGGTGAACGGCGCCTTTACCTTCACACCTGACGGCAACCCGATTGTCGGCCCGGTGCGTGGCCTGAGGAACTATTGGGTCGCCTGCGGCGTCATGGCCGGTTTCAGCCAGGGCGGCGGCGTCGGCAAATCGTTGGCCGAGTGGATGATCCATGGCGAACCACGGGCCGATATCTTCGGCATGGACATCGCCCGTTATGGGGCGTTTGCCGCTAACCGCTGTTATCTCAAGCAGACGACGCGCCAGTTCTATTCGCGCCGCTTCGTCATGACCTTTCCCAATGAGCGCCTCCCAGCCGGCCGCCCGCTGAAACGCCCCGGCGCCTATGACGGCATGACGGCGGCAGGATGCGAATGGACGGCCTCATGGGGGCTGGAAATCCCGGCCTATTTTGCGCCAATGGACTTTCGCGAGAACACCACGCTGAAACGCTCCAATGCCTTCGACATCGTTGGCGACGAGGCGCTGCAGGTCCGGCGCGCCGCCGGTCTCGTCGACACCTCGGCCTTTTCGCGCTATGCGGTGTCCGGCTCGGGCGCGGAAGCCTGGCTCGACCGGCTGTTTGCCTCGAGGCTGCCGAAACCGGGGCAAGCGAAACTCGCGCCGATGCTGGGCCACGATGGCCGGCTGAAAGGTGATCTCACCGTCTTCAACTGGGATGGCGGCAACTACTGGATCATGGGTTCCTACTATCTCAGGGAATTCCATATGCGCTGGTTCGAGGCCCATGCGGCAGAAGGCGCGACCGTTACCGACATTTCCGACGCAATGTCCGGCTTCCTCGTCACCGGGCCGCATGCACGGGCGGTTCTTGCGCGCACCACGCATCAGGATGTCTCGGCCGAGGCCTTGCCGTTCATGGCTTGCGGCGAATTCGACATTGGCATGGTGCGTGCGCGTGTCGCGCGTCTGTCGATTGCCGGCGAACTCGGCTTCGAAGTCAACTGCCCGGCCAGCATGCATGCCACCTTGCGCGAAACGCTGCTGACCGCCGGGGAGGATCTCGGCCTTGCCGAGATCGGCTTCTACGCCCTCAACGCGCTCAGGCTGGAAAAGAGCTTCGGCATCTGGTCGCGCGAATTCACCCAGGGCTACACACCTGGCCAGACCGGACTCGACCGCTTCATCGCCTTCGGCAAGGACGGCTTCATCGGCCGTGAGGCGGCGTTGAGGGAACGGGAGGCCGGCGGCTCCAGGCAACACTTGGTGACGCTTGAGGTGGACGCGCTCGACGCCGACGCCAGCGGCTTCGAACCGGTCTGGCACAACGGCCGGCGCATTGGTTTCGTTACCTCCGGCGGCTATGGCTACACGGTCGGCAAGAGCCTGGCGCTGGCCCTTGTCGAACGCGATTTTGCGAGGGAGGGTACGGCATTGTCCGTGCACATTGTCGGCGTCGAGCGGCCAGCGCGCATCATCCCCGCCTCGCCCTACGATCCCCAGGGGAAGGCGATGCGGCAATGAGACAATAAGGAGTATCCGCCATGGTCGACGACGCCGCACGTGATTTAAGGCGCGAACGCAGGCGCGGGCGAACCGGCGAGGCCGGCAGCGAGTCCAGCCGGCGGCCGGACTATCGTACCCTGAAGAATCCGTTCCTGCCGCAGCCGATCTTTTCAGCCGACCAAGTTGCCGCGATCCATGACACGGCACTGCGCGTGCTTGAGGAACTTGGCGTCAAGGTGTTGTTGCCCGAAGCGCGTGTCACTCTTGCCCGTGCCGGCGCATTGGTCGATGAGGACAGCCAGATGGTGCGCATCGGTCGCGACATCGTGGCAGCCGCACTTACCTCGGCGCCGAAATCAATCCGGGCGCACGCCGGCGACCGTGCCCGAGACCTGATGCTCGAGCTCGGCTCGATGACATTCCTGGCGGGATCCGGGGCGCCCAACGTCACCGATCTGGAGCGCGGCCGGCGGCCTGGGACGCTTGCCGCTTTCGAGGATCTCATTCGGCTGGTGCAGCATTTCGACGTGCTACATATGCTTGGGCCCTGCATCGAGCCGCAGGACATCGACAATCGTTTGCGCCATTATGCCGTCAACCGGGCTCAGCTGACGCTCTCTGATAAGTTCCCGTTCGTCTTCGCGCGCGGCACGCCGCAGGTCGAGGATGGTTTTGCGATGATCAGGCTGGCGCGCGGGCTGTCGGAAGACGAATTCGCCAGCGGCGCCCATTGCTACACCGTCATCAACACCAACTCGCCGCGCCAGCTCGACATCCCGATGGCGCAAGGCATCATCGATTTCGCCAGGGCAGGGCAGGTGTTGATCATCACGCCCTTCTGCTTGGCCGGCGCCATGGCGCCGATCACCGTGGCCGGCGCATTGACGCTGCAGCATGCCGAAGCGCTGGCCGGGCTGACGCTGGCCCAGATCGTGCGGCCGGGCGCGCCGGTCGTCTATGGCTCCTTCTCGTCCAATGTCGACATGAAATCCGGGGCGCCGGCCTTCGGCACGCCAGAGCACGTCAAGGCGACGCTCGGTGCCGGCCAGCTTGCCCGCTTCACGGGCCTTCCCTGGCGCTCCGGCGGCGGCAGTGCCGCCAACATTTCGGATGCTCAGGCGGCCCACGAAACGCAATTCGCCCTATGGGGCTCGGTGCTGGCCGGCGCCACGGTCTGCATCCATGCGGCGGGCTGGCTCGAAGGCGGCTTGAGCGTCTCCTTCGAGAAGCTGATCACCGACATCGAGGCATTGCAAACGGTCGCCGAACTCTGCGTGGCGACGCCCGGCGACGAGGCCGCGATCGGCTTCGAGGCGATCGCCGAAGTGCAGCCGGGCGGACATTTCTTCTCGGCCGGACACACAATGGCGCGCTACCGCACCGCCTTCTACGAACCGTTGGTCGCCGACTGGTCGAATTTCGGCAATTGGACGCAAGCCGGCTCGAAGACGGCCACCGAGCGCGCCACCGGCATCTGGAAGCGGCTGGTCGCCGATTTCCAGCCGCCGGCCTCGGCGGTTGCCACATCAGGCGCTCTGGACGAATTCATCGCCCGGCGCACTGAAGAGGGCGGGGCAGCGCCGGTCTCGTGATGTAGTTCAGCTCACGCGCTTTCACATCGGGCGCTTGGCGCCGGTTTTTTGCGGATCACGGCGTATCGCGCCAGCATCGGCCCGTCTGTGCTTGTCGGCGGCAAGTCTGCGAATACGATCGAAGCGGCTTTCCTCGGCCGCTTTGGTTGCCAGCACTGCATTTGGCTTCGGTACGAACGTGATCATCTGTCGATCTCCCTGTCGTTGCTGACTGATGGAAGTCTTCCTGACTGGCGGAAATCCTTGGCACGCCGGGGAAATGCCCCGGCGGCCATTGTTCTGGCTCGGCCCGTCCGGCCTTGTCGGGCGGGCACTTCGGGCGACGGTCAGTAACCGCCCATGCCACCAGGGGCCGCAGACGCGGCATCCTTGGCGGGAATGTCGGTGATCATGGCTTCCGCAGTGATCAGCAATGCCGCGATCGAGCCAGCATCCTGCAGTGCTGTCCGCACCACCTTTGCTGGGTCGACGATGCCGGCCTTGATCATGTCGACATAGGTTTCGTTCTGGGCGTCAAAACCCTGGTTGTGATCCTTGCTGTCGGCGAGCCTGCCGACGACGATCGAACCCTCAACGCCGGAGTTCTCGGCGATCTGGCGGATCGGCGCTTCGAGCGCTCTCGACACGATCGAAATGCCTGCCGTCACATCGGCATTGGCTCCGGTCAGGCCTTTCAGCACGGCCTTGGCGCGCAACAGCGCAACGCCGCCGCCGGGAACGATGCCTTCTTCTACCGCCGCGCGCGTGGCGTTCAGCGCATCGTCGATACGGTCCTTCTTTTCCTTGACCTCGGACTCGGTCGCGCCACCAACGCGAATGACCGCGACGCCGCCGGCGAGCTTCGCCAGCCGCTCCTGCAGCTTCTCCTTGTCGTAGTCCGAGGTGGTCTCCTCGATCTGCCCCTTGATCTGCGCGACGCGCGCCTGGACCGTGGCTTTCTCGCCGGCGCCGTCGATGATCGTGGTCGTATCTTTTTCGATCAGCACGCGCTTGGCGCGGCCGAGCATGTCGAGTGTGATGTTTTCCAGCTTGATGCCGAGATCTTCGGAAATCATCTGGCCGGCGGTGAGCACTGCAATGTCTTCAAGCATCGCCTTGCGGCGGTCACCGAAGCCTGGCGCCTTGACTGCCGCGACCTTAAGGCCGCCGCGCAGCTTGTTGACGACCAGCGTCGCCAGCGCTTCGCCTTCGACGTCCTCGGAGATGATCAGCAGCGGCTTGCCGCTTTGCACCACGGCTTCGAGGATCGGCAGCATCGCCTGCAGATTGCCGAGCTTCTTTTCATGGATAAGGACATAAGGGTCCTCCAGCTCGACGCGCATCTTCTCGGCATTGGTAACGAAATAGGGCGAGAGATAGCCACGGTCGAACTGCATACCCTTGACGACGTCGAGTTCGGTGTCTGCGGTCTTGGCTTCCTCGACGGTGATGACGCCATCATTGCCGACCTTGTCCATCGCCTTGGCGATCATAGCGCCGACAGTTACGTCGCCATTGGCGGCAATGGTGCCGACCTGCGCGATTTCACCGGAAGACTTGACCTTCTTGGCGCGTGCCTGGATTTCTTTGACGACGGCGGTGACGGCAAGATCGATACCACGCTTCAGGTCCATCGGGTTCATGCCGGCGGCAACGAATTTGGCGCCCTCGCGCAAGATAGAAGCGGCAAGTACCGTGGCTGTGGTGGTGCCGTCGCCAGCGAGATCGTTGGTCTTCGATGCCACTTCGCGCACCATCTGGGCGCCCATGTTCTCGAACTTGTCGGCAAGCTCGATTTCCTTGGCCACCGTCACCCCGTCCTTGGTGATACGCGGCGCGCCATAGGCCTTGTCGATGATGACGTTGCGGCCCTTGGGGCCGAGCGTCACCTTGACGGCGTTGTTGAGGATTTCGACTCCGCGCAGCATGCGGTCACGCGCATCGGTGGAGAATTTGATTTCTTTGGCAGACATGATTTTCATCCCGTTCGTTGGTGGAGTCGGTCGCTTCGTTTGTCGAATCGGCCGGTCGCTTGAGGCATCGAAAGCCGTTGGCGGTTCCGCCCGATCAGGCGGCCTTGACGGCCACGGTCTTCTCGATGACGCCCATCTCGCTCTTGTCGATGATGCCCATCTCGCCCTTGTCGATGATGCCCATCTCGCTCTTGTCGATGATGCCCATGATGTCGGCCTCCTTCATGATCAGAAGGTCCTCGCCGTCTATCTTGACTTCGGTTCCCGACCATTTGCCGAACAGGATGAGGTCGCCGGCCTTGACATCGAGCGCGATCAGCGCGCCGCTTTCATCCCGCGCGCCTGGCCCGACGGCGATCACTTCGCCTTCCTGCGGCTTTTCCTTGGCATTGTCGGGGATGATGATGCCGCCCTTGGATTTGGTATCGCTTTCGGCGCGCCGAATGACGACGCGATCGTGAAGTGGCCGGAATTTCATGGGAACTTCTTTCTGGGGCCGGCGTAGGCGGCCACGCCCTTGTATAGGCGTTCTGGCACTCGATAGATAGGAGTGCCAAAAAATATTCGTCCTCTGTCGGAAACTATTGAATAGTATTATTTGGCATTTTCATTTTCAGGAATTCGATGAACATAAAATAATCCCGAAATTGATTTTTCCGCTCCGAGTACCTATTTTAGATGGGAAACTCACTTTCATAATCTCAATCAAGAAGGAGATTTTATCGATGGCGGAATTCAGTCAGAATATCATGGAGAAAGCTGAAGCGCGCTTCATGGAAAAGCAGAAGAAAACCGCGGAGCGTAATCAGGCAACGGCCGAATATGTTTCCGAAGCCAAAGCCAGGATCATCAAGACGGCAAGGCTGCGGGCGCTGCGGCTGGCCAAGGAAGAGGCCGACCGCGCCGCGGAGGCCCTCAATCCCGTCGCTCCCAAGAAAAAGCGGGCGTCGCGAGCGGTCAAGAAAGCAGACGTCGCATCAACGGAGGTCAAGTCATGAGCCTGACATTTCCCAATCGAAGCCGCAGCTACGACGAGGCGGGCAAACGCATCCGCTTCGTCGGCCATGACGGCATGTTCCAGATTTCCTTCTCTGTCGCCGCGGATGCCATCTCGAAGGCACCCCCAGAGGCCCCAACTGCCGAAGCCACCTATCTGGCGGCGTTCGACACCGCCTCCAACTCCATCTATGAAATCGCCAGGAATGCCTATGCCCGCACGCGCAAGAGCATATATGTGCTGACGGCGGCCGATTTTCGTTAGACCATGATCCCGAACTTTCGGTTCGGTAAAATTGGATCGGTCCTAATTGACAGTCGTTGCCGGCGCCGTGGCCTGCGGCATGCGCGACGAGAACGTGGCATGCGTGATCGAAACGAGGGTGCCCGATGCACCGCTGGTAAACTCCATCGTACCGTCGAGTTGTTTTACCAGCGCCTCGACGATGGCCGTTCCCAGGCCGCCCTTTGCCATGGCGGGATCGCGAATGATCTTGCCGCCGCCATTGTCGGAGACGACCAGTTTCCAGTCCGAGGCGTTAATTTCATAAGTCACCAGCACCAGCGCGCCAGCCCTGTGGGTCGGGAATGCATATTTGATGGCGTTCAATACCAGTTCGGTGACGATCAGGCCGATGCTGACGGCCTTGTCGGACGCGATCTTTCCATCCTCGGCCATAACCCTGATCTCGATCGGCTGCGTCTCGCCGATCATGGAGGAGCCCAGGCTGCTGCAAAGCTTGGACAGATACGAACTGACCTCGATCTGGTCGATGCCGCCCGATGAATGGAGATGGGACTGGACGGCGGCAACGGACATGACGCGCTGATGCGCGTCCTGCAGATGCTGGCGTGTTTCCAGCGAGGTTACGGCTCGCGCCTTCAGCAACAGGATGCTGGCGATGATTTGCAGGCTGTTGGCAACACGGTGCTGCATTTCCTGCAGCAGGATTTCCTTTTGACGTAGCAACTCTTCTGCCTGCACCAGCAATTCCGCCCTCTCACGCTCGATCGCGCGCCGGGCCGTGACGTCCATGAAGGCAAGCAGGATCGTCGAGCTTGGGTTGTTGTCGTAGATCACCTTGCGGGCGTTGAGCAGCATGGTCCTTCGCCCGAGATTGGGAAAATCATGCTCGACTTCGAAGCCATCCATCGATGTCTTCTGGGGAATGATCGTTTCCAGCAGCAGACGAAGCGCCGGTATGTCCCATTGGCCGTCGCCCAGTGCATAGAGCAGGCAGCCGGCTGTCTGTTCGGGATCGACCCTGAAGGTGCTGTAGAAGGCCCTGCTCGCCGAGAGCACGCGAAACCGGTCGTCCAGAACGAGAAACGGTTCTGGGATCGTGTTGACAATCGCTTGGGCAAGCGTTTGAGCGTCTTCAAGTTTGTCGACTGGATAGATCATGATGTCGAGGCGATCCGATCCTGGGTCGAGGATTGGCGAAAGCCGTCAGTGTCTAGGCCGGTCGCAGAACAATGACCGTCCAGGACTTTGCTGAGAACGCCGAGGTGGCTGGAATTCGCTGTTTTGTCGAGCGACATACGCTTGATCCCTCATGGGCGAAAGCGTGATCGACTCTTTCAACCGTCCGTATGCCTGCACGATGCGGACGACGCTCCAACCTATGTCAGTATCCGGCCGATGGCAATCAATCACCTTGGCGCGGTCTGACAGGACGCCATGAGACGTAGCTGCGAAGCTCAACAGTTTGTCCTCGGTAAGGCCGAGTCGGCTGATCGGTGCGGCAGGAGCAGACAACTGGCGGCAGGATCAGGGCTTGCGGTCCGCCTTTGCCCGTCGCTTGACGTCTCGGCTGTTCAGCCGATCGACCATCGCGTCCGCATCGCGTGTGTCCATGCCGACCATGACCTGGTGCTTGAGCTCGACGGGTTGGCCGGTGAAGACATCGAAGACGGTCCAGCTGTGCGGATGCTCCATGCGCAGTGCGTAGCGGTTTGCCATCCCGGCATCCTTTTTCGTTTCCGCCCCCGATCGATGGATGTCGACTGGTCAGGCCTGCGTGACGTAGAACACTGCCGCCAGGACAAGGACCGTCCACACGACGACGGACAGCTTCAAGACCAGGCCTCCGTGTGAAGACAAAAGCTTACGCATGTGAATCACCATCATGCTCTTCGACATGGTCGGTGCCGCCGCGGTTGCAACCGGTGCCTTGAGCCCAAGCTTTCCGAAGACAGGCAGCTGCGATGGCTCGCGCACGAAAACGACCTCGAATGTCCAGAGAAGAATCTGACGCCTTGATAGCATCGTTTTTCCAACTCCTTGCACGCCAAATGAGAGGTGTGGGTTAGCTATCATCCGCAAGACGTCCCTGACGCGAAAGGCCGCGGCACTCGAAATCCCGTGATCTGGCGCCAGAACTTCATCCCGGCTACGCTGTGAGCAGGAATCGCTGACGGCGTGAAGGCCTGTTCAGCTGTGACGGGCGAGGGGAGAAGACGATGACCGCGCCGGCCGCCGCGTTGCAGAAGGCCTTGTTCGAAGCGCTGAATGGTGACGGTTTCCTGTCAGCGGCCTTGGGCGGTGCAAAACTGTTCGATCACGCCCCGGAAAATGTCCCGTTTCCCTATGTCGCTTACGGCCGGACCAGCGTCTACGACTGGACAACAGGCGTCGAGAACGATGCCGAGCAGCTTTTCACGCTGCACTTCTGGTCGAAGTCCGAGGCGAGGAAAGAAATGCTCGATGCGATGGGCCTAGTCAGTGCCCGCCTCGATGATGCGCCCCTCGCGCTCGACGAGCATCACCGCGTCAATCTCAAACTCGAATTCACCGAGGCCCGTTACGACGAGGACGTTTCAGCCTATCACGGGCTGCTGCGCTTTCGCGCCGTGACGGAAGAAAACGCCTGACGCGCTTTCAATATGGCTGCAACACAGTTTAGACTGCGCGTTGATGAATTCGCCGGGTTGGAGCGGCGAATTCATAAGGTCGGTTGTCTCGCATTTCAGGGGGTGAGATAGGCATGTGCTGCAAGGCGTTCACTGTTCATTTCACGTTCAGCACCGATGCGTTAGAACGCTGATCATGAGAACGCTTCGCTCCCACTTCCGAACCGCGATACTGGCGCTGTCTGCGGCCGGTCTGTTCGTGTCGCAGGCGACGGCGCTGCCGGTCGTCATGCCGGAGCAGAAGCGGCTGGTCGTACTGGCTGCCTCCGACTGCTACGCGATCGGTCAGCAGGTTGCCGAGCAGAATGGCGGCACGCTGGCCAAGGCATCGCAGTCGACCCGCGGTGGTCAGCCGGTCTGCGTCATCGTCGTGCTGGTTCCGGGCAAGGACGGACAGCGTCCGCGCCGCACCGAGATCGTCGTTCCGCAGAATTGATCGCACCGTTTCCCAGTGTGCCGGAATCGGCCTATATCTGACCAATTCTTCAACAGGTGTTGATCCCCGCATGCGCGTACTGGTCGTCGAAGATGACAAGGATCTCAATCGGCAGATATCGGACGCGCTGCTCGACGCAGGCTATGTCGTCGACCGCGCTTTTGACGGCGAGGAGGGGCATTTCCTCGGCGACACCGAACCCTACGACGCCGTCGTGCTCGATATCGGCTTACCGCAGATGGACGGCATCAGCGTGGTCGAGCGCTGGCGGCGCGGCGGTCGCAAGATGCCGGTCCTGATCCTGACGGCGCGCGATCGCTGGAGCGACAAGGTGTCTGGCATCGACGCCGGCGCCGACGATTACGTTACCAAGCCGTTCCACATCGAAGAGGTGCTGGCCAGGGTCCGAGCGCTCATCCGGCGCGCGGCCGGCCATGCGTCGTCGGAGTTGACCTGCGGTCCGTTGCGGCTCGACACCAAGGCCTCCAAGGCCGATGTCGACGGCGTGCCGCTGAAGCTGACGTCGCACGAATTCCGCCTGCTTGCCTATTTGATGCACCATATGGGCGAGGTGGTGTCCCGGACGGAACTGGTCGAGCATCTTTACGATCAGGATTTCGACCGCGATTCCAACACAATCGAGGTCTTTGTCGGACGGCTTCGCAAGAAGATGGGCATCGACATGATAGAAACCGTTCGCGGCATGGGCTATCGAATGCGTGAGCCGGAGGCGTAAGGCGGAACCGCTCAAACAGACTGCTAGGACGCCGCTTTCACTGCGGTTCTGGCCGCGTTCGCTAGCGTTTCGGGTGATCGCGTTTTCCACGGTCTGGGCCATACTCACCCTGATCGTCATCTTCACGTTGATCACGACGCTCTATCGCCAGGCGAACGAACGCGGTTTCGACAGCTTGTTGTCGGCGCATCTGTTCAATCTGATCGGCTCGGTCGGCGTGTCGGAAGGCGGTTCGCTGACCGGTGCTCCCGACCTTGGCGATCTCCGGTTCTCGGAGCCGAATTCCGGCTGGTACTGGTCGGTGGAGCCTGCGTCGGAAGGCGTGCGCGGTGATCTGCACTCCTCCTCGATGACGAAGACGATCCCGTCGCCAAGCGTTGCCGAGGTCCCTTTCAATGCCAGCTTCCAGCGCAGCTATGCCACCGAAGGCATCGATGGCGAGGAGTTGGAGGTGTTCGAGAGCGAATTCGTTCTCGACGCGAAAAATCGCGCCGCGCGCTTCCGTGTCATGGGTAACCAGACCGAGCTAGAGCAGGAAATCGGCGCCTTCCAGCGTCGCCTGCTGACCTATCTCTCGCTGTTCGGCGTCGGCATGATCGCCATCAACGCCATCGCCATCCTGCTCGGCCTGCAGCCATTGCGCCGGGTCAGGAACGCGCTCGCCATGGTGCGCGAAGGAACCGCGCAAAGGCTGGACGGCAGCTTCCCGGCTGAGATCGAGCCGCTCGCCAACGAGACCAACGCGCTGATCGAAAACAACAAGCGTATCGTCGAGCGCTCGCGCACGCAGGTCGGCAACCTCGCCCATTCGCTGAAGACGCCGCTGGCGGTCTTGATCAACGAGGGGCGAGCGCTCGGCGGCGCCAAGGGCAAGCTGATAGCCGAGCAAGCTGCCTCCATGCAGAAGCAGGTTGACCACTATCTGCAGCGGGCCCGCGTCGCGGCGCAACGCGACAGCGTCGTCTATCGTACGCCGGTGACACCGCTGGTCGAGCGCATGGTGCGCGTGCTGCAAAAACTCAACCCGCAGACCGCTCTCTCGCTTTCGTTGCCGGCGGTCGACATCGTCTTTGCCGGCGAACGCGAGGATCTGGAAGAATTGCTTGGCAATTTGCTCGACAACGCCATGAAATGGGCAAAGAGCGCGGTCGCCGTGTCGGTGACACCAATCTCCGGCAAGAAGAGTGGCGCTGGCAAGGACGGTGCTGTCAATCTGTTCGAGATCAGCATCGAAGATGACGGCCCAGGCATTCCCGAAGACAAGGCCCGCGAGGCGCTGAAGCGCGGACGCCGCCTCGACGAGACCAAGCCGGGGACTGGGCTTGGGCTTGCCATTGTCGCCGACCTCGTCAACGAGTATGGAGGCGTTCTGGCTCTGGAACGGTCGAGTATGGGCGGATTGAAGGCGGTGGTTCAATTGCGGAGCCTTCAGTGATGCCTGCAGGGGCAAATCGACAATTGATCGGCGATGCGTGATATGGCGGCTTGTCGATTGGTCCCGGAGCCGTCGGTCGCGGCCAAATTTCCGACAAACATCAACACTATGTCCACGCCGACCTCCCCGATTGCGCGGCTCTCAGCTCTAACTCAAGAAAACCGGTTGTTGGCATGAAGATTCGCGTCGCGCTCATTTCCGTACTGCTGGCCGTTTCCGGGTGCACGACGCTGGGCAAAGGCCCGGGCGCCACGGTCGCGCCACAGCCTGCTGCGACGCCGCCAAGTAGCGGCAAGATCGCGACGACGATCATTTCCGCGATGGGGGGAGGCCTCGTCAGCGGATCGGTTGGTGCCGGCTTGAGCGACCCCGAAAAACGCAAGGCGCTGGAGGCTGAATACAAGGCGCTCGAGTACACCACGAGCGGTCAGAAAGTGACGTGGAAGAGCGATCGGTCGACGCATTACGGTGAAGTCGTGCCCGCCCAGCCCTATCGTGTCGGCTCGCAGGACTGTCGGCAGTACACCCACACGGTCTTTACCGGTGCCGCCGGCGCCACCGCGCGCGGGACCGCATGCCGCAACGCCGATGGCAGTTGGACGCCGCTGACATAGCGACGGGCCGGATAGGTCCGGTTGACATCAATCATGGACTTGCGGCGCGCCTGCCGTCAAAGCGTCGCAGGATGCCAGTGTTGGCAGGGCAGGGCTCTGCCGCTATTGGAAGTAGCATGCTGTTCTGGGTCATAGCTGCCGTTCTCACGCTGGGTGCAAGCCTGGCGGTTCTGCTGCCGTTGGCCGGCGGCCCAAAGGGTGGTTCGGCGAGCAGCGAGCACGACCTTGAAGTCTATCGCGACCAGCTGTCGGAGCTTGACCGGGATGTGGCGCGTGGCTTGATCCAGCCGACCGAGGCCGAAGAGGCGCGTGCCGAAATCGCCCGCCGCATCCTGCGCCTGGACAATTCCGATCCGGCCGACAAGACCGCGGCGCGGCAGCCGTCGATGGCGACCAGGTTGGTTGCGACCGCCGCCGTGCTGGTGGTGCCGCTGGTCAGCTGGGGCTTGTACAGCCAGCTTGGCTCGCCCGATCTGCCTTCGCAGCCGCTCAGCGAGCGGCTGGCCAAGAATCCCGCCGACAGTTCCGTCGAGGAGCTGGTGGCACGTGCCGAGGCCCATCTAGCCGCCAATCCGTCCGACGGCAGGGGTTGGGACGTTCTGGCGCCGATCTATCTGCGCATGCAGCGGTTCTCCGACGCGGTGACGGCATATCGCAACGCCATTCGCCTCGACGGCGACAGCGCCGCTCGGCAGGCCGGCCTCGGCGAGGCGATCGCCAGTGCGGCGGGCGGCATTGTTTCGGCCGACGCTCAGGCCGCTTTCGAGGCGGCGTTGAAGCTCGATCCGGCAAATCCGAAGGCCAGCTTTTATCTCGCGATGGGCATGGCGCAGGAAGGCCGCATTGGGGAGGCGACAGCGGCCTGGCAGAAAATGCTTGGCGCCTTGCCGCCGCAGGACTCAGCCTGGCGCAGCGCCGTCGAGCAGGCGCTTGCCGAATCCGCCAAGCGGAGCGTCGCTTCGGGAGAGCCTGCAAAAGGCCCAAGCACCGGGGATGTCGGCGCCGGGGATGTCGATGCCGCCTCGTCGATGTCGCCGCAGGACAGGGAAGCGATGATTAACACGATGGTCGCAGGCCTTGATGAAAAACTGCGGCAAAACCCGCGCGATGCGGAAGGATGGATGCAGCTTATTCGTTCCTATGTCGTGCTGGGCAAGGCCGATCAGGCGCGTGACGCGCTCAATCGCGGTATCGCCGTTTTTGGCTCCGATAGTGACGAAGCGAAGAAATTCACCGCCTTTGCCGTCTCGCTTGGCCTGACGGCGACGGAGTAAAACATGACGCGCAAGCAGAAAAGACTGTCGGTGATCGCTGGAGGGTTGGCCTTTCTCGGTGCCGCGACCGGACTGACCTTCTACGCGCTCGGCCAGAAGGCCTCGTATTTCTACATGCCCGCCGATCTGACCACCGCCAGCCTGCAGCCCGGCCAGCGCATCAGGCTAGGCGGCCTCGTCGAAAAAGGCACGATCGAACGCGGCCAGGGAGCCACCGTCGCCTTTTCGGTGACCGACAACCAGAAGCAGGTCAAGGTCACCTACACCGGCATTCTTCCCGACCTTTTCCGCGAGGAGCAGGGCGTCATCACCGAAGGCACGTTTCGTCCGGACGGCGTCTTCGTCGCCGACAGCGTGCTGGCCAAGCATGACGAGAACTACATGCCCAAGGAGGTGGCCGACGGCCTCAAGGCCAAGGGCGTGTGGCAGGAAAGCAAAAGTGAGTAACGGCCTTGGTTGAAACCGGACATTTCGCGCTGGTCCTGGCATTCGCGCTGGCCTTGGTACAGACGCTGGTGCCGCTGTTGGGCGCGCGCCTGAACAACCAGAAGATGATGGCCGTCGGCGGACCGGTCGCGGTGACGGGCTTTGCCTTGACCGCGCTGTCCTTCGCGGCGCTGGCGATAGCCTATGCAACGTCCGATTTTTCGGTGGCCAATGTCTGGGACAACTCGCATTCGCTGCAGCCCTTGATCTACAAGATCACCGGCACCTGGGGCAATCACGAGGGCTCGATGCTGCTCTGGGTGCTGATCCTGACCTTCTTCGGCGCGCTCGTCGCCGTTTTCGGCAGCAATCTCCCCGCGACGCTTCGGGCCAACGTACTGGCTGTGCAAGGGGCGATCGGCGTCACCTTCTTCCTGTTCATCCTGGCGACGTCCAATCCGTTCGCCAGGCTCAATCCGGCGCCGATCGAGGGCCGCGATCTCAATCCGATCCTGCAGGATCTCGGCCTCGCCATCCATCCGCCGTTGCTCTATCTCGGCTATGTCGGCTTCTCGATCTGCTTTTCCTTCTCGGTAGCAGCCCTCATCGAAGGCCGCATCGATGCCTCCTGGGCACGCTGGGTGCGGCCATGGACGCTGGTCGCCTGGATGTTCCTGACCGGCGGCATCGCCATGGGCTCCTACTGGGCCTATTACGAACTTGGCTGGGGCGGTTTCTGGTTCTGGGATCCGGTCGAGAACGCCTCCTTCATGCCATGGCTGGCGGGCACGGCGCTGCTCCATTCGGCGATCGTCATGGAAAAGCGCTCGGCCCTGAAGATCTGGACGCTGCTGCTGGCGATCCTGACCTTCTCGCTGTCGCTGCTCGGCACATTCCTGGTGCGCTCCGGTGTGCTGACTTCCGTCCACGCCTTCGCCACCGATCCGACGCGCGGCGTGTTCATTCTCTGCATCCTGATACTGTTCATCGGCGGATCTTTGGCGTTGTTTGCCTTTCGTGCCTCCAGGTTGACGGCCGGTGGCCTGTTTCATCCAATCTCCCGCGAAGGGGCATTGGTCCTCAACAATCTGTTCCTGACCACGGCCACCGCTACCGTGCTGATCGGCACGCTGTATCCGCTGGCGGTCGAGGCCGTTTCAGCCGACAAGATTTCGGTCGGCGCACCGTTCTTCAACCTGACGTTTGGCCCGCTGATGGTGCCGCTTCTGGTCGTGGTCCCGTTCGGGCCGCTTCTGGCCTGGAAGCGCGGCGACGTCTTCGCTGTCGCTCAACGCCTGATGGCGGCCTTCGCCGCAGCGCTTCTGGCTACGCTGGTGACGGCCTTGTTCATCGATGGCGCATCGGTGTTCGCGGCGCTTGGCGTCGGCCTGGCCTTCTGGCTGATCTGCGGCGCGCTCACCGATATTGCCGTCAAGTCCGGCCTTGGCGCTGTCGCGCCCGGCATTATGCTCAGGCGCTTCGCCGGCCTGCCGCGGTCGGTCTTCGGCACGGGGCTCGCCCATCTCGGCCTCGGGCTGACGACGCTGGGCATCGTCGGCACACTTTGCTTCGGTACCGAGAAGATCCTGTCGATGCATGCAGGCGAGACCGTGCAATTATCCGGCCATACGCTGCGTTTCGAAGGGCTTTATCCGGCCCAGGGGCCTAATTACAGCGAGGATCGCGGCCGCTTCGCCCTGCTCGGCGTTGATGGAAGCACAACTGCCGTAATCACCTCATCCAAGCGCTCCTACCCGGTCCGACAGATGACGACGACCGAGTCCGGTATCAAGACGATTGGGTTCAGCCAACTCTACCTCTCGCTTGGCGACGAGGGGGCCGACGGCTCCGTCGTGGTGCGGCTATGGTGGAAGCCGCTGGTGACGCTGATCTGGGGCGGCGGCCTTGTCATGATGGCAGGTGCTGCGATGTCGCTCATGGACCGGCGCCTGCGTGTCGGGGCACCGTCGCGCCGCCGCAAGTCGACGGGCGCCGTGGCTTCCGCGAGCCTGCCATGACCGCAAGATTCTCGCTGGCCTCGCTGGTCCTGCTGCTGACGCTGTTGTTTGCCGGCGCCGCACTTGCGGTGAAGCCCGACGAGGTTCTGGCCGACCCGGCGCTAGAGGCGAGGGCGCGGACGCTTTCGGAGGAGCTGCGCTGCATGGTTTGCCAGAACCAGTCGATCGACGAATCCGATGCCGACCTTGCCCGCGACCTCCGCGTGCTGGTGCGCCAGCGCCTCGTCGCCGGCGACACCGACCAGCAGGTGATGGACTACATCGTTTCCCGCTATGGCGAGTTCGTGCTGTTGAAGCCGCGCTTCAGCCTGCGCAATGCGCTGTTGTGGGGCACGCCGGTATTCCTGCTGCTTGTCGGCGGCGCCTTCATCGTGCTCGGCGCCCGCTGGCGCCGCTCAGCGCCTGCGGCCGTGCTCACCGCCGAGGAGAAGGCAGCGTTGGACAAGATGCTGGGTAACTAACTCGGCCATTCCTCCGGCGGCCAGTCCCGCGACGTGTGAATGACGTGCAAGATAATGACGCTCTCACGCCCGGCGATCGGCCGCAACTCATAGGCAACAACGTAGGGCAGGCGGCTGATTGGCTTCTCATAGGTGCCTGTTACCCGGCCAGGCCGGCCCGTCGCCATATCGCCAAGACCGCGACCCGTGTCACGAAGGCGATCCGCAAGGCGTCTGGCAGCGGCTGGATTGTCCCGCGCGATGAAGGCGATTTGCTGTTTGATGTCGTCCAGCGCTTCTCGTGACCAGGTGACGAACCGCTTCACGCCTTGTCCGCGCGCTTGGCTTCCGCTGCTTCGATGATGGCGTCGATTTCCGCCATGGCTTCGTCGTGGGCCACGACACGGCCAGCTGCCGCGTCGGCCATGCCACGTTTGATACCTTCGATGATCTCAAGCTCGCGATCGACATAGGCCGATATCGCTTCGGCCGCGAGGAAGGATTTGCTGCGCCGAGTGTCGGCGGCGATCCGCTCCAGCTTCAGCTTGGTTTCGGACGAAACCCGAATCGTCATGGTGGCGCTTGCGGTCATAGTGAAAGCCTTGTGCTGAACTGTGTACAACATAAGGCAACGGGCGGGCGCAACCAAGCGGTCCGTGCCAATACATTACGAAAGTTTCATGCACCGGAAATGGCGCCGTAATGTGCGCCCCTATATTTCTCTTGCCTGAGGATGCCGACCGAAGCGCATCCCTTGAAAGAGGATACGAGACCCATGAATATTGCCCCCAGTTCATATCCCCGCACCCGCAAACGCCTGATGGCTGCCGTCGCTTCAGTGGCCATTGCCGGCGCGATCGGCTTCGGCGCGGTTGCCACCGGGACGGCCCCGGTTATGGCCGAAGCCGTGCGTGTCGAGGCGCCGCAGGTTCCGAGCTTCGCCGACGTCGTCGAGCGTGTTTCGCCGGCGGTCGTCAGTGTCCGCGTCAAAGCCAAGATCGAATCGACCGCTGACGACGGCTCCGATCCACTTGATGGCTTCGGCAACCTTCCCGACGATCCGCAATTGCGCCGTTTCTTCAGGGAGTTCCGTGGCTTTGGCGATCAGGATGGCCAGGATGGAATGCGTCGTTTCGGACGCCGTGACCACAACCGCCAGCCGCGGCCGATCGCCCAGGGGTCCGGGTTTTTCATCTCTGAGGATGGCTACCTCGTCACCAACAACCATGTCGTCGGAGATGGATCGTCCTTCACGGTGGTGATGCATGACGGCAAGGAACTCGACGCCAAGCTGGTTGGCACGGATCAGCGCACCGATCTCGCAGTGCTCAAGGTCGAAGGCGACGGCAAGTTCACTTATGTCGACTTCGCCGATGATTCCAAGGTTCGCGTTGGCGACTGGGTCGTGGCCGTCGGCAATCCGTTCGGCCTCGGCGGCACTGTCACCGCCGGCATCGTCTCGGCCCGTGGCCGCGACATCGGCGCCGGCCCCTATGACGACTTCATCCAGATCGACGCCTCGGTGAACCGCGGCAATTCGGGCGGCCCGACCTTCAACCTCAACGGCCAGGTCATCGGCATCAACACCGCGATCTTCTCCCCGTCCGGCGGCAGCGTCGGCATCGCCTTCGACATCCCCGCCTCGACCGCCAAACAGGTCGTGCAGGATCTGATGAAGGGCGGCACCGTCCAGCGCGGCTGGCTCGGCGTCGAGATCCAGCCGGTCACCTCCGAAATCGCCGAATCGCTGGGGCTGAAGTCCGACAAGGGCGCGCTCGTTTCCAGCGCCCAGAACGATGGTCCCGGCAAGAAGGCCGGTATATCAGCCGGTGACGTCATCACTCAGGTGGACGGCAAGGACGTCGCTTCGCCGAAGGAACTCGCCCGTCTGATCGGCGCCTACCAACCCGGCAAATCGGTCGACGTCACCGTGTGGCGTGACGGCAAGAGTGAAACCGTCAAGGTCGATCTCGGCACGCTGCCTTCGGGCGACAAGCAGGCCTCGTCCGACCAGCAGCCTTCCGCTCCGCCAAAGGCCGACACGCTGGCAGATCTCGGCCTCACCGTCACCAGATCCGACGATGGCAAAGGGCTTGTGGTGACCGATGTCGACCCCGACAGCGATGCCGCCGATCGCGGCATCCAGCCCGGCGACGTCATCACCTCGGTCAATTCCACGGAGGTGAATGGCACCGACGACGTCGCCAAGGCAATGGCCGATGCGGTGAAGGCGGGCCGCAAGGCGGTGCTGATGCAGATCAGCCGCGACGACAGCAACCGCTTCGTCGCGCTGCCTGTCGCCAAGGGCTGACGCCCCAGACGTTTCCGGTGCGGTGGTTTCAAATATCCCGAGCCGCCGCACGGGAAAGTACGGGGCCGGATACGTTAGTCAGTCAGTCATCGTGTTCCGCCCCAGCGGCAGCGGGCTCCCATCGCCCGCTGCCGCTCAAACCACAGAACATGCCGCCCGAAAGCCTGCTTCGATCTTGCGCCGAGGGAGCCGGTGTCATTGCGGCGACGGCGTTCCAAAACAAAGACTTACCGCGTATCCTTGAATCACTTTGTTCGCGATACGCTCAGGTGAGGCCACGATGCATATGCCGGCCACTCAATCTTCCAGCGAAATCGCGTATAACGGTCCCATGAAGATTCTCGTCATAGAAGACGATCGCGAAGCGGCCGATTACCTCCAGAAAGCCTTCACCGAGGCCGGACACACCGCCCATGTCGCCGGCGACGGCGAAACCGGCTTCGCGCTCGCTGATTCCGGCGACTATGACGTGATGGTCGTCGACCGCATGTTGCCGCGCCGCGACGGCCTGTCGGTCATCGCCGGTCTGCGCTCCAGGGGTAACACGACACCGGTGCTGATCCTGTCGGCGCTCGGCGAAGTCGACGACCGGGTCACCGGCTTGCGTGCCGGCGGCGACGACTATCTGACCAAACCCTATGCCTTTTCCGAGCTTCTTGCCCGGGTCGAGGTGCTGAACCGCCGTGCCAGCGCCAGGGAAGCCGAAACTGTCTACCGGGTCGGCGATCTCGAACTTGACAGGCTCTCGCATTCGGTGCGGCGCGCGGCGCGCGAGATCACGCTGCAGCCGCGCGAATTCCGCCTGCTCGAATATCTGATGCGCCATGCCGGCCAGGTGGTGACGCGCACCATGCTGCTGGAAAATGTCTGGGACTACCATTTCGATCCGCAGACCAACGTCATCGACGTTCACGTCTCGCGGTTGCGCGGCAAGATCGAGAAGGGCTTCGACAAGCCGATCCTGCACACGGTTCGTGGCGCCGGCTATATGCTCAAGAGCGGCTAGTATGGCTCTTTCCATGCCGGCTATCATGAAGACGACGGCAGCGCGGCTTTCGGCGCTCTATCTCCTCTTGTTCGCCATCTGCGCGGTGCTGCTCGTCTTCTACATGACCTCTCTGTCGGCGCGCATGCTGACCGCGCAGACGCAGGAGACCATCAACGACGAAGTGCTCGGCCTCGCCCGGGCTTATCAGCGCGGCGGCCTGCCGGTTCTGGTGCGCGTGGTCGAGCAGCGCTCCCGCCAGCCCGGCGCCAATCTCTACCTGATCGCCGATGTCAACGGCCAGATCTTGACCGGAAACGTGCAGAGCCTGGAGCCGGGTGTGCTCGAGGCAGAGGGCTGGACCACTCGTCCGTTCTCCTACCGGCGCTTCGGCGAGGGCGCGCTGGAGCGGCAACGCAACCCTGTGGCAGACGAGAACGAGACGCAATCCGGCGAGAGCGAAGTGCAGACGGAAGGCGAGAAGGGCCATAATGCCATTGCGCTGGTGCTGCGCCTGCCCAATCAGATGATCATGCTGGTCGGTCGCGACCTCGGCGAGCCGGAGCGATTCCGCGCCGTCATCCGCCGCGCGCTGATGCTGGCGCTGGGCATGATGGGGCTCGGCGGGCTTTTGATCTGGTTCTTTGTCGGGCGCGCGGCGCTGAAGCGTATCGACTCGGTGTCGGAAGCGAGTCGCCGCATCATGGGCGGCGATCTCTCCGGCCGGCTGCCGGTCACCGGCGCGGGCGACGAGTTCGACCGTCTCTCCGAAAACCTCAATTCCATGCTGGCCAGGATCGCCACGCTCAACGAAGGGCTGAAGCAGGTCTCCGACAACATCGCCCACGATCTGAAGACACCGCTGACCAGGCTGCGCAACCGCGCCGAGGCGACGCTTTCCGGCAAGCACAAGACCACCGACTACCGGCAGGCGCTGGAAGCGACCATCGCCGAGTCCGACCAGCTGATAAAGACCTTCAACGCCATCTTGATGATCTCCAGGCTGGAAGCGGGCTATTCCTCCGAAAGCACCAGCCGGGTCGATCTGGCCGCCTCCGTGCGCGATGTCGTCGAGCTTTACGAGCCGGTGGCGGAGGAGGCTGGGGTAACACTTGAGACTTCGGTGGAGGGTGCCTTCGTGGTCGAAGGCAATCGTGAGCTGATCGGCCAGGCACTGTCGAACATTGTCGACAACGCGATCAAATATTCGACCGACTCGACCGCCAGGCCCACCGTTCGCGTTGCGCTTGAACGCGCCGGCAGCGAGATCAAGCTTTCCGTCTCCGACAATGGCCAGGGCATTCCCGACGATGCCGACCGCGCCAGGGTGACCGAGCGTTTTGTGCGGCTGGAAAAAAGCCGCTCGCAGCCGGGTTCCGGCCTGGGCCTCAGCCTCGCCAAGGCTATTATGACATTCCACAACGGGCGGCTCGATCTTCTGCCGGGCAATCCTGGATTGTCGGTAGTCATGAGCTTTCCCGAACGGGAGGATCGCTGATGGCAGTGAAAGCGGCTGCGGAACAGACCAGCTGGCTCTTGAAGCCGGTCGCAAAGCTCGTGCCCCTGGATCAGAGCCAAGCCCGGCGGGAATTGTCTGAGATCGCTTCCACCGCGCAGGAGGAGGGGCTTACCCGGTTGGCGAAATTCCTGGCCGGCAGGGGCGCCGTCCAGGATTTCCTTGCCGCGGTGTTCGACCTGTCGCCGTTTCTGCGCGACACAGTGCGCCGCCGCCCTGAGATTCTCAATGCGCTTTTCGATGGGACGGTCGAGGCCCGGCTGATTGCGATCGGCGCGGCGATCGACAAGGCCGCGCGAGGTGAAGCCATCTCCGAAAGCCGCCTGATGATGGAATTGCGCCAATGGAAAGCGGAAGCGCATGTCTTGATCGCGCTGGCCGATCTTGCAGGCGAGGCTGAAACCGCCATTACTGTGCGGCGGCTGAGCGATCTTGCCGACGCCTGTACCCGCGCTGCTGTCGACTTCCTGCTTCGCGACGCGCACGGTCAGGGCAAGCTCAAACTGCCGGATCCCGAGGATCCGGCGCGCCAATCGGGCTGGATCTTGCTCGGCATGGGCAAGCTTGGCGCGCATGAGCTGAACTTCTCCTCCGACATCGATCTCGTCGTTTTCTTCGACCCGCAGGCCCCTGCCGTCGTCGATCCGCTCGATGCGACGGAGCTGTTTTCGCGCCTGACGCGCCGGCTGGTCCGCATACTCCAGGACCGCACCGAACACGGCTACGTTTTCCGCACCGACCTCCGGCTTCGTCCCGATCCCGGTTCGACGCCGCTGGCGATCCCGGTCGAGGCCGCACTGCGCTACTACGAAGCGCGCGGCCAGAACTGGGAGCGCGCCGCCATGATCAAGGCGCGTCCGGTGGCCGGCGACCTCGCCGCCGGTGCTGCGTTCCTGAAGGAGCTCCAGCCCTATATCTGGCGCAAATACATGGACTACGCGGCGATTGCCGACGTTCATTCGATCAAGCGCCAGATCCATGCCCATAAGGGGCATGGCGAGATCGCGGTGAAGGGCCACAACGTCAAGCTCGGCCGAGGCGGCATTCGCGAGATCGAATTCTTCGTCCAGACCCAGCAGCTCATCGCCGGCGGCCGCTTCCCCGAGCTGCGCGGCCGCGAGACCGTGCCGATGCTTGGCCAGCTTGCGGCACGCGGCTGGATCACGACCGAGGCGTGCGACGCGCTCACAGGGCAATACTGGTTCCTGCGCCGCGTCGAGCATGCCGTCCAGATGGTCGCCGACGAGCAGATCCATATACTGCCGGAAGACGACGAAGGGCTTGAACGCATAGCGCGTATGCTCGGCTTTGCCGATGCCACGGCCTTTGCCAAGGCGTTCCGTGCCGCACTTCATCAGGTTGAACGCCACTACGCCGCACTTTTTGAAACCGCGCCCGAGCTCTCGGCGGGCATCGGCAACCTGGTCTTTACTGGCGATGTCGACGATCCCGACACCTTGCGGACGTTGCAAAGTCTGGGATTCCAGCGGGCAAGTGACATCTGCCGTGTCATCCGCGGCTGGCATTTCGGCCGCTATCGAGTCACCCAGTCGGCCGAGGCGCGCGAGCGGCTGACCGAACTAACGCCGGCGCTGCTACAGTCCTTCGGCCAGACGCGCCGGGCGGACGAGGCGTTGATACGCTTCGACGAATTCCTTGCCGGCCTGCCCGCCGGCATCCAGCTGTTCTCGCTGCTGCAGTCCAATCCAGCCCTGCTGAAGCTGCTGGCGACGATCATGGGCGCGGCTCCTCGGCTGGCCGCTATCATCACGCGCCGGCCGCATGTGTTCGATGGTCTTCTGGATCCGGCCCTTTTGACCGAACTGCCGGACCGCGCCTATCTCTCGGCGCGTCTCGCTGCTTTCCTCGAAGGCGACAGGGCCTATGAGGACGTGCTCGACCGCCTGCGCATCTTTGCGTCTGAGCAAAAATTCCTGATCGGCGTCAGGCTGCTTGCCGGCTCGATCGATTCGGCCCGCGCCGGCCACGCCTTTTCCGATCTGGCCGATCTCACCATCGATGCGGCGCTGCGGGCAGTGATCGCCGAGTTCGCGCTCCGCCACGGTCGCATCGCCGGCGGCACTGTTGCGCTGCTCGGCATGGGCAAGCTCGGCAGCCGCGAATTGACGGCCGGCTCCGACGTCGACCTCATCCTGCTCTATGATCACGACACCGATGCCGAAGAATCCGACGGCGACAAGCCGCTCGCCCCGTCCCACTATTACTCCAGGCTGACGCAGCGGCTGATATCGGCCGTGTCCGCACCGACCGCCGAGGGCGTTCTCTACGAGCTCGACCTTCGTCTTCGGCCGTCCGGCAACAAGGGGCCAGTGGCCACTCATGTCGATGCCTTCAAGAAGTACCAGCGCAAGGACGCCTGGACATGGGAGCATATGGCGCTCTCCAGGGCTCGCGCGATCGGTGGCGATAAAGCGCTGTGCGCCGAGGTCGAGGCCGAGGTGGCAGCGGTGCTTGCCCTGCCGCGCGACAGCGCCAAGGTGATGGCCGAGGCGTCCGAGATGCGTGCGATGATCGAGAAGGAGAAGCCGCCGCGCGATCTCTGGGACATCAAACTGATCCCCGGCGGTCTCATCGATCTCGAATTCATCGCGCAGGTGGCGGCGATCACGGGAAAGGTCGAAGCCGGCCGCCGTGTCACCGGGACAGCGGAAGTCCTGTCGAGGCTGGCGCCGGATTTCGCCGAGGCCCAGGTCAGGCAGGAGCTTTGCGATGCCTATGCGCTCTATCTGGCGCTGACCCAGAGGATACGGCTCTGCCTCACCGGCGTATTCGAACGAGACGACGTGCCGCCGGGGCTCTCAGATCTGCTTCTGGCGGTCACCGACCTGCCGGATTTCAGTGTGCTGGAAGCGCACCTCAAGGAGACGTCGCAAAAGGTCAGGAAGGATTTCGACCTTTTGCTTCGTGCGAAGTGACCGTGACGGCACAACGCCAAACGGCTGTTTCGAATAACATCGGGGCAATGTCCCTCCGGCGTTCCCGAAAGTTCCAACTCCTTCACGACAACAGAGGGGTCAGGCGGCGGCCCTGACTGCCTGCGCCACCTTCTTGATCGGAATGCGCACCGACACGATCGTGCCAATGCCTTCGGTGGACCGGATTTTCAGGGCGCCGCCTTGAAGCTCGGCCAGCGAGCGTGAGATGGCGAGGCCAAGGCCGGAGCCGGCATGGCTCTTGGAAAACTGGTTCTGCACCTGTTCGAACGGCCGCCCGAGTTTGCTCAGCGCCTCCTTCGGGATGCCGCAGCCATTGTCTTCGATCGTCAGCACCAGAGCGCTGGATGTGTTGCGAGCCCTTACCGCAATGCGGCCGCCCTGGCCGGTGAATTTCACCGCGTTCGACAGGAGGTTGATGATGATCTGCTTGATCGCCCGGCGATCGGCGAACAGCGTCAGTGAATCGGGGATGCGGGTTTCGACGGTGATCGATTTTTCCGCCGCCTGCAGCGAGATGACGCGCACCGTTTCCCTCATCAGTGGGCAGAGGTCGATTTCTTCCTGATCCATCGAGAACTGGCCGGCCTCGATCTTCGACATGTCGAGGATGTCGTTGATGACGCCCAGCAGATATTTGCCGCTGCCGTTGATGTCGGTGGCATATTCCTCGTAGCGCGGTGAACCCAAGGGCCCGAACAGCGCCTGTTCCATCAGCTCTGAGAAGCCGATGATCGCGTTGAGCGGCGTGCGCAACTCATGCGACATGTTGGCCAGGAACTCGGATTTGGCCCGGTTCGCGGCCTCGGCGCGCTCGGTTTCCTTCATGTATTTGCGATTGAGCTCGACCAGTTCGCGCGACCGCTCTTCCTCCGCCCGGCGGGCAAGGCTGAGGTCGTGGATCGTCGCCATCAGCCGGCGCTCGCTGTCGACCAGCTTCTCCTGGTGCAGCTTGATCTGGGTGATGTCCGAGCCGACCGAGACAGTGCCGCCGTCCCTGGTCCGAAGCTCGTTCACCTGCAGCCAGCGGCCATCAGCAAGCTGCCGCTCGAAGGTCACGCCGCCTTGCTGACCGTTGAGGTTGGCAAGCCGGCGCTCCGACGCGAAGGCGAGCATGCGTTCTTCCAGAACGGCGCGCGAGGCGCCCGGCATCACATCGCGATCCGACAGGCCATTGTCCTGCTGGTACTTGGAATTGCACATGATCAGACGTTGGGTCGAATCCCAGAGCACGAAGGATTCGTTGATGTTTTCGATAGCCGTTCGCAAGCGAAGATCCGCTGCCTCGGAGCGCAGCGCCAGGTGCCGCTGCTCTGTGACGTCGACGGCAATGCCGATCAACTGGATCTCCGGCGCTTCCGGGTCGATCACCTGCGCCCTTGCGCGCATCCACACCCATTGTCCGTCGGCATGGCGCATCCGGAACACCTGGTCGATGTGATCGATCTCGCGTGCGACGATTCTGTTGGCGAGCTGGAACAGGTCGCCGTCCTCGGGATGGATGATCTCGTCGACCTCGCCGAACGACAGCATCGTGTCGCAGGGCTCATAGCCTAGCATGTCATACATCGAGCGCGACCAGTACATCTTGCCGCGCACCATGTCCCAGTCCCACAGGCCGCAGCGACCGCGCACCAGCGCCATATCGATGCGCTGGTGCGCTTCGAGATAAATGCGGTCGGCGGCCTGGGCGCGCGCCGCTTGGCCGAAATAGGCGTAGAGGACGATGATCAGCACGCCGGCTGTCAGCACAAACAGGGTGACGTTGAGCGAAACGGTCTTTCGCCACGCCTCGAAGACCGCTTCCTGCGGAACGAGCGCTGCGGCAGCACCGTTCCTGGCATTTGCCAGGCTCACCGCCGCATACCAGTCCTGGCCACCGATGCTGACCTCCATCACCCCGGCGCGCTCGCCGAACATGAATAACGGTTGACCGCCCTGGGCTATGGCGTCGAGCGACCGCCCCTTCCAGCCCGTCGATTGCGGTGTCACGGCAACGATCTTGAACGCCCCGTCGGTGGCCGCAAGCACGTGGCTCCGGCCCATGGCCCCCAGACGGCTGATGCCCTCCAACAGGTCCTGCGTCGCGCCGGGCGTTGAGGTCAGGTTGGCATTGACGGTAATCGAACTGGCAAGTTGGCCCGCCGCGAGCGAGAGGATCGCCTTGGCGTCGCGTTCTACGTCGTCGCGCTCGTTCATCAGCGACAAGAACCGCAGCGCAGCGATGACCAGCAGGAAAACGATGATCAGGGCCGGTATCGATCGGCGCAACAACGGCTCGGCTGCCAGGAGCCGTCGGTAGGCGGGTTCGGCGATGAGCCGAGCGTTACCGGCGAGACCGTCGCGTCTCGCCTCACGCCGCTCAAAAGCCGTCCCTCCGGGCGCGCCCCACGCGTCCGCCTTCGCCATAAATGGCTCTCCCCGATTTCAAATCTGCTTGACGATCCGGCGACGCCGCACTTCCGAATCTTCAGCTAAAGAATCAAAGGTGATTCGCCTTGTCCAGAGGCGCGGCGAAAAAAGATTAAAAATCGACTAAAATAATGGTTTTTCCCGCCCGATGATGGCGCTCAGCAGCGCTCGGCCTTTCCTTCTTCCAACAAGGGGAGAAGGTAAAGGATGCTTTACGCCAAGGTCCGCTCGACGATATCCCGCAAATCGGCCGATAGGTTCTCGGCATTGCCAATCGATAGCAGCGCTTCCCTTGCCTTGGCCTGACGGCTGGGTTCGAGCGAGCGCCATGATCTGAGGGCTGTCGCCAGCCGGGCGGCCAGCTGCGGGTTGCGCTTTTCCACCTGCAGGACCGTTTCGACGAAAAACCGATAGCCTTCGCCGTCGGTGCGGTGGAAGCCGGTCTGGTTGGCGCTGGAAAACGTGCCGACGAGCGAACGCACCCGGTTCGGATTGGTCATCGAGAACGCCGGATGGCCGGTCAAAGCGCGTACCGCATCGATGGTTTTCGGGCCGGGCACGCTGGCCTGGATCTGGAACCATTTGTCCATCACCAGCGGATCGGTCGCATATTTCACTTCGAAGTCGGCCAGTGCCTTGACCGCCTCGGGCGAACCGCTGTGACGGAGCGCAAGCACGGTCAATGCAGCGGCGCGGTCCGTCATGTTGGTGGCGGACTGGAAATGCCGAGCCGCAAGCGCCGCACCTCCCGGCAGCAGCGAGAGATAATCGAGCAGGATGTTGCGCAACGCCCGGCGCCCGGCGCTCGCCGCATCCGGACTGAAAGCGGCCTTGTCGGCAAGTCGATCGTAGAGATCGGAGAATATCTCTCGGTTGGCCCCGGCGATCGCGGCCGTCAGCGCCTCGCGAGCCGAGAAGATGGCATCGGGGTCGATGTTCTTGCCGATGTCGCGAGCAATGTCGGCTTCGCTCGGAAGCGCCAAAGCCAGCGCCCGATAGGCCGGCTCGAGTGTCCCGTCGCCGGCTATTTTGCCGGCGAGCTTGGTCAGCCGTGATGCGAAACCGGGCCGCTTGCCGCCGAGGACCTGGCGGAAGGCTGATATCAGCGCGTCGGTCAAAAGCGTGTTGAACGCCTGCCAGCGCGAGAAGGTATCGTCGTCGTGGCCGGCAAGAAAGAACTGATCGTCGGGCTTCTGCTCGACGGAAAGCGTCACCGGCGCCGAGAAGCCTCGGTTGAGCGATATCGCTGGGCGCTCGGCAACGCCCGAGAAGCGCACCATGTGCCGGCGCTTGCGGATATGGATGACGCCGTCCTCGACGCTGGCGCCCTCGACACTGCTGAAGGCCATCGCCTTGCCATCGGCGCCGACCAGGCGGAAGGCCAGCGGAATGTGCATCAGCCGCTTGCGGCTTTCGGACGGCGTTGGCGGCACCGACTGCTCGATCTCGAGTGTGAATTCCTGGGCTGCCGGATTGTGCGTCGAACTGATCGTCAGATTGGGCGTACCCGCCTGATGGTACCAGAGCGAAAATTGCGACAGGTCGCGGCCGGACGCATCCTCGAACACTTTGATGAAGTCCTCGATCGTCGCAGCCTCGCCATCATGGCGCTCGAAATAGAGGTCCAGGCCGGCCCGGAACGTCTCGGCGCCGAGAATGGTGCGGATCATGCGCACGACTTCCGAGCCCTTTTCGTAGACCGTCGCGGTGTAGAAATTATTGATCTCGCGGTAGCGTCGCGGCCGCACCGGATGCGCCAGAGGTCCCTGATCTTCGGGAAACTGATGCGCCCTGAGCGTGCGCACTTCGGCAATACGTTTCACCGCTCGCGAGCGCTGGTCGGCGGAAAACTCGTGATCGCGAAAAACCGTCAGTCCTTCCTTCAGGCAAAGCTGGAACCAGTCGCGGCAAGTGATTCTGTTGCCGGTCCAATTGTGAAAGTACTCATGCGCGATGATCGCCTCGATATTGGCGAAATCGGCGTCCGTCGCGGTCTCCTGGTCGGCCAGCACATATTTGTCGTTGAAGATATTGAGGCCCTTGTTCTCCATCGCGCCCATGTTGAAGTCGGATACGGCAACGATATTGAAGACGTCGAGGTCGTATTCGCGGCCGAACGCCTCCTCGTCCCATTTCATCGACCGTTTCAGGGCGTCCATGGCATAGCCGGCGAGCCCTTCCTTGCCTGGCTCGACATAAATGCCGAGCTCGACCTCGCGGCCGGACAGCGTGACGAAGCTGTCGGCGACCTTGCCGAGCGCGCCTGCCACCAGCGCGAACAGATAGGACGGCTTGGGGAAGGGGTCGTGCCATCTAGCGTAGTGCCAGCCGTCGGCAAGTTCGCCGCTGCCCGCTGGGTTGCCGTTGGAAAGAAGCAATGGCGCCTCATGCCGCAGCGCCTCGATGCGCACCGTATAGACGGACAGGATGTCAGGTCGGTCGAGAAAATAGGTGATGCGCCGAAAGCCCTCGGCCTCGCATTGCGTGCAATAGACGTTGCTGGAGCGATAGAGGCCCATCAGGGCTTCGTTGTGTGCCGGCGCCAGCTCGGTTTCGATCACGAGCTGGAAGCGGGGTGCTGCGGGCAGCGCGGTGATCGTCAGCTGATCGGGCGTGGCAAAAAAATCCGTCGGCGCAAGTGTGCGGCCGTCGATTGCGACGCGGGTGAGCGTCAGCCCATCGCCATCCAGCACCAGAGGCACCGACGCCGCTATGCCGCCGCGACGTTCGACCGTCAGCACGGCAACGACGCGGGTGGCCTCTGGCGACAGGCGGAAAGTCAGGCTGGTTTCCGGAATGAGATAGTCGGTGGGGCGATAGTCTTCGAGCTTGAAGACCTGGCCGGTGTCCGTGCGCATTCCGTGGGTTTCCTGTCGATTCCCTAAGCGGCAAGTGGGTCCGCTGGTCCAAGTAATTTGAAGCCCGCGCTCTTTACACGAAACCGTCACTCGACAAAACTGGCGCAACGCCTATTTCAGGCGCTCGTTCTCCAATCATCATCGCGAGGTACCGATGACCGTCGTCACACCGAAATTCGGCATGGGCGCCTCTGTGCTGCGTCGCGAGGACCAGGCCTTCATCAAAGGTCTCGGCCGCTATACGGACGACATCCAGCCCGTCGGGCTCCTGCACGGCTATGTCCTGCGCTCGCCGGTGGCCAAGGCAAGCTTCACCGTCGGTTCGACCGAGGCGGCCAGGGCCGCACCTGGCGTCCACCTAGTGCTGACCGGTGCGGATATTGCTCATCTGGGCAATCTGAAATCCGGCGCCATGCAAAGGCAGCCGGACGGCACCAAGGCGCCGACCCGCGACATTCCGATCCTTTGCCGCGACCGCGTCAATTATGTCGGCGATGCCGTCGCATTCGTCGTCGCCGACAGCCGCGCGCTGGCGCAGGACGCGGCCGAACTGATCGAGGTCGATTACGACGGCGAAGATGCCGCGTCCGTTACCGCCATGGCGCTTGATGAAGGCACGCCGCTGGTCTGGCCGGAACTCGGCTCCAACCGCGCCTTCAGCTATCACATCGGCGACAAAGCGAAGACCGCGGCAGCATTCGCCAAGGCTGCCAAGGTCACCCGGATCGAATTCATCAACAACCGGTTGGTCTGCAATTACATGGAGCCGCGTTCGGCGATCGGCGAGTGGAACACGCAAGAGAACCGCTTCGTCCTGACGACGGGTTCGCAGGGCGTGCATTCCATGCAGTCCATTCTGGCCGGCGTGTTCAAGATCAAGAAGGACCAGCTGCGCGTCATCACGCCGGACGTCGGCGGCGGCTTTGGGCCGAAGACCTTCGTCTATCGCGAGTATCCGCTGGTGCTCGAGGCAGCCAGGCGGCTTGGCCGTCCGGTCAAATGGGCCGGCGACCGCACCGAACACTTCCTCACCGATGCACAAGGCCGCGACAATGTCGTGAGGGCTGAAATGGCGATGGACAAGGACGGCCGCTTCCTCGGCATGAGGGTCGACCTTCTCGCCAATATCGGCGCTTATGTCTCTCAATACGGCCCGTTCATCCCCTATATCGGCGTCACAATGTCGACCGGCGTCTACGACATCCAGGCGCTCGACGTTTCGGTGACCGGCCTCTACACCAACACCTGCCCGGTCGACGCCTATCGCGGCGCCGGCCGGCCGGAAGCGGCATTCCTGCTGGAAAAGCTCGTCGATGCCTGTGCCCGCGATCTCAATCTTCCCGTCGAAGAGATCCGCCGGCGCAATTTTATCAGGCCTGAGCAATTCCCTTATCGCACTCAGACAGACCGCCTCTACGACACTGGTGAATTCGCAGGTCATATGGACCGTGCCATCGAACAGGCGGAGTGGCAGGCGTTCCCGGAGCGGCTGGCGCAGTCGAAAGCGGCTGGCAAGATCCGCGGCATCGGCATGGCGACCTATATCGAGGCCTGTGCCTTTGCGGGCTCCGAACCGGCCTTTGTCGAACTGAACGGCGACGGTACGGTCACGCTGAAGATTGGCACCCAGACCAACGGGCAGGGACACGCGACCGCCTATGCGCAATTCCTCTCTGAAAAGCTCCATCTCGACATCGACAAGATACATGTCCGCCAAGGCGACACTGACGAGCTGAAGGCCGGCGGCGGCACAGGCGGCTCGCGCTCCATTCCCCTGGGCGGCGTATCAGCGTCTCGCGCAGGCGAGGATCTGGCCAACAAGATCAAGCGCATCGCCGCGGATGAGCTGGAGGCCTCGGCCGGCGACATCGAATTGTCCAAGGGCGTTGCCCGCATCGTCGGCACCGACCGCACCATCGATTTTTCGAGCATCGCCAAGGCCGCCAAGGGCCCGGACGATCTCAAGGGTTTTGGCGAGTTCGTCCAGGACGAATGCACCTACCCGAACGGCACCCACATCTGCGAGGTCGAGATCGATCCCGACACCGGTATGACGGAGATTGTCCGCTATACGATCGTCGACGATTTCGGCGTCACCGTGAACCCGATCCTGCTGGCCGGACAGGTGCATGGCGGCGTCGTCCAGGGCATCGGCCAGGCGCTGACCGAGAACACGATCTATGGTGAGGACGGGCAGCTGTTGACAGCGAGCTTCATGGACTATGCCATGCCGCGCGCCGACGATTTTCCGTTCTTCCATTTCGAAACCCGCAACGTGCCCTCGACCACGAATGCACTCGGCATCAAGGGGGCAGGTGAGGCGGGCACGATCGGCGCAACGCCTGCCGCGCTCAACGCGGTGACGGATGCGCTCTATCGCGCCTACGGCATCAAACACATCGACATGCCGGCGACGCCGGCGCGCATCTGGGCAGCAATCGAAGAAGCAGCTGGTAAGTGAGTCCATCGGATCACTCCGGTGGGCACAACACGCTTACCGGGATCATGCTCAAGATCGTGTCGGTGGCGGTCTTTGTCGGCATGTCGTCCTGCATCAAGGCGGCGGGCACCGTGCCGGCGGGCCAGATCGTCTTCTTCCGCTCCTTTTTCGCCATCTTTCCGATCATCGTCTTCCTGGCATTCCAGGGAAAGCTCCGCACCGGCTTTTCGACCAAACGCCCGCTCAACCACATTGCGCGCGGCGTTGTCGGCGTCTGCGCCATGGGCCTCGGCTTCTTCGCGCTGACGCGGCTGCCGCTGCCGGAAGCGATCACGCTGAACTACGCACAGCCGCTGCTGGTGGTGGTGTTCAGTTCGATCTTTCTGGGCGAAACGATCCGGGTTTATCGCTGGAGCGCGGTTGCCGTCGGACTGGTCGGCGTGCTGGTCATCTCATGGCCGGAACTGACCCTGCTGAGTTCGGGTGCAGCACTCGGCGATCAGGAAGTGCTCGGCGTCATCGCCGCCCTGGTCGCGGCAGCGATCTCGGCCGTAGCCATGCTGCTGGTGCGCAATCTCGTCCAGAGCGAGCCGACGGCAACCATCGTGCTGTGGTTTTCGGTGACGGCGAGCGTCCTGGCGCTGCTTTCCCTGCCGTTCGGCTGGCAGGCGCTGACGCCGGTGCAGGCGGGGCTTCTGGTTCTTTCAGGTTTTTGCGGCGGCGTCGCTCAGATTCTGATGACGGCAGCCTATCGCCATGCCGAGGCTTCGGTCGTAGCGCCGTTCGAGTATACCTCGATGCTGCTTGGCATTGTCGTCGGCTATCTCGCTTTCGGCGACGTCCCGACGGTTCATATGCTCATTGGCGGCCTGATCGTCGTCGCCGCCGGCATCTTCATCATCTGGCGTGAGCGCCAGCTTGGCCTCGAACGCGCCCGCACCCGCCAGGCGACCCCGCCGCAAGGATAATCAGGACGGCTCCGCCCGCTCCTTCGCCAATCGCACCAGCACCGTCCTTGTCTGTTCATCGGCGGGGAAAAAGGACTCGATAGCCAGCTCTGACAGCGTCACATCGAGCGGTGTGCCGAACACGGTGATCGTGCTGATGAACGACAGCACGGCATCGCCATGGGCAAGCCGCAGCGGGTGCACGATCGCACTAGGCTCGACCGGCACCGGCCGCGCGCCGCTCAGGCCGGACGGATAGGTCCGAAGCTCGCGTTCCAATTCGACCAGGACCGGGTCGCCTGAGGCGTCGTTCTGGTGTTTCAGCCGGTCGAGGAGATGCGCGCGCCATTCGGCGAGGTTGACGATGCGCGGCGCGACGCCACCCGGGTGCAGGCTGAGGCGCAGCACGTTGACCGGGGACTTCAGCAACGAGGGCTCGGCGACATTGGCCAGGAATGGGCCGATAGCAGCGTTCGCCGATACCAGGTTCCAGTGCCGGTCGACGGCCAGCGCCGGGAAGGGTTCGTGCCCCTTGAGCACGATCTCGACGGCCGCCATCGCCGGCGCCAGCGAGGCATCGGTGAGCGAACGCTCGCTGAAGCTAGGCGCAAAGCCCGCCGCCAGCAGAAGCTGGTTGCGCTGCCTGAGCGGGATCGACAGCTGCTCGGCCAAATGCAGCACCATGTCGCGAGAGGGTGCCGAACGGCCGCTTTCCACGAAGCTCAGGTGCCGCTGCGAGATTTCGGCTTCCATGGCTAGATCGAGTTGGCTCATGCGCCGGCGCGTGCGCCATTCGCGAATGAGGCTGCCGGCGGAAGTCTGGGATGCTGTCATGGCGATATGACTAGGTCGGCGGCGGCGGCTTTTCAATTACCGGGCAGGTTATAGCGCTTCTCTCGGCTTTTGCGGGGCGAGAAAACGCTGGTCGTCAACCCAGCGCCCGCAACTTCGCCTTCACTTCCAGGAAATCCCGCCACGCCAGTTTCTTGTGCGCGGGAGTTCTCAACAGATAGGCGGGGTGAAGGGTCGGCATGGCGGGAATGGCAATGCCGGAGCCGGTCGTGTGGACGCGCCAATTGCCGCGCAGCCGCAGGATGCCCTCGCTGGTGTTGAGAAGCGTCTTTGCCGAGGGGCCGCCCAGGTTGACCAGCACCTTCGGATTGACCAGCTCGATCTGCCGTTCGATGAACGGCCGGCAGATCTCGGTCTCGTGCGGTGTCGGGGTGCGGTTGCCCGGCGGCCGCCAGGGGATGACATTGGCGATGTAGGCCGACGTCCGGTCGAGGCCGATCGCAGCCAGCATTCGGTCGAGCAGCCGGCCCGAGCGGCCGACGAACGGCAATCCCTCGATGTCCTCGTCGCGGCCGGGCGCCTCACCGACCAGCATGACAGCGGCATTCGGATTGCCGTCGGCGAACACCAGGTTCTTGGCGGTGAATTTGAGATTGCAGCCGTCGAATGCCGCCATGTGCTGGCGAAGCTCGTCCAGGGTTGCCGCGGTCGTCGCCAATTGGCGCGCCAGGGCGGCTTGCTGCTCGTCGGGCACCGTCGCCGCCCCGGACGGCGCGCGTGCTACCGGTGCCGCAGCTTGCCTTTCGCCCATTTCGGCGCGTGCCACGCTCGTCGAGCGCGGCAGTGCGGCGTTTTCACCAGTTGGCTGCGTAACTGCCACTGGCGCCCGCTCAGGCGGCTTCGACGCGGCCTCGGCAAACCGGTTCAGCGGCTCCTCTTCGAGCGCTTCATCGACGCCCGCGCTGGCGTAGAAGGCCAGCAGGTCCGCGATATCAGGTCGGTTGTCTCGGGAAACGGCAGTCATGCTTCACATTCGGCCGCGCGGCAGGAATTTGCAACATCGTGATTGGCGTGATGCTTCATGATTTCGTCATCCTGGGGCGGAGCAGGAGCGAAGCGACGTTGCGAAGACCCCAGGATCCATGCCGTAACATCGGAGCGCCGCAGCGGTGCATATCCCTGTGAGCGGAGGCGGAGCCCAAAACAGCCTTCATTCTGGGCCGTCACATTCTTCGGCGGCAGCCACGGCATGGATTCCAGGGTCTCCGCGACGTCGCTTCGCTCCTGCTTCGCCCTAGAATGACGAAGTATGTCAGCTCGACGGTATACGCGGGTCCTGCACGAGATAGAACGTCCAGCGCGGCGTGTAGTCGGTGATCAGGTAATCGAAGCTTGCCGTCTTCAGCGGGTCGATCTTGCCGCTTTTGAACAGCAGCCGGTCATAGGGTTCGAAGTCGCGATCGAAATCGGCGAAGCTGCTCGACCAGATGTTGTCAGGCGTCTTGTTGCGCTGGTCAAAGGACAGGCCGTCGCCGAACACGCTCGGCCGGTGGAGCATCTCCTGGAGTTCGAACTGGAACTCGACCCAGGCCTGGCCGCTATTGTTGAGTACGTCGATGCGCATATACATGAGGCCGTTGGCAAATTGGCCCGCGGTGCCGAACGGCTGGATCGGTTTTGTCGTGCGGATGGTCAGTGTCACCGGTGTTGCCGAATTGAGCTCTTCGGTGATGACAAGCGGGTCGTCCTTTGTCCCGATGCCCGAGGCGCTGGTGATGCGGAAGCCGCCGAGTTCGTCGGAAAAGGAGTAGGCTCCGGCCGCCCAGACCTTTTGCGGATCGGCGTGGGCCTCAATGGGCGCCAGCGGCAAAAGGGCCAAAGCGAGCGCCCGGCAAATCCGTCCGGGCGAGGAAAAAAAGCGCGTCGATGAAAAGCCGGTCGGCCCGTATATGCGCATGGCGCGAAGTATGGACGATAAGCAAGCCGTCGAACAATTAAAAACGTGAGGGCGGCGGCTCTCGTTGGAACTCGCCTGGCCCGGATCGATGTTCCGTGGACCGCAAACCATGATCTTGTAGTACGATGCGCGACTTTTTGACGAAAACGCCATTGTCACGTCAGCGCCGGTTTCGCGTCGCGAATTGATGCGCTATGCAGCGGATAAGCCAGCAAGATGCGCAAATGCGCTTGCATGACCGCAAAAAGTGAAATCACTTTTTGGAAAGGATCATGTGAAAATAAAAGTTGCCAGAGTGTCCTTTGCGCGTCCAATGGGCGCGCGGCACTCTGGGCAGTGAGGGGTTGATGAGCGATATCGAACGCGAAAGCATGGAATTCGACGTGGTCATCGTCGGCGCCGGTCCGGCGGGCCTCGCCGCCGCGATTCGTCTCAAGCAGGTCAATCCCGAGCTTTCCGTCGTCGTCCTGGAAAAGGGCGGCGAAGTCGGCGCCCACATCTTGTCCGGCGCCGTCGTCGATCCGATCGGCATCGACCGGTTGTTGCCGGGCTGGCGCGAGGAGGAGGGTCATCCTTTCAAGACGCCTGTCACGGCAGACCATTTCCTGGTCCTCGGCCCCGCCGGTTCGTTCCGGCTGCCCAACATCCTGATGCCGCCGCTGATGAACAATCACGGCAACTACATCGTTTCGCTCGGCAATGTCTGCCGCTGGCTGGCGACCAAGGCCGAGGCGCTGGGCGTCGAGATCTATCCGGGCTTTGCCGCCGTGGACCTCATTTACGGTGACGGGGGCGCGGTCACCGGCGTCGTCACCGGCGACATGGGCGTCGAGAAGGACGGCACGCACGGCCCGGGCTTCGCGCCGGGCATGGCGCTGATGGGCAAATACGTCCTGATCGGAGAGGGCGCGCGCGGCTCATTGGCCAAGCAGCTGATCGCCAAATATCACCTTTCCGACGGCCGCGAGCCCGGCAAATACGGTATCGGCCTCAAGGAGCTCTGGCAGGTCAAGCCGGAGAACCACAGGCCGGGCCTGGTGCAGCATTCTTTCGGCTGGCCGCTCGACATGAAGACCGGCGGCGGTTCCTTCCTCTATCATTTGGAGGACAATCAGGTTGCGGTCGGCTTCGTCGTCCATCTCAACTACAAGAACCCCTATCTGTCGCCGTTCGATGAATTCCAGCGCTTCAAGACCCATCCGGCGATCAAAGGCACGTTCGAGGGCGCCAAGCGGCTGGGTTATGGCGCCCGCGCCATCACCGAAGGCGGCTGGCAGTCGGTGCCGAAACTGTCCTTCCCCGGTGGCGCGCTGATCGGGTGTGCTGCCGGCTTCGTCAACGTGCCGCGCATCAAGGGATCGCACAATGCCGTGCTCTCAGGAATGCTGGCGGCCGAGCATGTCAGCGACGCGATTACCGCCGGCCGCGCCAACGACGAACTGGCTTCTTACGAGGCGGCATGGCGGGCGACCGACATCGGCAAGGATTTGAAGAAGGTGCGCAACGTCAAGCCGCTGTGGTCGCGCTTCGGCACCGTCGTCGGCGTCGGCATTGGCGGCCTCGACATGTGGCTGAACACGCTGTTCGGCTTCTCGCCCTTCGGCACGCTGAAGCACGGCAAGGCCGATTATGCGACGCTGGAACCGGCCGCCAAGCACAAGAAGATCGCCTATCCGAAGCCGGACGGCGTGCTCACCTTCGACCGCCTGTCCTCGGTGTTTCTCTCCAACACCAACCACGAGGAAAACGAGCCGGTCCACCTGCTCGTCGCGGATATGGATCTGCAGCAGCGTTCCGAACACGATGTCTATGCCGGGCCCTCGACACGCTATTGCCCGGCCAGCGTCTACGAATGGGTCGATAAGGATGGCAACGCCGCCGCCGATCCCACCGCGAAGGACGTGCGCTTCGTCATCAACGCGCAGAACTGCGTCCACTGCAAGACGTGCGACATCAAGGACCCAAACCGAAACATCACCTGGGTGCCGCCACAAGGCGGCGAGGGACCGGTCTATCAGGGCATGTAGCCTACCGAACATGGCAGTCTGCCGGAACCGCCGGCCGGTTCGGCCGTCAGCCGGTGAAGGCTCGCCATATATTTGCGGCCTCTAAAAAACATTGAAGCGGCGCGGCGCTTGTGGTTCCTTTCCGTCCTGACCCGGAGAGATGAGACATGCGCCTGGCGGTTCTGACGTGCCTTGCAGCGATTGGCGCCTTGTGCGGCTTCGCACCGTCGGCATCGGCCGACACGAAGGTGCTGGTCAAGACCCGAACCTACGACATATCAGGAACCACGGGCGCCGCACTGATCGAAGCCATGGACCGTAAGGGTCCGAAGAGGCATGGCTTCATGACGCACGCCATCGCGCTGACCGCCTATACTGTAAATTGGGACCTTGAGGTCAGCAGAGAGGGCGGTGTCTGCCGTCTGCGGCAGGCCAACGGGACACTCGATCTCACCTACACCTTGCCCCGAATGACCTCAGCCGCGACGCCGGCGCTTCAGAAGCGCTGGAAGCGGTTTTTCGAGGGCGTTCGTGCTCATGAGCATAACCATGGCCGCATCGCCAAGGTGATGATGCGGGCCACCGAGAAATCGATCACGGGACTGGAATTCGCCGACAACTGGGTTTGCAGCAAGACACACCGCGAGGCGAGGCGTCGGATCAAAGCCGTCTATGCCGAATACGAGGCGAAACAGAACGCCTTCGATGCGCGCGAGCATCGCGACGGTGGCCATGTCGAGCACCTCGTTCGTGCTCTGGTGCGCAAGTAGTCGGCTCTCAGCTTCGGGTCTTGCGGTTCTGTGTAACGAATGCGGTCGCGGTTTCATCCTCGTCGGCCGGCTTTTTCTCTTCCCGCCTAAGCGAGAATTCCACCATCACCGGAAGATGGTCGGAGCCATTGTTTTCCAGCCTCGACACCGAATGGATGAGAACCGCGCCCTTGCTGAAAACCTGGTCGATCGGCAGCCCGGCGAAGCGCAGGAAATCCGGCAGCTTCATATAGAGCCAGGTCGGCCCGGGCGAGGGCGCGACGGTCAGCTTGCCAAGACCTGCGACGCGCCGGATTGCGGCGCTCCACGGCACTGCATTGCAGTCGCAAGCCATGATCGATGTTTCGCCAAGCGAGGCGAACTCCTCCGACAACCCACCGATCTGCCGTGATTGGTTGCGCGGCCATGGCCAGGTGAGATGCAGGGCGGCGACGTCGACATCGGTTCCGCCGAAATCGACCGTCGCCATGGCCATCGCTCCACGCCAGTCGCAGCGCGGTTGCGTGCCGGCGGCAAACGGCCGTCTGGACAGCAGCGCAACGCCGAACACGCCATTGGGGTAAGGGCAGAGGATCCGGTAGGGATAGGCGCTCGTGATATAGCCAAGCTCGGTCGTCCACATCTCCGACACTTCATCGAGAGTGATCACGTCCGGATTGGTCCGGCCGATCAGCGACAGCACTTTCTTCGGCGTCGGATTGTTGAAGCGCAAATTCATCTGCAGCAGGCGGTAGACCGGCTGGTCACCGGGCTTGGCGACATAGGCCGCCTGCACCTGCCACAGGCGCGGCAGCGCGCTCGATGTGGTGGCGAAGGCTGCCCCGGCAAAGAGCAGCGCTGTGGCTGCCTGCAGGCGAAACGAGGTCGCGAGCAACGGCAGCGCGCAAAGCGCCATCAGCACGGCAAGATGAACGCGGAAATGAGCGAAGGAATCGAAGGCTGGATGCAGCGCTCCGAAGAACCCGGCCACCAGCGCGACCGAGCAGCCGAGCATTGCGACGAATGCCACCGATACTATCAAGTTTCGAACGCGTGCCATCTCGTTGCTTTTCGGTAGAATTGCGGCTCAATCAAGATGACGAAGTGCCCTGGCGCGCTGTTACGAGGCTCCGGTCGACGAAGGCCGATCGGTCCTACTGGAACGCCGTCTCCGAAAAGCTTCTGAGCTTGCGCGAATGCAACCGTTCCATCGGCATCTCGGCCAGCTTTTCCATCGCCCTGATGCCGATGGTCAAATGCTGTGCCACTTGCCGCTTGTAGAATTCGGTCGCCATGCCAGGCAGCTTCAGTTCGCCATGCAAGGGCTTGTCGGAGACGCAAAGCAGCGTGCCATAGGGCACGCGGAAACGGAAACCATTGGCGGCGATCGTCGCCGATTCCATGTCGAGCGCGATCGCCCGTGACTGCGACAGCCGCTGCACCGGCCCGCGCTGGTCGCGCAGTTCCCAGTTGCGATTGTCGATGGTGGCGACGGTGCCGGTGCGCATGATGCGCTTGAGGTCATAGCCGGAAAGGCCTGTGACTTCGGCGACAGCCTCCTGCAGCGCCACCTGGATCTCGGCCAGCGGCGGGATCGGCACCCAGACGGGAAGATCATCGTCCAGGACATGGTCTTCCCTGACATAGGCATGCGCCAGCACATAGTCGCCCAGCGCCTGGGTGTTGCGCAGCCCAGCGCAATGGCCGAGCATCACCCAGGCATGCGGCCTGAGCACCGCGATGTGGTCGGTGATCGTCTTGGCGTTGGAGGGGCCGACGCCGATATTGACCATGGTGATGCCGCCATGGTTCGGCTTCTTCAGATGATAGGCCGGCATCTGCGGCAGGCGCGGCGGCGCCACGCCTGCGCCAGGCGCGTTTTGTCCAGCCTTGGTGACGACGTTACCCGGTTCGACGAATCCAACGTATCCGCCGCCGCCCTTTGCCATCAGCTCATGCGCACGGGCAACGAATTCGTCGATGTAGAACTGATAGTTGGTGAACAGCACGAAATTCTGGAAATGCTGGGGACTGGTCGCCGTGTAGTGCGACATCCGGTGCAGCGAATAATCGATGCGTTGCGCCGTGAACGCCGCCAGCGGCCTGGCTTCGCCTAACGCCACTTCGAACGTGCCGTTGGCGATCTGATCGTCGGTGCCGTCGAGATCCGGCACGTCGAACAGATCACGGATCGGCCGCCTGATGCGTTCGGCCGCCGCGCCATCGACATGGGAGCCTTCCAGGAACGCAAAATGCAGCGGGATGGGCGTCGTCGATTCCGAAACCGTGACCGGAACGCCGTGATTGCGCATGATCAGGCGAAGCTGTTCGATGAGATAGCGTTCGAAAAGGACAGGCTGGGTTATGGTCGTCGAGAAATGCCCAGGCGTCGGCATGTGGCCGTAGGCCTGCCGCGAGTCGATCTGGGTGAACGACGTCGTGGTGACGCCGACTTCCGGATAGAAGGCCCGGTAGCGCTTGTTGTTGTCGCCGCCTGCGGCGAGCGCCGTGAACGAATCACGCAGGAATTTGGTGTTGCGGTCGTAAAGCACCTGCAAGGCCGCGACGGCCTTTCCAGCATCATTGAAGCTCTGCCGGCCGAACGGCTCCGGCATCACGACTGAGTCTATGGCCTGGGGATAGATTCGCTTTTCCATGACCCAATATAGAGGCTTGGTCAGGCGGTTGGGAGGGGGTATGCCGGCCTGAGCACGGCCAAAGCGTCGTTTTTGCTCGAATGGTTTCGATGAAGGTCGATCGGGCCTAGCCGCGCCGCAGGCTGACCAACAGAACAAAGCCGACGCCGTTCTTCTTCAACGCCGGCGCTTCGATCGTCGAGCCGGCATCGGCGCGCAGCGTCGGCACGGCCAGAACCGGCGCTGCAAGGATCATCAGGATGAGCGTCGCCCGCGGCACAAGCCGAAGGATCTTGAAGGCGTTGGCGACGATGCGGTTCATGGCGTGTTGTTCTCTCTAAAGGTCTTTATCGGCGTCAGTGGCGAAGGTGGCTCGGGCAACCGAACCGGCAGGAACTAGCCTGGTCCCAGGAGCGCGCCGGACGGCCAGCCTCGGCAACGAGGATGGCGAACAACATGCCGAACAGGCTCACCAGCAGGCAGACGATGGTAAAGCGGCGGGCGAACATTGCGTGGCGTCTCCTTCAACACGCATGAGAATGCCCTGATGCAACTGAACCGGTTCTGATGCCAGCGTTCATCTGCGGTTCAAATTAAATCAACGGAGTGTTGAATGCCCGCCGTGCAGTGCGCCGTCGCCGGTCACGAGCGTCGCCGCAGTCTTTCTGCCGACTCCCGACCTCGCTCACACGAACGAAGGATGCGCAAAATTGCTGGTCGGTACGGAAGGCGCGGCCTGACGATCGGTCCGTTGTCGCGAAGAGATACCGTAACAGAAAACGGGGCTTCGCGGCCCCGTTTTTCAATTTGTGACAAGTGGAACGATCAGAGCTTGTGCCAGGTCTGGCTCTTGCAGATCAGTCCGCCGAGCACGCAGCCGCTCATCTTGAGCGAGGCGCCCGAGACCGAGGCCTTGCCCGAATAGGTCTTGTCGGTTTCCGGATCGGTTATGGTGCCCGTATATTTGTTGGCGCCGGACACCTTGAACGAACCGATGCGCTTGCCGGCAAACTTGCCCGATTTGAGCGTGATGGAATATCCACCGCCGCCGCCCGCGATGGCGGCAGTCGCACCGGCCTGCGTTTTCCAGTTGCCTTCGATCGGATCGGCCCAAGCCGTGCCGGCCATGATCAGTGAGGCCGCAAGGGCCATGCCGATTTTACGAAACATGTTTCTCCTCCCTGCAGGCATCCGGCCGGGTATTCCGCCTCGGTCTGCCTTTTACGCAAACGTAAGCTAATCCACCTCCCAGCAAAACAAAAGCGGTGCCGCTGCGGAAGACTTCAGGATTTTCTGGCGGTTCGAAGCGGTCTCGCCGGCGAGAAATGAAACGATGGGCATGCCGGCTTTGTCTCCCGTGGTTAGCGGAGTCTTGATTTGCGCCTCGCTAATTTTCGTCAAATTTAGCCCAAACCGCCGAAATTGCTGGTTTTGCATCCTTAACGAATTCCCGCGTTTACCTCTTGTTTTAGCTTTGTTTTCCTCAAATTAAGCACACCGTTTAACGACGGATTCAAGCCTTCGCTTCATTCTCGAAAGCATCGAAAGAGCGGCCACCCCAAGGGTTATCGACAGATACCAAGGGACAGAAGAAGGCAGCTCTCGGGAGCCTGACAGGGGCTAGAACAGGGGATTGAAATGGCACGTTTTGAAATGCCTGAAGCCGGCTTCGGCGCCATAGGGGCAACTGCCCAGGCCGACATTCTTTTCGAACTGGGCATGATGTATGCGACCGGCCGCGATTGCGAGACCGATGTCGTCGCCGCCCACAAATGGTTCAACATCGCTGCGATCAAAGGCTCGGTCCGCGCCGCGGAACTGCGCTCGGAACTGTCGGCCGCTATGTCGAAGGTCGAGATCGCCAGAGCGCTTCGTGAAGCTCGCGAATGGATGACGATGCACTAAGTCAGCCCTCGATTTCATCAGGCACTAAGTTCATCACGCACTGAGATCACCGACAGGGACGCTCTAGGTCAAGGCCGCACAGATGGCCGGACCGGCGAGAGCAAGGCCGCGCAAGACGGTCGCATCAACAATAACAAGAATGCGGCAGGCCGGACACGGCCGAACCGCGCCACGACAGGGAAGGCGAGCGGTTTCGGGCACGGGAGTGTCCGGAGATGCTTCGATCGACAAAGCCGCGACCGGCCGAAACAAGGCCGGCGCGGCTTTGCGTTTTCGGGCCATGATCGCAAAAGGTGGAAACCGTTTTGGGAAAGATCATAGTCAAACAGAAACGTTGCAGGCCTAATCGAGTGCCGCCGATGCGCCTAGACAGGCTTGCCGAAGAATGAAATTCTCCCGCCCACTCTGGAAGAGGCGCGGCCGGGGCGGCTGCGCGAGAGTGGAGGAGTTGTATCACCATGAAAAAGATAGGTATTTTGAGCGCGGCCGTGTTGAGCCTGATGATGAGCGCGCCGATTGCCTTCGCCGAGGACATCACCTTTGCGGTGGTCGGACCGATGACCGGACAGCTTGCCACCATTGGCGATCAGTTCAAGCATGGCGCGCAAGCCGCAGCCGACGCGATCAACGCGGCCGGCGGCGTCGATGGCCGCCAGATCAAGCTCGACATCGAGGATGACCAGTGCGATCCGAAGCAGGCGGTTTCGGTCGCCAACCGCATTGTCGCCAACGGGGTCAAGTTCATTGACGGCCATGCCTGCTCGGGCTCGAGCATCCCGGCCTCCGCCGTTTACGCCGAAGCCGGCGCGCTTATGATGAGCCCGGCTTCGTCGAACCCGGTGCTGACCGACGCAGCGGCGAAGGCTGGCTGGCCGACAATCATGCGCCTCTATACGCGCGACGATGCGCAGGGCGCTTTCATTGGTCCATGGATCGCCAAGAAATATGCCGGCAAGAACGTCGTCATCATGCACGACAAGAGCGCCTACGGTCAGGGCGTGGCTGATGCCGTCAAGGCAACGATGAACCAGAACGGCCTCAACGAGATCCTCTACGAGGGCATCAATGCCGGCGAAAAGGACTACTCCGCGCTTGTCACCAAGCTCAAGGAGCTGAAAGCCGATGTGGTCTATTTCGGCGGCTACCACCCCGAAGCCGGCCTCATCCTGCGCCAATCGGCGGAGCAGAGTGTCAAGTTCCAGCTGATCATGCCGGACTCGATCGCTTCGCCGGAATTCTGGCAGGTTGCCGGCCCCGCCGGCGAAGGCACCATGTTTGTCTTCCCGTCGGATCCGCAGGCGAAGCCCGAAGCCAAGGAAGCCATCGAAAAGATCAAGGCGGGTGGCTTCGTGCCCGAGGGGTTCACGCTGTTCTCCTATGCCGTGATCCAGGCCTTCGCCGAAGGCGTCAAGCGCGCCGGCAGCGACGATCCGGCCAAGGTTGCCGAGGCGTTGAAGAACGGCGAGCCGATCAGCACCGTCGTCGGCCCGGTCACTTTCGATGAAAAGGGCGACCTCAAAAACGCCAGCTACGACATCAACCAGTGGCACGACGGCAAATACGCGCCGATCCAGCCGTGATGGCTAGAGCAATTCCAGGAAAAGTGTGAAACGGTTTTCCGTCCGGAATTGCGCAAAAACAAAGAGATAGAGCGGTTCGGCGTTTCCGTGAAACGATGAACCGCTCTAGCGTCGCCTAGCGACAATCGGAGATGGCCGGGTCTGACCCGGCCATTTTCATTTGGGCATCCGTTTGTGGCACGTGTCGTCAACAACGCCTATGGATAAGGAACCAGCGGTCAGCCTTGGGCTTCCTCAGCAAAGCGAACCAGCACCGTCCCGTCTGTGACCTGCGTGCCTTCGGCCGCGATTTCGGCGATTACCCCGTCATGGGTAGCAGCGATGGTGTGCTCCATCTTCATCGCCTCCAGGATCAACAGCGGCTGACCCTTGATGACGGTATCGCCTCTCGCCGCGCGCACCAGCTTGACCAGACCGGGCATCGGCGCGCGCAGGCTGTCTGAACCGGCGGCGATTTCGTCGGCTCTCGCCAGCGGGTCCGGCACCGCGAAGCTGTAACCGACGGCGCCTTCGAACACGGTGACGTGGCCGGGCCAACGGGCGAGCCGAGGAGTGGCGCGAAGATCAAGCGGATTGGCGCTGTCATAAGGGGTGCCCAGTGCGACTTGGAAGCGCCCGTCCGGCCGCAGCACCGACACAAGCGCGACGATCTCGTCCTCGCCGTAGCGCAGCCGCGTGCGCCGCGGAACAGTGTGGAAATGCGCATAGCCGGCAAGCGACGACCACGGGTCATCGGACGGCGCCTGGGTCCCGGCGACGGATGCCGCGAATGCGGCTGCGGCGACGGTCTCGTTGCTCGGCGGCGGCACTGCGGTCAGTGCTTGCTGGTGCCTGCCGATCAGACCGGTATCGACATCGCCTGCCGAAAAATCCGCGTCAGCGGTAAGAGCAGCGAGGAAGGCTGTGTTGACGGTCGAGCCGGCGATCTCGGTCTGCGAAAGGGCTGTGCCCAGCGCTTCGAGCGCCGCGTGCCTGCCCTTGCCGTGCACGACCAGCTTGGCGATCATCGGGTCGTAGAACGGGGAGATGGTATCGCCGGCCCGTACGCCGGTCTCGATCCGCATGCCGGCGCCATCGGGCGCGGCATCGGGAAATTTCAGGTGATGCAGCGTGCCCGTCGCCGGCAAAAAACCCTTCGCCGCGTCCTCGGCGTAGATGCGCGCCTCGAAGGCATGGCCGGAGAGCGTGATCTCGCTCTGCGTCTTCGGCAGCTTTTCGCCGGAGGCCACCCGCAACTGCCACTCGACCAGATCGGTGCCGGTGACCATTTCGGTGACTGGGTGCTCGACCTGCAGCCGGGTGTTCATTTCCATGAACCAGAAGCGGTCGGCCTTCAGGCCCTGCGAGGCATCGACGATGAACTCGATCGTGCCGGCGCCGGAATAGTTGATCGCCTTGGCGGCCTTCACCGCCGCCTCCGTCATTGCCTTGCGCAAGGCCGGCGTCATGCCGGGGGCGGGGGCTTCCTCGATCACCTTCTGGTGCCGGCGCTGCGCCGAGCAGTCGCGCTCGTAAAGATGCACGACATTGCCGAAGACATCCCCGAACACCTGAACCTCGATGTGGCGCGGCTTCTCGACATACTTCTCGACCAGCACGCGGTCGTCGCCGAAAGCGGCCTTGGCCTCGCGCCGCGCACCCGACAGCGCCTCGGAAAAGTCGTCGGGATGCTCCACGCGCCGCATGCCCTTGCCACCACCACCGGCGCGCGCCTTGATCAGGACGGGATAACCGATCTCGCGCGCCTTGGATGCGAGCAGCACGATCTCTTGCGCCTCGCCGTGATAGCCCGGCACAACCGGCACGCCGGCCTTCTCCATCAGCCGCTTGGCCGCGTCTTTCAGCCCCATGGCGCGGATCGAGGCGGCCGACGGGCCGATGAAGACGAGCCCCGCCGCCGTCACCTGGTCGACGAAATCAGGGTTTTCCGACAGAAAACCGTAGCCGGGATGAATGGCTTCCGCGCCCGTGGCCAAAGCCGCCGCGACGATCTTGTCGCCGCGCAGATAACTTTCGCTGACAGGCGAGGCACCGATATGCACCGCCTCGTCGGCCATCTCGACATGCAAAGCCCTGGCGTCGGCGTCGGAATAGACGGCGACCGTGCGCACACCCAGTTTGCGTGCCGTGCGGATCACACGGCAGGCGATCTCACCACGATTGGCGATCAGGATCTTGGCGAACATGGAGCCTCCGCAGCCAGGGTTTGCGACAGGCCTGGCAGGCGGCCGTCTACTTGGAGGCGGCGATTCCGCAGCCTCCGCTTGCGGTCTTGACCTTGTATTTTTTGACGCTGTCCTGACAGGACCGCAGTGCCAGATCTTCCGCAGCCTTCTTGGACGGCGCGTTCAGCCGCGCGCTGCAAAAGACGTACAGATCGGTCACGCGCGAATAGAAGGTCGTGGCATAGGCGGAATGCCCGCTGGCCGCCACATAGGCTCTGTAGGCCTTCGGGCAGTCTCCCGTCGAACCCGGCGGAAAATTGACGGCGAAACGGCTGTCGCCCTTGCTCCCCGCCAGCGATTCCGCCGCGCCAACCCCAGGCGCCGCGAATATAAGCAGTCCTGCAAGTACAGATACAGTTGTTTTCTGAAAAGGCCCTAGTCTCATCTTCGCCCAATCCCCATTGGTATTTGCAACGAGCAATAGCCGCAATTTTTCCGGGCGGCCAGTTCAAGGGTTGAAAATAAGTCTGAGGGACGGGATTTCTCATCGGTGCAGGTCACGCTCCGCCAGACGCAGCAACGCCTGCTGGTACAGTTCCGCCGTCTGTTGGTCGAAGCAGCAGAAAATGACAGTTTCCGGAACCGCTTTCTGGCCGATGAAGGCACTCACGGTGTCAACGGCGATCTGCGTCGCCTGCTCCTTTGGATATCGGTATACACCGGTCGAGATCGCCGGAAATGCCACTGTCCGGCAACCGTTGGCTGCGGCAAGCTCGAGCGACCGGCGATAGCAGGAGGCCAACAACTCGGCCTCGCCTTTGCCGCCGCCTTGCCAGACCGGCCCGACCGTGTGGATGATGAAGCGTGCCGGCAGCCTGTAACCCCTGGTAAGTTTTGCGTCGCCGACCTTGCAGCCATTCAGCATCCGGCATTCGAATTCGAGCTCGGGGCCGGCCGCCCGGTGAATGGCGCCGTCGACGCCACCGCCGCCCAAGAGCGAGGTGTTGGCGGCGTTGACGATGGCATCGACCGCTAGCTTGGTGACGTCGCCGGTATGAACGCGAATTCTGTGGTTAATCTCGCTCATTTCACATCCTGAACACGCCGAACTTTGTTTCCTCGATCCCGGCGTTCAGCGCGGCTGAAAGGCTGAGCGCCAGCACCTCGCGCGTCTTGGCCGGGTCGATGATGCCGTCGTCCCACAGCCGGGCGGAGGAATAGAGCGGATGGCCCTCATGCTCGTATTTCATCAAGATCGGCTTCTTGAATTTTGCTTCCTCCTCCGCGCTCCATTCTCCGCCCTTGCGTTCGATCCCCTCGCGCTTGACGACGGCGAGCACGGTCGCCGCCTGTTCGCCGCCCATCACCGAAATGCGGGCGTTCGGCCACATCCACAGGAAGCGTGGCGAATAGGCGCGTCCGCACATGCCGTAGTTGCCTGCGCCGAACGAGCCGCCGATGATCATGGTCACCTTCGGCACACGGGCCGTGGCGACAGCCATCACCAGCTTGGCGCCATCCTTGGCAATGCCGCCGGCCTCGTATTTTCGTCCCACCATGAAGCCGGTGATGTTCTGCAGGAAGATCAGCGGGATCTTGCGCTGGCAGCACAGTTCGATGAAATGCGCGCCCTTCAGCGCGCTTTCCGAAAACAACACGCCGTTGTTGGCGATGATGCCGACCGGCATGCCCTGAAGATGGGCAAAGCCGGTGACCAGCGTGGTGCCGTAATTCTGCTTGAACTCCTCGAACTCGGAGCCGTCGACGATGCGCGCGATCACTTCGCGCACGTCATAGGGCTGGCGCAAATCCGTCGGCACGACGCCGTAGAGCTCATGCGGATCATGAAGCGGCGGAATCGGATCGCGAAGTGCTAGCCCGATGTCCTTCTTTCGATTCAGGTTCTTGACGATGCGCCGTGCGATTGCCAGCGCATGCTCGTCATCCAGCGCATAGTGGTCGGCAACGCCGGAAAGCCGCGTGTGCACATCGGCGCCGCCCAGATCCTCGGCGCTGACATCCTCGCCCGTGGCCGCTTTCACCAGTGGCGGGCCGCCGAGGAAGATGGTCGCCTGGTTGCGCACCATGATCGTCTCGTCCGACATCGCCGGCACATAGGCGCCACCCGCCGTGCACGAACCCATGACGCAAGCGATCTGCGGAATGCCTGCAGCCGACATATTGGCCTGGTTGTAGAAGATACGGCCGAAATGGTCGCGGTCCGGAAACACCTCGTCCTGGTTGGGCAGGTTGGCGCCGCCGCTGTCGACCAGATAGACGCAAGGCAGTTTGTTCTGCAGCGCGATCTCCTGGGCGCGCAGATGCTTCTTGACCGTCAGCGGATAATAGGTACCGCCCTTCACCGTGGCGTCGTTGACGACGACCATGACTTCGGTGCCTTCGACGCGGCCGATGCCGGCGATGAGGCCGGCCGATGAGATGTCCTCGCCGTACATCGACCACGCCGCGAACTGGCCGATCTCGAGAAATGGCGAGCCGGTGTCGAGCAGTTGCGCCAGGCGCTCGCGCGGCAAGAGCTTGCCGCGGCTCTGGTGGCGCTCACGAGCTTCCTCCGAGCCGCCACGCTCGACGGTGGCAGCCTTCTCCGCAATGTCGGCGACCAGCGCCCGCATACGCTCGGCATTGGCGTGGAAGGTGTCCGAGGCGGGCGAGATCTGCGAGGTGAGGGTGGTCATGATGTTACCGGATCAATTCGATCTTGCAGCCTACGTCCAGATCGCCCCAATCGCGATCAGCGGTGACGGCAATGGCGTTCTCGCGAATTGCCAGTGCGAGGCAGGCCCGGTCGCCCAGCGATAAACCGCGATGCCGCGTCAGTTCGCGAAGCTGACCGGCGGCGATGCCCATCGCTTCGTCGAAAACGGTGACCGGCATGCCGAGGCTCGCAAGGTCGTCGGCGGCCTCCTCCATGCTGCGTCCCCTGTCGATCAGTTTGGCGATGATTTCGGCCGCATTGACCGAGCTGCATTGCGCATCCGGCGCAAAACCCAAGGCGATATCGGTGCCTGTCTCGTTGAGCAGGATCGCAAGCGCCGCCGAGCTGTCCATGACGTAGGGTTTCACTTCGCTTCCTTCCTCGCCGTTCCTTCGGCATGAAGCCGGTCCAAACGCTTATCGCTTCGGCGCTGTTCTTCCCGCCGCTCCTTGAGAAATTCGTCGACGACACTTTCTTCAGGCTTTTTCAGCGCCGACAAATCCGCCTGGACGCGCCGAAGGTTCCGAAGCCACGACCTTACCCGCAGCTCGCCGTTCTCGACATGAAGGATCAAGTCTTCACCAGGCCTCACGCCCATTTCCTCGCGCATCGCAGCCGGGATGACGAAGCGTCCGCCCTCGCCAAGTTTGATGCGCTCTCGTTTGGCTGGAACCCGGAGCGGAGTTTTCCGAGCTCCGGCCTCGAATTGTTTTTGCTGATTTTCGCCCAACCCTGCCTTTTCCGTTTCGCTTGCCATGGCTTGCCTCGTTCCAGGAGTGTGGCACATTATAGAAATATGGCACGACGTCGTCTGTATGGCAAATACCAAGAAAGCGCCATTAAACTCCCTCCGCCATGATTTCGCGACCGATCAGCCAGCGGCGGATTTCGCTGGTGCCGGCGCCGATTTCGTAGAGCTTGGCGTCGCGCAAAAGCCGACCGGTCGGATAATCGTTGATGTAGCCGTTGCCGCCCAGCAGCTGGATGGCATCGAGGGCCATCTGCGTCGCCTTTTCGGCGGCGAACAGCACGCAAGCGGCGGCGTCCTTGCGGCTCGCCTGACCGCGGTCGCAGGCGGCGGCGACAGCATAGACGTAGGCGCGCGCGGCGTTCATCGTCGTGTACATATCGGCGAGCTTGCCTTGCACCAGCTGGAACTCGCCGATCGGCTGGCCGAACTGCTTGCGTTCATGCACATAAGGCACCGCCACATCGAGGCATGCCGCCATCAGCCCGATCGGGCCGCCGGCGAGCACGGTGCGCTCGTAGTCGAGGCCCGACATCAGCACTTCGACGCCGCGCCCTTCCTCGTGCAGCACATTGTCGAACGGCACCTCGACATTCGAAAAAACCAACTCGCCGGTATTCGAGCCGCGCATGCCGAGCTTGTCGAGCTTTTGCGCGACGGAAAAGCCGGCCATCGATTTCTCGACGATGAAGGCGGTGATCCCACGCGAATGGAGCTCCGGATCGGTCTTGGCATAGACGACCAGCGTCTCGGCGTCCGGGCCATTGGTGATCCACATCTTCGTGCCGTTGAGCACATAGCGGTCGTTGCGCTTTTCGGCACGCAGCTTGAGCGACACGACATCGGAGCCGGCGCCGGTTTCCGACATTGCCAGTGCGCCGACCTTTTCGCCACTGCACAGCGCTGGCAAATATTTTTCCTTCTGTACCGGTGTCGCCCAGCGATTGATCTGGTTGACGCAGAGATTGGAATGGGCGCCGTAGGAGAGGCCGACCGAGGCCGAGGCGCGCGAAATCTCCTCCATCGCGACCACATGGGCGAGATAGCCCATGCCGGTGCCGCCGAAATCCGGGTCGGCGGTGATGCCGAGCAGGCCGAGGGCTCCGAATTCGCGCCACAGATGCGCCGGAAATTCGTTCGAGCGATCGATCTCAGCGGCGATAGGTGCGATCTTTTCCTGGGCGAAGCGCCGCACCAGGTCGCGCAGCGCCTCGATGTCTTCGTCAAGCCCGAAGTTGAGTGTGTGCGTGTACATGCCGTTCCTCCCGGCACATGGTCCCGAAATCGAATTCGATTCCGGGAGGGATCATGCGCAAAATCAAAGTGCTACAGCGTCCTTTGCGCGGCCGAAGCCGCGCACGGTGCTGTAGGTCGTACTCGCGCCGTGAGCCTCTGCTCCAACCAGTCGCATCGTCATTGAAAGATATGTGGCGGTTACCTCCGAGATCGATAGCCGCTCGCCCGGTCGGAACCAGACGATAACGCCGGTCATCATCTGGATCACCGCCATCGCCGTCAGCCCTGTGTCTTCGACGCTGAAGACGCCGGCTTCCGCGCCGTCGCGCAGGATGGCGCGCAGCTCCTTTTCATAGGCCGTGCGCATGCGCAGGATCCGCGTCAGGCGATCATGCGACAGGCTGCGCAGTTCCATGTTGGAGACATGGGTGGCGTGGCGCCGCTCGATGTGGAAGGCGATGTGGTTTTCGACATAGGCGGCAAGCCGCCCCGCCGGATCGGCCGTGGCGGGGCGCGCCGCATTCCACACCCCGATCAGCCCTTCCATATGTTCGCGCATCAGCGTGAACAAGAGGTCTTCCTTGGTCGGGAAATAGCGGTAAAGCGCGGCGGCCTGGACCCCGACCTCCGCTGCGAGCTGGCGCATCGACATCGCCTCGTAGCCTAGACGCGCGATCAGGTTAACCGCCGCTTCGCGGATCGCTGCCTCGGTCTTTTCGCCGTCGGAACCGGTCGTGCGGGCCATCGTCGCCTCATCGAGAGCGGTAATAATAAAACGAACGTTTAATTAATTCAAGGGCTTTCTGATAAGTGACTGCAGCCTTTAAATGGTTGACTAAGTCAAATAATACAGTGATGATCCTGCGGTGTAGAATTTCCAGAGACGGAACCCGACATGCCGGATGAGCGGAATGCCATGGTCGGAGAAATCCGCCATTTCAACAGGCTTTACACCAGCTTGATCGGGCTTCTCGACGAAAACTTGATGCACAGCACCTACTCGCTAGCCGAGGCGCGGGTGCTGTTCGAGCTGGGTCACCGCGCGGGAGCCGTCGCTGCCAACCCGAGCGGCGAGGCAGGGTTTCTTGCGCGAGCGTTCCATCTCGGCCTCGGGCCGGCTGCGTCCGGGATTGCCCGCGAGCTCCGGCTGGACCCGGCCTATGTCACGCGGATCCTCAGAAAATTCGCTGCCATGGGCCTGACCGAATTGCGTACCGATCCGAACGATCGGCGCCAGCGCATCCTGTCGCTGACCGCGCGGGGAAACTCCGAACTGGCAGCACTTCAGGCGGCGGCGGATCGCGATCTCACCCGGCTGACGGCCGGCCTGGCCGACGACGAAGCCGCCGAGCTTTCGAACACCTTGAAGCGGGTCATGTGCCTGCTCGGCGACGGGGAGATAGCGGCAAGGCCGAAAACGCTCGCGTAGCGATGATCCTCAGTTCCCCCGTGCCGCCGCCAACGCGCCGGGCAATTCCTCGGCAAAGATATCGAGCTCATGGTCGAGGCCGACGCTGACCCGGATGCAGCGGTCGAGCACCGGCACCATTGGTTTGCGGATGAACACATCGCGCGACAAAAGCGCCTGCAGCACGTTCAGCGCGAAGGACCCGTCGCGACCGCAGTCTATTGTGACGAAATTGGTCGCCGAGGGCAGCGGCTTCAGTCCATTCGCCTCGGCTATCTCAGCTATACGCCGGCGGCCGGCAGCGACCCGCGCCACCACACTCTGGAGATAGTTCTGATCGGCCAACGCCTCGACGCCGGCAATCTGCGCCATGCGGCTGACGCCGTAATGGTTGCGGATTTTTTCGAAGTCGCGGATCACCTGGGCGTCGGCCACCGCATAGCCGCAGCGTATGCCGGCCAGCCCGTAGGCCTTCGAGAAGGTGCGCATGCGGATGACGTTCGGCCGCGCCACATCGATCGGCGGCAGCGCCGAGGCGGGCCCCAACTCGCCATAGGCCTCGTCGAGCACCAACATGGTGGTCTCCGGCAGGGCTTCGATGAAGTGGATCAGCTCCGCCGCCTCCCACCAGCTTCCCATTGGATTGTCCGGGTTGGAGAGGTAGACCAGCGGCGCATTTTCCTTGCGCACTGCAGCCAATAGGCCATCCAGGCTTTCCCGGTCGTTCTCGTAGGGAACTGCGATCAGCCGGCCGCCGACGCCGGCTATGTGGAAATTGAACGTCGGATAGGCACCGAGCGAGGTGACCACCGCGTCATCAGGCGCCACATACATGCGCGCCACCAGGCTGAGCAAGCCGTCTATACCTTCGCCGACAACCACGTTTTCGGCGCTGACGCCGAGATGCGCGGCGACAGCCACCTGCAAATCGTGATTGTCGGGGTCGCAATACATCCACATGTCGCGGGCGATGCCGGCCATGCGGGCGATGACGCGCGGCGAGGGACCGAAACTGCTCTCATTGGCGCCGATGCGGGCGCGAAACCCGCGGCCGCGGTCCCGCTCCTGCGCTTCCGGGCCGACAAACGGCACCGTTGAGGGAAGCGCGCTGATTATTGGCGTGAGGGGAGGGCGCTGGCGCATGGCGAGGGCTCGTTCGAAAAGGGGGCTCGTTCGAAAAGGGAGCATCTTGCTAGCGCGGCACAGTTGGCCGCGCAAGCTCCCGCCTTGGCTGCAACCGGCATGCTGGATTCCTTCGGCTGTTTTTGCTAGCGAGATATCATGAACAATCGACTCCCACCTGCTTGGTCCAAGCACCTCAAGCCCGGCTCCGCGCCACAAGCCAAGGCGCCGATGATGAAGCCTGTAGTGAATCTGCAGAAAGGAAACGCTCAATCGCGGGCGCAGGCCGACGATGCCTTGCTGAAACAGGCATATATCTTTCAGCAGGCAAAGCGGCTCGACGAGGCACAGGATCTATGCCTCCGGGTTCTGGCGCGCACGCCAAACCATCCTCTTGCCCTGTACATCCTGGGGACCGTGTGCCTGGGTTACCATGATGAGATGGCGTTGCAGTATTTCGCACGGGCGGTCGGCGAGGAGCCTAAAAACCCCTACTACCACCTAAGTCTTGGCGAGGCCTATGTGAAGGTCGGCGAATATTCGCCGGCAATCAAGCATATGCAGTACGCCTTGGAACTGCAGCCCGGCCTCATCGAAGCACTTTGTGCATTGGGGCGCGCTTACATGGCGTTTGACAAGCCCGACATGGCTTTGCCGCTCTACGAGAAGGCGCTGAAAATCAACCGCAATCATCCCAAGGTGCGGGTCGGGCTGGCCAGCGCGCTCAGCAGCCTGGGGCGCATGGATGAAGCCGCCGCCTATCTGGAAGAAGCAATCGAACGTCGCATCGACATACCGGCTGCCTACAACGATCTTGTGCAGACGAAAAAGTTCACCGAAGAGCCCGAGGAACTCCAATCCATCCTTCGTGAGCTCGGCAACCCGAAGCTTGGTTCGGAAGGCGCGCAGCAACTCCATCACGCCGCCGGTAAGGTGCTGAACGACCTCAAGCGTTATGATGAGGCATTCGACCATTTCAACAGGGCGAAACAGGCTTCCGGCTACAAGTTCGATATCGACTTGTATCGTCGCTGGATCGACTCGATGATTGAAACCTTCACGCCGGATTTTTTGGCGGCTAGGGCCGGCTATGGAAACCCTTCCGAAGTGCCCGTGTTCGTAGTTGGCATGCCCCGCTCGGGAACAACGCTCACGGAACAGATCTGCGCCAGCCATCCCGGTGTCCATGGTGCAGGGGAGCTTGCCAAACTAAGGCGGGTCGCGAATGCGATCGGCCTCAAAACCTCATCGGCTGGAGATTTGACCCAGCCAATCATGTCGATCACGGAAGATCTGTCCAGAACGCTGGCCCAAGAGCATCTCTCCTATTTGCGGGAGCGGGCGCCTACCGCGCTTCGCGTAGTCGATAAGGCGCCGCACAATTTCGAACTGATCGGCCTTATCGGCCTTCTCTTTCCCAACGCACGCATCGTTCATTGCCGTCGTGACGCCATCGACAATTGCGTTTCCTGCTTTGTCCTGAACTTCAGCGAGGGGCACAGCTACAACACCGACCTGAAAACACTAGGCCTGTACTATCGTGAGTATGACCGCCTGATGCGGCATTGGAACGAGGTTTTTCCGGGTCTTATCTTCGAGAATCGCTACGAAACGCTGGTTGACGACCAGGAAGCACAGTCGCGCCGCCTCATAGATTATCTCGGGCTGCCTTGGGATGATGCCTGCCTGCGCTTTTTCGATAGGGATGGTTCGGTCAATACGCCCAGTCGCTGGCAGGTTCGTCAACCGATCTACAAATCGTCCGTCAAGCGCTGGAAAAATTATGAGAACGAAATTCAGCCGCTGATACAGTCGCTGGGCGATCTTGCAGAGATCTGACTGAGGTCGGCGGTTCGCATCGCGTAAACAGCATCCTTCCCTTCGTCATCCCAGGGTCTGAGCTCCGCTTCGCGTTGGCTCCGTCCTAGATGACGCGGGAATAGTGGCTGATGGCCAATCGCCAGCACTGGAGATTGGCGGCTGCATTCCGCTCCAAATTAGCAGAAAACGACCGTGGCCAGTATCGGCGGCGCCATGCATCGCGCAACTTGACAGCCGCGCCGATACGAAAAAACCCGGCGGTTGCCCGCCGGGTTCAAGTTCAGTCAGACGCTGCTGATTAGAACGAGCGCTGGAAGCGAAGGAGGCCGCCGATGCTGTCTTCCTTGTCGGCACCGGTCCAGTTGGAGAAGCCGGGTTCGCCGAACTCGCCGGCGCGCAGGTAATCGACTTCGGCCGTGACCGTCAGGCCAGGAACGACGTCGTAAGCAATGTTGGCAGCGATGCCGAGGTTTTCGCCTTCGTCATACGAAGCCTGGAGGTTGAACGAGGTCTTCTCGTTGATGGTGTAGGTACCACCGCCCCAGACTGCCCAGTTGCCGGCCCACAGCTTGTACATGCCGCGACCGCCAGCAGGAATTGCCCAGGTGGCGTCCTCGAGGTTGTCGTCGGTGCCGTAGCCGCCCATGATGAACAGCGACAGGTTCTCCATCGGCGTGATGTCGAGGCGAACCTTGCCGGCGACTTCTTCGTAGGCGCTGTCGTAAGCAACGACGCCGGAGATCGCGCCCCAGCCCTGCGTCCACTTCAAGCCGCCGACGACATGCGGAACATAGCTGTCGATCGTGAAGGGGCCGTAGCCTTCTTCGAGCGAGACGACGGCGGAGAAGCCGTTGCCGGCATCGAAGTAGTACTGGACGACGTTGGTGTCGAAGCCGCCGTAGGGAACCAGCGTATCCTGGATGACGTTGCCGGCATAACCGGTGAACGTATCGAAGGCCGATTCGTCTTTACCGACGCGCAGACCGCCGAGCTGGATCCAGGCGAAGTTCAGCGACACGTCCCTGTTGTGGGCGTCGTTGATATATTCGGCGGCATTGTCGTTGCCGAACTGGAAGCGGGTCTCGGTGTAGGTCTTCAAGGTGCCGAGCTCGGTTTCCTGGCCGGTCCAGGTCTTCAGCGTGAAGCGCATGTTCTTGCGGTAGGTGTCGTTGAGGTCACCATCCTCACGATCGACCGACTGCGCGCCATTGAACGTGCCGAGATCGCCCACGCCGATGTCATAGCGGAGATAGCCGCCGATGCGCAGGCAGGTTTCGGTACCGGGAATGTAGAAGTAGCCAGCGCCGTAGACGTCGCAGATCCGGACGTATTCAGCGGGTTCCG